>NZ_FOYZ01000026.1 GCF_900112775.1 Anaeromicropila populeti
GGACTGTGAAATGGTGCACTTACATTCAGATAGCTGACACGGATTCCTTCTGCTTCCAGCTTCTCTGCCACTTCCTCTACCGCCTTCTTATCTCCTGACACCACATACTGGGTTCGAGAATTATAATTAGAGATAACCGCCTTTCTTCCTTCCCGGCTGGCATTTTTGCAGATTTCTTCTAGCTTCTCTGCCTCTCTTGTTCCTGCCGCAATCATTCTCCCCTTATCTACAGGAACTGCCTCCTGCATAAACTCTCCACGCTTTCTTACAATTCTTACGGCATCCCGAAACGCAATTCCGCCTGCACAGGTTAATGCAGAGATTTCTCCCAGACTATGGCCTGCCATAATGTCTGGACGGATTCCTTCCTCTAAGCAAATTCGGTACATCGCTGTACTAACTGTCAGAATTGCTGGCTGTGCATGATACGTCAGCGTCAGTTCCTCCTTGCTTCCTTCCAGACACATTTTCTTAAGATCATACCCTAATGCTTCACTTGCCTCGTCAAACACTTCCCTTGCCGTTTTTGACTTTTCACATATTCTTTTTCCCATTCCGACATACTGGGCGCCTTGTCCTGAAAATAAAAATGCTCTTTTTTCCATATGTTTTCTTATCAGCACCTGTTCTATGCTAATAATGCCTCCTTTTCTAATGATTATCGCCTTGTTCCGTACTTTTTCCTGCCTTAATATTTTGTAGTATGAATTTTAACTGGTTCATATTTTTATCCTTAAATACCCAACAGCTTTCTCTATCAAAAATATACTTAGGAATTTTACAAAATTCTGCCCCACAGTCCTGATACAGTTCCCCAAATAAGAAACTTTTTTGTTGTCCAAATTCAGCAGCAATTTCACATAATGTTTTATCACTAACGGAAGTATATCTTATCTTTGTGTTCTTCTCCTTCTCTGTAACCTCATGTTCTGCAAAAACAATCTCCTCTGAATTTAGTTCCCCTCGCAGAACCATTTTCAATTTTCCAATTAAATCTTGAACATCATGAGCAGCTATTGCCAGTCTGTATTCTCTGAAAATCATCCGCTTGGTTGATGCCGTATAGCAAATATCCAATAAGTTTACATCCTTTTCTTCCGATAAAAACGTAATATACTGTTCTATCATTTTTAGCATAGACTTTTTTGTTTTTGTCGTCAAAATAAATAATTCCTGTTCTCTTTCTCTCTTTTCCTTCTTTTCAACTGCTGGCGGCTCTTTCAGCACAAATACCATATTAGTCCCCCCATATCCGTAAATATGAGAAACGGCATATCTGGAATGTCCCTCCTGGCAAATCCATTCCTTCGGGATGTCACTGACATAAAAAGGACTCCTGCACAAATTTACAGCATCCGTCGGTGTACAAAAATGATAAACTGGAGGAATTATTTTTTTCTTTAATGCAAGAGAACACAACATCATGGAAAATACACCAATAGACGATTGCAGGTATCCATAATTTGCAATTCCACCTAAGCCACAAAACTGTTTTTTATTTGTAAAACGGTTGAATCCAGCTATTAGTCCTGACAGCTCAATTCCCTGCTCCATTTTATTGGGATATCCTTCATCAATTAAAAATCCGATATCATTTACATCTACCTGGGCATCTTTAAAGGCATTTACCGTTGCTGTTTTCACATCCTCCATACAGCTTTGAGTGAAATTGCCGTCACTTCCATTATTATTAAAAGACATGCCACTGATGATACCATGAATGGAATCTCCATCTTCTATGGCTTCCTTCAGGGATTTTAGAACAAGCACGCCCATTCCTTCCCCAATATACCCTCCACCTGGATTTTCATCAAACATTTTTGTAATTACATCATCAGGATGCAGGAAAATCCAGTTGGACATATTGCATCTTTTTATTGGAGTCAGATCAAACAGCATACCACCAGCAATTGCAGTCGAGCATTGTTTCGTTTTAATGGCCGTACAGGCATTGTGAATTGCCACCGCCGCTGAAGGACAGCTGGCATCCACCATATAAGCCATCCCTTTTAAATCAAAACATCCTGCAATTCTTGTTGCCAGTCCACTGGTAATATTAAAAAGATTTCCTTCTAATGGTATGGAATAAAACTGGTTCTCCAGACACATCTTTAAATAAGAAAAATAGGTATCCTTTGTAAAATTGTTTCCCAGAAATACACTCATTTTATTATTTTGAAGCTGTTCACCCAGATATCCCGCATCCTCTAATGCACGGTAAACAACTTCCAAAGAAATTCTTAAGGATGGAGGCAGATAATCTGCTTCTTCTTTTTTAAAACCAAAAAAGCTATAATCAAACATATCCAGCCCGTCCATATAGCTGCCCTTAGAAAATTTAGTCTCCTCATTGATTGTTGAAGACGGCATATTGGATCGGATTAAATCAATACGGCTTTTTTGGCATCGGTGAACCTTACCATTTTCCTTTACAATAGTATCCCAGTATTCTTCATAGTCTTCTGTATCCTTCAGCCGGCATCCCATTCCGATAATGGCAATTTCATCTTTCATATTAAGTTTTTTCACTAAATTTAAAGCGGCATCTTTGCTAATGTTTCCCTGTTTTAATTCTTGCAAAATATATTTTGAAATATCGTTTACATTGTACATTGTTAACCTCTTTTCATCTCATTAATTAACTGTATCCTTGAAGCTTTCCTGAAATTCAATGAAGGTTTCCTTCTCTAGTTTTTCTAGTCGTTTTTTTATTTCATCCTTTGTTGTTCTTTTAATTGCAAAATTTTCCTTTACTTTTTCAACGCATAAGTTCCAGTCATCGTCCGATATTTTTGTCCCACCACCTTGCAATGATACATCCAGCACCTTTTTTACCGCTGAATAGCATTCCAGTATCTTTTCCTGGGATTCCTCTTCTGGATTATAATTCTGTGTACTTGCAATAACGGCAAGGAGCCTCCGTACCCCGTACTGCCTGTTAAAAAATTTCTTCATCTGGAAATTTTCCAGAATATAAGCAGAATCTCCTTCCCGATCAAGCCAGGTAAATGCTCCACAGGAAACGTTTTGCAGCCGATCGGATAGTTTATGATCTGGTCCTATTTCCAACAGAAGCTTTCCGTCCATTTTCTGAATGATTTCATTCCATTTCCTGTCATCTGGAGTATTCCATAAACAATACTCTATTTCCTCTAAAATATCTTGTTTTGACTGAGGTAATCTCCCTTTGGATAAACAAATGGTTTTGGAACTAGCTGTTTCTACTACAGCCCCTGAATTCACCTTTTTTTTCTGAAGCATTGATATTGCATCTTGTTCCTTTAAAACCCCTTCGCAAACCAATGCTGCTAAATATCCTGTTCCGTAGCCAATCAAGGTATCACACTCTGTTTGATATATTTCCTTCCAAATCTGATAAAACCCAATGCTGGTAAGGAGTACCGCAACCCGTTTAGAAACAATATCCCAGTCATAATCACAATTTTCATAGATAAGCACATCCTTCAGCTTCATCCTAGAATACTTTTCAGCCCTCTTAAGAAGATTCTGAAAACTTTCAAAATTTTCATATATTTCAATTCCCATTCTTCTGTAAAAAGAATCTTCGTTTGGAAAAACAATTGCTAAATTCATATGGTTCTGTATGCAGCAAAGAGCTGCATATCACTCCTTTCCTTTGTATTTTTCTGTTAGTCTATTCATTTTCTTCGTCAAAAAAATCAATCATATCTTCTACGTCAATTTCGCCTTTTTCAAACTTATCCATCATTTTTTCGTACTGGTTGGTATCTTCTACCTCTGTACAAGCATCTTCCCTTTTTGAGTCAATGTATGCTGCCATTTCTTCAATGGTGGAATAGGAAAACATATCCGAAATGCTCAGACAATCTCCGTAAATCTGATTTAACACTTTTAATACCTCTGTAGCAATAATCGAATCTCCGCCCATAGAATTAAAGCTTTCGTAAATATCAATTTCACTTAGATTTAATACCTCTGCATAAATATAAGCTAATTGCTTTTGTGTTTCTGTATAGTCGTCTGCATTTCCTAAAATCAGCAATTCCTCTGGATTAAATTTTCTGATATCTGCCTTACCGTCAGACGCATTTCTCTTTTTGTATCTTTCCAGATTCTTTTTAATTTTTACTGACAGGTTAACAGGCATATTTTCTTCCCCGATCTGAGCCAGAAAAGCATAATTTAAATCACTTGGAATTACATTGCTGATATTATGATTTAAAATACTGTTTAACGCCAGAATACCTTGGGAATTGGTCACTGCTTGAAACAAGGTAACGCTGTCCGCAACCTGATAATCTGCTGCCATTCCCGTTTCGCTCCAGGCTGGCCAGTTAATGGACTTAGCCTTGATTCCCTGGTTTCTAAGGTATTGGGAATAACCATCCAAAAATGTGTTTGCTACTGTGTAATCGCCCTGACCTGCGCCGCCAAATACAGTCTGCATGGAAGAATATAAAATGAAGCAGTCCAAATTTTCTTCTTTTGTTAATTGACTTAACACAGCTGTTCCATATATTTTTGGATAAATAACCTCATTAAATTTGTCCACCGTCTTTGTATATAAAAATCCATCTCCGGCAACGCCTGCACAATGGAGAATACCATTGATTTTACCGTATCTATCCTTTAACTCTTCTACTAATTCTTTCATCTGCTCATAACAGTCTGCCTCTGCATAGCGGATTAACACATCAACCCCATTTTCCTCAAGATTCATAAGGTTCTTAATCAATGTACAAAGCTTTCTGTTCTCATTTTTCTCAAGTATATCCTTCCATTCCGAACGGTCTGGTACCTGCTTTCTTCCCAAAAGGCAGATATGTCTGGCATTATCCAGATATAAGGCTGCTTCAGCTCCCAATCCTCCTGTACCACCAGTGATCAGATAAACACCATCCTGCTTAACTGTAAATTTGGTCTCCTCCGTCTTAGAAAGTTCAACACCTGACAATTGTTCTACATAACGGACATTGTTTCGAAATGCACTTCGGAATCTGCCGTCTGCACTGAGCATTTCTTTGACAAGCTGATTAGCTGGTGTGCTGGCATCTATATCCAGACATCTGTAGCTATGGTTGGTACATTCCTGAATCAGAGTCTTTGCCAGTGACAGAAAAGCTCCATTTAGTGGATTTATTGGATCTGATTCCTTTACAGAATGACCATAACTAGATACCAGTACCAAATCGGTATGTCCTTTTATTTCTTTCTGTAATGCTTTGGTAAGGAACAACAGGCTGTATACCCCGTCCCCCATAAGCTTGTCATACTCTTCTAGTTCAATTGTTTTACGCTCCAAATCAATAGTACTCATATGGTAAACAGCTGAAAAAGAAGTTTGCCCTGTCTGCTGGATAAATTTCACATAGTCCTCTTCTGTATTGACTACATAATGGTTTGCATCTATCCTTTCATAGCTGTCACCTGCTGTCACGTAGTATAATTTATTTTTTCCATTATCAATGTACTTTTCTAATTCCGAAACATAAGAATTCTGACCAAAAATCATAATATTTCCTTCTGGAATTATCAGTTGTTCTGAAGACGGCTGCTTTTCGTCTACTTCCCATGTCACATGATAATATTTGTTAGCTACATAATTATTAAACTGATTTACCTTTTTCGTTGCATATTCTCCAATTGTGGCAATTACATTTCCATCCAAATCAGATAGTGTCACTTCAAAAGTTAAAATGTCGGCTCCTAATGAACCTTCTTTTTTCACTAATTTACTATAGAAATGCCCAGGCAGCTTCTTATAGATTTTCATATCCGAATAATAGAATGGAAGATATAATTCAAAACCAGTAAATGCTTGTACCGGTAAATTTAGCGCCGCATCTGCCATACTTGGGTGATACTGGTATTCTTTTAAATCATCCTTAAACTGTTCTGCAATCTTCACCTCTGCAACCAGGATATCCCTATCCCCTTCTTTGTACTTAAACATCTGATTCACACAACGCCATCTAGGTCCAAGGTACACTCCGTCATCAGACTCTTTTTCTGTTAGATGGAATGAAAAATCTTCTTTTTCCTCTATCTTTTCATAATCCCCAAAGGAAATCTCTTTTTCCACAATACCATCGTGAATACCAATTCTTCCCTCTGCATGTTTCTCCCATACTTCATTGTCCTCTTCGTCCATTTTTTTGCTGACAACTGTAAAACTAGCTCCATTCTCTTCATCTGTAATAATAATATGTGTTTCCACAAAAGGCTCATCATTTCTTACAACCAGCGGCGTTAAGAAATGAATATCGTGAAACATTACATTATCGTTTTGAAAGTGCCTTCTGCATGCTTCCTTACAAACTTCAATGTATGTAGTCCCTGGTACAATATTACTTCCCAAAATTTTATGTTCCTGAATCATCCAGTGCTTATCAAGGCTGAACTTAATTAAATACACGCTTTGATTGATTGTTTTAACCAAACATTTTTCAACAAGCGGATGAAACTTCTTTCCGCTGTCTTCGATATCTGCCTGAATCCGAGTTACCTTTTCATCTCCCCAATAAACTGTTTTATCAAATGCATAGGAAGGAAGAGAAATTTTTCTTGCATTGGTATTGGCAAACAGCCTGCTCCATTCCAGGCTTGCACCCTTTACGTACAAGGAACAAAGCTTGGTAAGCATTGGAACATCATTTTTCAGGGAATGGCTCATCATTTCCTCAACAATTTCATTTACCTGAGTTGTTATCTCTCTGAATCCGCTCTCTGAAATTTCCCCATCAGCCTTATGTTGACGCTTATCAGATACTATACTGTGCTTGGAAAAGAATATTAGCTTTTCCTCATCTGACTGGATTCCCTTCTGACATAAATACTGGATATTGTCTGTTAATTTACTATAGTCATCAACAATCATAGCAATACGATATTCGTAATGGCCGCGGCATTCTGTTGTTGTAAAGCTGAGATTCTGCAAATCAATTTCACTGCGGCTTTGAAAAAACTGCTGGTACTTTTTCAGTAATGCCTTCAATGATGTTTCTGTTTTGGCAGAAAAGGTAACTACCTGATTTTCCTTTGTTCTGCTGACAGTAACAGGTTCTTTAAACTCTTCTACAATTACATGACAATTTGTTCCACTAAATCCAAACGCACTGACCCCTGCCCGCAAAGGATGTTCCTCATCCTTCCACTGACTTTTCTTGTCTACTATATAAACAGGAGAATCCACAAAATTAATATGAGGATTTGGCTCTTCAAAATAAATACTTGGCGCTAATGTATGGTGGTTCATGGATAACAATACTTTTAGCAGACTTGCACAGCCAGAGGCTGCAACCAAATGTCCAATATTTGTCTTAACAGAACCGATTCCACAAAATTGTTTTTTATTTGTATATTTTTCAAATGCCTTGTTTAATCCAAGAATTTCAATGGGATCTCCTAATAATGTTCCCGTTCCATGAGTTTCAATATAACTGACAGACTCTGGTGATACCTTTGCATTTTTCCATGCACTAATGATTACATCACTTTGTGCGGCTGGATTTGGTGCGGTTAATCCATTGGATGCACCATCATTATTGATAGCACTTCCTTTAATCACACCATAAATATGATCCTTGTCTTTTATGGCATTTTTCAGTGATTTAAGAACAAATACCACAATTCCTTCTCCAAATACAGAGCCAGTTGATTTTTTATCAAAGGTTCTAACTTTATTGTCCTCGGAAGACACTGCACTTAATGCCCCTCCATCTGTGTCCTTTGTCTCTTGCTCTGCTTCACTGTCACTGCCACCTGCACCAATAGAAATACCACCAGCAATTGCCATATCACACTCACCATTTTTAATGGCATTGCACGCTGCGTGAACACTGACAAGCCCTGAAGAACACGCAGTATCAATTACCATTGCCGGTCCCCGCAGATTGTATAAGTAACTAATCCTGCTTGCCAGAATACCTTCCCAGTTTCCCGTTAATTTCATCGGATCTGGCTCTGTCAGCAGTTTATAATAAATGCTGTTGGAATAATCCTTTCCCACATACACACCTGTATTAGTATCTCGTATATTATTCACACTGTAGCCAGCATCTTCTAAAGCACCCCATGCCGTTTCCATAAATACTCTCTGCCCTGGATCAATATACTTTGCTTCCCTAGGTGATATGCCAAAAAAACTGGCATCGAATTTGTCGATATCATTAATGAAAGCCCCAATATATTTTTCCAGATTTTGTCCTTCTTCTTCATCGTAAGGTGACAGCTCTAATAATTCTGCATAGTACGGATTTTTAATTGCCTTTTCACACAAAATCTTTTCTGGTGGCTTTGAAACAAAACAATTTCTCCCATTTACTATATTATCCCAGAATTCATCTGTATTATCTGCCATCGGCAATCTGCACGACATACCAATTACTGCAACACCATCTGCCCGTTCTCCCTTATTCTGCTGCAGCTCCTTTAAAAATATGGCAGCCTCTTCCTGCGTTATTTCTTTACTTTCTAATTGTGTGAGAATATATTTTTTAATATTATTCATTGCAACCGCCTCTCCTTTTCCCATTAAATTAAGTGCTCCATCATATCCTTACTAATATCGCCGTTAACAAACTTTTGCAGCAAATCATCAATCTCTTCGTCATCTTCCTCAATTGTTTCAAACACCACTGGCTTCTTCTTTCCTGTTTTGGAATCAATATATTCTGAAATTTCCAATACGGATGAATAGATGAAAATATCTGTTATAGACATAATTCCTGGATATATTTTATTGATTCCCTTATGAAGGGCAGCTGTTAATAGTGAGTTTCCACCAGCTTCAAAAAACTTCTCATTTACATCTATTTCTGAAACTCCCAGCGTCTGTGCCCATATTTCAATAATCTGTTTTTCTGTATCGGTCAGCTTGTCCATACTTTTTCCAGTTATAATGACATCACTTATTTCATTTACGTTTTTTTGTTCCCTTACTACTTCTTCCCTGTCCTGCTGAATTTCCGACATATCTATTTTTCTTTCCAATTCCTCTCTTTCCCCTTCTGCTGCCCTCATTCGTATTCTTCCTGCCAGAACCCTTGTCCTTTGCCATTTTAAAATATGTTCAAACGCTGCTGCTCCTTCTGCATCAGTTAAGAATTCTACTATACCTGCTTCTGTATCCACCTTGTTCTGGTATGCCATTCCTGACTCACTCCATCCGGTCCAGTTTACTACCATACCCTTAATGCCTTTTCTTCTAAGGAAGTAAGAAAAGCTGTCCAAAAATGCATTGGCAGCAACATAGTCACTTTGTCCTGCCGAGCCAAAAACGGAAGCAAATGACGAACACATCATAAAAAATCCCATTGAATCCTGTTCTGTCATTTTATATAAATTCCAGGTTCCTTCTACCTTAGGATTTAATACGGCTTGAAAGGTATCCCATTCCTTTCGGTAAATGAATCCATCTCCTTTAGCTCCTGCAGCCTGAATTAATCCATCAATATTTCCATGCTCCTGATGAATCCTGTCAAAGACCTTTTTTAACTGGCCAGTATCTGATAGATCTGCTTTCACTAGATGCACCTTTTTGTCAGCGGCCCATTCCAGAAATAATAACTGCTTCTGATTACAATTTTCCTTTATCCATGACAACTCCATACTTTCATCAAAGCTGCGGTTCAAAAGAAAAAGCGTGCTGTCAGGGTTTATTTCCAATATGGTTCTGGCAAATGTAATTCCCATACCGCCAAACCCTCCTGCAATTACATAAACCCCCTTTTCATTCAGTGGCAGCTTATCCTTTTCCTGATTAGGTCTGATAGCTGACAGTTTCTGAATATAGCTCTGATTGTTACGTAATACGGTAATAAACATGGTGCCTGTCTCAAATATTTTTTGAATAATCACATCCTCTGCTGTAGCATCGTCCCGGTCAATTACTTTCAACTTTAAGTTGTTATATTCTGCGGCTATACAATGCCCTGCCTGGACCAGCATATTTTCTGCTGGATTGATTCCTTCTTCCTCTCCCGTAACTTCCATTGCCAGCTTTGTTAAAATCGTAAACTCCACATCATAACTGATATTACAATGTAAAATGGCTTTGACCAAATAAAACAACGCCTTCATGGAATCTGTATTTTTAATACCTTCCTCTTCTGCTGTATCTGGGTCATACCGATAGATCACATCTGATATTCTGCTGTGAGAAACAGTGGTAACTGCCTTATTAAAATCCTCTTGACTGTTTCCTGCCACAATGTATTTTTCTGAATCCTGTTTGTAATTTTCTCCAATTGCAAGTACGATTACTTCCTTTCCTGACTGAAGCTCCAGAGATTGAATGAATGTTTCTTTCTGGTACCCTTCCTTACAAATAACAAGTATTTTTCCTGCCTTGTCCGAACTATTCAGTTTCTTTTCCTTTTCAATAACCCATTTTATTTCATAATACTTATTCTGCTCTTCTTTCTGATTTGCAATAAAAGCTTCTGGTCTTCTCACCCGTTTCAATGCATATTCTTCAATATAGCCTATTTCCTTACCGTTTTCATCATAAATTGTAATATCAAATACAGATATCTCTTCTTCCTTCTTTTCTGTTCTTTTTCTAAGATAACTATAAAATCTATCAGGAAGTTCCTGGGCAAACACAGCTTTTTTGTAGGAAAATGGTAAATGAAATCCTTCTGTCAGCACATTTCCCACGTTTACAGCACCATCCAGCAAGGTTGGATATAAATAGAACTGTTTGCGTTCCTCCTCCAGACTTTCATCTAGACTCATGTATTCTAGAATTTCTGTTTCATTGAACCAGATTTTTTTTGTATTATCCCACCGTAGTCCAGATAATTTTACAATACCATCTGATTGGGAAAAGCTTTCTTGCTCCAGCATCCTGCACCTTTTCATAATCTGCTGAAGATCTGCATTTTCCTTTCCAAACTCGCTTTCTTTATTTCTAGCTTTTATGCTCATTTCAACATGACACACCCAGTCCTCTTCCGTCTCATTACGGCTGGCAATAGCAATATCTGTATGTTCCGGTCTTGTATTTAAAATTATGTTTAAAATACGTCTTTCTCCCTCACCACAAACCAACGGTGACATAAAAACAACATCGTTAATTTCAATCTGGTCCGTCTGAAAAACCTGTCTGCCTGCAAAATGTGCCATCTCAATATAGGCAGTACCTGGCAGCACATAATAGTCATTTATTTTGTGTTCCTTTAAAATCCACTGTAACTCAGGAGCCATTTCCGAAGCGTAAATCCTTATCCCATACGTATTGGCGGTACACTCCTCAATAAATGGATGCAGCATCGTTTTAGAAACTGGCTTTTTCCCTTTTTCCTCGCTGCACTTCATTTTTAACCAGTGCCTTTTCCCTGCAAATGGATAGGTTGGTATATTGATTCGTTTATAATCGCCTCCATAATAGAGTGCCTTCCAGTCTGGATTTGCTCCACCAATATACAGACTAATAAAAGCTTGTAGGATTTCTTTGGACTGGTCCTCCTTCATTTCGTGAAGCAGATAGTCAGCTTGGGCAGACAGCTTCTGCTGTTCTTCCTCTGTAATACATCGTGAATCTGTTTTCATCTTCCTATCTGTTATTTTGTGTTCATCATAATAATACTCTTCTGCCTGCTTTCCTATCGTTTCTTCCGTTAAATTTACACTAAGAAAATCTGCTTTACTCTTGACTATAACCGCAAGTCTGCAAGTATAATGCCCTCTTCCCGCATTAGCAGTGTAACAGAAATCTTCAAA
Source organism: Anaeromicropila populeti (assembly GCF_900112775.1). Classification (GTDB taxonomy): domain Bacteria; phylum Bacillota; class Clostridia; order Lachnospirales; family Lachnospiraceae; genus Anaeromicropila_A; species Anaeromicropila_A populeti. The sequence continues at coordinate 11,707 of NZ_FOYZ01000026.1, forward strand.
ATCACAGTCTGGATGCCTCATAAGAAATTCCTGATAACTTTTAAAAATCTGTATAACCTGTACTTTCGTTATGGCTGACATAGTTACGATTTGATATGGGTTCCTTTGCTGTTTATTTTCCTTCTGTTTTGATACATATTCCTCTAGAATCACATGACAGTTGGTTCCACTAATTCCAAAGGAACTAATTCCACATCTTCTTGTCTTCCCCTCTTGTTCCCAGTCTCTTACCAGATCATTTACAACCATAGGTGAGGCTGTAAAATCAATTTTTTTATTTGGAGTCTGAAAATATAAACAAGGAGGCAGTTTTTTATATTTAAGCATCATAATGACTTTTAGTAATCCCGCCAATCCCGCAGCTGCATCCAAATGCCCTACATTGGTTTTTACCGAACCAATATAGCAGAATTGCTTTCGGTCTGTATACTTTTCAAATGCTCTCTTGAGCCCCTCCATTTCCACTGGATCACCTAGATTTGTTGCTGTTCCATGGGCTTCTACATAAGAAATCGTTTCGGGTTCTATTCTGGCGTCCTTCCACGCATTTACAATTACATCCTCCTGTGCTGCCACGTTGGGGGCAGTAATCCCTATAGAACTGCCATCCTGGTTGATACTGCTTCCTTTAATTACCGCATAGATAGAATCCCCGTCCTCCTGTGCCTGGACAAGTGGCTTTAATACAACGGATATCACTCCCTCTCCTCCACCTGTACCATCTGCACTATTATCAAATGTCTTCGTTCTTTCGGAAGAGGATTCTATTCCCATATGTTCTCTGTTTTTTTCCGCTGGAAGAATTGCTAAACGGATTCCCCCTACAACTGCCATATCGATTTCTCTGTCCAAAAGCTGTTTACATGCCAGATGCAAAGCTACTAGTGAGGAGGAACATGCCGTATCGGTTATCATGGCAGGCCCCCTCAGATTCAGAAGATAGCTGATTCGGCTTGCAATAAGAGAGGTAACATTTCCCGAAACAAGTACTCCGCTATAGCCTTCACTTTCTTCCTCTGCCAGTTCTTCATACTGGGTTCCCATTTTACTATATCCAACGTATACGCCTGTTCTGGTTCCCTTGATCAAATCTCCGCCATATCCGGCATCTTCAATTGCGGTCCACGCAGATTCCAGGAAAAGTCTTTGCAAGGGTGACATCAGCCTTGCCTCTGCTGGTGTAATATGAAAGAACTCTGCGTCAAACAAATCAATTCTGTCCAGATAGGCTTCCTGTGCAAGTTCGTCCGGCAGCCCTCTTTTGTACTTTTTCTGGTATATATCATTCACATCTTTCCATCTGCCATTGGGAAAATCGCAAATCATATCCCGGCCATTTCTAACTGCCTCCCAGAATTCTTCTGCACTTTTCGTACTTCCAATTTGTGCATGAATTCCAATTATCGCAATTCCCTGTGCCTGCTCTGTCATTTCGCATTCTTCAGGCTGTTCTGAAAAATTATTTAATACGTCGAAATTCATACTAACCTCCACTTATCATGATCTGGACACTACTTTATTTCTTTAGAAATATATCTTCTGTTCCTGTATCCCGGAATAACTGCTTGAACCGCATCTCCTGCTCTTCTTTTTCTGTCTGTTTTGTCTCAAATATTTTTTTCAGCAGCTCCATTGCCTGCTCCATCTCTTCCCTGGTTGCCTTTCGATTCTCTTCCTCTGTCCTTTGCTCCATCTGACGGATTTTCTCGTATGGCTCCTTTACTCCTGTCTGGTAATCCTCTTCCTTCCAGTTGTTGTTTTTCGTTGCTACTGCAATTCCCAGGCATCTGGATAAAAACGGTATGGTTGTCTTCTCAATATATGCTCTCAGCTTCTCCTGCTCTTCCTCTTTGTCATAGGCATATATCTTAATATCTGATATATTATGTTTCATCAGGCTGCTCAGAACGTTTCCAGGCCCAAGTTCCACTCCATGGGTTACCATTTCCCGTTTCAGATAATTCATG
>NZ_FOYZ01000001.1 GCF_900112775.1 Anaeromicropila populeti
TCTCTGTAACAGCACATACTTTTCTTCCTGGTTCTTCTCCTTCAACAGGTTTACTAACTCTGTCTGGTTTGTAATACTTCTCCAGTTCTCTTCCCGTTCTATTCGATTTGTGATACTTCTCCAGTTCTCTTCCCCTTCTGCCTGGCTTGCGAAGCCTTTCCAAAACTCTGTCTTTTCTGCTACCTGGTTCCATACCATTTCTGGAATTTCCTGTATTACTTTCAGAACATTTTCTTCTGCTGTTTCCATCCTTTTTATTTTATAACTTTTCTGCATTTGGCTTTCTTTTCTTTGAATCATTTCATGCAAAACCTGCACAACAGAATAATTGCCCTCTTGACTTTTTTCCCTTAATACACATAACAAATCTGTTTTTAGTAACGTTATTTCCTCCTGGGACATAGATATATTCTTGGAAAAAAGCTGAGCAGCCATGTCTACAATTGAATTTTCCAACAGCTCTTTCTGAAAATTCAGCTGCTGCCTTCTTACTGTCCGTTGAAATAATTCTTTGCTGTTGGGAAGTTTATTTCCCTGCAAAGCCTGATTTAGGATATGAAAAAAAGATTGAGATAACGAGTATGGTTTCACCTCCATTTTACTTGTCAAAGAAATTTGAGGATATAACCTGTCATACCGAATATTAATATATTTTCTCAACCCACCTGAAATACTATGAAATTGTCGATTATCTACATATGTGTTTGTAATTTTCTTTACAACCTGAGTAATACCTTTCCCATTTTTTTGTTCCGATTCCTGGTCTGTTTTCTGCAAATACACCAGTATACCAGCATCAAAATCATACTCCTCAAGTTTTGAATATTTTTCTATGATATTCTTTGCAAACAGTATTGATTGCATATTCCATATTTTCTTATTGTTCATAGTATCATTCCCATTACTTCATTTACTCTGCGATATTACAAAATAGATTGCAGTCCAGAATGTGCAATCTCTAGCTTTTCAATATAAACTCTGTTGGATAACGCATCCAGTTCATCATACTTTTTTGACACAATCATGCCTGAATCAAAGCAAAATTTTTTAATAATTTCTCCGTTCATCTTTATAAAAATAAGAACATTGGAAACTCTTTTTCCAGCAGAAAATTTATCCGTACTTGCATCCTTCACCAAAACACCTTTTTCAAAAATCATTCTGTCTGCCTGCTTTTTGGGATTTCTAATTAAAACGGGATTGGGATTTCCCCCTTCCATAATAGCGTCCACTTCCACTCCTGTCTCAATATTGCTAACTTTGGTGAAGCTCAGTACTACATCATCAAAATAAACCTCAAATTCACAACCCGTTATATAATCTCTGCTTGTGTTCATGATTTTCCTCCTGTACTTTCTTCTTAAATCTGAAATATATTTTCAGGCTCCTGGTTCATTTTACTATTAATTTTTGAAATTTCTTTGCACCATCGAATTCGCTCTCCATGGGGAAGGTTCATAATCTCCTCATGCCCCCAATGCATATAATATCCAATAAATGCCGCTTCCTCATATATTTGTTCTGCCGGATAAACACTTATTGACCGGCTTCCATAAAATTTATAGGAATATCAAGCTCCTTATGGCAATGTGGACAAATCCCTTTATAAGAAGGCACCTCAGCCTCATTAATCCTTTGATATAAATCCTGTAGAAAAGCCAAATCCATTGTAAACAACCCTTCTACAATTGTAGTATCAACTACAGGAAGGGTACCCAGGTTTGTTATCACTCTTGACAATAAAATAATAGTCAGATAGCCTGGATTTTGTTGAACCCTTGGATCACGCAATGGTAAAATTTCATCTGCCGCACAGGCTAAGCGCATTACTCCCTTAGTATGTATTTCTCCATGTAAATCCCTATAACCTCTTGGTAATGTAAATGGATATTCTATCTGCATTGACATATAATTTCCTCCATATCCTTGAAAACCCGCCTTAAGTACATAGTTTAACTCAAGGCAGGCTATTCACTTTTTATACTATTTTGTCCGAGTCATTCCTTCATGTGCTATTTCCAAACTCTCTACTGCAATTTCTGAAGAAGTTGCATTAAAATCAGGTGCTGTATACTTTGATGGCCACGCATTAATTACCTGCCAGGAAGCAACCGCTGCTTCTGTTTCGTCCAACAATGTAATGGTAATGGTTTTTCTTTGAACTGCACCATTTACCCCTGCTATCATCCAGTCATACAAAACCTTAGAATCAGCAAGACCTTTTTTCAAAGTAATATTTCCATATTTTTTTAATCCAGGCACTTTCATCGGAGTTTGTACCATGTCACCTTCTCTATATTCAATCACATCAATTGATGCATCAAATCCGGTTACTTCTGAAAATCCTCCTGCCTGTAAACCGTCTATTTCAACCTTATATCTATATCTACCATGTGGATATGCCATCCGTGCTCACTCCTCTCCTATTTTTATTCTGCTGAATCACTAGTTTTCTGTGTAATTCTAAAGATTACAAATTCAGCAGGTTTTACAGGTGCAACACCGATTACGCATATCAATCTACCATTATCAATGTCATCCTGGCTCATTGTATTTCTACCAATATTCACAAAGAAAGCTTCCTCTGGAGATGTTCCCGCAAGAGAACCCTCTCTCCATAAATTTGTCAAAAATACACTAATTGTTCTTTGAACCCGCACCCAAAGAGTTTCATCATTTGGTTCAAATACAGCCCAGCTGGTGTTTGCCTTAATTGTTTCTTCTATAAAAATGAATAAACGACGCACGTTCACATATTTCCAGCTTCCATCACTGCTAGCTGTTCTAGCACCCCAGACACGAATTCCCTGTCCAGGAAAGGAACGAATTAAATTAACTCCCTTTGGATTCAGAATATCCTGCTCACCTTTATTAAATTGGCAATCCAGTCCAACACAGGCTCTTACTACCTCATTTGCCGGTGCCTTATGAACACCTCTTGTATTGTCACTTCTTGCATAAATTCCAATAACAGAACCCGATGGAGGTATTGCAATATTTTTCTTATCTAGCGGATCAAATACCTGAAGCCATGGGTGGTATAATGCTGCATAATTAGAATCAAAAATATCTCTATGGGCAATCACATCTTGTACCTTTTTTGAATCCTTTGGTATATCTAATACAGCAAAACGACTTGCCAGGTTTTCACAATGCGCTACTAAAGTAAGCTGAACATTTGGATCGGTTACCCCTGGGACTGCCATAATGGAAACTGCATCATTATCCACAAATGCCTGTATTCCTGTTCGTTTTCCGGCCCCATTATCTACACCAATAAACTCTGCCGCAGTAACACCTGATATGGCGCCGTTGCTGCCTTCTGCCAAAGTAATGGAAACGCTGACAGCACCTTCTTCAGCCAGCTCGTCAAAAGGAGATTTTACTTCTTCTGCTTCCTTTCCAACATACTCAACAGCGATTAAATCTGATTTAGATGTCTTTTTTACAATAAAATTAGATGCCTCAATGTTAAAGGAAACATTTTCATAAATCTCAACGATATCTTCATACCTGGCTTCTAAAGTAAATTCACAGGTTGTAATTACTCTGGCTGGTAATAAATCGGTATCTACAATGCTGTCCTCAAAAGCACTAGCAAACGTAATAATATTATCCTGATTCTTTATGACCTTATTGTATGTAACCTTCTCCTCTTCACGATAGGCAACAATATCTCCTACGTTAAAGCCTGCACCACTTTTTACACGGTATTTTTTTCCTTCTGCTGCTTCTATAATCTCCAACACCTGAGTTTTTGCCTTACTAGCTGGATAAATCGTAATACCAATTCGATCCCCCCACATACCTGGGTTTTTTGCTGTCACCGACAATACAGGCGCATCTTTGGATGGAGCAAATCCTACAGAGCATTTTGCATCCGCTGGTGCCACACGCATAACAAAGCAGCGAGAACCACCATTTACAAAAAAATGTTCTACTGCATATGCCAAAAACCGATACTCTCCGTATTCATTTTCTGACAAATAGCCTCCATATGTTCTTTTAAAATCCGAAAAATTTGTAACAAGCTGTGGCACTCCTTCAATAGGACCTTTTTCTGCTAACCCTATAAAACCTGCTGTACTTGTACCAACACCTTCCATAGGTTTTCCACCCGAAGCAAACTCTTCCACATACACACCTGGTGATAAGTATTCCGCCATATTATTCCAGTTTCTATTGCAATCACTATTATTGCATAGTAAACCAGATACCTCCCTTCTTAACAAAAAAGTTGTTGCACCTATTGTACATTTTCTTTATATACTCTTTTATATACAAAACTATACATAAACTCTTTCATTTTTTATATTTTCCTCAATAAAACTATGCCTATATATTTCATTTAATTTATCGCTAGGCTCTATTTCTAGTTCTTTCTTTAATAAAATACAAAAATCTTCGTATTTTTTTCTTACTAGTTTGTAATTTCCTAGTTGTCCATAGCAGAAAATAAGCATGCCTACTATTTTTTCCGAATAGCTGTCAATTTCCAGTGCTTTTTTTAAAAAAGCAATACTATTTTCATAGGATTTTTCCTTTATGTATTCCTGAGCCAGCAGAACACAGCCTTTTATGTACATTGTTTCGTAATACTCTTTCCCTTCTCTCCCCCATTCACAATCAAAATCACCTAAATATGTACCAGGATACACCAAAAAGTAATCCTGATTTTTTCGTAAAGCAGCCATATCGTTTTTCTGAATTCTTTCACAAAATAAAATCATTTCGGACAAATCAGACTGAATATACTCCATATTCAGACTATACATTTTATTCTTATATTGAATCAGGTTATCCAAATGATGTGCCGCTAGTTCCTTTCTGATGTTATACAGCATATTATGTAGCATTGCCACTGCATTATCTGGCACATAATGATTCCAGAGCTTTTCCAGTATTTTTTGCCTTGATACTGGCTTACCCTGCAATTCATGCAAATATGCAAATAATTCACATCCTTTTTTTGTTCTCCATGGTATTTCTTTTTCATCCTCTGAAAATATCACTTCAAACCTGCCAAATGATTTTACTATTATTTTTTTGTTCACAGCAGGATTGTCCGCTTTTTCCACGTTTTGCACAGAACCAAAAAGTGCATCCTTTATTTTTTTGCTATAATACGGCTGATTTTCATTATATCGTATCAAAAGCTTATAAAAATCTTGATAGCTGCACTCTTGATTAGTTGGAATAAAACTATCCCTGCTTAAATCATATTCTGATTTTTTCATTTTATTTCTATAAATAAAATATTCTCCTATTTGTTCCAAAATATCCGAGCCAAGACAGTTTCCCACATTCAAAAAATATAAAATACATTTTTTCACTAGCCCATCATCCAGATGCTGTACTAAATCACTCTGATATAGCGCTAACACCTTTTTCAGATGCTGGACGTCATGTATTCTCATCGCATAATCAATTGCCATTTCATATTTACCTATGGAACAGCAATAGTATGACGCCTTCTTTATGATTTCTTCCTTCTCTTTCGGCAGCAGCTGGTTGCAAAGAAAAGTCCGGAATATAGTATTATAATACCAGGTATTACAATCTTCCCCAACCTTTTCTATAAATAGATTTTCTCTTAACAAAATAGATATTAATCGTTCTGATTCTTGATTTAGAAAAATATAGTTGCACAATTCCAGATTAAACTCATCTAATACAGCAGTAATTTTCAGAAAATGCCTGATTTCCTCTGGCAGATAGTTATAAATTTCTTCTTCTATGTACTGCGTTAGCAATGAAATGCTAATCAGCTCTTCCCAATTTATCTTTTCATAATTTATGGGCTTCTGATTTTCAAAATAAATAAGTGCGGCTTTTATTCCTGCCTGCCATCCATTGAATTTCTCAAATAAAATCTTTCCCATTTGTTTTTTATCTTTATAATCAGAGAACAGTTTAACGAAGGAATCTGTTTCTTCCAGACTAAACGCTAGACTTTCCTGTGCTACACAATAACAGAAGCCTTCCATAATCAATTTTGAAAGCCCATCTGCCATGGAGCTTCTTCCTAAAATAAGTACTTTTGCATTTTGTGGTATATTAGTAATCAAATACTTCATCAAATTATGTATTTCGGAATTATCAATTAAATGAAAATCATCAAATACCAGTCTCAGTTGTTTTCCTTCTAAATTTTCATTTAATTTTTCCAGCATTCTTTTAATATACCATTCATAATTCTCTTCCTCAGTTACTTCAAAATCCAAATCCAAACATTTCTTTTTCCATGCATCCACTAGATTTTTCATAAAAACTTTTTTTCTGTTATCTGCTTTTATAAAGGTATACCATACATCCATAATTTCTCTGGTTTTGCAATATTGTAGGGCAAGTACCGTTTTTCCATATCCTGCATTTGCATTAATTAAAATGCAAGGTTCTTTTACATCAGCAAGTACTTTCAACATGTTTTCTCTTAAAATAAAATTCTGTTGTTTCATTTCTACAACTCCTATTCTATTTTTTTGTACCATTCTTTCTCATGCTTTCAATTATACACCATATTCTACACATTTTTATATACATTTTAAAAAACTAATTATTTAATTAATTTATTTCACTTTTTTCTGTTATGAGGTCAATTCCCTTTAACAAATCCTCTTCCTCTATCATCCCTTGTGCATATGTGATAAGATTACCTGAAGCATCAATAAAATAGGTTGTTGGAATAGACGAAACATTATACATATATGCCGCATTCTGATCTATATCAAAATAAACTGGAAATGTATATTCGTTGTCCTCAATATGCTGCAAAGCACTTTCCTTCGTTTCTCTGGAACCATCTGTTAAATTCACCATCATAAACTCAACATCCACATCCAGTTCCTCATATACCTTCTGAAAATCAGGCATTTCACTTTTACACGGTCCACACCAGCTTGCCCAGAAATTGAGAACAATAGGCTTTCCTACTTTAGATTTTAAAGTTACCTCTTGTCCATCCTTATCATAAACTTTAAAATCTGGTGCAGCAAACTCATCTGTTTCCTCTTCTGTTCCTTCAGTAGCTGCTGTTCCTTCGTCTTCAACAACCTGAAGTCTTTCCTGATTTCCATACCGTTCCTTCAGCACCTGGTATCCAATTGAGCTGCCGCCCACAAGAAGAATAAATGCACCAATCCATATTAATATTTTACTATATTTTTTCATACGACCTCCTTAGAAACTTAATAAAGATAACAGATACCCCATGTATCCTGTCATCATTGCAATTCCTACCAATATAAGAAATATTCCAGATATTATATTGATTACCTGATAATGTGTTTTAATAAATTGAAAAGTTCCTTTTAGCTTATCAATTAAAATAGCGCTCATTAAAAATGGAATACCTAAACCAACCGAATAAGCAATCAGCATAAAAATTCCTTGAACCATGGAACCTCTCTCAGATGCCAGCATAAGTGCAGATCCTAAGAAGGCTCCCACACAAGGGGTCCATCCAATGGAAAAAATAATGCCAAATATAACGGCTGCGCCAAAACCAAGTTTGTTCCTGCTATATTGCAGTTTTCGTGTACTGTTTAGAAATCCTATTTTAAAAATACCTGTAAAATTCAAGCCAAATAGAATAACAATACCTCCTGTAACTATATTTACCAGTAATTTTTGCTCCTTCAGTAAATGTCCAAGACTTCCTGCAAAAGCCCCTAGTGACACAAAAACAACGGTAAAACCCAGTATAAATCCCAGTGCATTGGTAATTACTTTTCTTTTATCCTGACTTCCCCCTGCAAAATAAGAAATATAAATGGGAAGCATGGGTAATAAACAAGGGGATATAAAGGTGATGATGCCCTCTAAAAATGAAATAATATACTGCATCAGCCTCCTCCTTTCTCTATGATTACAAAATATGTCTGTTCAATACGTTCTAATCTTGCCTTTTACTGCATTTAATTGTATTATAATACTCAGATAAAGGAAAGGGGTAGAGCAATGATAACACAAAATGAAGTTGATATTTTAAGCCAAAGCTTAGACTTTTGGGAAAACCTCTCAAAGGATCAGCAAGATTTTCTTATTTCCCATGCCACTATATATCACTATGAAAAAGGCAGCTCCCTTCACTCAGGCAGTAACGATTGTATTGGTCTCTTAGTCGTAAAATCTGGAACAATCCGGACTTATATTTTATCAGAAGAAGGACGAGAAATCACTCTTTATCGCCTGGAAAGAAATGATATTTGTGTACTATCAGCATCTTGTGTATTAGAAACCATTACATTTGATGTTCACGTAGATGCAGAAACAGATTGTGATATTATTCAAATTAATTCTCATTCCTTTCAGAAAATCTCTTCTGAAAATGTTTATGCAGAACTATTTTCTTACAAATTGGCTACTGAACGCTTTTCAGACGTTATGTGGGCAATGCAGCAGATTTTATTTACCAGCTTTGACAAACGTTTAGCCGCTTTTTTACTTGATGAAACTGTAAAAAACAATTCCGACACCATTCATATGACTCATGAGCAAATTGCCCGTTATGTGGGTAGTGCCAGAGAAGTGGTATCTAGAATGCTGAAATATTTCGTCAGGGAAGAACTGGTGACCCTGTCCCGTGGCGGAATAGAAATAATCAATAAGCAAAAACTTCGTTCTATTATTTCATAGCTAGAAGGAAACACGCAAAGCGTGTTTCCTTCTAGAAGCTTTTTAAACATTTAACATATCAAGGATTGCTTTCTTTGGTTTTGCTCCAACAGAATTACTAACAACCCTTCCATCCTTTATTACAATAAGGGTCGGAATCGTCATTACCTTGAATTTAGAAGCCAGTTCTGGCTGTTCATCTACATTCACTTTACCTATTTTAGCTTCTGTCACTTCTCCTGCAAGTTCCTCTACAATTGGAAGGAGCATTTGACATGGTCCACACCATGGAGCCCAAAAATCTAGTAAAACCGGCTTGTCTGATTTCAACACTTCACTCTCAAAATTTCCCTTTGTTATTTTTATTGCTGCCATATGAATCTCTCCTTTATTTTCATTTTTATAATTGTTGACTCATTTCATATATTTTCTCACGTTCCTCTTGTCTGGTTGCTTTTTCCAGCAGGAATGCAATTAGAACAATTCCTATCAGATTGCAGATAAATCGAAGAAACATGTAAGAAAAGCCAAGACTGCTTACTTCAAATAGTATTAGCGGAAGCTTTGTTGTAGCCCACGCTCCAATAAATAAAAATACGTTAAACAGGCGGACTCCTTTTTTTAACAAAATTCCAGCCACCGGAAAAGCGGCATATAGTGGTCCTGCGGCGGCTGACCCTAATAGAAAGGCAAGCAGCGCACCTTTTATTCCTGAATCGGCACCCATAAATTTCATCATAGTTTCTTTTTCCACCCAGACATCAAGCAGACCAAGCAGGACAAATATTGGTGGAATTACCATGAGCATTTCCTTAAGGTTTTTTGCTGTAATGATGAAGGATTCTTTTCCTAGTTCAGGATATATAAATAAAACAATTAAATTAATAACTAAGAATACTCCAAAAAAACGATATCTTTTTATTATCTTCTTCCAGTTCTGCATTATTTGTAAATAATCCCTCCTAATAGTACGGAAATCACAACGGCATAGAAAAATGCAAATAAATTTCTTTTAATTGTTGTGCTTCTTCCAAAATATTGTATTTCTACTGGCATGGTTACAATCCCTACCATCATCAGCGTTGTGATAAACATGGTAATCTGTCCATAGCCGGCTCCTGCCTTTAACAGGGAAGCAGCCAGCGGAAATGCAACAAATCCAGGTATTAGTGTAATGGAACCAATGATGGCTGCCAGTGCCATCCCCAGTACTCCTGACTCACTTCCTAATAAAGAAGAAATCATTTCTTTATCTAGTACGGAAAGCATCATTCCAATAATTAGCAACACAGTAAACAACTGGGGTAAAATATTTTCAAATGACTTCCATGCCTTCTTTAATGCCATTTTTGTCTTTTTCTTATCCTTACTCCATGATGCAATCAGCAATACACTCATGGTTCCGTATAATACATAAGTAAACACTATTTTCCTCCTTTGGATTACTCCTTTATTTTACAAATCATCTGTGTCATGGTACCCATTGGACAATACACACACCAGGAACGCGGCTTGAAGAGAAGCATTGTAACTAATCCAAGTAAGGTTGAAGTTAGCATAAGACTATAAAATCCAAATGCAAACTGCGCAACCCAAGGAGCTGCAATTGTCCCATGATATGCCCACGTCCACGGCATTTTAAACGTCCACAGCAAGGTTACAACCTGCTTTAAACCACTTACTTCTGAAAAAACCAGATACGTATAGAATACCATATTAGCAAACATTGTTAAAAAGAAAATTAAAAATCCGTATCGGAACCATTTACTTCGAATAAACTTAGGCAATGGTTTATTTCTGGATAGTTTGAATTTACCTCCCAGCAGATGGAACAGCTGCCCCCTGCCACAATAACGGTTACAATATGCCTTATTTCCTTTTGTGATAGAAATAAGTAACGGAATAAGAAAACAAAGCATTCCCAGCCATGCAAATAAAATATTTACAAAGCCTAAAACCAGATAAAGCGCAGAAGCAATCCATAAATATTCATACCATTTTTTATGTCTTTTCTTCATACTAATTCTCCTCCTGCTGACTTGCTTCTGTTATCATTTCAATTACGCATGCTGGACAGATTTTTTCACAAAGCCCACATCCCACACATAAATCCTTATCTACTTTTGCAGTAACACCTTTTGGCACAGATATTGCAGTTCTTGGACAAACTCCTGCGCAGCTTCCACAAGCTACACACTTACTTTCTAAAACCTCCGCATATCTTTTACGTCTCTGCACTGCCATAAATGAACCTCCATTCAACTTTTGCCCTATTCTATCACATACTTTTTTTTTATTCTGTGACTAAATCACATATCTATTCTCTTTTTTTTAAATTAAATATCTTCCCCTCGTAAACTCATAAACGTGCCGTAAATATCTAGTATGCCATATCCCCATTCCCGATTCGGGTACGTCAGGTTGGGATTTCGTTTTACCCCTCTTACTAAATATTTTTTTGCCTGAGAGGTGTCCATACCTCTGTCATTCCCTCTCACGATCCCCCACTCTAACAGCATACCAGTTACTCCTGTGGTCAGAGCCGCTGCAATACTAGATCCAGATTGTGGCGCAAATGTATTTCCTGGCTGCGGGCTATATACATTTACACCTGGCGCTGCCATCTCTGGTTTCACGTAATCAGTTCTGGAATACCCGCGGCTGGCAAAATTATACAAACTTTGATTAACAGGGTCATACGGAGTAACTGTGATTGCATACAACGCATTGCCTGGATTGGTAATTGTTGTATAGGTATTAGGATTTAAGAAAAAGGTTTCATCTGAAATAAAATTTCTCATAGGAAGCCAGATGTGAAAACCCGATGAAATAATTCCACTATATACATTAAATCTCCAGATACCTGGAGCAACATTTTTAAAGCGCATTAAGATAAGCTGATCTCCTGACTGAGATTCTACTAATAAGAAATCAATATTTATGATTGTATTCTCAAATAGAAATTTAACTTCCCTGTGTTCATTTAACCGTGCTGGTATTCGGGGAATGTACTGTCCTGTTGGTGACAATATATCAATGGAATACGTCCCTGGTGTATTTCCCCAAAGTTCCATTGTAAAACCAGTATCCTTTTCCCCTACTTTCAATTCAACGGTATTAAACCCCTTTGTCTTATCGATTTCTCCATAATAGTGATGACCACTGTTCCCTTCATTACCTCCCGCAGCCGTAATACAAGTCCCTACCTGATTGGATAAACGGGCAATACTGTCTGCCAGTGCCTCCCGTCCGTCATGGCTGCCCTGATTGCTTCCCAGACCGATACAGATTGCAATGGGTTTTTTCAGTTTTCGGGCGGCATTAAATAAGTAACGCAGTCCAAACATTATGTCATTCTCCTGGTAAGCTATTGCCTCTTCCGGTACACGAAAATATTCCTTTAATGCTCTTTTGGCTGGTTTTAGCTTTACAACCACAAATTCTGCCGCTGGCAATACACCTGAAAAATCGCTCTCCGTCATGCGGTTTCCTCCTGCAAGTCCTGCTAATGTAGTACCATGCCCTATCTCATCTTTGCTGGGAACTATTGAATATGGATTTTTCATTTTTAGTGCCTCATTTATTTGCTTTCTACTATATTCTGTTCCATAAAAAAAGGTATCTTCCGTTGCCTTGGTATTGGGAATGGACTGATCCCAAATGGAAACAATTCGCGTAGAGTTATCACTGTTTCGAAACAATGGATTTGTATAATCAATTCCTGTATCCACAAATCCCAATAGGATATCCTGTCCCCGCAGACCTAGATATGGAATATTCTGAATCTTTACAACACCAAGTTCATCTAGACTGGTCATATCCACAAGACCAAATAATTTAGGAATAATTGAATATCCAATTAGACTTGTAATTTCTTTCTTTACCTTTTCTGCTGAATAATAAATAACTGCATACTTATTATCAATAATATTCATTGCTGTCGTATCAAACTGCTCGATTTCTTCGCTGCTTATGTTATATTCAATGATACCGTCTACATACTCTTCACTATAAATCTTTATTCTGTCCTCCTCCAGCATAATGCTTCATCCTTTCTATATTATATATGCTGCTGGAAACTAAAAACTTTATCCTTCTCCCCGCAGACTGATAAAAATTCCGTATACATCTAACATTCCATATCCCCATTCCTTGTTAGGATACACCACATTAGGCATTCTTTTTACTCCCCGGATTAAATATTTTTTTGTCTGTACCGTGTCCATTCCCCTGTCGTTTCCTTTAACAATTCCCCATTCCAGCAGCATTGCGGTAACACCTGCTGTAAATGCAGCTGCTATGCTGGAACCTGACTGAGGCTGAAACTGATTATTCAGAGCTGGCGTATATACATTTACACCTGGGGCTGCCAACTCAGGTTTTACAACTCCTGTTCTAGAATACCCTCTGCTGGAATATATGTATATACTTTTATTTGTGTGGTCATAAGGAACCACCGTAATTGCAAACATTGCATTTCCTGGATTTGTTATGGTGGTATCTGGATTGGGATTAACAAAAAAAGTCTGGTCTGATATAAATCCCCGCATGGGAAGCCATATATGAAACCCTGAAGAAATAGGTCCGCTATATACATTGAACCGCCAGATTCCTGGTGCTGAATTCTTAAACCGCAATAAAATCAACTGATCTCCCGATTGTGTTTCCAGCAATAAATAATCCACAATAACCGTTGTATTTTCAAATAGAAAACTTATCACTCGATGTTCATTAAAAGTCGCTGGTATCCGTGGAACATATTGTCCAGTTGGGGATAACATGTCAATGGAATAAGTCCCCGGTACTCCACCCCACAGTTCCATGGAAAATCCCTGTTCATTTTCTCCAACCTTTAATTCCACTGTCGTATAGCCTTTACTTTTATCTACTTCTCCATAGAAATGGTGACCGCTGTTCCCTTCATTCCCTCCTGCAATGGTGATAGCTATTCCAACCTGATCCGAAAGGGTATTTATCATATCACTTAGTACTCCAGTTCCACCATGGCTGCCTTGATTGGTGCCAAGTCCAATACAAATTGCAATTGGTTTTTTCAACCTTCTTGCCATATTAAACAAGTATTGCAGCCCAAACATAATATCATTTTCCTGATAACAGATGGCATCTTCTGGAATTAAAAAAAAATTTCTTAAAGTCTCCTTAGCAGGCTTTAACTTTACAATTACATATTCTGCTGCTGGGGCAACACCTGCGAAATTTTCATTCTCTAATCGCGATCCACCTGCAAGCCCTGCTAATGCAGTTCCATGTCCTATCTCATCTGTACTTGGAACTATGGACAATGGGTCATCACTTTGCAGCGCCTCATTAATTTGTTCTCTCGTATATTCTGTTCCATAATAAAAGGTTCTGTCTGTTGCCTGCAAGTTTGGTATAGACTGATCCCAGATGGATACAATACGTGTGGTATTATCGCTGTATTGAAATAATGGATTGGTGTATTCAATACCCGTATCAATAAATCCCAATAACACATCCTGCCCCCGAAGAGACAGATAAGGAATATTCTGAATCTTAGTAACACCTATTTCTTCTAAGCTGCTGGTCTCCACCAGTCCAAACAATTTGGGAATGACGTAATAACCACTTTGATTAACAAGTGGTTCTGAGATTTTTGAATTTGGAAAATATATTACCGCATATTTTTCATCTATAAAATTTCTTGGATCTTTTTCAAATGTCAATAACTCTTCGCCGCTAACATTATATTCTATAATCAAATCTGCATATTCCTGACTATATATTCTTTTTCTGTCTTCTTGCTTCATATCACAGCCTGCCCTTTCCCAAATCTAATCTTTCGTATAAGTATATGAACGCATGGTACAAATTAAAACACAATTTCCATATATCGCGTTTGGTCCTATTATATCACCAGCATCACCATACATATAAGAATCAAACTTCCTGACAATTCCCTCTGGTGTATTCTAAATGATAAGAATTCACTTTTTGGAAAACCTTTGGGTCAATAATGGCCTGGTGATGATTTTCTATTCTCTTCCACTTTTCTTTCTCAATTAACCTGGACTTCTTGCTTCCTATTTCTTTCACCTTGTATTTGCTGTAAATAAACGTTCCAATATAAACTTCATTCTTCAGTATAGACTGGACCACCTGAATACTCCACACATAGGTTTTAACTGGAGCATCTGGTGTCTTTCTTTTCTGTTTAAACATAGCTGGTGTTGGTACCTGCTTTTGATTTAACATCCCTGCTATCTCTCCCGGCCTCTTGCCTTCCTCTGTCCAAAGAAAGATATCCCGCACAACCTCTGCCTCCTCCTTTTGAACTAGAAGCTGGTTTCTATTCCCAGAGTCCTTATAATAACCAAACGGTTCACTGCCATTGGCATACTGCCCGCTGCTCTTCTTCACCTCCAAAGATGCTTTTACCTTTTCCGAAATATCTTTGCAGTAAAAATCTGCAAGAATACTTTTAAATGCCACATCCAGACCAGCCATGTTTTCTTTTAGGCAGCTGCTGTCATACCCGTCACTAATGGAAATAAAACGGACTCCCATAAAAGGAAAAATCTGTTCCAAATAACTTCCCAATTCAATGTAATCTCTTGAGAATCTGGAGAAGTCCTTTACTATCACCGTATGAACCTCCCCCTTCTTTAAAGCTTTAAAAAGCTGCTGAATGGCTGGCCGCAGAAAATTACTTCCACTATATCCATCATCGTAAAACTCAATTACTTCTTCACTCTCAAATTCTTTCTTTGACCTGATAAAAGCTTGTATCATTACCCTTTGGTTGGTAATGCTGTTACTTTCCTCAAAAAAGCCTTTATCCTCTACGGATATTCGCATATAAACTGCCACATACTGCTTACCGCTCATTTTCATACTCTCCTTCTATGGTCTGTCGAAACTCTAATACAAGTTCCATTCTCTTTTCTGAATAGAGTACTATTTTGTTCACCATGCCACATAAGAAATCATCTGTCAACGCATTCAATAGTCGTCTATTTTCTACTCCTTTTCTTTCTATTTCTTCTATTCTGTTCTTCACCTCTTTTTCCCGTCTTTCTAAAAATAAGCGGTTCTGCCGGACTTCCCTCTGCCTCTTTAAAAATTCCTTTTCTTCCATGTTCCCTTCTATATAATGCTGGAAGTCACGGCTAAACATTTTTTCTGCGTACCCCTTCCTTTCTTTTATTTGTATCAGTTCATTTTTCACGCTGAATACTGCCGTTTTTTTTGCTTTTTCGTTTAATTTTAAAAAACCTTGCTGCTCCAGCCTGCTCATTAAAAACTCTCTTTGCATACTAGCTTCTATAATAAGTAAAAGTTCTCTTTCTTGTATGGTTTTTCTGCTGCATTTTCTTTCGTCCTGATACTGACTGTTTCCACAATAGTAAGAAATCCTTCTTATCTCTGTCCCCCTTGCTCTATAATATGCCTTTCTTAATTTTTTTTGACACTCTCCACAGAAAACCACTTCTCCCAACAACCCTCCTGCCCCATCAGCACCGCTCTTTGTTCTAGTCCTTTGATTATTTAAAAGAAGTTTGCTGACCTGTTGGAACACCTCATCTTCTACAATTGGCATATGAGCGTTTTTTACAATAAATTGATCTTCCACAACTGTTTTTCTAGCTTTATGATTTTCATAAAGTCTGCTGCTGGATTTCCTTTGAACCAGTTGACCTATATAAACTGAATTTTGTAAAAGTTCTTTTATCACATCTGTTTTCCAGGCAAACAGCTTTTCCCCCTCCTTTCTTCTTACATGTCCATATTTCCTGTACTCACTGATTCGATGAACATGTTTCTGATATAATTGTCCTGCTATTTCTTTACACCCCATTCCTGTAAGATACTGCTGGAAAATCCATCGCACAATAATCGCCGCTTCAAGTTCCATTTCTAATAAACGCTTTCCCTCTTTCCATACGACACAATACCCATAAGGTGCTATGCTCCCCATAAAACTTCCTTTTTCCTGAAGCATCCATTTTGTGTCGCTGACACGCTTTGATATATCCTTTGCATACAGTTCATTTACAAGGTTTTTTATGTTTACCACCATTTTCTGGTTTTCAACATCCTCCGCCAGGCTGTCATACCCGTCTGCTATCGCAATAAAACGTACCTTTAAAAAAGGAAATATTCTATCTACATAATTTCCTGTTTCAATATGGTCTCTTCCAAATCGGGAAAAATCCTTCACCACGATACAGTTGATTCTGCCTGCTTTTACATCTGCCATCATCCTTTGAAATCCACTTCTTTCAAAATCAGTACCTGTTCTCCCACAATCCTGATACACCGCTCCAATTTCAATATCTGCTGCCTGCTCCACGTATTTTTTGGCAAGATCTATTTGTGTCTCAATAGACTCTGTTTTCCGATCCCTGGAATCAACCGATAATCTGGCATATACTCCAGCAGTATATATTCTCTCTGCTTTCTGTCCACTCATTGATTTTCCTTTCTTTTCTACGTCGTTATAAGACTACTTTGGCAGCAAAGCACTACCTGTATTGTTTTTGCATCAATAATTTGTATCTGGTCAATAACCCGCAAAACAAGGGAACGGTTTAGTTTTTCAAAATAATTTACCTCCTCTTCCTGACTTTGCTTTTTCCACTCTTCCTGGTCCGCCTTCTGCTTTCTTAAAACTTCTTTTAACTCTTCATACTGGTTTTTATAAATCTGATATAATGTATCCTGTTCTTCTTTTGAAATTTCTTTGTTTCTCCCCTTTTCCTCTACAGCTTCCATCAGCCTACTTATTCGTCTGCACTCTCTAACAATTGTCTGCTGGTGTTGTCTTTCTGCTTCACTACATGGACTTTTTGGATTCAAATCGTTCCTCCAGCCAAGCAGCCTTTCCGAACCAAAAAACACAGCAAACTGCCATCTTAAAAGCTGTCGTACCGTTTCCTCCAGTACAACTGCTTCTATACTGTGTCTAGAGCATTGCTTTGTGTTTTTATTATAGGTAGCACAAATATAGTACTTGTTTTTTTTCTCTTGATAAGAGACTGTTTTTCGTACCATATTTTGTTCACAATCCCCACATCTAAGAAGTCCTGAAAATATATCAGCTACATTTTCATGTCCTGTCACTCTGGTATCCCACTGAAGTATTTTCTGAACTAAATAAAAATCCTCCCTGTTAATAACAGCTTCATGAGTATTCTCCACTATAATCCACTGAGATTTTGGCCGATATACTCTTTTATTTATTTTGTAGTTAATCTTTTCTCTCTTTCCCTGAGCTAATGTTCCAATATATAGCTGATTTTCTAAAATTCTTTTGACTGTTTCTCTGGACCATCTTGCACTTGTGCATTTCTCGAATCCTGAGTAGTACTTAAGCCCACAAAGCTTTTTGTATTCAAGAGGTGATAAAACCCCCTTATCATTTAGTTTATCTGCAATGTTTTTTTCACTCCAGCCTTCTAATTTCCATGAAAATATCTGTTTTACAATTTGAGCGGGATAGGCGTCTATCAGTAACTGGTTTTTGTTTTTTGGATTTTTCACATATCCATAGGCTGCAAAGGAACCTGTGAATTCTCCCTGTTTTCTTTTTATTTCCTGTTGACTTCTAACCTTTTGAGAAATGTCTCTGCAATAGGAATCGTTGATAAAATTTTTTATTGGTAGTAAGAAGGCACTTTCTGCTTTATTGGCAGTCAAACTGTCATATCGATCCGAAATAGCAATAAAGCGCACAGAAAAAGCTGGGAGAATTCTTTGAATCCATCTCCCAGCTTCAATATAATCTCGTCCAAAACGAGAAAGATCTTTTACGATAATCAGATTTATCTTTCCTAAATGGACATCCTCCATCATTCTCTTAAATTCTGGACGTTCAAAATTACTTCCTGAAAATCCATCATCCACGTACACTTCCACCAGTCGTATTTCTGGCTTATCCACCAAATAGTCTGCTATCAGTTCCCGCTGGCTTCCAATACTATTGCTCTCTGCTTTACTTCTTCCATCTTTCACTGCATCTTCCCTAGATAACCGAAGATATGCACCAGCATAGTAAATTGCTTCACTCATGCACTTCACTCCAAACGAAAAACTATACTTTAAAAATATATTCCTTTCGTTTGTTTCCTATGCTGTTATTTTACTGTGTTCCACAATTTCCCCGTCAACCAGACGAATAATTGAAGTTCCATATTGGGCAGCACTTTGGGAATGTGTTACCTGAATCAGCGTTTTTCCATATTTTCTATTGATGCTTCGAAATAACTCCATGATTTCCTTTCCCGTTTTTGAATCTAGATTTCCAATTGGCTCATCTAAAAAGATGATATCGGGTTCTGAAATCAATGCTCTGGCTATAGCAACTCTCTGCTGCTGACCCCCAGATAATTCTCTAGGTGTTGCCTTACGCTTATCGGATAATCCAATTACATCTAGAATTTCCGTTAATTTTTCTTCATATTTTTTAGGATTTTTGCCATCCAAAATAATAGGAAGTAAAATATTATCTTCTACATTCAGATTTTGAACCAGATTATAAAACTGAAATACAAATCCAATTTTACTTCTTCGCAGCTTGCTCATTGCCTTTTTACTTACCTGAGCCAAATCCTTTCCATCTAACTGAACCGTCCCGCTGGTAGGCTTATCTAATCCCCCCAGCAAATAGAGCAGCGTTGATTTTCCACTTCCTGATGGCCCCATAATGGATACAAACTCTCCCTTTTCCACACTAAAATCTAGCCCCTTTAGTACAGTCGTTTCTTCTTTCCCTGTCATAAATGATTTGTTTAGATTAATTACCTCAATTGCCTTCATATTTCTATCCTCCAATTTAGAATTATTTTTTCTGATACCGACCATATGCTATTCATATTTTAATTCTTGCACAATCGAAAACTTTCTGCTTTTCCAGTAGGTTGGTATGGTTGCACATAATACAATAGCTAGGGAAATCAGATATACAAACGGAAGAGATTGATAATCCAGCTTTATATCCATACTCAAACCAGCTGCCTTTGTTAAACTGCTTACTACCCGGACAGCAAACATACTATATAATATAGTAATACCCATTGCCCATGTAACGGAAGCTATAGACTCGAAAAACAGAATTTTTGTTCTTCCGCTATCCTCCATTCCAATGGATGCCAATACAGCAAACTCACTTTTTCTTTGCAGGAAGCTGATTGCAACATTATTTACAATTCCTAAGGCTGCAATAATAATTGCCATGTACGAAAATATACTTAAACCATTTACAACCATTTGATTTTGCTTTAAATTCACTTTCTCCATTTCCGCTTTTGTTACGGCGGTCGCACCAATTTCCCTTAGGACAGGCTTTAATTTATCCATCATCAAATCTGCGTCCTGATCCGTTACAAAAGTAATTCGATTGACAGATGAAACTCCAAATACTTTATCCAGTGTACTATTTTGAATCAGTATGAAAAATCCACCGTTAAATAGCTTTCCGTTAATAATACCCACAACTTTTAGTGGTTTTTTCACTCCCATGCAGGTAACCTCAATGGTATCCCCTAGTTTACTGCCTAGATTTTTACTTACCACTGTAGAAATAATGACTCCTGATTCCTGTTCTTTAAAATCCTCCAAATACTGGCTATACTCAGGTTTATCAAGTTCCAGATACTGATTGTAAGACAAATAGGTATCCGGATTAACTCCCATGGCATATAATCCCATTTCCGTATCAGTGTCAGGGACAGAAAGCAAACTAGTAAAGTAATTTATCTTATTAATCTGGTTTTCTTTTACTCCAAAGCTTTCTAATTTCTTTACCAGATATTCTTCTGTAGTTTCCTGAGAATTCTCTCTTATGGTAGAGATTCCACTAATTTCTACGTCAAACTGTAATTTTGTGTAGGCTTCTGTGACAATATCAATCATACTGGCACCTACCGACTGAATGGCTATAATAGATGTCAGTGAAATAATAATCAGCGATATATTTCCCAACAATACCTTAGAGGTACGCAGATTATTGATTGCGTAAATCACATTTTTACTTCTTCCCCGGAATATGTGGTAAAGTAATCCAGACAGTAAATCAATCAACTTAGGGTACGCAAGAATGACTCCTATCAGGGATGAAATAATCAGCAATGCGGAGTATACTCCAAGTTTATTTTCAGCAAATACATAGGCTGCCACGGACCCTGCCGTTATTACAGTTCCAGCTATACATTTTTTCCACCCAATTGTTTTTGTTATTCTTACGTCATTTAAAATAATGTCCTTCACCTGTAGCTTTGAAATTTTCCGCACTGGTAGATAAGAGGATAAAATAGATAGTACTACCGCAAATATAATTCCTGAAATCACATAATGTGGCTCTATTACCACTTCACCATAAATGCCGTAATCCTTTAGTGGTGATACCAGTCTGTTAATTACATGAAGCCCGATTACTCCCAGGGTAATTCCTATCACTGCACCAAACAAACCATAGGTACAGCTTTC
Source organism: Anaeromicropila populeti (assembly GCF_900112775.1). Taxonomy (GTDB): domain Bacteria; phylum Bacillota; class Clostridia; order Lachnospirales; family Lachnospiraceae; genus Anaeromicropila_A; species Anaeromicropila_A populeti. Next base: position 21,082 of record NZ_FOYZ01000001.1, read on the forward strand.
CAGATACAAAATAGTCCTTACCTTTCCTACAGTGGCACCCTGGCTTAAAAATGTCCCTATTGTTTTTAAGCGTTCTGTAATAATCAGCTTGAACGAACTGTAAATAATAATAGAACTCATTGCTACCACTATGATAAGCATCATATATAAAATAGAGGTAAAACTGGACGCCTGTTCTTTTATTGTATCTTCATCAAATAACTCTTCTGCTGTAAACCATTCATTGTTTTCATTAAACTGGTCAATTCCCTCTTGTACCGTTTTTTCCGCAGAACTGCCTATAATTAAGTTGTATTTTCCCTCTGCTCCCAAATCACTGCTTAAGTAATCGTAAGGTACCATTACAGAAAAGGATGTACTGCTGTCATTATAGAAAACTCCGGCTGGTGCAGAAATCGCTGCTACCTTCAGGCTTTTTGTAACACCGCCTATTATAATATCCAGAGTATCCCCTATCCCAGTCTTCTTTTCTTCTGCTGTTCTTTCTGAAATCATACAGACAGCACCTGTGAAAGCTTCTATGTCACCTTGGGTAATCATTTCATTATCAATATACTTCGTGTCCCTTCCCAGAACCGTAATATTTAACATGGCTTCGTCATCTGTATCTGGTTTATCCACTATATTGCCTGTAATATAAAGTTCCTTTAAAAGACTTTCTTCTTCCACCCCAGCCAATTTCATATTTTCATCCGAATAAAAATATGAGGTTTGATCCTTGGATGAAATGACCATATCTTTCCCCTCAAAGGTTTCTAGTTGTGGTTTGATTAGAGAATCCATAATGATGTCAATCATTCCTGTACTTGCTACCAGCAATGCTGTACTAATAGAAATTGCTACGATAAGCAGCAAAAAACGACCTTTTTTCTCTGTCATGCTCTTAAGTACATATTTAAAAAATATCCTCATACTAAACTCCTTTTCCATACGCTTTATTATGTATTTTTTCATAGTATAGTGTATCTTAAGGATTTGCATAAGTGTATTTCGTCACTTAAAAGCATGACAAATGTAATAAACTTTTATTTTAGAATTGATTTTTGCTTCCTCTAAGTCCATTACTCTTTTTTTACATTCCATCCTGCTAGTCTCCTTTACCTATCTCTTTTAAGTATGTATCTAGTAGCAATTTAATTATATGGCATGCTTCTATTATTTGCTAGCAGAATCTCCACTTGTCATTAAAAAGACTCCATCCCCCCACTCCATGAGTAATGCCGCTGCTCCTGTAACAAATGGCGTTGCCATTGAGGTTCCGGATTTCATTGTATATCCGCCGCCACTAGAGGTAGACATGATTTCTACCCCTGGTGCAACGATATCTGGTTTTACCATTCCATTTTTCGTGTAGCCTCTTCCTGAAAAGACTGCCAAGCTGTCATTTCTTCCATTGTATGCACCTACTGTGATTGCTTTAGCCGCAGTGGATGGAATGGTCAGTGTTGTTTCTACAGACGGACGCAAAAAGCGTGTGGAAGAATTTAGTACTCCTGAAGTTGGGAACCAGATATCATAATTGCCAACTACTATATCCTTTGGTATAAATTCCAGCACCCATACTCCACTGGCTATATACCGATTGGCTCCACTTGGTATAAATTCAATGTATATCTCCTGATCCACACTGTATGGTGTAGGCTCGCCATAATAAATAAGCAACTCTGTTCCTTCTATTATAAATTGTTGTTTTCCTGCCACTTTAGTAATAGTGCCAGAGCGTGTCAGTCCTGGGGCACGTACAATAATGTCAAAATCATCAAAGAAATTTTTCCATATTTGCAGATTCAAATTTGCTTCTGCCTCTGACACCGAAAATTCTACTATTGTATTTGTATTTTTATTTACAATCCCTGAGGCATGATATCCTAATGAGCCGTTATTTCCACTGCCAATACATATGGATGTTTTCCATATATTTGACACATCATTGATGTACTGCTCTAATAATGAATTGTTGGCATGGGCACCGTAATTATTTCCAAAGCTGATGTTTATTGCCAGTGGTTGGTTCAGCCATGCTGCCGTCCGTATGGCATAATCAATGGCTGACATAAGCTGGGTTGTTTTTGGAAAGCTTCCGCTAATAGAGGAACCTAACTTTACAATAAGCAAATCGCTTTTTGGAGCAACCCCTCTATATACCCCGTCACTGGATCTTCCATTTCCTGCTGCAATGCCTGCAACATGAGTCCCGTACTTCAAAAACTGCTAGATATTCCAGTATATCTCGATTTCCCTGTTTCCATAGCAGTCCTTTTCCCCCACCTCAATATGATCAATAAAATCTGCCACTATTTCATTTGACAGATTCTTAAAATCTATATATGTTTCTATTCCTTCTTTTTCATTCCCCTTTTGGTTCACTTCCAAAGAAAAATTTTTAATTTTTTCTTCTGTTTCTTTCCATTCCTTTTCTAATTGTATCAATTCCTGCTTAAGACTCTGTTTCATGTCAAGAAATTCCTCTTCACTGAACAGCCCCTTGGTTTTATCAATGTATAACGTGGACATTGCCTTCTTTACATCCTGCATTTGGATTTCTATGTTTTTTCTGCTCTGATTTATTCCCGTTGTTCGTCTTTGCAGCTCTATGCTTTCATTCTGTACCACCTCTGTTCGCCAGTCCCTGGGTGGTATGTCATCTATAAGCTGCTTTATTTCCAAACCAACCTGTTCTATTAGCAAATCCAACCGTATGCTATGGGTGGTACATTCCGCTCCTCTTGTCTTATTTGCCAATTGGCACCGCAAGTATCCCTTTTCTCCTCCTCCGCTTTTTATCATGGCAGCCCCACAATCCCTGCATTTTACCTTTCCTGCCAGACAATGTGCCTTCCGCTTACCTTTGTAATAGCAAACGGTTCTTTTTGCCTTCATTAAGTTTTGAACCTGAAAAAAAATCGTTTCCTCTACAATTGGCTCATGGCTGTTTTTTATCACAATCCATTCTTCTTCTGGTGCCAGAACGATTTTTTTGCTTTTGTAGCTGATTTTTTTTTCCCGTCCCTGAATGAGATACCCAATGTAAACTTTATTTTTTAATATTCGTTTTATTGTATTGGTACTCCATATCCCATAAGTTGTTGAGAAATCTGAATTGCTGTTTTGATAGGCTAATCCAATAGACTGCTTATATTGCGTGGGTGTCAGAATTTTTTCTTCTGTGAGAATCCCAGAGATTTGCCTTATGCTGTATCCTTGGAGATAGAGGTCAAATATTTTGCGTACCACCTTTGCCGCCTCTTCATCAATTGCCAGCTTATATTTTTCCTGCCGCTTGTAGCCGTAACAGCTAAAGCTTCCTAAAAATTTGCCTTCCTTCATCTTCTGGCGAAATACGCTTTTTATATTTTCTGAAGTATCTTCTAAATACCACTCATTGACAAGGCCGCTAATCTGCCTTGCTTTTTTGTTTCCTTTTACGTTGGTATCTACGTGATCCACAACTCCAATAAATCGTATTCCCCACTCTAAGAAGAGACCATGAATATACTTTTCTACGATTTCCAGCTCCCTTGTAAATCGGGACTGTGTCTTGCATAAAACCACACTAAATCTTCTGTTTTCTGCATCGTGCAGCATTTTGCTCCATTCTGGTCTGTTTTTATCTGCTCCGCTGAAGTCATCATCGCTATAGATTTTATAAATCTGCATATTATGCTCCATGGCATACTCTCTTAAAAGCGTTTTCTGGTTTTGAATGCTTTCGCTGTCATCCCCTTGCTTTATTTTGATTTCATCTTCCTTTGACAGTCTGCAATAAATAGCTACTTTATCCATAACACAGCCCTCTCTATTTATTGTTCTGCCGGCTTATTATTTTTATCAATATTTGAATTATCTTTTCTTCCCGCTTTTTTTTATCCTTTTCCTTAAAATGATTATGTATGATTAGATTGTCGATAACAACCAGCTCCTTATTTCTTTCCTTTCATTTTATGTTTTTTGACTGTTTTTCATGCTTATGGGAAAAGAAAAAGGCCCATGGATGACTGGGCTGTTACGTAATCATCATGGGCATTTATTTAAATTACAATTTTTTGTTATCATTATATTTCCCATACAATCCTTCTTTCATATAAGCACCAATATACAATATCAAAATTTACGAAGTACATGACACTATGAAAAGTTTCAATACATCTCATGTTACGGTTCAACAGACGTAAATACGCCAATCCTTTTTTTCTATAATACCACAAAATTCAGATTTTGCAAACTTTCGACAAAAAAATCAGTTGGACTTTTCAGCATCAATTGTCACTTAATCTCAAAAACACACCCACTAGTTTTCCTATTTATGTACACTCAACTAATCATATTGTATTTTTATTACTTTATCACAATATTTTTTTACCCCATTCTCTTCGTAATATTTTGTCCGTCAGCTTTCCTCTTCTGATAATTCTGTTATGCTGATCAACTCAAAGGTCATGCCGTCTTATTTTTAAGCCGTTCTCTTATCTTTTCCAATAAACTAGGGGTTCTCCTCGGTATGCTCTTATAATTCAGTAAACCCTCTATTCTTGAAACATCACTTCTGCTATTCCTCTGACCAACTCAATTTATATTTACCTTTTGCCTGCTTTGCATTAATTTGAATTGTATATTTTTGGTCTTTGGGTACCACAAAACTTATTTCTCCATCTACCGTTCCTTCTTTACTATCAATAAGATTTCCATTTTCATCCAAAACTTTTAACATAAGACTTCCTGACTCTTCTGTTAATGAATATTTAATGATAGCCGTTTTACTTTCCTGAAATACTACTTGCTTTTTCTTTGAACCACTAAAATATTTGAATGAAGCACTTAGCTCATTCCCAATATTATTTCCTGAAAAACCGATTTGTATATTAGCAAAGTCCTTCCTCGCTAATATGACGCTTAAAACAATGATAGCCATCCCCAGCACACCAAATATTACAACCAATACCTTTTTCTTGTTCATAATTCTTTTCTTATCCATATTTCTCCCCTTTTCTGCAATAAAGAAATCTTTCTTTATCGTTTCTTTCCATAATACTCAAAAAATTTGGATTTTGCAAGCTTATCTATAAAATCAGTTGGACTTTCTAGCACCAACTGCCACATAATCACAAAAAACGCACTCAATAGTTTTCCTATTTCGTGCGACCAGTTAACCTTATTGCATTTTTTTCACTTTATCACAATATCTTTTCATTATAGTCTGGTGGCTGCAAAAACTAGCAGGCAGCCACCCTCTGTAAAAAGATATCCATATCCAGTCTCAAAAATTATGTCCAATATCTTTTTTTGCAACCAAGTCTCTCCTTAGTATTCTGTCTGTCAGCTTTTCTCTGTCTCATAATTCAGTTATGCTGATTCCTTAAACGTCACGCTGTCTCATTTTTAAGTCATTCCCTTATCTTTTGTAGTGAGATTGGTTCTACTTGGTATGCTTATATATTACACCATAACCTCTATTCCAACAACTCAACTCTTACATTTTACATTAATCCCATATAAAATGTTATTATATTCAAGCTTTTCCTCATTCGCTCTATGTTTTCCGACTAGTTCGTATACTTTTAGGCAAGAAATGCTCTTTAATGACTCACACTTTTACTTCTTCCACTTATCATTTACAAATCCAAATCCCCGTGCATTTCCTTCCAGTATTCCAACCCCAAGAGCAAAATACGCCAGCTCCTGCGCCATGGGATGCTCTGATATATACAAGTCCAGCTTATCTCCGAGCAGACTAACATTTTTATAGGCACAAAGAATTGGTTTTCTATTAATGAACTCTATCCTCTCAAAAAACGAAAAGTCTTCATCTACCAGCTGTCCTGTAAAATCCTTATACTTTTTGATTAGATTGCTTTTAACTGCTTCCAAAAAATTTGCTTCAGGCAAATAACTCCTCCAATATCCATAATCCGTTTTCAGCATACAGGGCGAAATGGAATATAACTTATAAATTGTCCGCTTCGGAAGCATCTGTACCGATGTCTCTATTACCTTTATAATTCTGTCCTTTACCCGTACTGCTTGATTGGCAAAATGTTGGGCAAGCTCCCTATCTGTTGTACGAATTTGAAGCTGATACCTCTTATTCTTGTGATATACTTTGTCACTGCTGGTTGGATACAATGAGTTAAAACAATAATTCTTATATTTTTTTGCATTGTGCAGACCTATTAGTTCTTCCTTCTGGCACAATACGTTGTCTAAAAACTTACAGAGTACTTCCATTGTCTTTTCCATTGGTAAATTCTCCTGAAGATATATTTCCAATGAAATTTGAAACACTACCATTTTGTCTTTCCTCCCACCTTCAAGCTTATTTTTTCGTGACATCAGCGACACCGCACAATAAAAGCACACATCATGAAAATTCCTTCATAATTATGTGCTTCTGCCTTTTCATTTGTGTCACTATTTAACTTTACTGTATTTATTCATTTTATTGTATAAGTATACCATTAATTTCATTTTATTACAACATTATTTTTTATATTTCTAGTTTTTCTTCCTTCATACTCTTATAATCGCCCATTTGCAGTTTTCCTTCGTATACACCAACTTTACTGTTTCTTCCATCCCTCTGTACCGTATCTTACAAATGTACTCCACTGTTGCAATTCCAGAATAATTTTTCGGTTCTGAACACAATACTCGTATTTCCTGTATAGTATGAATCCGGCCTTCCTCATCCATAATCTTAATCATACGCGGTGTCATTTCCCCCTGACTTGTAAACCAGCAATAACAGGCAACTTCCCTTTGAATGCCTTTTAACCGTCCAGCATTGGTTTCCTGAATGATTTCTCCCAGATAAAATCCCATTATTCTACCTTTTCATTCTTATAATCTACCGTTCTCTTCTCTTTTGATATGCCGCCATTCATATGATCAATTCTGTCATTTTGAATAAACGCCGCTCTCATAACGGAATCTGTCCCATACCGTTCCCGGATGCTGTCCACTACCCGATCCAGTTTTTCCAATTTTTCATAATCAAACTGATCAAATAAAGTAAGCTGCCTGGCTGGCTCTGCATTTACTACTCTGCTGGTTTGAATTCCTAACTGCCGGATGGGAGTCCCGTCCCATAACTCATCGAATAGCTGAGCTGCTGCCTGATAAATCTCACTGGTTATATCTGTCGGCTCACACAATACACACTGATGCGAAGCCGATATCAAATCAAAATTTTTAATTCCCACTGATATCACTTGAACCCTCACCTGATCCTTCCGAACTCTCTTCCCAATAGTTTCTGCCAAAGATAATAAAACCATCTTAGCTGTGGCTGGATCGCACACATCAAATGAAATGGTAGTGCTGTTTCCATACCCCTTATTTGCTGCTGGCTGTGACTCCACAATAGAAGTGTCTCTTCCATTGGCAAAATTCCAGATCACTTCCCCATGTTTTTTCAAATGATGCTTTACTATCTCCATATTGGTATTAGCCAGTTCTCCAATTGTCCTGATTCCCAGGCTGGTTAACCTCTTCTCCGTTGCCCTGCCTACACAAAAAAGTTCTCTTACTGGAAGCGGCCACATCTTCTGCTGTATTTCTTCTGGAAAAAGTGTATGCACCAGATTAGGCTTTTGAAAATCTCCTGCCATCTTGGCAAGTATTTTATTACTGGATACTCCTACATTTACCGTAAATCCAAGTTCCTTATAAATTCTGTCCTTAATTACATGGGCAGCCACAACGGGCTTTCCAAATAAATTCTCCATCCCTGTCATATCTACAAATGCCTCATCTATGCTATACTGCTCTACCTGAGGCGAATACTCTCGTAAAATCTCCATAAATGCCTTGGAATTCTTTTCATATAAAGAATAATTCGGGGGTACCAGCAAAAGATTAGGACACTTTTTCAATGCCTCTGTAATGGATTCTCCCGTCTGAATCTTGTATTTTTTGGCAGGGACGGACTTTGCCAGAATAATACCATGGCGCTTCGACATGTCCCCGCCAACAGCCGAAACAATATCTCTCAAATCTACCGTTCCCCCCAGGTGTTTCAAGCGGTACACCGCCTCCCAGCTTAAAAATGCACTGTTCACATCTATATGAAAAATAACCCTTGTACTCAATTTTGTCACCTCTCTTAATAAGTATTATATCAGAACGTTTGTTCTGTGTAAAGAGGATGAAACTGGTTGTTTTTCGATTACGCAACATGAGTTCCGTGTCCTGATAAATCTGTGCTAGGAACCAGTTCCAATTGTTCAGGAACCGTCCGCTTGCGAAGTGCCATGTTAATTCGTTCTCTCGTGTAAAGAGTGCCTGTAGAAAAACCTTCTGGTGGAGCCAGGTCTCCCGATGGTGCAATAGTCTGATCCCATATTGCAATAATTCGGGTTGTATTGTCTGGATTACGGAAATCCGGATGTGAATAGTCAATGCCAGAATCAATAATTGCTACAATAACACCTTCTCCAAACAAACCTGTTTCTGTTCTTTGGACAGGGTTAATACACGATGCTGCCCTCCCATCATTTACGGCAAATTGCAGCTTTTTTGGCATTTCAATAAATTCAATTTCATCATATTCCGAAAGTCTGGAAATCAGTCTCTGTTTAATAATAATGACTGCATATCCTGCAAATAAAACCGTCAACTGCATATCCAGCTCCTCCTGAATTCTTTCAATATCCCCAATATACTTAATAATTAATTCCCATGTACTTTCTTCCTCATCATATCCAATTTCTAAATCCGACGTTTTTTGTCTTTGCCGGTTGGTACTGTCTAAGGCAAGTTTCAATTGGTTATCCAGCTTTTCACTGTCCATAAAAAATACCTCACATGCTTTTACATTAATATATGAAAAAAGAAAAGACTCTCTACCACATATTGAGAGTCTATAAAAATAACTACGATTCTATTTTCCTACATTTGTCCATAACTTATATGTAACATCCGGACAGACTCCCTTTTCTGCAAAAAGCTGGCTTACTGTAGCAAAAGTATATCCTCTCTTTAATAGTTCTGGAATGAGAATATCCAGTGCTTCCACAGTAAAAATATTTTCCCGGCAATCATGAAGCAGAATAATGTCTCCGTCCTGAACTGTATTTAAAATAGTTTCCACCCTTTTTTGTACACCAACGGAAGAATCCCAGTCCTGACATCCAATTCCACAAATAAAAGGAAAAGCAATGGTTTCATACATCATATCATTGACCTCGATATAAGGGGGTCTGAAAAACGCTGGGAGAATTCCTGTCATTTCATAGATTTTCTCATTTGTTTTTTGGATTTCCATTTGAACTTCTTCTTTGGTCAATGTAGTCATATTAGGATGACTCCACGAATGATTGTTTATCTCACATCTCAAATCCAGCTCTCTTTGTAGAGTAGGTTTTGTTTCTTCTGTAATATTTTCTCCTATTAAAAAAAACGATGCCGTTACATTATATTTTTCCAGTTTATCCAGTACTAGCGGTGTTATTTCTGTAGGTCCATCATCAAATGTTAATGCAATCACTTTTATTGCCTCCGTTTATTTATTTTTATCCGTTAATTCTTCTATTAACTCCTTTGCTTTTTTGCTGCCTTCCTGATTAATTATGTAATAAATCCGTTTTCCTTCCTTTCGGCTGACAACTATCTTGGAATCACAAAGAATTTTCATATGATGGGAAAGCGTCGGCTGGCTGATATTTAATTCCTCCAGCAGCCTGCATGCACACTTTTCTCCCTCCCTCAGCAGCTCTAATATTTCTATTCTTCTTTCATCACAAAAAGCTTTAAAAATTTTTACCTTCTCTTCGTTACTCACATTTCCCCCACCTTATATTGAACATTATCTATACATTTAATTATATATTTTATATTGATACCTGTCAATCTATTATTTTTTTGTTTTCTATTTGTTTCTGATATAGTATAATAAGATTAGCTCTTAATAAAATTTATTATTTACATCTAGACCTTTTATACAAAGAATAAATCTTAAGACAAAAAATTAAGGAGGGCATTACCAATGTTTTATGTAAACGAGGAAAAATGTATAGGCTGTGGTGTGTGCGTCAGTGACTGTCCACTTCAATTAATTACAATAGCAGAAAATAAAAAGGCTTCCATTATAAACGAAACTTGTATGAAATGTGGACATTGTCTTGCTGTATGTCCGTCAGAAGCAATCTCAACAGATGATTATGATATGAATGAAGTGAAAACTTATCATGAGGAGGACTTTTCTATTTCTCCAGAACACTTATTGGATTTTATTAAATCCAGACGAAGTGTCAGACATTTTAAGAATCAGCCTGTAGAAAAAGAAAAATTAGAAAAAATTATTGAAGCAGGCCGTTTTACAGCTTCTGGAACAAACAGTCAGGACGTTTCCTATACGGTTATAACAGACAAGCTTGCTGAGATTAAGGATATGGCATATGCTGGTCTTCTTCAGAAAAGTGATTACATATATGCAACTACTACCGAGGATAATGATGGTGCAAGAAGATACGCAGATATGCTTTCCAAATTTTATCAGGCATACAAAAATGATCCTGAGCATAACGATCCTCTTTTTAACCATGCGCCTGCCGCTATTATTGTGACTGCTTCCAATCCTGTTAACGCTGCATTAGCTTCCTCTAACATGGAATTGATGATCCACGCATGTGGTCTTGGCGGTTTCTTTAATGGATTCTTTGTATTTGCAACTGAAGGAAACCCTGCACTGCTGAATACTCTGAATATTCCAACTGGTAAGTTTATTATTACTTGTTTAATGGTTGGTTATAAAGATGTGGATTATCTGAGAACTGTACCTCGAAAGGCCGCAGACATTACCTGGTTATAAGTTTTTCCAAAAGAAAGAATAGTCAAAAAACTATTCTTTCTTTTAACTTTTTTTTATTTTTATACATTTCCTTATCTGCCATCACATAAGCATCATGTAATGTTCCATCTACCTGCTTTCTGTAATTATAACAGCCATACGCTATTTCAACAGGTATTACACTCTTTTTATTTTGATTATGTAATTTTTCCAGTTCCTCCATTGTTCTGATTCCCTGTTTTAAACGGATTCCATCCAGGTCCTGGCATAAAACACAAAACTCATCTCCACCAATCCGAAAAACCATTCCATACTCATCAAACGCTTCGTAAATAATAGAAGCTGCCGACTGTAAAATCTGATCCCCCTGTACATGACCATATCTGTCATTGGCTTTCTTCAGATTATTTAAATCCATTGCAATAATCGTTACTTTATCCGCCTCACTAAGCCGCTCCATCTCTTTTTCAAACATGGCACGATTATAAATATTAGTTAAAGGATCGTATCGAAATTGCAATTCACGTATAAAAACATAATATAGCAAAAGGGACACTGCCACACAACCCCAAATAAAAAGATATTTCCTGTTAACTGCCTGTGCCGTGCCGCCTGCTACTACCATCAGATAAATTGCCATTAAGAAACGCCGTTCACTTTTATTATATTTTTTTGTTTCTATCAGATTGCAATAAACTAAAATAATCAGATAAAAGGAACAGCAGACTGTATTAATAAAGAAAAAATCACCTCTGCTATAAACATTATCTGGCGATACATAAAAAATCCATCCTGTTTTTATACTAATCAACGAAGCAATTCCGTTTAAAATAAAGGGAATAAAAAAAGGTAATTTAAATCTGTCAATCCTGTTCCATACTAAAATAGAAACCATTATAATTACCGCTGGCCCCAGAGCAAACCCTAACGCATTGGCTGCAATATGCAGCCAAATTATATTCGTATTGGATGTACTCTGGCACCAGATTGTAACAATCTCCAAAACAAGCATAGCTGCTGTAAGTACAGAAGCGTGAATAAAATACTTGGTTTTATTCCGATCAATTACTACATTTTTATGTGCTAATACCATCGTAAATAGTGTTACTACAATTGCCAGTATATCAATACATATTGTTGAATCCATTTCCTACACCTCATTAAAGTGTTTTTATGTATAACATTTGTAGAGTCAAAATTAAATTAATAGTAACACATTTTTTCCTGTATTTCCATTAAATAATCTTAATATTTTTTTGCTGCTATGTACAGCATGTAATGCACAAAGCCCAAAATATGTTTATTCATATTCTTTGGTTCCAGTAAATGCTCCAATCCTTCAATCTTAACGTTCAGGTGCTCTTGGGCTATTACTGCATTTTCATAAGGAACTACTGGATCCTTCTGGTGATGAAATAATGTTGTTATCTTTGATAATTCCTTTGGATACGTAGCAAATCCATTATTTTCTATTAAAACACGAATTACATCATTATCACCATTTGGGTCACTCAAAAGTTCTTTTAATTCTGGAGTCAGCAGTTTACTTGGAATTTTCTTACCATCTGTAAATGCCAGCAAGCCCTTATCTGCCTCACTGCCAATTACGCTTCCATCTACATATTTAAATACAGCCTCTCCATTTTCCCCAAATGCACTCTCTGGTGAAAAAAGCTTATTTTCTCCGCAGCAATAATAAAAGGCCCGAATGGTCAAAGGTAAAAAGAATAGACAAAAATAATCTGCATCTGCAATCATTAATTTTCTCATTGCTTCCGAAAGACTGTATGGTCCTCCTGCTGGCCAGGACTTTTTTAGACTGTCCTTAAGTAATGTACTTTTACTGATTCCTTCTGTGACAACCATAGCAACGTATCCACCTTGTGAATACCCTCCTACATACAGCTCATTATTCCAGTTTTCCACCTTCTTTTGCTCCACAATGACACTTTCAGCAAATCTGCATATTGTATCCGTCAGATTCTCTGCAACCACATAAGGATGTTCTGCTTTAGAATCCATACCCATTCCAGGATAATCTGGCATCACTACACTATATCCCTTTTCCATTGCAAAAAATATTAAAAAAATCACCTCCAGATGATCCGCTAATTGTGTCTCCTGTAACTTCTTCCATGCCTTCTCCAGATGCTTAATATATTCGAAAATATTCCACTCAAATTCCATAAGTTCTTTTATTAAATTTTCAATATCTTCCTTTAACTCCACTATAATATCAAAAAAGCTAGATGGCACCAGTGACTTTTTTAGCTGGGTAGCATGTGTATAAAGAAAAAGTGGTTTTTTCTTCTGTGGATAAGGATTAATTACTAATCCACTCAAGGTACGTTCTCCATAAGCTGCCTGGGTTTTCTCAAAGTGAATATCTGCAATCCAGTCATCCTTTAATTCTGCTTCTGTTGGACTGGTTCCATATTCCTTCTTTACCTCTTCCAATCCAACTGCAAATGTATGTACCATTTTTGCAAAATCATAAAAATCAATTTCAATACCAAATAGACTTGGCTTAACACTTCCAGCCTCTGCTCCTTCTATATGACCTTCCTTTAGTGCTGCGTGAAATGCCTCCCGCTCAAAGCCAGCTATTCCTTTCAATATACCTCTTACATTTTCCGTCTTACCAAAATTCATACATATTTTATCCAAAATATAACCTCCTTTTACATAGACAGTCTGTCACTAAATAATTACTATACAAACCACCATTTTATGTATTATTTTACCTTAGTTTCATATGCAAATCAAGTAACTTTTTAAGCGAAAATCTTGCACGGTTTTCATATAAACTGCTGAATATTTCTTGTAATTTCCTTGTTTAAATGATATCATTTATTCAATTAGAGAATAAAGAGGTGACATTTTGGATTCTACAGTTACATACCTGAAAAATGAAATTAAGAAAGTAATCAAGGGAAAAGACGAGATTATTGATAAAACCATATGTGCCATCTTAGCTGGAGGTCACATTTTATTAGAAGACATTCCCGGAGTGGGAAAGACAACACTGGCAACTGCCATTTCTAAGTCAATGGCTTTAAATTACAAGCGTGTTCAATTTACACCCGATGTGCTGCCTAGTGATTTAATTGGCTTTTCCATGCCAAACAGCATTACAAAAGAATTTGAGTTTAAACCAGGCGCCGTTTTCTGCAACCTTTTTTTAGCAGATGAAATTAACCGTACCTCTCCCAAGACCCAGTCTGCCCTTTTAGAAGTAATGGAAGAGGGCAACGTTTCTGTAGATGGTATTACAAAGCAGCTGCCAAAGCCTTTTATTGTAATTGCCACACAGAATCCCATTGGTTCTTCTGGTACCCAGAGGCTTCCGGAATCTCAATTGGACCGTTTTATGATTCGGCTTTCCATGGGTTATCCAGATCACGAGAATGCCATTCAGATCTTGAAAGGAAATGCCTACGATGCTCTTTCTTCCCTGTCTGTTTGTGGCTATCCAGACACCATTTTGGAATTGCAGGATACCGTTGGTAAAATATTTGTTGATGATTCCATTTATGAATACATTATAACTTTGACAGAAGCAACACGGAACCCTGAGGAATTTTCTTTAGGCTTAAGCCCCAGAGGAAGTATTGCACTTTTGAAAATGGCAAAGGCATCTGCCTTTCTTAATCTTCGCAATTATGTTACAGCAAACGACGTTATTTCTGTGTTTTTTGATGTTTCCTGCCACCGGGTTCTGCTTAGCGGTAAAGCGCGGGCACAGGGGCTTACCATAAGACAGACACTTAGTAATTTGATACTTCGAGTGCCAGTCACCAGAATTTAGAGAGGAACATTGTAAGTGAGAAAAAATATTTTTAGTATTGTAAGTTATTTTTTACTACTTTGTCTTACCATAATCCTGCTTGTATTTTATCATAATTATTACATTTTTTTGTTTCTGGTATTGATATGTATACTTCCAGCTTTTTCACTTGGCAGCTTTTTTTATACTTTAAAACGACTGAAGGTATACGCCCAACTTCCAGCTATTAAGGTTGGTAAGAATAACACTGTACCCGTGGTGTTTTTAATAGAAAACCCCACTATATTTCCCTTGTTAAATTGTACCATGCAGGTAAGTATTCAAAATCATTTTTTAACAGACACTATGGATATAACTCTTAACCTTCCTGCTTTGGCCTTGCAGGCAAATACAACGGAGCTGCCTGTTACTTCAAAATACTGCGGCTGCCTGATTATTACCATTCAAAGCCTTCGGGCAACGGATTTACTTCATTTTTTTACTCTTAACAAGAAAATTGGCCATAAAAGTGAATATTTTGTTATGCCAGAATTAAGAACACTTTATCAGGACATACAGACAAATAGTGGAATAGGTGAAGAAGATCTAGAAAACTTTGAGGTAAAAGGCTCTGTTTCCAGCGGGATTTCTGATTTCCGAGAATATATTCCTGGGGATCGTCTCCAGCACATTCACTGGAAATTATCCGCCAAACAAGATACTCTTATAGTCAAGGAATTCGAAAGTATGTCTTCTTATGACATTCTTCTCCTGCTAGAGCTTTATCAGAATGAACAAAATCTATTAGATGCTTCTTTGGATCTTCTCTATTCCTTTTCCATACAGCTTTTGGAACAACAGCTTTCCTTTTGTATTGGCTGGTATAGTGAGAAAGATTTTCAGTTAACCCTGGAACACATTCACAATGCAGCCGTTCTAGATGTGGTCATACAAAACTTGTTTTATGAACAGACTAGCTGCATAACTGATTTAACATTGGAAAGCTATTTCAAATTGGACTATAAAATGGGACAGGCTTTATATATTACGGGATATCATTCCCCAAGTCATCAAAAATATAAAGAAATTTATAATGATAGGAGTAGGGTGGTAATAGTTGAAATTTCATAAAAAAAATCAAGTAAATGACAATGCATATAATCAGCTTGATGCCAGTTCTTCTTATAAGACTGGCATTACTTTGGGAACCCAGAAAGGTGAAACCAGCCATTCCATACTTTTACTTTGTCTCGTCAGAGCTTTCCTTGTTTTTTTAGGTGCTTTTGGAACAGTTGGCTTTTATCTGGCTGGTTTTCAAATTCCCTGTAATTATTTTATATTAGGCATTGTGCTTTTTCTGACTTCTTTATACTGTGGTCTGCTCTATTATAATAAGTGGACTATGAATATTGGATATATTATTTTATTGCTGCTTTTTCTGTTTCCAGCTTTAGCTTTAAAAACTTATATCAGCAGTGGATTTGCTGCTATCAGAAATATTACATATGATGTAATTGATGAAATATATATTTTGCCAAGTATTCGTCATTACGCGGAATATGTACCTGACAGAACCTTAGCCATTACTATATGTACCTGCTTTCTGGGGGCTTTCTTGTGCATGCTTCTAAACTGCATGATTTCAGGGTATATGAGTTTTCTTTTTGCTTTTTTCATTACCTTTCCACTCATTCAAATTCCCCTATATTTTGACCAGACTCCCGGAATGATTTGGTTTGCTCTTATTGCTGTATGCTGGCTTACTCTATTGGTTTTGAAGAAAAGCAATGCCTACCGGACAAAAGGAACTGCAAAACTGAATGCAAAAGGACTTTTGCAAAACAGCGGCATAGCTGCTTCTTTTGTTATTGTTATAAGCCTTTTAGTTATGCTGGTTACGCCTAAGGGCATTTTTCATACGCCTGACGCATGGAATACCTGGAAACAGAAAACCGATCAATACATCCGCAATTATATGATCGTTGGTTTCTCCAGTTTCTTTAATAAATATGACAGTGCTGGGGGAATTAGCGGCGGACAGCTTGGGGGAATCAGCTCCGTACGCCCTGATTTTGAAACAGATTTAAAAGTCCGCTTTACCCCCTATAGTTCGGAGCCCCTTTACTTAAAAGCATATACTGGAATTGAGTATACAAGAAACCAATGGATAAATACTGGTGCTACGTTAAAGTCAGTGCAAAAACAATACAACGAAGATGCACAAAAATATTATGACAGTGCTGATTTTCATAGAGATAAAACTTTCTTTTATAAGGAAAAAACGGTATTAGAAGAAAACAAAAAAAAAGGCAGCAATGGATTGTCTGGCAAAATGGAAATCACAAATGTGGGGGCAGTTGGAATCTATCTCTATCTTCCTTACTATCCATACTTAAAAAATGATTTTCAGCAATGGGCATTATCCTCTGATATTTTAGTGGGGAAATCTTCTTTCAACATACCATATGAGATTACTTATTTTCCTTATGTACAACCTGTACATGCCTCAAAAGAAGCTTTCTCTGCCGTAAAAATGTATGAAGAAGAAAATTTGTGGCAATACACCTCTGTTCCTGATGAACTAAATTCTGTGCTGGGAACAATCTGCACTGAGGCTGGATTTCATGGAACCCAGGAGGAAATAATCCAACAAATGCAGAATTATTTTCTTGATAATTACAAATATACGATGAGCCCTGGTCTTACACCTCAAAAATCAGACGCGGTTATCTATTTTCTTACCAAAAGCAGAAAGGGATTTTGCGTGCATTTTGCCTCAAGTGCCACCCTTTTACTACGTGCCATGGGAATTCCAGCACGCTACGTAGAAGGCTATACTATTCCCTACAGTAAAGTATTAGATAGTGACCTTGTTGCAGGAGAAAAATATGAAGACTGGTTTAGCGGCAATACGGAGCTGGGGAAAACTGCTGTCGTGGAGGTCGATGTAAATGACTCTTATGCTCATGCATGGGTTGAAGTTTTTCAAGAAGATTTTGGATGGGTTCCTGTTGATTTTACGCCACCAGGAGAGGGAATTAACAATGAATCTGGAAGCTTTTGGAGTTTCTTTTCCAGTCTATTTAGAAATGATTCCAGTAGTCAGGTTTCTGATTTTGATTCCTCCAGTCAGTCCTTGACAACAATGCGGCCAGGCACAAAAGCATTTTTGATTGTCCTGATAATTGGTTTTACCTTTCTTCCATTACTTGTACTTTTTGTTAAAATAATGCTGCAAAAACTACATTGGAGAAAAAAACTGACTGAACGTGAATACAGGACTCGTATTATGAATCAGTACGATTTTATTAACCATTATTTGAAACTTGCAAAATTTACAGAACAACCTACTAACCTTCATTCCTTTAACGAAATCCTTCTAAAAGAACAACTTTCTGTTCCATATGAAATCATCGGTAATTGGATTCAACTTGTGGAAAAAGTAAGCTTTAGTCAAGAACCACTGACTTCTGACGAACTGGAAAAATGCGCTGAATGCTACCTCCTCATTCAATCTGGACTGCATAAAAAGCTTTCTGTTTGGAAACGCTTTTATGTTTTCCTTAAAATCTGAGGTGTGACCCCATCATCAAAATAACACCTGTCAACTATTGGCAGGTGTTATTTTTGATTAGATTACGGTATTTGGAAGGTGTTAATTTTATTTTCTTCTTGAATACTCTGCTAAAATAGCTCATGTCATGAAATCCAGTACGCTCACAGATTTCTGAAACGGCCAGTTCTGTGTTTCTTAATAAAGAGGCTGCCACAAATATCCGAAATTCTATAACATAATTTGTAATAGACTGACCTGTACTTTGCTTAAACTCCTTTAAAAGTGTTGTTCTGTTTGTATGAAACATCTTAGCCAACGATTCGATAGTAAATTTTTGATTGTAGCATGTTTGAAGATAATCAATCAACTCTTCCGTAAGCTTTGTATATTTCAATTTCTGTTGCTGTGGAACTAAAACAGGTGATTCCTCCTCAAACCGGTTTAGTACAAATAGCAGTTCTAACAAATAAGAGCGGCTCCTGCATGGCCAATACGAACTATTTTGTAATACTAGTTGTTGGCTTAATAGTTCAAATTTTTGCTTTATTACAGATGCAATTGAAGTATAAAGCTGTCTGATTTTAAGAGAATCCGAACAATTGTGTTGAAACTGATTCAAAAACTCCAAATCCTGTCTCTCTGATAGGGACAGCTTTTCCTGATTATAAAAAGACTCTGAACAAAATTTATTATTAATCACAAAGGGTTTAAAAAATAAAATCATAATATTGTCTTTTGGTTCCTCTTTAAATGAAATCTGATCTTGTTCATTTAGACAGATTACATTTGCCCCCGTTAATATATAGAAATTTTTATTGAGCGCGATATGTAGTGTTTCTGATTCTATATATATGATTTTAAAATATTCATTTGCAGCCTTTTCTGCCAATGCACCTGCATCATTTCTAACACATAATTCCATTCTATAACCGCAATAATAATTTTTCCCGATTGTAACAAAATCCAAACAATCACCTACCATCTAATTAAAATCATACTGTCTAATTATAATCGATTATAGGTCAATTGTAAATCATGTACTTGTATTCTACTTGTATTTATGTTCATTTTGTATTTGATATACATTTAATGTAGTATCTGGTAACTCATTCTTTGCTATCGTTAATTTGTTTTCAAACACTTGAATTGCCCCATACTTTTCTTCAAGCACCGGCAATGCCTTATCTGTGTAGTGAGTAGGAATAACAATTTTTGGATTAAGCTGCTCTATTATTTTAAATCCTTTTTCATTTTTAAGTGTCATATCTGAATATGAGTTTTCAAACTGCATAAATGCAACATCAACTTCCCCTAATGCCTCTAACTGCTCTTCTGTTAATGCTGTTTGTCCGATATCACCCATATGTACAATGCGAAGACCATCTACCTCAAACACTGCGATTACATTATTATTTGCCTCTTCAATGGTGTCTCCGCTATGAGAAGATAGAATGGTATAGATATGAAAATCCTTTGTATTAATATCATCTTTTACATATTTAATTGTCTGGCTTTCTGGATAGGAATCATTAAATTTCTTATCTACATGATCATCATGACCATGGGTATTAACAATTGCTGCTGGATTCAAATCAACTACTTCCTTACTAGGCATTTGTGTCGGATCCACAATAACAACTTCTCCGTTAGCAGATGTAATTATGTAAGAGTTTAATGGATAAGCATAGCTGTCTGATACCGTCTGAATCATTACTTTACCTGTTGTATTGTCTGTTTCAGGAAGTATAAGTGCTTCCTCCTGGTCTGCCACGGTATTATTTTCATCCTCTTTAGTTGCTACAGGCTCTTGGATCTGCTCCAGCTCTGACGTCTGATTTGACTGCTTTGCTCCTTCAGACTTGCCAGAACAACCTGAAACCATCAAAACACTGATTAACAAAATTAATAATTTTACTCTCTTCATAGTATTCCCTCCTGATTTTTTTCCTATCTTAACTATAATTGAAATAGGCTTTTCTTGAAATGAAAAATCTGCAATAAAATTTGTACTTTAATAAAAACGAATAAAAAGGTAAGGAGCCTTTGCTCCATAGAGTCATGCTCTATTTTACAAATGCTCCTCACCACTGCTTATACATTATTTCATTGAAAATGATTCACAATCTGTACATTCCTTCTTAGTTGGGTTGCTTTCATGTGTTCCCACCTTGATTTTGTCCAAAGTACAATAATCGACAGCCTGTGCATGATAGGCACAGTTACTAATTGAACATTCAATGCTTGTATTCTTTTCCATAGTCGTATTCCTCCATAGGATATATTAGTACTTTCTCCACTAATGACTTGAAAGTAACTAATGATAGTATTTCTCAACAAGCACATTTTATTCAAAATATCATTATCCAAAAATTCCATCTAATACCCGGCTGAATTGCTTTCGGAAATGATTCATTGTATCAAGAATAATTTCTAAATGGCTTTTCCGATATAAATATTGATCATTCTCCCAACCTTTAAATTTTACAATCTGAAACATATCCCCTTCGTAAAAGTAATATTTTTCCAATTCTAATTCTAACTCTTTTAGTGTATACATTTTATCCGTATCGTCTATAATCCTGCACTGTTTTAAAACGGTTATAATAAATTCCGCACACGTATAGGCTCTTTCTATCCTTATACTTTTGTGTATTGGAAAAACCATTGCTGAAAAAGTATTGTAAATATACTGTTCCCGCTCCTCCTGCAACTTTCGGATATATTGTTTCAGTTCGTTATAGCTGTCTGGTTCTACTACTATTTTAAAAACTTTTATTTTAGTAGGGTGTGACATATTTAAATGATACCTTAATGCAGATTCTTCAACAAATCCTCCTACAAGTGGCGAATTCACATGATATCTTGCAAATGAAAACATTTTATGCAAATCCTCCTCAAAGGACAGTGATACATGATTATATTCATATCTGGTTACACCACGTATTAATTTTCCCATACTGGTATTGGTTGATGAAAGTACAATATAAATATATCTCTTTTCATCTTCTATTTCTGTTTTAAAATTCTCTTCCATTTGAACCAACTTCCTCCACCGTGCATACAAGCAACATTCTAAACTTTCATTCGATTCAATAAAACAGCAGCCTATTTTCTTTTTATTTTATCACGAAATTTAATACAGGTAAACCATAAAATATATCAAACACTTTCATTCAATTCCATTGCTTCTATTTCACTCATCCATGGATAGTATATTGTACTATCTGGTAACAAAGTTGCTATATTGATATGGGTTGCATTGAACAGAATCTCCTTCTGTTTTTGATACACAGGTACTTCTACTGCCCAATCCAAAATAGCCTCATAGCATTGCCGGTAAAGCAATTTTCTTTCACTATCATCAGTAGTATGCTTAGCTGATATCATTAATTCATCTAGTGACCCATCCTCTAACCCGTAATAATTTGTGTTCAGTCCACCCTCTCCAGGCAGATTATCACTGTGATAAGCCTTATACAATTCTGGCACAGCCTCCGTTTCCCATGCTGCCACCCACAGCTCCTGTTCGCCTAACTCCAAAGCATTCCACATCTGGCTTCCCGTTTCTACGTCATTAATTTTCAAATAAAATCCTATCTCCTCTAATGCTTTAGCAGCATCTGCAAGAACATTGTAAACTGGATGCTCCTGTTTTCCATTTCCTGTAACCATTACTTCATATTGAAGGCTGGCACCCCATGGTGCTGCTAGTAATTTCCCGTCCTGAACCGTATAGCCTGCTGCTTCAAAATATCCTAGCGCCGCCTCTAACGCCACTCTATATCTTGTTGCCAAAGTCATACTTTTTGAATATATCTCATTTCCCTCTGAATCAATCCCATAAGCTTCTTTATATTCTGTTTCTGTTTCTTCTGGAACCGACCATGAAGGCATAGGATATTGTATAATTCTAGCTGCCTCGCCAAAATACATATCCACAGCGTTTTCTCTGTATACACTTAAAATAGTTGCCAGTGCCTTACGTAGATTCTTTGAAGCATCCGAATCTGCATCGTTTCCTACATTAACCTTCTGTGCATTAATGCCGATATATCCATAACCAAGACAATCTACCTTCTCTGTAACAATCTTGTCCATTGTTTCAACCCACTCAAACTTATCCTTGTCTGGATCAATACTAGCTATATCAAGACTTCCCTGTTCCACACTCCCAATTCTTTCTTCCTCTATGGTTTCTTTTAGCTCTACCTTACTAATTTTCGGCTGCCCCTTGTAATAGGTTTCATTTCTCTCCAAATAAACGGTATTATTCTCATATTTAACGAACTTATATGGTCCTGCTCCCATTGGCTGACTCATTTTCTTTTTCACAGCTGACAAATCGCCTCTTTTAAAACCAAACTGATTTTTTTCATAATTATATGACGATTTATTCCCATAGTAATGAAGAGGCGCTATTTCAAAATTAAATTGATAGATTGTTGTGTCATCATATCCTCTTGTCTTTACTTCAAGCTCTGTATCACTTATTCTTGTGATTCCTTCAATGTTAGAAACCTCTTGTCCCACACCTTCTGCATTTTTTTCCTGCAAAATACAGTTTTGAGCTAATTCCCTCACCTCTGCTTTAAAATACTCTTCATCATCTGCATATTTTGTACCTAGTGTTTTATAATCTTCTTCATACATGCTAATGATATCGGTAATGACTTGTTCCTCATCCTCCACATTCTTGGAATCATAAGCTTCATCTATAGAATAAAAGTATGCAAATAAATCTTTTGTTTCTGGATAAAGCTGCGTATATTCACTCCATTCCACCTTTTCATAAAGACTGGCGCACCATTCAAACACCTCCCGCAATTTAGGTGCGATTAGTTCTTCACTAATCACAGCTGCAAACTCAGGACTCATCTTCTCAATGTATTCTGAAATTTCTTTGTCTGTAATTTCTTCAGCAAGTGTACTGTTATAACGATAATTCTTCATTCCAACAACAGCGTCCAGTTGAACATCCCTTGCACCCTCATAACTAGAATCTGACAATACATAAAGTGAGAAAATAATATCATCTGTTGTCAATGGCTTCCCATCACTAAATTTAACATCATCTCTTATCTTAATATGATAGGTTGTAAAATCTGCTGCCTGGTCATAATTCACATCAAAATCTGCAATTCCTTTATATGTATACTCTTTACCACAAAAACTTTTTGTTTCTCCTTCAATTCCATGGTAGATTACACTGCCTGCCCGATCTATCGTCAAAAGCTTTTCCTGAGTAAAACCTTCTGCCTCTATGTCCTCTTGGCTTTCTGCAAAAAAAGGATGAAACCTTTCATCAAATTCACCATATCCCACCACTAATGGCAGCTGTTCCTTTTCTTCAATTTCAGTACTATTAACCTCTTCTGAACCTTTCGCCGCATTAGACAACGCTTCTTTCACTTTTTCTTGCCTGCATCCAGATAATGTGCTAATCAACATCACTGTCAGGAGAAAAAATGCCAGTACTTTTTTCATAAATAATTCCTCCTAGATATCAGCCTCTAACAATCTCCTGCTGATAATTCTTTGCTTCCTCAAACATTATAATTATGTGTCAGATATTTGTCAAACATTGATTTTGCACAACAGTTCCAAAAGAGGTACTCTCATTTAATTTCTCCTATTCAAATATTTGATTTATCAGATTATCTAGCATAATGAAACATTTTAGTGGAAGTGGTTTTGAAGAAATACTGATACTTTTTATTCTGTCTATTTTCTATTTAGGAATATGTACTAATAAGATTATTTCCAAAATAGAAGATTTTAAAAAGTAACCACTTTATGTTATAAGAGAAATCCTATGTGTAGTAGACAATTTAATCCTAGTAGACAATTTTAAAATTTTCAAAAAAAGAAACCCTTGAATATTCAAAGGGTTCCTTTAAGCTGCTAACCGGAATCGAACCGGTGACCTCAACACTACCAATGTTGCGCACTACCGACTGTGCTATAGCAGCAAATATTACTTCAGTTCATCAAGAATCTGACTTAACTTACTCTTAATCCGCTGTAATGCATTATCAACTGACTTTGGTTCCTTACCAAGCTTCCCAGCAATGTCCAAATATTTCAGCCCACCAAGGTATAACATAAGTACCTCCTGCTCAAATGCACTTAAACGTCTTCCGAGTTCATATTCTATCACACTTGTACTCTCTTTGTCAATAACCATTTCCTCTGGATTTAAATTATTTGAAAACATAATATCCAAAAGAGAAGTATGCTCGTCTTCTTCCGAATTACCTCCAAATGCAGGTGTATATAACGAAACATATGTATTAAGAGGCATATTCTTTTTTCGGTTTGACTGCTTAATTGCCGTATACATCTGACGTGAAATACATAACTCAGCAAATGAAAAGAAACTGTTATCCTTTGTGTCATTAAAATCTCGGATAGCCTTATATAGCCCAATCATACCTTCCTGAATTAAATCATCCTTATCTCCTCCTATTAAAAAAAGCGTTGTAGCCTTTTGCCGGATTAAATACTTATACTTATCCAGAAGATAATCCATGGCACAATTGTCCTGTCCACGAATAAGCTTAATTATCTCTTCATCCTTTAGGCCCTTGTACTTCTTCTCTTGCATACAAACCTCCTTAATAGAAAGAAAACTAATCCTCTTTTAACCGCATTTTCTCAAGCATAGCAGCCATTTCTGGAGAAACACTGTCAAATAAGCCATTCCTCTTCTTTGCACACTTTTCCAAATAAGTCTGACGAATTGCTTCTTCTGACATTTCCAGCTCATTTTTTAGTTCCCGGGCTGATAAACGTGTTGCCCCTCTCCCTAAAATAATAATCTGTTCTGTTGCATCAGAAGTGGCAACGCGAATGGAATATTTATTTCCAATCTGCTGCGTTACCATTTCAATAAACTGATCTGCTGTTTCTGCTTCCTTCGTAAATACAATATCAATATTATTATAATGCAAGATACTCCCTATATTCCCCTTAGACTTATGTCCATCAAAAACTAAAATCACTTCATTCTTTTTAAATCCCTGAAAATTGCATAACCGATCTGCCAGAGTATACCGTGCTGCTTCCATATTTTCCATTGCTAATTCATGTAATTCAGGCCATGAAAAGATAATATTGTATCCATCCACTAATAAATATTCTTTTAACAAGGCTAACTCATCCTCTGTCTTACAATTTCATACGCCAGAACTCCCATAGCAACAGAAGCATTTAAAGAATCAATATCACCTTTCATCGGTATTTTAGCCACAAAATCACAATTTTCCTTTACTAATCTGCCAACTCCTTCTCCCTCGTTTCCAATCACAATTCCGATAGGACCTTTTAAATCCATTTTGTACATAACTTCACCAGACATATCTGCGCAGACAAACCATATTCCACGTTCCTTTAACTCTTCCATGGTTTTTACCAGATTTGTAACCTTTACCACTGGTGTATAGTTAATGGCTCCCGCAGACGCCTTTACTACTGTAGCAGTCAAACCTGCTGCCCTTCGCTTTGGGATAATAACTCCATGAGCTCCCGCAAGATTGGCTGTACGAATAATAGCTCCCAAATTATGCGGATCTTCTATATTATCCAGCAAAACAATAAACGGCGCCTCACCCTTTTCTTCTGCAATCTTAAAAACATCTTCCAATTCACTATATTCATAAGCAGCAATATACGCCACAACTCCCTGATGCTTCCCAGTTTCTGACATCTGACTCAGACGTTCCTTTTTCACAAAATGGATAATTGAATCCTGCTTTTTTGCTTCCCTCAAAATTGATTGAATTGGTCCATCCTGACAACCGTCCAGTATGAACAAACGGTCAATTGTTTTTCCAGAACGAAATGCTTCTAACACTGCATTT
Source organism: Anaeromicropila populeti (assembly GCF_900112775.1). Classification (GTDB taxonomy): domain Bacteria; phylum Bacillota; class Clostridia; order Lachnospirales; family Lachnospiraceae; genus Anaeromicropila_A; species Anaeromicropila_A populeti. Next base: position 47,046 of record NZ_FOYZ01000001.1, read on the forward strand.
CTTCCTTCTATTGTAAATTCTTCGTATCTCACAAATACTCCTATCTGCCACTTCCCGGGCCCATAAATTCATTTTCGTCCATGTATCTTTCTAATCCCAGTCTGACAAGCTCTAATACTCTGTCAAATTGTTTGTTCAAATACAAATAGCCAATCAATGCTTCTAATCCAGTTGCAATCCTATATTCAGAAATAGTCGCATTTTTTGCTGAAGTATATGATTTTGCATTTCTTCCTCTTTTATAAATAGCCAGCTCTTCCTCTGTTAACTCATTTTCAATTAAATGAAGTATTTTCATCTGAGCTGGCGCCTTAACCAAAGCTGAACACCTCTTATGAAGTCTGTTTACAGGCGCATTCCCCTGCTCCACAACGATAGTTCTGATTATAAAATCATATACACTATCCCCTATAAATGCTAATGTTAAAGGTGAAAACTGACCAGCCTCCAGATTATGCAAAGAAAACTTCTGTGCTATCTGTTCTACTAAATCGGCGTTTTCGGCCGCTTTCATCACATCTGCTTCCCGCTTTTTTAAGCTCTCTTCCATCTTACCCCTTCTCTGGTATCCTCTAAAATAATTCCTTTTTGTGTCAATAAATCTCTCACTTCATCTGCTCTTTTAAAATCTTTGTTTTTACGTGCTTCCTGACGTTCTTTTATAAGATTTTCAATTTCATCATCTAACAGCTGTTCTTCCTGCTCCGTCACTATACCTAGTATATCACATAATCTTGTAATTTCATCAATAATTTTTTGAATCACACTTTTCCCATTAACACTTGTAATTTTTGTATTAGCCAGTTTCACCATTTCAAATATTACAGAAATAGCATCTGCCGTATTAAAATCATCATCCATAGCTGCTACATATTTATTTCGCAATTCCTCAAATTCTGCTAAAACAGCACTTTCCTCTTCTGATACTAGTTTATCCTCTGCTGCCTCTATAAGATGCTTCAAATTAAATACAGCTGTTTTAATTCGTTCCAGACTTGTTTTTGCCGATTCAACAAGTTCACGGCTAAAGTTAATTGGATTACGGTAATGTACACTTAACATGAAAAATCTTAATACCTCAAGAGAATATTTCTCTTCAATTTCTTTTACGGTAAAAAAGTTCCCCTCAGATTTAGACATCTTTTTATTGTCAACATTTAAGAAAGCATTATGCAGCCAGTATTTTGAAAACTCTTTTCCATTTGCTGCCTCACTCTGGGCAATTTCATTTTCATGATGTGGAAATACCAAATCTTCTCCTCCAGCATGAATATCAATCTGATCGCCCAGATATTTTTTACTCATTACAGAACATTCAATATGCCAGCCTGGACGTCCTTCCGACCATGGGGATGGCCAAGCAGGTTCCCCCTCCTTTTTTGGTTTCCACAAAACAAAATCCATTGGATCTTCCTTTTCCTCATTGACTGCAATTCGGGCTCCTGCTTCTAAATCATCCAAATTCCTCTTGGACAGCTTTCCATAACTTTCAAACTTTCTTGTTCGAAAATACACCGTTCCATTTTTTTCATAAGCATAACCCTTATCCATTAGTGTCTGTATCAGCTCTACCATACCTTCAATTTCTTCTGTTGCCTTTGGATGTGTTGTTGCCGTTTTAATATTTAATGCTTTCATATCCTCTTTTACAGATGCAATATAGCGTTCTGATATTTCAGTACAGGAAACGCCCTCTTCATTTGCTTTCTTAATAATCTTATCATCTACATCAGTGAAATTCGACACATAATTCACTTCATACCCTTTGTATTCTAAATATCTGCGCACGATATCGAATACGATCATAGGTCTTGCATTCCCAATATGAATGTCATTATAAACGGTAGGACCACAAACGTACATACGAACCTTTCCCTCTTCAATTGGCACAAATTCTTCCTTTTTCTTTGATAACGTATTATACAGCTTCATAAATGACCTCCTAAATTCTATTTTCCATGATTTCGCTGACACTGCTCTAATTCATTTAATAATTTCGTTAATAGCTTTTCTAATGACTGATTTTCAATTCTTAAATTTTCAATATCGTTGCTTACAGGATCCGGAAAGTGTACTTGATCCAGCTCATCCGTTGGTATTTTTTCATTATCTCTCTTTACAACTCTCCCGGGAACTCCTACTACCGTTGAGTTAGGCGGTACTTCTGTAAGCACCACGCTGCCTGCACCAATTTTTGAATTGGCACCCACTCGAAACGAGCCTAGTATCTTGGCTCCAGCACTAATCATAACATTATCCTCAATTGTTGGATGTCTTTTCCCATGTTCCTTTCCAGTTCCTCCAAGAGTGACACCCTGGTACATCGTTACATTATTCCCAATCTCAGCTGTTTCACCAATGACCACTCCATGCCCATGATCAATAAATAGTCCTTTTCCTATCGTTGCCCCTGGATGAATCTCTATTCCTGTTTTTCTAGCTGTTTTCTGAGATATCCAGCGGGCAAGAAAATAATGTTTTCTAATATATAAGAAATGCGCTACGCGATACCGCATAACTGCTTTAAAACTAGGGTATAAAAAGACTTCCCAATTTGATTTTATTGCCGGATCTCTGTCACGAATCATTTTGATTTCTTCATGAATCCATTTAAAAAGTCCCATTTTCTCACTCCTGACTAACTTTCTGCACAACATTCTATAGTTTGCAGGTACAATAAATCGAAAGTTCTTAGCACGCAAAAAAACTTCGTCTCTAACTCTAGAGGCGAAGTTTTCGCGGTTCCACTCTATTTTTCAAATGACACACTCCAATATTATACATAGTTCTATTATCACTTACAATATTGGTTCACAAACAGGTCATTAAAAATCTTATTCCTATAACGGCAGTTACCGGATTAAACTACTATTAGTTCATCTAATCAGCTCACGGAGGCACTTCATCAGTTCTCGTATAAGGAATGCTCTCAGCTTATAACATCCCCTCTCTTTTATCACCCAACTGATTACTCTTTCCGCTCACAGCTTTTAAATTATATATGTTATTCTATTCAATAATTCCCTGTTTGTCAAGTTTGTGTTTTGTTAAATTGCACTTTGCACCAAACGAAACATCTTCATATCCAAGTCACAAAAGTCATCCATCTTAGCTTCATATACTCTTTGTGTATAAATTGTTTTAAAAAACAATGCTCTAAATGTTTCTGTATGCTCTGAGTTTAACTCTATTAACTTAGTCAGCTCACCTCGTTCATTGACATATACCAGTCCTTTAACAAACTGGGTATAGTAGTCAGCATGATGATGCATACTTCTAAGCAACATGTTCCGAACATCTACTTTAAAATGCATCCAAATGGCATTAAAAATATTGTAATTATGTCTTAAATAATCTCTTCGGTTATCATCGGTCACACATGTGATAAGATCAGAAAGGTACATGGCATAACTTTCATATATCATCTCACCTGCTTTTTGCAATTCATTCAAATTATTTTCTAATAATTCTCTTGCTGCTGCAATTTCATGTACTAACCTATCTCTTTCCCTTACTATCTTCCTCTCTACTTCAATTGAATCATATACTCCTCTGCCAATTGTCTCCACTAAGATTCCCCCTTAAACCAACTGCACACTAAAGCTACAAATCAATGAAAGCAACTAATCATTATGCTTCGAGCACCCCTTACACCCACTGCATCCTTCATTAATAACTTTCCTGGGATTATCGTATGCATAATTCATAATTTCAGTTAAAGAACAAATTGCCTGTGAAGAAATTCCTTCACCTTTCCCTGTAAAACCCAGTCCTTCCTCTGTTGTTGCTTTAATATTTATTCGTTCAATATCTATTTTAAGTACTCTTGCTATATTCTCAATCATCTGCGGAATATATAGAGCCATTTTAGGCTTTTGTGCAATAATCGTAGCATCAATGTTCTCAATAATGTAAAATTTGTGATCCAGCATTTCTTTTACCTTCTTCAAAAGTTCCATGCTGGAAATACCTTTATACCGTTCGTCTGTATCAGGAAAATGTCTCCCAATATCTCCAAGAGCGGCTGCGCCTAATAATGAATCCATTATGGCATGTAGTAATACGTCTGCATCTGAATGACCTAGCAATCCATATTCATAAGGTATTGTTACTCCACCTATAACTAAATCCCTGTCTGCTACTAACTTATGAACATCATAACCCATTCCTACTCTCATTTTAATTCCTTTCCAACTAGTTGTTTTAACTATGTCTATGACTTTATTATACCAAACTAAACTTATATTGTCTAATGCCTGAGACGTCCGTTTATCACGTCATATCGCACTTTTATTACATCTTAGTTTAGTCAATAGGTCCTGCTTCTCATTTTTCCTATATTTCTTCTATTACAGCACTTCGATATGTCTTATCAGTCTGTACTTTATTTAGTCATTTCATCCGACATTTCAAGTACTTTTTGCTGAATCTACACCATCTTCAAGTTTAGAAAACAAAAACCCTGTTTTTTAGGGTGCTTTTTTATGTGCTAGGAAATGCGAAGCATTTTCCTAGCACATAAAAAAAAGATGTTGTAATCAATACAACATCACAGTAGCGGAAAAGGGATTTGAACCCCCGACACCACGGGTATGAACCGTGTGCTCTAGCCAACTGAGCTATTCCGCCATATACATTATTATGTCCATTTTTAAGCTTTCTATGCTTAAAAATGGGACCTACAGGGCTCGAACCTGTGACCCTCTGCTTGTAAGGCAGATGCTCTCCCAGCTGAGCTAAGATCCCATTGATTAGTAACCTATGCTTAACAAAATCAATACTGAATTGCTATCACTAGGTAACTGGTGTAACTACGTTACGATAGACATTATATTCAATAAAAACTGTTTTGTCAAGCAGTTTTTTCAAAATTTCATAAATTCACTCAAATCATGTGCAATAATCTTCGCTCCACGTATTATATTATCAAAAACCCCCGATCGGTAGAAATTCACTACAATCATTCCAACGGGAATACCAATAATCAGTCCTAACAGGCCAGAAAACCGATATCCTATAAACATGAATATCAAAGTAGCCAACGGGCTAAGTCCTATGCTGTCTCCTACCATTTTGGGCTGGAGCACCTGCTTCACAACCTGACAGACTAGATATATGACCATAAGACAGATAGCTTTTACATAATTACCTGATATTAATTCAAAAACTGCCCATGGCCATATCACCGCTCCAGTCCCAAAAAAAGGAAGGAGATCTAGTATCGCAACTACCAATGCCAATAAAAAAGAATATGGAACTCTTAATAACTCAAAGCCAACAAAAAGTATAAGCAGAATTACCAGCATAATTTTGAATTGAGCCTTAAAATATCCACCAAAAGCCCTTTTAAAATTATCCATTATAATATCTATCTTCTCTGTAATTACCTTTGGTGTCATTTTTCGATAGACAATCATCATTTTTTCTCTTTCTGCAATAAAAAAGTATGCTGATAAAAGAGAGATTACTGCCATAAAAAGTCCATCAGCAAGATTTTTAGCAATGTTTCCAGCCGAACTAATACTTGGTACATCATTATTTGAAATAAAGTCTGTCACATATTTATTTGCATTAGACCAAAAAGAATCCATTACATTCTTCGCATTCTCTGGCATCACTTTATAAATACCATTCATTTTTTTCGAGATATCTGCCAGCTTCAGCTCCATGCTATTATAAATATCAGGCAAATCCGTCAGTAATGAAATGATTTCTCTTCCAAGCGCTGAAATACCCAAATAAATGATTCCAACAACAATTCCCAATCCCGCTATAATTATAATGACGGAGCTATGCTTTCTCACAATCTTAACTCTCTTTTCCATCCATTTCACAATGGGATTTGCTATCATAGCAATTATCCATCCAATTACAAATGGAAGAAAAAAGCGAATAATCCGTGGAAGTACAAAAATACAAATGCATGCCACCGCTACAGCCATAACAAAATGTAAAACAATCTTTAAATATAACGTTTTTTTACTCAAGCAACCACTTCCTTTATTTCACACATAATTTCACCAATAAAGTAATAAGTTCTTTCTACTCTCTTCCTAAAAAAAATGAAATCACAAAGCCAATGCAAAAAGTAACAGCACTTGATAACAGAATCATTACATTAAGTTCCTTTACACCGCACTGCATAAGCACTACAAATGGAGAGGCTGCCACAAGACCTAAAATTCCACTGTATGCTAGTGTTTCTTTCTTTTTCAGCAACAATTCAATTAATTTTGCTATAAAATAAATGCCTAATATAACGCCTATTCCAAAAGGAATCATAATTGCAACTTTTGTAAGCAGCGTAGAAAAGTCACCACTCACCAGTGCTCTGATAATAGCGGTTATCATTTCAATAATTGGGTTATAGTATCCTAGCAGCATCAACATCATAGAACCACTCACACCTGGAATTACCATTGTTGCAGAGGCAACTACTCCAATAAAGAACAGCTGAAGCAAACTGATAAAAGATAACGTAAGCACTGCTTCCTCTCCGTTTCCCTCACCAAGCCACTGTAAAAATATCATAAATACAAAAAACAGAAGAAAAACAATTATATTAGTTCCTGATATGACTTTTCCTTTAAAATGACCTAAAAGCATGGGTATTCCACCTAATATTAAGCCAATAAACAGCAAAGCTGTCTGCAATGGAAAATGATCAAACAAATACTCAATTACAAAAGACAACCCTACTATTCCCAGTACCATTCCCACTCCATATGGCAGCAAAGTAATGATACTTTTTTTTAATTGTTTTGAAATAGTAGTGATGGCAGAAATAATTTTGTCGTAAATCCCCATAGAAACCATCATAGTTCCACCACTTACCCCTGGAATTGCATTGGCAATTCCGATAAGAACCCCACGAAGAATATCCTTTAAAAAATTCATTTATACCCAATCCTTCCCTTTTTTCTAAAATCACAAAATTTACTCACGAAGCACCGCAGAATCTCCACGTTCTGAAACCATCTCACAACCTATGGATTCTATTCGTCTTTGTAAGCATCCCCTACATTCTGCTGCCTCATCACCAGTACATATTTTATTATCATAAAGTTCATATTTTTTTCGGACAGATGTTGGAGAAAGATTAGGCATAACAACATTCGCTCCTGCCTGAATTCCTTTCTCTCTCCCTTTTGCATCTAACGTACCGAGAGCAGTTGTAGCTGGAAGATTAATCTTTGGTAAAATAATACGAAGTACTGATATCAGTAACAAGGTTTTATCCAGACTCCCTTTTTCCTGTTGTGCAAAAATGGTATCATGATGTGGAATAAACGGCCCTATTCCCACCATATGAGGCTGCAGTTCCTTTAGAAAAATCAGGTCATCTGCCAGACATTCATTGGTTTGATAAGGTGAACCCACCATAAAGCCTGCCCCTGTCTCAAACCCTAGTTCCTTCAGCTGATACAGACACTCCTTTCGATTCTGCAAAGTCATTTCCTCTGGATGCAGTTTCTTATAATGGTCTTCATTTGCACTTTCATGTCGCAGCAAATACCGATCGGCACCAGCTTCCCGAAATTTCTTATATGCCTCATAACTTTTCTCTCCAATTGATAACGTAATGGCACAGTTTTCATATGTTCCCTTTATCGCTTTGACTATCTCAACGATACGTTCATCTGTAAAATACGGATCTTCACCGCCTTGCAGAACAAATGTCCTAAATCCAAGATTCCAGCCGATTTGACAGCATTCCAGAATTTCATCCATAGAAAGCCTATACCGTTCTACATTCTTATTTTTACCTTGTATGCCACAATAGAAACAATTATTCTTGCAATAATTGGTAAATTCAATCAACCCTCTTGTATAGACCTTTTTCCCATAATATTTTTCTTTTAGTTCCAAAGCCCTTTTTCGCAATTGTTCCTTATCTTCCTGCGTATATTGTTCCAATAACAAAATATATTCCTCTTTGCTTAAATACCCCTGGTCAATTAATTTTTTTACTAACATCTGCTGCCTTTCTAATCTTATAAAATCTCTCCTAATGCAATTATTAATTGATTCATTTCTTCCTCTGTTCCAATTGTAATGCGAAGGAAGTTATTAATTCGCGGTTTATTAAAATACCGTACATATATTTTTTTCTTTTGAAGTTCTTCATATATTTTCCCTGCTGGAACAGATTTATGCGTTGCAAACACAAAATTTGCTTTTGAATCTAAGCAAGTAAATCCTAATTCATCCAGTTCCTGAATCGTCTTTTCTCTCTGCTCTATAATCTGGTTCACAGTATTCTGAAAATATTCCTTATCACGAACTGCCTCTGCTCCAAGGACAATGGAAGCAGTATTCATGGTATATGAATTGTATGAAAATTTCACAATATTCAATGCTTCGATTAGTTCTTTATTTCCTATTGCATATCCAATTCGTAACCCTGCTAGTGAACGTGATTTTGAAAAGGTCTGTACAACTAATAAATTATCATATTCCTTCAGCAAATCAATGCTGGAAGCACCCCCAAAGTCCACATATGCTTCATCCACGATTACTACTACATCCTGATTGTGCTCCAAAATATCCCGAATAAACTCTGTACTTTCACATATTGAAGTAGGAGCATTGGGATTTGCAATTACCACACCACCATTCTCTTTGTAGTAATCCTGTTTTACTATTCGAAAATTTTCATCGAGCATTGGCCTTTCATATGGAATTTTATATAATTCACACCAAACGTCATAAAAGGAATACGTAATGTCAGGAAAAAGCACCGGTTTATCTGAATTAAAGTAAGTTAAAAATGCCATTCCAAGTACATCATCCGAACCAACCCCAATAAAAATCTGTTCAGGGTCCACTCTCTTCTCCTTTGCCAGCTCGTTTACCAATTCTGTTGAATCGTAATCTGGATATAGCCTAAGCTTATCCAGCTTCATTTGCTCCATAACCCGTTCCACACCCGGTGCAGGGGGATATGGATTTTCATTAGTATTTAGTTTTATAATATTATCTTCCTTTGGCTGCAACCCAGGTACATATGGTTTTACCTTTCGGATATTTTGTTCCCAAAGTTTCATCTGAACACAACCCTCCTATTTGGTTTCTTCATTTCTTTCATTTCTAGTAACCTAGGAAACTATGCCTGATACGCCTCTGCCAGCTTTTTAAATGCAGGAAGTGCCCGCACTATCATGTCATAGTCCACACAGTATGCCATACGTACATAACCAGATCCACCAAATGCACTTCCGCCTACAATAAGCAGATTAAATTCTTTTGCCTTTTTTACAAACTCTGCCTCATTATCCCCCAGTATCTTCATCCAAAGATAAAATGCACCATCTGGTTTTACACATTCAAATCCATACTCTGTTAATGTATTATATAAAAGTTCTCTATTGCGATTATACACTTCAATATCTACTTCCTCATCAATGCATCTGGCAATTACCTTCTGCATCAAAGATGGTGCATTAACAAATCCTAGAATTCTAGTTGCTACACCAGCTGCGGAAACTACATTTTCAAAATCATCTACTTCAGCTGGTATTACAAGATAGCCAATTCTTTCACCAGGCAATGATAAGGATTTACTATAGGAATAACCTACTATTGTATTATCATAATATTTCGGAATAAATGGAACCTCTTGATTTGAATATACTATTTCTCTATACGGCTCGTCAGCAATTAAATAAATAGCTGTTCCATATTCATCTTGCTTTTTATTCAACACTTCTGCCAAAGCCATAATTACCTTTTCAGAATACACCACACCAGTTGGATTATTAGGAGTATTTACAATAACAGCTTTGGTTTTTGAAGTAATTTTATCATAAAATTCTTTTAGATTTGGTAAAAAAGTATCCGTATCTGGTGAAATTATAACTAACTCACCTTCAAAATTTTTCACGTAACTTCTATACTCACCAAAGAATGGTGCAAATACAATTACTTCATCTCCTGGGTTCAATAAAGTTTTTAGTATAACATTCAGTCCACCTGCTGCACCTACCGTCATAATAATATTATCCTGCTTCAGGCTTGTACCATGCTTTTTGTTTAGAGAATCTGCAATTACCGTTCTTACATCTTCATACCCAGCATTCAGCATATAACCATGTATCTGCTTAGCATTTTCATTAGTTATGATATCCACAATTGCTTCTTTTACTTTTGCTGGAGGTTCTACGCTTGGATTTCCCAAACTAAAATCATATACATTTTCCTCCCCATATATTTTAGCCAGCTTCTGCCCCTCTTCAAACATTGCTCGAATTACAGAACTTCCTTTTACATAGTCAACCATTTTTTCAGAAATCATAATGATCCCCCTTCTCTTTTTTACATTCTGTCATATTTGACTTAATCTTAATTATAAAATACAGCTAAAGCAAATACAATACTAATTTTAAAATCCGCTGTCTGCATAAAAAAAGAAATGTGCCCACCTGTTGGTTCAGACACACCTCTTTCTCTGTCTTATTTAAATTTATTCACCTAAATATGCTTTTTTAACTGAATCATCCTTCAATAACTCTTCTGCATTTCCCTCCAGCACAATCTTCCCTGTTTCTAAAACATATGCTCTGTTTGCAATTCCTAATGCTTTCTTTGCATTCTGCTCTACTAACAGCACCGTTGTTCCACTGGAACTAATTTCCTTGATAATATTAAAAATTTCCGAAACGTACAATGGTGAAAGCCCCATGGAAGGCTCATCCATTAAAATAATTTTAGGATGGGACATCAGTGCCCTGCCCATTGCAAGCATCTGCTGTTCTCCACCACTTAATGTACCCGCCGTCTGTTTTTTTCTTTCTTCCAGTCTGGGAAATCTTTTATAAACCATCTGTAACGTATCCTGTATTTCCTGCTTATCCTCTCTGGTAAATGCACCTAGTTTCAAATTTTCATATACCGAAAGTTCTGAAAAAACTCTTCTTCCCTCTGGAACGTGAGCCATACCCAGTGAAACGATTTTATGTCCAGGCACCTTTGTAATATCTTTTCCTTCAAAGATGATGCTTCCTGCCTTGGAATTCATCAATCCAGAAACAGTATGAAGAATGGTAGTTTTACCAGCTCCATTTGCCCCAATTAACGCAATTACCTCTCCCTGATTCACTTCAAAGGAGATCCCCTTTATTGCCTGAATCATTCCATAGTAAACTTCTAAATTCTTAACCTCTAACATTGCCATGATTTTTCCTCCCTTACTCACCCAAATAAGCTGTGATTACCTTTGGATCATTTAATACCATATCTGGCGTGCCAGATGCTAATTCTGTACCAAAATTCAAAACTGTAATTTGTTCACAGATACCAGCTACTAATTTCATGTCATGCTCAATTAGTAATATTGTCATTTCAAATTTATCCCGGATAAAACGGATATTCTCCATTAATTCTTCTGTTTCATTTGGATTCATACCAGCAGCAGGTTCATCCAGTAATATCAGCTTAGGATTGGTTGCCATTGCTCTTGCTATCTCTAGTTTCCTCTGCTTTCCATAGGGAAGATTAGCTGCTATGATACCAGCCTCTTCATGCAGGTTAAATACCTCTAAAAGTTCCAAAGCCTTCTTGTCCATTTCCTTTTCCCTTTTAAAATAGCCAGGCAGCCGCAATACTCCCTCCATCACAGAATATTTAATCTGATTATGAAGAGCAACCTTCACATTATCCAACACAGTCATTTTATGAAACAGCCGGATATTCTGAAAAGTTCTTGCTATTCCAACTTGATTAATTTGTGCTGGTCCTTTTCCCACAAGACTTATTCCATCTAATAAAATACTTCCTTCTGTTGGTTTGTAAACTCCTGTCAGTAGGTTGAAAATCGTAGTTTTCCCAGCTCCATTTGGTCCAATCAGTCCATATAACTGTCTTTTTTCGATAGATACATGAAATTGATCCACAGCTCGTAAACCACCGAAGGAGATACCCAGATTTTTCACTTCTAATAAAGCCATCTCCTATTCCCCCTTCACATTTTTAGAATTGCTTAATAATTTACGTTTTCCCAATAGTCTGTCTCTGACACCAGACTGATTAAACAGCATCATAACAATCAATACGGTAGCATATAAAAGCATTCTAAAGTCATCCGCTCCACGAAGAAACTCTGGTAAAACAGTTAGCGCCGCAGCCGCAATAATAGATCCTTTTATGCTTCCCATTCCACCAAGCACTACCATAACTAATATTTCAATTGATTTTGTATATTCAAAATTTGTTGGTTTTATAATACTTACATTATGAGCATATATAACACCTGCTACTCCAGCGAAAAATGCGGCAATAGCAAATGCCAGGATTTTGTATCGACTGACCTGTAGGCCTGATGCCTCGGCTGCAATCATATTATCACGTACAGCACAAACTGCTCGGCCATGTTTGGAATGTACAAAATTGCGAATTACAATAATCGTAATTACTACTAAAATGAAAGCTGACGTAAAATGCTTATAATTCGTATAGGTTTCAATTTTGGATAAACCCTGGGCTCCATTGGTTACCTTCATACTATTAATGATTGAAATAATGATCTGATTAAAAGCCAGTGTTACAATCGCCAGATAATCTCCTCGTAGTCTTAGTACAGGTATACCTATAATTAATCCAGCCAAAGCTGCTGACAATCCCCCTGCCAGAAGTGCAAGTGGCAGCTCCACATATACAGATGCGTTCATATTTAGTGTAATCAGCGCCCCCACATAGGCACCAATTGCCATAAAACCTGCATGACCTAGTGCCAATTCTCCTAAAAAACCCGTTGTTAAATTCAGTGATACTGCTAAAATAATATTGATTCCGATAGGAACAATAAGAGAACGGTACTGACGGTTTAGAATCCCTCCATCAATTGCTATTTTTAGCAAAATGTAAATCACAACAATTGCTAATATACTATAAACTATTTTTATTTTATCGTTTTTTCTATTTTTCGTCATAGATGCCACCTACACTTTCTCTGTTTTGTTCTTGCCAAGTAAACCAGATGGTTTTACAAGCAAAACAACTACCAGAACGCCAAAAACAATGGCATCCGCCAGTTCTCCAGAAACATTTTTCGAGACAGACTCAATGACTCCCAACAAAATACCTCCCAGCATGGCACCTGGTATACTGCCAATGCCACCTAATACAGCAGCTACAAAAGCTTTAATTCCTGGAAGTGCCCCTAGTGTTGGTTTTAAACTCTGGAACTGGCAAATATATAAAATACCTGCAATCGCAGCTAAAGCTGAACCAATTGCAAACGTAATGGAAATTGTTCTATTCACATTAATCCCCATCAATTCAGCTGCACCCTTATCTTCTGATACTGCACGCATTGCTCTGCCTGTCTTTGTTTTTTGAATAAAAAGCGTCAGCGCGATCATAGAAATAGTAGTGACTGCTAGTGTTACGATTGTAATACCTGATAAAGTGATACTTCCAATTTTTAAAGATAATGCTTTTGAATCAATTATAGATGCAAAGCTAATCGGAGTTCCTCCAAAAATAAGTAATACCGCACTTTGCAAGAAATAACTTACACCAATGGCAGTAATAAGTACTGCTAATGGTGTTGCTTTTCTAAGCGGTTTATATGCTACCTTTTCAATGCAGATTCCTAAAACTGCACAAACAGCTATGGTACAAATTACAGCGGGAACTACAGGCATATGAAGAAGTTCAATAAATACATATAGTGCATAGGCACCTATCATAATAATATCTCCATGTGCAAAGTTAATCATTTTGGCAATACCGTAAACCATTGTATATCCTAGCGCAATCAGCGCATAAATACTTCCTGATCGAAGCCCTGTGATTAATATTTCAATGAAATTTTCCATTATGTCACCTCTAATTCTTTCATTAGACAGAAAATTTCGACTAATAAATATTGCCCCTAAGCAATATTTATCAACCGAAATAGCTATCGAAAACAGTTTATTTTTGATAAAAGAATGAGAGAAAACAATTCCTTCTCTCACTCTGTCATTTCAAAATTATCTTGCAGTGTATTCACCATTTTTAATTTCAACAAATATTGCATCCTTGTTTGGTTCGCCATCTGCTGTAAATGATACCTTACCAGTTAAACCATCTACTTCAATTTCTGTCATCGCAGCAATCAGGGACTCACTGTCAGTTGCGCCAGCCTTTTCTATCGCTGCCTTAATTACATAAATAGTATCATAGCCATCTGCTGCGAACTGATCTGGTGTTGTTCCATATTTTTCGTTATAAGTACTTACAAAATCAGCAGCGGAAGGATCTGTTGCCAAAAATGGACTTAAGAAAATTGCACCTTCTACCACATCTTTATTGGTTACCTGCTGTAGTACACCATCCCATCCATCACTTCCGATAAAAGGAAGTTCCATTCCAAGATCAGCTGCCTGAGTTGTAATATATGCAGCATCTCCATAATATGCAGGTACAAAAATGATTTCTGCATCTGTTGATTTTATGCTGGTTAACTGGGCACTAAAGTCAATGTCATCTGTTTTAAAAGACTGTTCAGAAACAATGGTTCCTCCTAATTCTTTCACCTTAGCAACAAATGCATCATTAACACCTTGGCTGTACTCATCTGCATTATTATAAAGTACTGCTATTTTTGTTTTACCAAGTTCATTTACTGCAAATTCTGCCATTTTCTCTCCCTGAAGTGGGTCTGTAAAGCATAAGCGGAATGCATTATCATATTCTGTACATCCTTTTGCAGAACCAGAAGGAGTGATTTGAAGAATACCGTCTTCCTTTGTCAAGTCTACAATTGCCAAACATGCTCCACTGGTTACGGTACCCATTAATGCATCAATTCCTTCATCCATTAATGTGTTATACGCAGTAACTGCTGTTTCTTCACTTGCTTCATCATCCATAAACTTTAATTCTAACTTTTGTCCGTTAACTCCACCAGCAGCATTAATTTCTTCTACTGCAACTTCTGCCCCCTGCTTCACCGAAATACCATATGAAGCCGCTGGACCTGTAAGTGGTCCTAATCCGCCAATTACAAATGCATCCTCGCCGCTTCCTGTATCTTTCTTCCCACAGCCAGTTGTTACAGTTACCATCATGGCAGCAGCCAGACATAAACTAATACATTTCTTTCCTATTTTCATAATATTCACTTTCCTTTCCTATCAAATAAAAAATGACGTTCCTCCCCGTGTAGAACGTCCTTATCCATGAAAATATGTTAATCTAGAAATTAAATTTTGTCAAGTTTTTATTTATACCAGCAGCGGTGAAATGCACTTATTCTAAGAAATTATTAATATATTCTATTTTATATGCTTTGGGTTTCAAATTTAAGCCAGAGCTTCACGACTCTGGCTTAAAAAGATTATTTCAATTTGTCTTTTATATACTGCATAGGTGTGTATCTTATCCCAGCTGTCAACTGCTCTTTGTCACGATCAACAAAACCCAGCTTATGATACACTTCAACGGCATAGGGAGATGAGTGAACTGTAATCACAGGTGATGAAGTTTCCAACAATACTTTTTCAAAAAGCAGCCGCCCAATTCCTTTTTGCTGATAACTGCTCTCTACAAAAAATAACGAGATATGGCTGCCAGCACTCCTTGTGGCGATTACTCCAATCAATTTGTCCCTTTCAAAAGCACCATAAAACTTTAAGGTAGCTAAAAATAAACTATCATGAATACAATTATAAAATGTAGTCACTCCATCTACAGGATAGTCTGGTGCTTCGTATTCCTGAAAAACCTTCCACACAAGTTCGATGGCACTATCCATTTTTTCCGGTTCTAATTTTTTAATTACCATTTGCCCTCAACTCTTTATTCATACTAAAATAACTTTTGGTTTCTGAAATAATAACATTACTTAGTCCTAAGATTCCTATTAGATTTGGAAATGCCATCAATGCATTGGCAATATCAGCGATTAACCATACTAAATCCAGTTTTATATAGGCTCCTATCCCAATCAGCACAATAAAAATAAGTCGATAAATTTTAATTCCTTTGACTCCGAATAAATATTCTGTGCATCGCTCCCCATAATAGTTCCAGCCTATGATAGTAGTAAATGCAAAAAATACCAGACCTATTGTTACAATAAATTTTCCAATTGCTGCTCCAGGTAATCCTGTAGAAAATGCATAATTGGTAACTGCTGCCCCTTCTAGCCCCAGATTCCATGAATTTGTTATGATTACTACCAGTCCTGTCATGGTACATACTATAATAGTATCAATAAATGTTCCTGTCATAGAGATTAATCCCTGACGTACACAAGAATTGGTCTTTGCTGCTGCCGCTGCAATCGGTGCACTTCCAAGTCCTGATTCATTGGAAAAAACACCTCTTGCTACACCATTTTGTATTGCTTGCTTAACTGTGGCACCTAAAAATCCGCCTGCTGCCGCTGTTGTCGTAAATGCACTTTTAATTACTAGTTCCACTGCTCCTGGAAGTAATCTAATGTTTACAATCAAAATAATCAAAGCCCCTAGAATATATAAGGCCGCCATAAAAGGAACAATGATTTCTGCGACCTTAGAAATCGTTTTGATTCCATTTAATGTAACTAGTGCAACAAGAATTGTAATAATTGTGGCTGATACCCAAACTGGTATATGATATGCTACATTAGTTGCCTGTGTAATAGAATTTATCTGCGCAAAAGAACCAATTCCAAAACAAGCCACACATATGCCAAAAAAAGCAAATATTCGAGCAAGCCATTTTATCCCTAAACCACGTTCAATATAATACATCGGTCCACCTGACATTTGCCCGTTTTCATCTACAATTCTATATTTAACCGCCAGCAGACCTTCTGAATATTTTGTCGCCATACCAAAAAAAGCTGCCAGCCACATCCAAAAAAGTGCGCCTGGTCCCCCTATTTTAATTGCAGTAGCCACACCTACAATATTACCAGTTCCTATAGTGGCTGCTAAAGCGGTACATAGTGCTGCAAAACTACTGACATCACCCTCTGCCTTATTTACTTCCTG
Organism: Anaeromicropila populeti; assembly: GCF_900112775.1. Classification (GTDB taxonomy): domain Bacteria; phylum Bacillota; class Clostridia; order Lachnospirales; family Lachnospiraceae; genus Anaeromicropila_A; species Anaeromicropila_A populeti. The sequence continues at coordinate 64,013 of NZ_FOYZ01000001.1, forward strand.
TTCTTTTGAAAATAAATACTTAAGCGCCAGAGGTAATTTTAACACCTGAATTAATCCAAGACGTAAAGTAAGATAAGCTCCAGTCCCAACCAGCAAGATTAGTAATGGCGGTCCCCATACAAAATCATAGATTTGATTGAATACTTTTAGTACTTGTTCCATTTTTTCCTCCAAAAAATAAATTTTTAAAAGTGCATACACATATTTGCACACATAATAAATTCTATTATACCATATTTTTTTGCATATTTAAATTTATTTTAACACAATTCTATATTTCTTTGAGGTTGAATTAGAATTACCCCAGACTCTTCCTGTTTTGTGCAGACAAAAAAATCCCTGCTCACAAAACAACAATTGTCTCATGAGCAGGGATATCTATTTTTTAAATTAAATATTCTTACAGTTCAGCTGGAAGCTTTGGCACTCCTCTCATTTCAATCTGAGGTGCTCCTTTCCCTTCAATATATTCTCTCGTTATAATAACTCGTCCAATTGCTTCATCCTTAGGAATTTCATACATAATATCCAGCATAAATTCTTCTATAATCGCTCTTAGTGCTCTTGCACCTGTTTTCTTTTCAATGGCCTTTTCAGCAATTGCCTCGTAGGCTCCTTCATCAAATTCCAAATCCACCTCATCCAGTGCCAGCAGTTTTTTATACTGCTTTGTAATAGCGTTTCTTGGCTCCTTCAGAACTTTTACCAGCATTTCCTTTGACATGCCATCCAGAGTAAACACAATCGGAAGACGTCCCAGAAACTCTGGAATCATTCCAAATTCTCGTAAATCTTCTGTTGCCACCTGGGATAACAGCTTTGGATCCGAATCATACTTATCCTTCAAATCGGCACTAAAGCCAATGGAACTTTGCTTATTTAACCGCTGTTTAATAATCTTATCTAAATCCGGAAAAGCACCGCCGCAAATAAACAGAATATTCCGTGTATTAATTGTTGTTAACGGCACCATGGCATTCTTACTAGTTGCCCCAACCGGCACTTCCACATCACTTCCTTCTAACAGCTTCAACAACGCCTGTTGTACGGACTCACCACTAACGTCTCGGCTGCTAGTGCTTTTTTTCTTTGCAATTTTATCAATTTCATCAATAAAAACAATTCCACGTTCTGCCTTTTCTACATCATTATCTGCAGCTGCCAGTAATTTTGATAAAACACTTTCCACATCATCTCCAATATATCCTGCTTCCGTTAGAGAAGTTGCATCTGTAATTGCCAATGGTACCTGCAAAATACGAGCAAGGGTTTTTACAATATACGTTTTACCACTTCCAGTAGGTCCCAGCATAAGCATGTTGGACTTTTCAATCTCAATATCCTCCATGGTTCCTGTTGCAACTCTTTTGTAATGATTGTAAACACCTACAGAAACCACTTTTTTTGCAAACTCCTGTCCAATAACAAACTCATCTAAGCTTGCCTTAATGATATGTGGTGCTGGAAGATTACTGGCATCCAGGACTGCTTTTACCGTATCCTTTTTCTCTGCTCTTTTTTTAATTTTCTGATTCTTTGGAATCTCATTCTTTACGTTTGGAGGCGGAGTAAAGCCCATCATATTAGGATTTATTGAACCAAAATCCATAAATGGCATTCCACCATTATTCATTGTATCAAAGGTTTTTTGCATACAATCGGAACAAATGCAGATGTTATTGGGAATATGAATCATTTTACCTGCTTTACTTTCCGGCCTCCTGCATATATAGCAAATGTCTTCATATATATTATTATCTTTTTGATTATCTGTGTTATCTACTATATCCTTTGTTTCATCCTTCATATTCTTTCTCCTTACTATTTGTAACAAATTACTGTAATGACTGAAATTGTTTTTATTATATCTTACATTGAATTTTGTTACAAGTTATTTACACTAAATTTTTATGAAGAATGCTGTATTGAAAATTTCTAACGATTAAATTGATTAAAATATTCTTCAAAGTAATTGTAGAAGTCTTCAAAATCATCGGAACCATTTCCATACTGGTCTGAACCATCTCCATTTGGATCTTGATATGGATTTTGGTATTGTTCTGTATTGTTATCTTCCTCAGTTGCATTATCCTGGCCTAAGTTAAGCTGATTAAATTCTGTTGCAGACATAAGTGTCACATTGATTTCCTGTGCCTCATAAGTACCATTTAAATTACGCATCACGGTAAATGTAATGGTTGAGCCTGCCTTATAACTTGTTGTTTTTTCTTTTAAAGCAGCCATGGACTTTACTTCTATTCCGTTTACCGCAGTAATAATATCTCCACTTAATATACCTGCTTTGCTGGCAGCGCCGCCTTCTGCAACGGATACAACCAGTGCTCCCATTGGCACGCCATAGCTTGCGTTTTGTTCCTCTGTTACATCTTCACCTGTAATTCCAAGATAGCCCTCTTCTCCTTCATCTACTTGTTCTTTTGTTATCAGTTCATTCATAATTGGAATGGCACTAGAAATTGGGATGGCATAACACATGCCTTCTACTTCTGTTACGGAAAGCTTCAAGGAATTAATACCAATTACTTCCCCGTCCATATTAATCAAGGCACCACCACTATTACCTGGATTTATAGCAGCATCTGTCTGGATTAGTGTCATTGTGGTTCCCTCTACATCGATTTCACGATCCTTGGCACTTACATATCCCACAGTAACTGACTGTCCATATCCTAATGCATTACCAATTGCAACAACCTGATCACCCACTGGAATGGCGTCTGAATCTCCAAGCTTTGCAACACTAATTGCACTTAATGTTTCTTCCTTTAAATCGCTTTTATTAATAATGATAACAGCCAAATCTGCCGTAGAATCGTATCCTTTTACAGTAGCTTCTACCATGTTCTCATCACAAAACGTAACCATAATCGTTTTTGCACCTTCTATTACATGGTAATTAGTTAGAATGTACAATTCTTTATCTGTTTCTTTTACAATAATTCCGGAGCCACTTCCTTCTGCCTCTTCGCTATAGGACTGTCCAAAATAATTATATTCCTGTTCAATTGTACTTGTAATTGATACAATAGATGGCATTGCTTCCTTTACCACATCTGCAACTGTGTTTTCTGTACTGACTGTTTCTAATACAGCGGTCTGATCAATTGGCGTTTCATTCACTTCTATTGCATTTTCTTCAAGAGCACTTGTATCAAACTGTTTGCTTAATACATAACTAATTGCCGACTTACCTCCCAGGTAAGCCCCTCCAATTAAAACTCCTGAACAGCAGGCTGCTGTTGCTGCAATAATCATTTTTTTCGTAAACGTCATTTTCTTTTTGGGTGGTTTCTGCCCATCTGGCTGGCTGCCCATCGGCATTTGGTTATATCCAAAATCTTGTTCCACTCCTTGGTTATAATCATAATTACTATAATTTTGCTGTACATAGCCATCATGCTGACTATTTGTCTCATTGCCCATTGAATTTAATCCATTGTTATTATTATAATTGTTATCCATACCTTAACACTCCTTATCATGTAATCGTTTATATTTTAATGGGTTGCTTTTGTTTTATTTATCATGTTTATACTATAACATCATTTTGTGTTCTGTTTGTGAAAAAAGTTTTAACATTCTCGTAACTGTTAACTCAAGTCTGGCAGTTGCCAAATAAAAATTTATAAAATATTAATTGTAGATTCTATTTCATTATTGTATTATAATAAATGGACTATGTCAAAAAAATACTACTGCTTATTACGAAAGGCATGATATAAGATGATTAAAGATAATCAAAAGCTTTTAAACCGGTTTCATGTGTTAATTGATGCTTTTTTAATAGTTGTATCCTTTTTCCTTACACACCGGTTGAGATTTGAAAGTTTTTTAACAACAAAGTACGTTCTTCTTACACCGTACAATTACTATCCCGATGCAATGCTTTTAGCAAAGAGGGTTATGCTTATTGTTATTGTTCCTGCTTATTTGATTATTTATTATTATTCACATATGTATGGACCAAAACGTGCCAAAAGCAACCGCATGGAACTCTGGAATATATTTAGAGCCAATGTTGTTGGTATTACCTTTTTTTCCTTTATGATATTCTTTTTAAAAGTAGATACCAAATATCTTCGTGCGTTTTTATTTATCTTTTTTTGCATTAATATTTTACTTGCTTTTACATTGAGAGTAATCATCCGTTTTGTTTTAAAATCTTACCGTAAAAAAGGATATAATTTAAAGCATGTCTTGGTTGTAGGATATAGCCGAACAGCAGAACGCTATATTAGACGGGTGCTTTTAAATCCAGAATGGGGTTATAAAATTCATGGCATTTTAGATGACACGAAAAAAATTGGTACTACCTATAAAAATATTAATATTATTAACACAATTGATAAACTAGAAGAATTTTTGGAGAATAATGATTTGGATGAAATTGCCATTACTTTAAGCATTGATGAATACTCAAAACTAGAACGTATTGTTGCAATTTGTGAAAAATCTGGTGTCCATACAAAATTTATTCCCGACTACAATAATATGATACCAACACGGCCATATATGGAAGATTTAAGTGGTCTGCCAGTGATTAATATTCGTAATGTTCCGTTAAGTAATCTTTTTAATCGATATTTAAAACGGACAATTGATATTTTAGGTGCCTTTTTTGCAATTTGTTTATTTTCTCTTCCAATGATTATAGTGGCAGTTATTATTAAAACAACTTCAAAAGGCCCTCTGATTTTTTCTCAGACAAGAATAGGGCTTCATAACAAAGAATTTAAGATGTACAAATTTCGTTCAATGGAAATACAGTCTGAATCTCAGGAGAAAAAGGCATGGACTACTATGAACGATCCCCGTGTCACTCCGATTGGAAAATTTATTCGTAAGACAAGCATTGATGAATTACCTCAGCTTTGGAATGTTTTAAAAGGTGATATGAGTTTGGTAGGTCCCCGTCCAGAACGTCCATTTTTTGTTGAAAAATTTAAAGAAGAAATTCCGCGTTACATGATTAAACACCAGGTTCGTCCTGGAATTACGGGATGGGCACAGATAAATGGCTTTCGTGGAGATACTTCTATTATAAAAAGGATTGAACATGATTTATATTACATTGAAAACTGGACACTTGGGTTTGATATTAAAATCTTATTTTTGACTATTTTTAGAGGCTTCGTAAATAAAAATGCTTATTAATCATAGAAAAGAGGTTATCATATGAATCAAAGAGATAGAGAAAGACTTGCTGCTCCAAAAAAAAAGAAAAAAGGGCGGAAGAAAAAGAAACTGCGTTTGTTATTAGTTGTAGAACTGTTACTTCTTATTATTTTGTTGCCATTGGCATTTCTTGTAGCTAATTTAAGCAAGATTAAAACATATACTGTGGATTTAGAAAATGTCACTCAAAACGATTTTTCAGATTCAAACATAAATAACTATATTAATATTGCGGTCTTTGGGGTAGACTCCAGAGCAAATGAACTGGATCAGAATACACGAAGTGACTCCATTATTATTGTAAGTATTCATAAGAAAACTAAGGATATAAAACTCCTATCCATTTATCGCGATACATTTGTAAGTATTGACGAGCATGGGTATACAAAAATTAATCATTCTTATGCTTATGGAGGCCCTGAATTGGCTATCAGCACCATAAACAAAAATTTTGACCTGAATATTTCAGATTTTGTTACCGTAAATTTTAGTGCCGTTACAAATATTATTGATATGCTTGGCGGTGTGGAAATTGAGATTACTGAGGATGAATTAGATTATGTAAATGACTACACGAGGGATGTTGCTCGAATTAATGGCACTAAATGTGTTTACTTAAAATCAGCTGGAAAGCAAATATTAAATGGTACTCAGGCTACTGCCTATTGCCGTGTCCGCTATACCGCCGGAGGGGATTTTACCAGGGCAGAGCGCCAAAGAACTGTAATGCAGGCAATTTTGAAAAAGGTAAAGTCTTCTAATTTGAAAACATTATACGACGTAACCAATGAAATGCTTCCACAGATTTACACTAGCATGAGTACCGCTGAAATATTAAAATTAGTCCCTGGAATTTTTTCATATGATGTTGTAGAACAAAATGGCTTTCCATTTGATAAAAATCCAAGGACAATTAACAAGGCATCTGTTGTAGTTCCTGATACTCTGTCCAGCAATGTAAAAGAAATGCATAAAATGTTATTTGGAACTGAAAATTTTGAACCTTCTTCTACCGTTCAGTCTATTAGTAGTGAAATAGAGTCAAAGTAACATTTTATATAGCAGAATCTAATTGAAATTTCTCTGTTTTTATATTATTCTTATAGTATATTTATGAAAGGAGTAATTCTATGGAATATAAAGAATGTCCGTTTTGCAAGGCTCAAATTTCTATTTATAGCAAATACTGTAGTTATTGTGATCACATGTTAAGCGAGTCCGACGAGGGGACTTCTCATACATATGAACCTCCAACTCCAGCTCCAACGGAAATGGTTTCTCCTCCTCAAAGTCCTTATCAGCAGCAAGGAAATGCTTTTCCTCCTCAGAATCCTTATCAGCAGCAAGGAAATGCTTTTCCTCCTCAAAGTCCTTACCAGCAGCAAGGAAATGCTTTTCCTCCTCAAAGTCCTTATCAGCAGCAACAGGATACTGCTTTTCAGCAGCAGACAATTTCTTCTCCGATAAAAGAAGAGTTTTCTTCTATATCCTCTGCCTATTCACCATCTGAATCAGATTTTGACTTAGGATTAGACGATTTTCATATTGCGGATAATTATAGAGAAGCACAGAAATTATCATCCTTGAAGAAAACGTCTGGTCCCAGAATTGAAGGATATTTGCATCGGGATTTACGTGCCTTCATAGGAAAAAAAGCAAATACCTACTTACGCAAATTTGAAAAAATAGATAGTCATAAGATGAGTTTTAACTGGTGTGCTTTTCTATTTTCAGGTTACTGGCTTGCCTATCGGAAGATGCTTGCTGCCAGCACAATATTCTGGATTATTTACTTTTCCTTTGTGATTGGTTATACTACATTGCTGCAATATTTGATGGACATTCATCAATTAACACTGTCTTCCGCTATGGGAATGTCCGTTATGCGCTACAGCTTTTTAATTTTACAGACTATTCTAATGGGTTTTTTGGGAGATCGAATCTACTGGCGCCATACTAAGAAATCCTTAAACCGTTTTCACTGTCAGAATAATTCAGAAATTCACAGTGAGAAAAACGTAAGCTACATAAAAGATGATGGTGGAACAAGTAAATCTTTTGCTTTTCTAGCTATAATCATTTGCATCGGAATCAATATTCTTTTATCCGTTCTTTTTAATGAGACTACTATGCAGCTAAAAAAATATGTGTACCAGCTATTAGGATAAACACAGTTACAGTAAAACCGGGTGAAAAATGAAATCATGCCTCACCCGGTTTTATTTATCGCTTATTTGATTAAATCCAATAGTTCCTCTGGAAACTCTACTATATGATCCGCATGATGATTAACTAGTTCTTCCTTTGTCCGAAAACCCCACAAAACACCTATGGTCAGCATTCCTGCCCCCTTTCCCGTCTGCATATCAACATTGGTATCTCCCACAAATATACATTCCTTGGGTGATACACCAATAGAATTCGCCACACTTAACGCTCCCAGTGGATCTGGTTTTTTGGGATATCCTTCTTTTAACCCAAGTACTTCATCAAAAAAGCCCTTCCCAAACAATCTCTCCACAACCTCAACTGCTCTGTCATGTGGCTTATTAGATACCACTGCCAAACGGATTCCCATAGATTTCATATTTCCCAGTACTTCCCTCATCCCCTTAAAAGCAGTAACCTGATACGTACAATCCATTTTAAAAATTTCTGTATACTTTGCATATGCTTCGTCAAAATTTTTCCCTTCCTTATCACCTACCTGCTCCAGCACGCGCTTCCACAATACTCTTACCCCGTCTCCCGCATAATATTTATAGTTTTCCTTTGGCAAAACAGGAAATCCCAGCTCTACTAAGACTTTATTACATGCTACTGCAATTGATTCTAACGAATCTGCTAATGTTCCGTCTAAATCAAATAATGCTCCTTTAATACTTCTCATACAATCCTCCACTAAATCTTGTTCCAAAATTTCTCTAAGTATCCTTCTACTGAATTTAGAGTTACGATTTCATATGGATACCATTCCATTGGAAACAACTCTCTGTACTGCTGCTTCATAAACCGTTCATCTAATAAAAGTATCGTTCCTACATCCTCCGTTGTACGGATAACCCGTCCTGCCGACTGCAAAACCTTATTCATGCCATTATACAAATAGGCGTATTCAAATCCTTTTCCACACTTCTCATCATAATATTCTCTAAACAGTTCTCTCTCATCACAGACCATAGGAAGCCCTGTACCGACAATCACTGTTCCAATAAGCCGATTTTGTTTTAAGTCAATGCCTTCACTAAAAATACCTCCCATAACGCAGAAACCAATTTTTCTTGTTCCAGATTGAAACCCATCTAAAAAAGCTTCCTTTTCCTCCTCGGACATACTTTGTCCTTGTATTACAATATCCATATCCCAGAATGCCTTCTGCCACATTTGATCATCCTCGATTAAATTATAAATTGACTGAAGAAATGCATATGATGGAAAAAACACAAAATAGTTTCCTGGTCGTTTTCTTACACTTTGAAAAATATAAGATACAATCCTTTCATACTCCATTTGATTCCTTCTTGTATATTTTGTACTAACATCTCTTGCAATTAGGATACTTCTTTTATTAACGTCAAAGGGTGATGGTGCATAAATGGCATAATCCTCAGGTAAACCTGCCAATTGTTCTTTGTAATATTGAATAGGTAATAAAGTAGCAGAAAAGAAAACCGTACTAATTCCCTTTTCCAGACATCCTTTCAAATTATCTGCCGGATTCATGCATTGCAGACAGATAAAAAATCTCTGCTTCCCATCCCTCTCTTCCACATTACTATAAATTACATATTTATCAGTTACCAATTCAAAGATATTCAAAAAATAGTATAACTGAAAATCAAAATTTAGCACAAACTCTCTTTCCTCAAAATCCAGATGATTCTTTAAAAACAAATCACATTCGCCTACCAGGTTCATTAAATCAACTACAAAATTATTTATATTTTCTAATATCACATAACCTGTTCCTCCCTGCTCCTCCCTTCTTTCCTCCCAATTCTTTTTCAAATCCACCAAATCTTTATTACAAACTGTCAGCTTTTTTTCTAGCCTCTTACTTTTTCCTTTAATAATTTTTTTCACCGCAAGAAAATCATCCTTAAATAAGATTGCACTATACATTTCCCTAGCTCTGTCTACCAAATTATGAGCCTCATCAATTAAAAATATATAATCGTTTTTCTTTTCATTTTGAAAAAACCTCTTTAACTGAACGTTTGGTGCAAATGCATAATTATAGTCACATATAATACAATCTGCCCATAAAGTAACATCTAAGGCCATTTCAAACGGACAGACTCTATGCTTTTGGGCATACTCTGAAATTATCTCACGAGTAATTTCCTCTTCTCTGGTTATCATCTCAAAAACAGCTTCATTCACCCTATCGAAATGGCCCTCTGCCCTTTCACAACTATCTGGGTTACATTGAATTTTCTCTAGGGGGCAGATTTTTTCCTTTGCCGTCAGCGTGACAGTCTTAAGCCTCATCCCACTGTCACGCAAAATCTGAAAAGTCTCTTCTGCAACTGTCCTTGTAATGGTTTTCGCAGTTAAGTAAAAAATCTTTGCTGCGATTCCTTCTCCCATTGCCTTTACAGACGGGTAAACTGTGGAAAGCGTCTTTCCCACACCTGTTGGTGCCTCAATATACAGCTTTTTCTTGCGCAGAATAGTTTTATACACACCTACCACTAAATCTCTCTGGCCCGTCCGGTATGGAAATGGAAATTCTACTCCCTGAATGCTTTCATTTCTCGTTTCAATCCACTTTAACTGCCAAGCCGCCCATTTGGCATACTCCTGCACAAGCTCTGAAAACCATTGATTTAAGTAATCAAAGGAAACCTCCTCTTGAAACCTTTTGATTTCTTCAGTTTCCAAATTGCAATATGTCATTTGGATGACCATCTGCTGCAACATCTTTTCTTTTCCATAAATATATCCATAGCACATTGCCTGAGCCTTGTGTACCAAAAAAGGTTCTGACAGATATTCCAGCTCCATAAAGATACCTTTTATTTCATCAATAGTTACTTTTTCTTCAGTATCAATAATTCCATCCGCCCGTCCCTCAACTATAATACAAAAGTCCAGTCCGTCACAGGAAACTGGCATCTCAACCGCCAGAGAAACTTCTGCTCTGTATTCCGGCCCCATCTGCCTTTGAATACGCCTGTGTATTCTGCTGCCTTTCTGCATGGCATCCGCATCCCGATAACCACCTCTGCTATCAATATTTCCACTCCGCAATACAAATTCCACCAAATTGCGAACAGATATTTTCACGACTCTAACTCCCATACTCCACCTGCTTCTATCCCCTGTTTCTTTCCTGTTCTGATATTACTTTTATTAATTGATTCTGTATGCAGAATTCAAGACTTAACACCTTGGGAACTCCTAACTGGTCAAACTTAATTGTGCACTTCTTCTCATTCAGGCTTAAGACAGTACCCATTCCATAAGTTTTATGCTCCACCCGCGCCTGTTCTTTTATTTCGGAAGAATCTGACAATAACTCACCTATAAAACGAGAGCATATCAACTTCTTTTCATATCTTTCTTTTATATAATAAAGAAATAAATTATCCTTTGCCCTTGTCATGGCAACATAAAACATTCTTCGTTCCTCTTCCATCTCGGTACTAGAAACAGCCTTCCTGTGAGGTGTAATTCCTTCATTCGCATCTACAATAAAAACGTTTTTAAATTCTAGCCCTTTGCATCCATGAAATGTCATAAGAGAAATGCTATCATAGTCCTTCTCATTCTTATGCTGTATCTGCTCCTTCAAATTTTCCTGGTACTGTTCCATAAACGAAAACCATTGTGAATAGGTCTTGAAATCTTTTGAATTTTCTTCTAATTCCTCTAGTACCTCAAGAAGCTCTTCCACTTTAATATTACGAAATTTTGCATACTCTTCTAAATAAGAATTATATCCTACTCCATTTCGAATATATTTAATTGCTGCCAATGGATTCATGGATTTCATTAGATTCAAATCATACTCCAGCTTATTAATTCTGTCCACCATAAAACTCTTATCCAAATAATAGCTTCTCAAAGTATTGAAATCAACGTTTTTTTCCTTTACACTGTCCCTTGCAATGTAACGTTTCGGTCTATTCATGACTTCAAGAAACAAATTCCTTTCCCGTTGTCCCATTGCTAGCCGGATGTAGGCTAATATATTTTTGGCAATCCAATGATCATAAATATTTGGCATAGTGTCTTTCATTCGAAATGGTATATTATACGCCATTAATAATCCTACCAAAGCTCTAGGCTGGGTATTAGTGCGGAATAAAACTGCAATATCTCTATATGGTGTTCCCTTTTGATATATCTCTTGAATTTTGGTTACTACTGACTTATTTTCCTCCAATATAGTTTGAAATCCTGATATTACAATTTCACCTTCACCTTTTCTTGTTGGCTTAATATCTTTTTCAAATCGTTTCTTGTTATTTTTTATTACCTTCAAAGCACCCTTCACAATATTTTCTTGTGAACGGTAATTATAATCAAGTAATACCTTTTTCGCATTTGGAAAATCCTTTTTAAAATTCAACAATATCTCAGGCTTTGCTCCACGAAACCGATACAGACTCTGGTCATCATCTCCTACCAGCATAAGATGCTTTGTTTCTCCAGCAAGCATTTTAGTAATTGCATACTGCATCTGATTGCTGTCCTGGGCCTCGTCCACCATAATATACTGATATTTTTTCTGCCACAGCTTTAAAATATCCTCCCTTTCCTTGAGCAATTGATAACATAATAACATCATATCATCAAAATCTACTAAATTTGCCTGCCGCAGTTTTTCTTCATACTCTTTGTAAATCTTCTGGAACAAATTTTCAGGACAGTTCATTGAGTAATAAAAATCAATCTGAATTCCTTCTCCCTTTACCAGACTAATTTCACTAATAATACTTTCAATAAAATCCTTCTCATCTTCTACTGCATAATCTAGTTTACGAATAATTTCCTGCATCATCTGGTATTTTACTTCTTCACGCAAAATGTTATTTCCATTAAAATTGTATGCATACTTTAGTATTTTGAAAAAGATTGCATGAAAGGTGCCAAAATTCACTCCATAATTATTTTCACCCATTAGTTGTTCAAATCGTTCCTTCATCTCGTCAGCTGCTGCTTTTGTAAACGTTATAACAAGAATGTTTCTTGGATCCACTCCACACTGTTCAATCAAATATCTTGTCCGCCTTGTTATAACAAATGTCTTGCCTGAACCTGGCCCTGCCAGTACAAGCATGGGCCCCAATTCATGGGTAACTACTGTTTCCTGTGCTTTACTTAAATTCATTCCCTACTCCATTTTCTTGCTAACTTTAAAAGCACAGCTTACATTCCTGCTGTGCTTTTAACTGTTTTTATTTACTTGGACAATTTCTCAATTCCTATTTTAATTCTTCGAATTGACTCTTCTTTTCCTATAATCTCCATGATTTCTGTTGCTCCACCTGGTGTAGACTGCTTACCAGAAACAGCCGTTCTCAATGGCCACATAACAAAACCATTTTTATATTCCTTTTCCTTTACAAATTCAATTAATGCATTGTAAAGTACATCGTTACTATACTCTTCCATTTCTTCCAATACAGGCAGCACTTCCTGTAATACACGGAGTGAAGATTCTTCATTTGTCTTCATTTTCTTATGCACATACATGGAAATTTCGTATTCTGGAAGTTCTTCAAAGAAATCAATCATATCCTTAATATCAGAATAAAGTTCAATTCTGGTTTTTATCAGCTTAGAAATTTTGACAACGTCCAAATCTTTTTTAATTACTTCCTTTATATATGGTTTAGCTTCTTCTACAAACTTATCAAAATCCATTGTCTTTAGATACTCACCATTCATCCACTTCATTTTTACCATGTCAAAAACAGCTGGAGACTTATTAATTCTATGATAATCAAATTCCTTCACCAGTTCTTCTAATGAAAAAATCTCCTGATCGGTAGTAGGACTCCAGCCAAGTAATGCAACAAAATTCACAATAGCTTCTGTTAAAAATCCCTGTTCCAGTAAATCTTCATAAGATGCATGTCCACAACGCTTGGACAATTTTTTATGTTCCTCATTGGTAATGGTAGGGCAATGCACATAAACTGGCACTTCCCATCCAAATGCTTCGTATAAACGATTATACTTTGGAGAAGAAGACAAATATTCATTACCTCTTACCACATGGGTAATCTCCATCATGTGATCGTCCACAACGTTAGCAAAGTTATACGTAGGATATCCATCGGATTTGATCAAAATCATATCATCCAGTTCTTCATTATCAACTGAAATATCTCCATAAATCACATCTTTAAAAGTTGTTGTTCCTTCTGAAGGATTATTCTGACGGATTACATATGGAATTCCAGCCAGTAACTTTTCTTCCACTTCTTCCTTGGATAAATTCAGACAATGCTTATCATACTTTATGATTTCCTTATCATCTTCTTCTGAAACCTTGCTTCTAAGTCCTTCTAAACGTTCTTTTGTACAAAAGCAGTAATAGGCTTCTCCCTTTTCTATCAGCTGCTTCGCATATTCCAGATAAATTCCCTGTGCCTGTCTCTCACTCTGCACATATGGTCCAAATCCCCCATCCTTGTCTGGTCCTTCATCATGGGTTAATCCAGTACCCGCCATAGTACGATATATAATGTCAAGCGCTCCTTCTACAAAACGCTCCTGATCTGTATCTTCAATTCTTAATAGAAAATCACCGTCTTCGTGCTTAGCTATTAAATAAGCATATAACGCCGTCCTTAAATTTCCAACGTGCATTCTTCCTGTTGGACTTGGTGCAAATCTTGTTCTAATTTTCGTCATACGAAAAACCTCATTTCAAATAATATAAAGCTTATGGCTTTCCTCCTGGAAATCCAATTACGTTTATTATATACTATATCAAGCTAAGATTCCACATCTTTTTGCTAGTTTGTACCCATTCTTTTTTCTCTCTTGTTATGCTATAATAAAGCAGATTAAACGATAGGAGGTATTTCATGTATCAAGCAAATGAAAAGCGATATGAAGCAATGCAGTACAACCGCTGTGGAAAAAGCGGTATTAAGCTGCCAGTCGTTTCTCTTGGTTTATGGCATAATTTCGGTTCTGTAAACAATTACGACAACATGGTAGATATGATTACTACTTCTTTTGATTTAGGCATTACACATTTCGATTTGGCAAATAACTATGGTCCTCGGTATGGAACTGCAGAAGAGAACTTTGGAAAAATTTTAAAAAATGAACTAGGTGCTTATCGTGATGAGTTGATTATTTCTAGTAAAGCTGGCTATGATATGTGGCCTGGACCTTATGGAAATTTTGGCAGCAAAAAATATTTAGTTGCTAGCTTAGATCAAAGCCTTAAGCGTATGGGACTTGATTATGTAGACATTTTTTACCATCACCGCCCTGATCCCGAAACACCACTGGAAGAGACAATGGGGGCACTTGATTACATTGTGCGTTCTGGAAAGGCTCTTTATGTTGGTATTTCTAATTATTCTGCTGAAGAAACCCTAAAAGCCTGCAAAGTTTTAAAAGAACTTGGCACTCCACTTCTTATCCATCAGCCATGTTACTCTATGCTAAATCGCTGGATTGAAGATGGACTTACTAAAGTATTAGAGGAGAATGGTGTAGGATCGATTGCTTTTTCACCTCTTGCTCAAGGAATGCTGACAAATAGGTATTTAACAGGCATTCCAAAGGACTCCAGAGCAGCTAGTGCCAATAGTGTTTTTCTATCTGAGGATTCTATTACTAATGATATTTTGAATAAAGTGAAACAATTAAATGAAATTGCAATGGAACGTGACCAGTCAATGGCACAGTTAGCTTTATCCTGGGCCTTAAAGGTCGGAAAACTAACTTCCGTTATTATTGGTGCAAGCCGTTCATCTCAAATAGTGGATAATGCAGGAATTATCAGACACCTTGACTTTACGCCAGATGAATTAGAACGAATTGAGCAGATTTTAAAGTAGAAACAAATACAATATTGAATTGTATGAAAACAGCCTGAATAACTTAAATTCAAGCTGTTTTTCTTTTAACTTTATTCTCTCCACACATAAAAGCAATTATTATCCCTCTGATTTCATTGCTTCAATTGCACTAATTTTTGTAGCTCTTCTAGCTGGATAATACCCAGAAAATACACCAACGAAAAATGCAAATGCCACTGCCAAAACTGGCAGCCAAAATGGAATTAATGAATACGTTGCATCCTCTCCACCCAGCATTCCACTTCCTGACATCAATCCTGCAAATACGGGTCCTCCAAATCGATTAATTAAATACGATAAAAAATAACTGATTAATACACCAATAATGCCTCCAATTGCTCCAATAGACCCTGCTTCAAACAGAAATAATTTCTTAATATCTGTAATCACACATCCCAGAACTTTCATAACACCAATTTCTTTTGTTCTTTCATAAATTGACATAATCATTGTATTGGCAATACTGATTGCAGATACAATCATGGCTACTGCACCAACGCCACCCAGTACCATCTGTAACATATTAGAAGTTTCCTTCATCGGTTCCAGGGTAGATGATAAAGACGTCGATTTTACACCTAATTCATCAATTTTCTTTTGAACATCTTTTACGTTTTTAACATTATCCACAATAACCTGTATACTGCTGTACTCCTTCAACTTTTTCATAGCAGATTTTTGATCAGTAAGTTTTAAATTTTTGGACCATTTTGTATATAGTTCTTTATAATAACTGACATCTACAATGATACTCCAGTCGTAATTGGTATAACTTGCTGTGGCTTCTAATACACAGAAATCTTTTAACAGCTGCTTTTTCATTTCCTTTTCCGTACTATACTCCCAGTTCTGAAAGGTCATAAAAATTTTTTCTTTTGCTGGATCCACTTCAATCGGAGTATAATTCCAGTTACTTGGTTTGTAAAATTGTTCCATGACACGTCCGCCAATAATTATTTTATTTTTCTCATCAGCAGTTGGCATAGTTCCATAAGAAACATCCGCTAAACCCAAATCATCTAAATAATCGAAATCCACTGCTATAATCTGAACATTGTTTTCTGCCTTTCCAGAAGTTTGCAACTCCGCCTGAGCCTGCCAAATTGGTGACACTGCCTTAACATGTTTCACTTGCTTTAGTGTTTCAACAAGATTATCATCTAATTTTTGTACAACTACTTTACCACTATACTCATCGTCATCATCCTGCACCCATGTATTTTGTTCAATGGTAACCATAGTCAGACTTCCCAGTTCCATTACAAATTTATTAAAACTCTGGTTCATTCCCAAACCAATAGAAATCATAACTACAATGGAAATTGTACCAATGATTACACCTATTACTGTTAACGCTGTTCTGGCCTTTCTGCGGCTGAGATTTTTTAATCCCATTTTAACTAAATCAGAAATCCTCATATAACTCAATTCCTTTTTTTATTTTTTTTCTGGCTAATAAAGCTCCCAGTGCTCCGCCAATAATAAATACTCCTAGTGCAATTCCACCTACAAAAAACCAGTTAGACATTAAAGGATCCTTGACTGTAGCCTCTGTACCAGCCAGCATCTCATCTATACCAGTCATTCCATCACCTTCCATGCTCACGTCACCTTCTGTTACTTCTTCACCTTCTGTTACTTCTTCTCCTTCTGTTACTTCTTCTCCTTCTGTTACTTCTTCTCCTTCTGTTACTTCTTCTCCTTCTGTCACTTCTTCTCCTTCTGTTACTTCTTCTCCTTCTGTTACTTCTTCTCCTTCTGTCACTTCTTCTCCCTCTGTTACTTCTTCTTCCGTCACCTCTTTTGATTTCTCCTCGGCGACAGCTTTATCCTCTACCACCTCAGCCTCTATCGTTTCACTACTTTCGTTTGAAACCACACTTGCAGACGTACTTGATAAAAAAACAGTCGCTGCAAAATTATTATCTAATACAATTTTCATTATTTACGTTCCTCCTACCTGATTAAAGCTCTCTTTCTTCCGCTCTTCTTAATTTTCTTTTATACAATGAAATAATAACCTTTCTCACAATGAACATTCCAAATAAGAATAAAACAACATCAATTATTACAAATATCCACACCTTTACAATTGGCTTCTTTGCCTCTCCACTGTTATCAAACATTCCTGGATCAAACATTCCTGGATCATCAATTGTTGTTACAGATTGTATATATGCTGTAAATTCCGTTGGTATCTCATAACTATTTCCATTACTGTCTTCATAAGTAACAATTAGTGTTCCCACAGCATCCACATTTTCCACTAGTGGTGTAACTTCCATCTCATGACTGTTTCCTGCACCTGCTTCTACATTCCCAATAAACACCGTTTCCTGAGTAGCAACAAAATCGCTGCTTTCGATTCGTGCAGTAACATTATATAATATTGATTTTCCCATATTGTAAAAGTCAAACATCATTCCACATGGTGTATTTGTCATAGGCTGATCATAAGTTCCAACTACAATATTACTTACTGTCGGTCTGGAGTTTTCCATAACCTGTAGATTCAATGTTTCAGAAACCGTTAATCCTGAAGAAACCGCATCCTCAGGAATTTTCATTCCCTCGTACTCATATTCAAATTGTATTTTTAATGGGTATGCCTTTGTTACACAATCCGCTTTTACCCTAAGCTCAATTTCTTTATGCTGTGTTTCTCCAGCTTTAATGCTTGATAAGTAAAAACTGTTACTGCCTTCCGTAATTGCAAATGTATTTTCGTCAGATGATAAAGTTACTTTTATGTTATTTGCACTTAAGTTAGAATGTGTATTATGAATATCAAATGCAAAAGTAAAAGTCTGACCAGCTTTTAAATCTTCATCTCCTGTTGAATAATCGCTAATGATCAGCTTTGGAACTCCAGCTGTTTCCTCTTCAGGATTTTTTACATTAATAACAAACACCTTTACTGTATCGGAATACTCTGTTCCACTAGCATCCTTATAGGTAATGGCATATTCAATCTGATTTAATCCCTCTACCACTTGATCTGAGACTTTCAGTGCATTAGAAACTGTTACGCTTTCTCCAGCCTTTATTTTCTTTACAAATTGATAAGGCTCTGACTGAACTGGGCTAAAATTCGTGGCAGATAAATTAGTTGGTGTAATGGTAATACTATATACGTCTTTTGTATTAATATTTTTCAAATTAAAGCTTACCTGAAGACTTTCACCTGCAACTGGCACAGAAGGATTCTGCTTCACATCTGAAACTAACAGCTTTAACGTCTTGGCTGTATCCGATGCTGTTGTTTTTCCCTTTACCTCTACATAAGTAGACGTTGTCTCCGTCGATTTATCCGTATCTGTACTGGCTGCTTTGTATTCTACAGAAATTGTCAATGCTTTTGAACCAGTAACTGCATTTGCTGATACTCTGATAGGAAATGAAACTGTGTAATTCCCACTTCCTTCAATCTTAGTAATTTTCTGTGTTGTCCCCTCTGAACCCGGCAATACACCATCATCTGCAAAACCTTCCACAGTTACTTTCACATTTTCTGCTGCCATTGTCCCCAGATTATTAAGCTGAAATGTCAAGTCCGTTGTATCCCCTGGTTCCATTCCCTGTTGGCATTCAATATCTGTAATAGAAAGGCTTGCCTTTGTTTTTTCACCTGTAACCTTAATCTTAATTGTCTCAAGTAGTGTTGTTGTAAATAAAGTTTCCTCGTAATTATCTTTGCATAAAAAGGATGCATTTACTTCATATGTTCCATTTTTTGCTGTTTCACTGGTATCAATGGAAAAGGTCAGATAATGTTGAATATTACTGATATCCTTAACTGGATTTTGTGTTCCCTCTTTCAACAATTCAATACTTCCATTTAACGTAAACGGAGTATCCTTTGTAATCAGAGAAATCTTATTAATTTGACAATATGTATTAGATTTCACTGGTACACTAATATAAGTAGTTGTGCCTGGAGTTACAATAATATCTTTTGAATCATCTGTTACATAAATCGTTACTGCACCTGTTGTTGCTGTTCCACTGTCTTCCGTTGCCATACAGATATTCCCACCTGAACAGGTAACTACTATCATTACCACTAAATAAATACTTAACCACTTAACTTTACTAAATTTCATTTTCATAAAATCTCAACCTGCTCCTTTATATTTTCTTGTTCTTGATTTAATTTTGATATCGCCTCTTCTACTGTCACTGCTTTTACTTCTGGCTGTTGGGCTGCTTCGGCTGCATTTACTTCGCATATCTCTTCTCTATCCACAACTTCAACCTCCTGAATTTTCCCATCCAGAATATGAATAATCTTATCTGCATATTGCGCCAAGCTTCTGTCATGAGTAACCATGACAATCGTCTGATTATTCTTTTTAGCAATATCCTTAATAATATTCATAACTTCTTTGGTCGTTCTTGTATCCAGATTTCCTGTTGGCTCATCTGCAAAAACGATTTCTGGCTTTGCAACAAAGGCTCTTGCAATTCCAACCCTCTGCTGCTGTCCACCACTCATTTCTTTAGGCCTGTGACGCATCCGCTTACCAAGCCCAACACTTGTCAGCATCTCTCGTGCCATCTTCTCCCGGCTTCTTGGCCTGACCTTCTTAAAAACTAAAGGCAGCTCAACATTTTCCAATGCCGTCATAGAATTTATCAAATTATAAGACTGAAATACAAAACCCAGATAACGCTGTCTGAACTTTGCCAATCCCTTCTCACTCATCTTATGAATATTCTTTCCTTTAATAATGATTTGTCCCGTTGAAAGTTTTTCAATGCCCGCCATTAAATTCAACAAGGTAGATTTACCTGATCCCGATGTTCCAAGTAAACAACAAAATTCCCCTTTATAAATTTCAAAGCTGACATCATCAACCGCAAGTATCCTTTCTCTTCCCATTCGGTAAACTTTTTTCACATTTTTTACCTCAATCACTTTTTCGCCATTTTGCTCCACTTAATCACCTCACTAATATAACAATACTTTTAATCATATCTACTATTTATTAAAATAAGACTGTCTAATATCTTACATTTTTCTTAATATTCATGTAATAAAACAGCACTATCTTACATTTGTCTTTATAATATCTTCGACATTGCAAATAGTGCCAATTTTATACAGCATTATCATTCCACTTCCAAAAATGCCTTTATGCAATTTACTGCATGATCAATTCCACCAAAATCACTTCTGATGGATAAATGATAATTATTTACATCTCCCCATCTCTGAGTAGAATGATAGTTATAATAATTTGCTCTTCTTTTATCATATTTTAATATACTTTCAGCAGCTTTTGTACTACTTAGACCATACTGACTCACTGCATGTTGTATGCGAAAATCCAGACCAGCACAAATAAATATGTTTACAACATTCTCTTTATCCTTTAAAATGTAATCTGCACATCTTCCTACAATCACACAGGAGCCTTCTTCTGCCACTCTGCGGATTACGTCTGACTGGGCAAGAAAAATCCTGTCATCTACGGACAAACCAGCCACCCCATAGTCATGTGCTGCATATGCATTCATTCCCATGGTAATAGAATACAGCAGACTATTTGTTGCCTTCTCCTCTGCTTTTTCAAAGGCTTGTTCTGCAAACCCACTTTCTCTTGCAGCCTGGGTAATAATTTCACTGTCATAAAATGGAATACCGAAAATCTCCGCCGTCTTCTTCCCAATCTGTCTTCCACCACTACCATACTGCCTGCTGATTGTAATAATCTTATTCATACAAAAACCTCCTTATTAATCCATTCCACGCTGTACCTGCTTCTTAAGATTCCTGAAAAATTTTTATCGAATATGTTTTGTGAAAGGTCTCCTTTGCATTAATTTGATTACTCCACTCTCGTTCTGCCAAGTCACCTTGAAACCCCACACTATCACATCTTCCATACCAAGGTTCAATACAGACAAATGGTGCCTGCTTCCCTGCTGGTGACCATAGTCCAAATAACGGTGCATCAAATTCTACTGAAAGGTATACAGAATGATTCGGCTTTAATAATTCTACTTTATGAACTTGATTATTTTGAAAAATCAGAGCATCTTCATCAAACAATCCTTCTTTGATTGGGAATATCCCATTTCTTGTCTCCAGTATTTCTCCTGTGTCAAGACATAAGCCCTGACCAGACAGCTTATGGAACACTAATGGTTTTATAGAATCAAACCGGAAATAATAGTCCGCTTGCTTTTCATGGGCAGTATCCAACGGACACATAAAAGCTGGGTGAGCACCAATCGAAAAATGCATGACCTCTTCTCCTGTATTCTTAACCTTCCATTCCACAACTATTTCATGCTCAATCAATTCATAACTTACCTCTAGTTCAAATGGAAATGGAAATACCTGTAGTGTCTCCTGATCTGCAATCAGCCTGTGTACTATTTTATGTTCTGATTTCTCCACTAGTTTAAATTCACGATCCCGTGCAAAACCATGCTGAGGCAAAGAGTATGTTTTTCCTTTATATGTATACTCCTTATTCCGCAGGCTTCCCACTATAGGAAACAGAATGGGAGACTGACGTTTCCAATACGTCTCCTCTCCATTCCACAAATACTGTGTCTGAGATTGTCTATGGATTATGCTGACTAGTTCAGCGCCAAAGTCATTCACTTTAATTTCCAAATAATCATTCTCTATATGATGAACTGCCATAATAGCTCCTAACTAAATTACTTTCTGCTTTCTTGTCTTCCTATTACATTATATCACTGTCGCCCAAAAAAATCATTAATTTTTCCCAAATTCACTTAAGATTAATTCTTCATTTCTTTCTTGAACTGTCCTGATACTCCATGGATGTACAAACAATAATAATGGATTGCCTTTTAAGTCTTTTATTCTTTTTGTATCAGAAGTAACACTTAGGCTGCTAATATCCAGTTCCTTGTTTTCAATCCATCGGATGTGCTCATATGGCAATGTTTCTAGCCTTATTTCTACACGATATTCTGATTCCAGCCGGAACTTTAATACATCAAACTGAAGTACCCCAACGACTCCTACAATAATTTCTTCCATCCCCGTATTAAATTCCTGAAATATCTGTATGGCACCTTCCTGAGCGATCTGTTCAATTCCCTTAATAAACTGTTTTCTTTTCATGGTGTCCACTTGTCTGACCTTTGCAAAATGCTCTGGTGCAAAAGTGGGAATACCATCATATTCAAATCGTTTACTGCTGGCACACAAAGTATCTCCAATTGCAAAAATCCCTGGATCAAATACTCCAATAATATCTCCTGCATAAGCTTCTGTAACATGATGCCTTTCTTGAGCCATCATCTGCTGTGGCTGGGAAAGGCGAATTTTTTTATCACCCTGTATATGGAATACCTCCATCCCAGCATCAAACTTTCCTGAACAAATTCGCATAAATGCAATTCTATCTCTATGTGCCTTATTCATATTTGCCTGAATTTTAAAAACAAATGCTGAAAAATCGTTTTGAAAAGGACTAATTTCTCCCACATTGGAATTACGTGGAAGAGGAGACGTTGTCATATCCAAAAAGTGTCTTAAAAACGTTTCCACTCCAAAATTTGTTAACGCAGAACCAAAAAATACAGGTGACAGCTTTCCCTCCTGTACCCGCTGAAGGTCTAATTCATCACTTGCTCCATCTAATAAATCGATATCTTCCACTAACTTATCATGGTTATCCTTACCAATCAATTCATCTAAATGCTCATCCCCAAGTGTTACTTCTACAGACTCTACTTCCTTCTGTCCATTATGAGCGGCAAAAAAACGGGTGATTGTTCCCTTTTGCCTGTCATACACACCTTTAAAATTTTTTCCTGATCCAATTGGCCAGTTTACCGGACAGGTTCTAATTCCCAACACTGTTTCGATCTCATCTACCAGTTCAAATGGGTCGTTTGCCTCACGATCCATTTTATTTACAAATGTAAAAATAGGGATTCCTCTCATTACACAAACCTTAAACAATTTAATGGTTTGTGCTTCTACACCTTTTGAACCATCAATTACCATTACAGCAGAATCTGCTGCCATTAGTGTCCGATAAGTATCCTCTGAGAAGTCTTGATGTCCTGGTGTATCCAAAATATTTATACAATATCCATCATAATTAAATTGAAGAACGGAAGAAGTTACAGAGATTCCTCTTTCCTTTTCAATCTCCATCCAGTCTGAAACTGCATGTCTGGAAGACTTTCTTCCTTTTACTGAACCAGCAAGATTGATGGCTCCTCCATATAATAAAAACTTTTCTGTTAATGTTGTTTTTCCCGCATCTGGATGGGAAATGATAGCAAAAGTCCTTCTTTGTTTTATTTCACTAGTTATATCCGTCACGTTATTTCCTCCTCGTATTTCGTCTCATTCACATAGAGACGACTCATCGCTTAACAATCTTTGTACATTCTATAATACAACAGACTTTTCTGTCAAGGATAGAACGCAAGGACTAGTAGTTCAAATCGGAATTAATTCGCTTTAATGTATCCAACAGCTGATAATACCTCTTGATTTCATTCTCTTTATCATCAAATTGCTCTAGAACCTGATTTAACTCTCTGTGAATATCCTCAAGCAAATTATTAGAAAATTCCTGCTTTATAGCCTCCACTTTTTCCTTAAATTCCTTAACCTCCTGCTCAAATCTGCGGCATATTTCATTAAACAAATCACTTATTACATTGGAAAGAACTCTTTTCAAATCTGTTCTTGTGGCATTATCACGTATCTCACCAAAAAACTGAGCTGCGATATTGCTTAAATACACCGAAACATCAATACTTATCACTGGCAATTTTATACTATTCAGTACCCTCTCAACCATAAGCTTATAATAGGTAGGTGTATAACTATCATCTGTAACATCAAAATTTTCAATTACAGTATTTAACAATTGTCTCTTTGTCAATGCAATATCAAGTGATTTATTAAACGTATCTTCAATACAGCTTGCAGCGTCATTTGCAAAATTACGAATATTTTCAAGTGCATCTGAAGCATCAATATACTTATACCTCTCATCATAACTGTATATTTCCCGCATGCTGTTCCCCCAGGTCCAAGGCATAAACCATCTTGATGTAGAAACTGCTTTCGTCTCAAAGTGGGTTTTAATTCCTTCTTTTTCACTGAGTTGTAAATAGTCTCGGTAATATCCCCTTAAATCCCGAATAGCCTGTGTTTTATTATTTTCTATTTTTGCACACCACGTTCCAAAAATTTCTTCCAAATTTGACTCAATTGCATGAATTTGAGAAGTAAACTGTTTCTTCTGCTCTAGAATCTGCTCTCGATCGTATCGGTTCAGCTGCATAATTCTTCTTTCAGAATTTTTTTCAATCCTAATAAGTTTTGCGCGCAGCTCTTCCATTGCAGTTGGAACAAAAGAACCTGCTTTCTCTTCTAAGATTTCTTCCTTTACTTCCACAACCTCATTAAAAATTTCTGTAATCTCTTCCATATTTCCAATTTCACTTAGAATTTCCTTCGTTAAATCTTTATGAAGGTTTAAATCATCATATATTCTTTTTTCTTGTTCATTATATTCGTCTGGATTTTTATGCGACATATTATGAACAATCGAAGAAATAAAAACAGGATTCTTACATTGTGTAATTACATCATCTCGAATAAAAAAATTATTCTTCTTATAATTATTTAAAGTACGCTCTGCATAGGTTCTAAGCTTCTGCTTGTTTTCTGCAACAGCTGCTGCTATCTCCTTTTTGTCCCATAGAATATCCCTTAGTCCATCATCAAAGCGGCTGCATATCAAGACTAGCTTTTTTACGCCTTTTTGAGGGAGCTGAGCCACTAATAGTTCTAAATCATTAATATCCAAAAAACTGGTAGCCTTGCTCAGAAAAAATACCACATCGCACAACTCTATAAAGCGTTTTGTCTTAAACGTCCTAGATGCAATTGGATCATTAAGTCCTGGCGTATCTACTATAGAAATGTCCTCTAATTCCTCTTTATCCACATAAAGCACAACCGATTTAACAACAGGCGTATACTTCCCATTTTCCCCTACATAATCATTCAAATCCTTCATCAGCTCATCATACGTGTCAAACTCAATTATAACTTTATCCTTGCCAATATAATCAGCCGCATTTAATCCGCTCTCTTTTACCATAGAAATAATTTCCCGGCCTACCGCGTATTCTCCTTTCTGGGACTTAACTTTGGCATTGTTTTCAATAACTGTCCACTCATCCTTACTATAATATTCTATCTCAATACTATTATTTTCTGCATATTCAATTCTTGTTAATGTTGCTGTTTTAGGTGTTGCCGCCATAGGAAGAACATTCTTCCCACCAAATAAAAACGCATTAAGAAAAGTTGATTTTCCTGCTTTCACCCTTCCAATAATGCCGATGTTCAGCTTTCTGTCTTCTCGGAAAAAATCCTTTGTTTTAAACATAAAGCTTTGCTTTATTTCATCTATATCGGATAACGCAATTTCACTTTCAAATAATTTAAGTTCTTCACTAATGGTATCTACTTTTTTGGTAAATGCCTCAAACTTTAATTCATCTTCCCGAGTCCTGTCAAAAATTTCCATTTCATTTCCTCCCGTTTGCTTACATTTCTTCAATCGTCATCAACTTGCGAATTGCCTGCAAATCATTTTCCAGCTTTGCAATTTCCTGTGACTTTTCATATTCTTCTAAATCAAGCATGGTTTTTATATCTTCCAGGGATTTTTCAAGTACTCTCTGATGTTTTAATATCTTGCTTTTTATTTCTGTATTAACATTTACAACGTATTCCCGGATTCCTAACTCTACCGTCTCTGCCGCAGTCTCTGCTACCTTCTCTATAATCTGCTTCGCCGCTTTTTTTGCCTGCCGTTCCTTTTTTCTCTCATTGGTAATATTAAATGCAACATCTGCAAAAGCACCTAGTATTCCTCCAATTACAGCAAGAATTGGTCCTGCAATTGCCACACCGATTGCTGCCATTACAATAGGTGCTGCTGTGGTAAAGATACTTTTTATAATGTTATCACCAAACATTTTATTAAATTGTATCCTCATTTCTTCTGAATATGGTGTGTCAACCTGAATTACATCTGAAATATTCTGCATATATTTATGTAAACGTGGTTCAAATTCTGCTTTTACACTAATTGCAACTGCATTTCTTACGATTCCATTGACCCTTTCCGAAATATCATTTCCATTACGAACCAAAACAGCAATGACATCCAATGCCTCTTCCAAATCTTTTCGAATCCTGTCCTTTACCGCCTCAATGCATTCATCTGTTTGTGAATCAAATCCCTGCATCTCTTTGTCAATCCGATTCATCGCATCTTGAATTTCCTTTTCCAGCTTTTCTTTTTCCTGCTCCAATTCAGATGTTGACAAATCCTTTTTGTCAATTCGGTCCAAAATATACACTTCAACGAACTTTGCACTTTTTCTTAAAATCTGAAGATACTTATAATCAAATATTTCCGCAGTCTTTTGCTGAATTTCTCTTAAAAACTCCTTTACTTCCTCCACCTGTATGTTTCCTACAGACTCAACACAGGCACATTTCACTTCATCTACTTCCAGAATCCCCTTAACCAGTGACTGTAAAAGGTTCTTACATGCCATTAAATCATCCTGGCTAAGACGTTTGCATTTGGTAATAATCAAATAGACGGGAATTTTATGTATTTTTAATTCTTTTAGGAGATCTGCTATACTTTCTTTTAAAACGGGTTCATCTGAAGAAACAACAAGTAAATACGCCAGACTGTTTGGAAGATACTGGTCAATCGCCTTGTTATGCAGTTCAATGCTGGTATCAAAGCCTGGTAAATCCACAATTTTTACGGTTGGAATTTCTCTTAAAAAATCACATTCATACTCAATTCTTACAAAATCTGTATTTCTTACATTTAAATCCTTTAGTGGGAGCTCTTCCATTCCATACTCTTTTATCTTTCCGCCAAAATGCTGATATGCTCTGTTTTTACCATAATAAATTTCAGTGGGAACTGCTGTTTCTGGTGTGATATCCACACTTAGCAGAGACTTTTCTAAAATGGCATTAATCAGTGAGCTTTTCCCAGTACTAAAATTCCCAATTACTGGAGATGTCACCCTAAATTCTTCCATTTCTTCCAAATGCCTTTTTATGTCCGAAGAATCCAGACCGTACTTTTCTTTAATTTCTGCAATAATTTGCATATTTTTCCTTATTTCATCCTTGTACTGCATATTGTTTTCCTCCGAATACGATTTCATATAACCCGTGCTCCCCTTTACAAAATTATTCGAATAACATTCTACTACCATTACTATATTATTGAATGCATGATCGTATCACTCTTACCTATTCAGTTTAGCATGAAGACACTTCAATTTCAATAGCACTTTCCCAATCCGCTCTTTCTTCATAATGCTGTATTTCTAAGCGTTTATGATAGAAAAAATCTTTGTATTTTATTTTTTAATAAATAATACAAAGATTTCTTCCTTACTATTCTGTATTTAATTAATGTCTCATGATGTCTATTACCTGTTCCAATTCATTGACTAAATTGGCACTTACTTTTACCTGTGTATAGGTTTCTCCTGTAAGGGCAACAATATCTGACGTTTTCCCTGCAATGTCTGCAACACCTCCAGTAGCTTCTCCAACTGTTAAGTTAATGCCAGAAACCGCCTCGGATATCTGCCCTGTTATCTCACTGAGTTCTTCCATTTCCTTATGTATTACGTCCATTGCCGCCTGTACTTCTCTTGCATCCTCATCATATTGCTTTCCAACTGACAAGAAATAACGGTAATCAGGCAAAACCGTCGCTTCTAGAAAATCAAGTGCCGTTTCCAGGCAGTCTGACATATTAAATACTGCATTATGTACTTCTCCTACAATTGCCGCAATGTTACTAACCGTCTCCGCAGACTGGCTTGCTAAATTGCTAATCTCATTGGCAACCACTGCAAAACCTCTTCCTGCCTCTCCAGCTCTTGCTGCCTCAATTGATGCATTTAACGCTAATAGCGACGTCTGATCCGCAATTTCCATAATGGTATTGCTTAATACATTAATCTTATCAACCGTTTTCGATTGTTCCATTGCTTCAGCTGCTTTTTCTTTCACCGACCCATAGATTACCTTTGTTTTCTGGGTTGCATTCTCTGTACTGGTTCTAAGCTCATCAGCACGATTCATAATCTCTTCTGCTAATTGTGCTCCCGCAGTTGTTTTTCTATTAATCTCATTGGCACTTCCTTTTATCTGATTTACATTTCCGTCAATTGCCTCAATTGTAGCACTTGTCTCTTCCATCCCAGCTGCCAGCTCCTCCGCAGTAGCTGAATTGTCTGCTGAAAAATCATTCATTTTATTTGTAACTTCTTTTAACTCATCAGAATTCAGACTGAGATTCTTTGATGTACTTTCAATTCTTGTCACAATATCTCTTAAATTCTCTTCCATCACAAATACAGTACGTGCCAGCAGACCACTTTCATCTTTTTTTCTACTTAATTTTTCCAATGTTCCATCATCTGCAAAATCAAACTCTGCTGCTTTTTTCAGAACAATAGAGATCTGCTTTAATGGTGTAGTTGCTCTTAAAGAAACAAAGGCTGCAATTATCACCAGCATCAGACTGATTAATACACTGAATCCAACGGATACCTTGACCATCTGATTCACACTATCCATCACATCAGACTTGTCTGCTGCAACAACAAAAATCAATTTACTATTGGGTGAAACGCTATATGCTGCATATTTTTTCTCCCCTTCATACATATATTCCACAACTTTAGCTTTTGGAATATTTCCTGCCTCTAATTCTTCCATAATCTCTTTAATGATTGATACATCGTTTTCAATTGGCAGTCCAACCTTACTTTCTACTGGATGATAAAGCATAATGCCGTCACTTGCAACTAAGTATGAATAACTAGATTCTATCTCTGATAATTTTGCCTCACTAAGAAGTTCTGTCAGCACATCTAGTGAAGGCACTTCACCGCGTACTTCTACCTCATGTTCAATTGCTTTACCATATAAAACAGCTAGATCATACATATTATTACTTATCGTCTTACTTTTATCGTTGATTACCCTTGGCACTGTAATACATAAAATGCCTGCTGACGATAATAATACTGCCATAATAATAAGTACAATGATCTTTACCTGTAGCGAGTAAAGCAGTCTCACTTTTTGGTTTTCCATTTTTTTGGTATCCATGGAATATCCCCCTTTGATTTTCACTTTTCATTATTATCTAGCAAAATACACAAAATACAGTTATATTTTACCACATTATCTTTTTCATGTAAATACAACTTTTTTCTTTATAATAAGACGAAAAGGTGCTGCTTATGAAATAAGCAACACCTTTTTTATATTTTTTACTTTAATAAACCTTCAATTTCTTTTTTCATATTAGATGGCAAAACAGTTGGCGCAAATTTCTTAACTACTTTTCCTTCAGTATTTAGTAAGTATTTTGTAAAGTTCCATTTAATTTCCCCAGCAAAATACTCAGGATCCTGACTCTTCAAATATTTGAATAATGGATGTGCTGTCTTCCCATTGACATCCGCTTTCTCAAACAGTGGAAATGTAATTCCGCTGCTATTCACATAGAATTCAACTAATTCTTCCTTGTCCTGTGGTTCGTCTGCTGTAAACTGTGCACATGGAAAACCTAATACAACAAAACCTCTGTCCTTGTATTCATTATAAATTTCTTCCAATTCTTTTAACTGTGATGTAAAACCGCATTTACTTGCGATATTTACAACAATAACAACCTTCCCCTTATATTCCTCCATTTTAACCTCATGTTCATTTAATCCCCTAGCAGAAAAATCGTAAAAATTCATAAATACCTTTCCTTTCTTATGCAATCCTAACCTGTACTCAATTTTGTTAATGAACTTAAAACTATTAACTATTCGTTTATCGGTTCAATCAGTTCTAGTCGTTTGTCTAGTTATATAGAATCATAAGTTAACCGTACAATGTTCTGATGTCTTATCATATGCACTGATAATTTTTCACTGACAGCCAATTATATTGTATGTAACAAATGCAATCACAATAAACCAGCCTAATGATACAAACTTTTCATTAAAATGTCAATATAACTAGGTGTATATTTTTTATAATTATCTATCTATTACCCCAGTAGAAAATAATTATTCTTTTTGAAACCTCCTTCCTTATTTATTCGAAACACTCTCCTTATATCCTGTTTCGTTTTATACACTCCCTTGATAATATATTATAGCAAAAAAAACTGTTTTAAACAACAAACTGTAAAATGTTTTTTCATATTACACTATTTTCATGGTTTTTTCTATTTTTTTCATGTCTTATTGCTTTAATATCAGTTATTTTTGATATAATACTTGCTTTCTGTTCTGATTTAATCTGAAACTCCTATACTTTACAATTCACATAAAAAAATCTTTCTTGTCAATTATAGAAATGCATGTTTCAATTGTCAAGCAAATAGAAATTAACCTATATTTACTTTGAAATTTACTTAATTTATCTAATTCTATTGACAAAAATACAAAATAATAATATAATTTATCAGTAATGATAAGGGAGTAGTTAGCACTGAAGTGTAATAAAGCCAACATACTGATATTTTACATATCTGGTTTTATTTTAAATAATGAGACTTATCTACAGTCCAGCTGTAGGTAGGTTTTTTTTATGTGATAAAAGGAGAAATGTTATGAGTATTATTGAACTACTAGCAATTGCTGTAGGACTTTCCATGGATGCCTTTGCAGTATCTGTCTGTAAAGGACTCTCCAGAAAAAAATTGAAGTTTGCAGACATGTATATCGTGGGATTCTATTTTGGTTTTTTTCAAGCTGCCATGCCGCTAATTGGATACTATTTAGGTATTCAGTTCAGTAAAAGAATTATGTCTGTCGACCACTGGATTGCCTTTATTTTATTAGGCATTATTGGAGCGAAGATGATAACGGAAGCTTTTGCATCCCATTCTCCAGACGAAGAAGAAAATGACAGTCTTGGTTTTCACCATATGATTGTTTTAGCTCTAGCAACAAGTATTGATGCTTTAGCCGTAGGTGTTACTTTCGCATGTTTGAACGAAAATATTGTGCCTGCTGTTTCGATTATTGGTATTGTAACGTTTCTATTATCGGCTGCCGGTGTACGCATCGGTCACAGCTTTGGCGTCAGATATAAAGCAAAAGCCGAATTTGCTGGTGGTCTGATTCTTATTTTAATGGGTGTAAAAATTTTGGCAGAAGGGCTTAATATTATTTAACTCTGCTCTATTTTAACGAAGAGTATCTATCCCTTTTCTCTTCGTTAAAATAGTTTTCTATTATAGTTCGTTACGATGTTCCATGATACGTCTCCGGATACATTCAATATGGGACTCCATTGCTTGTTCAAATTTTTCAATATTCCTCTCTTCCACTGCACAGATCATTTCCTTGTGTTCTTTTTGAGCATGTAATCGTATTTCACTTCCACCTGTACTTCCTAGATAATCAGAACGATCCGTCAAATTGTTTAAGGTCGTAGTAATAAGAACCAGTACTTCGTTTCCAGAACAGGCAGCCAGCTGAAGATGGAATTGTGCATCATACTGTGAAAATTCTCTGCTGTCTTCTAATGCACTTTCCATTTGGCTATAGATTAATTTCAGCTTTAAAATATCACTGGCAGCAGCCCTTTCTATTACTCTTTTTCCCACAGCCGTTTCAATCGCAATACGAGCATCTAAAATATCAAACGGATTTACATTACTGGAATCTACTGCATTTTCAAACTTGCTCATCAAATCCCGCTGATCAGGCTGAGTTACATACCCGCCACGACAGGTCATAATTTCAACCAAACCCTTTTCATTTAAGACCTTCAGGGCTTCCCGTATTACTGTTCTGCTGACACCATATTGTTCCGCCATCGCCCTTTCTGAAGGAAGCTTAGCATTTACTTGTAATTCACCGCTTCTAATTCTTTCTTCGATTTCACCAGCTATCTTTTCATAAAGTAATTCTGCCATATTTCCTCCTTTTCCACTGTTTAAAGAAATTTTAATAAACCAATTATAAATGGCAATGTAATAAGCATAAAAATCATATTCTGCACTACTGTTCTTGCGGCAAACTCAGGTTCACAATTTTTCTGCTCTGCAACAATTACATTTAATGAGCCAGACGGTAATGCCGTTAATAATATACATAATTTAGCTGTCATTGAGGAATCTCCTATCACTTTAAAAATCCCAAAGGCAATTACCGGAAAAATAATCAACCGAAATAAGGATACCAGATAGGAATAGAAATCCTTTACAATTTCTGAACATTTCATCTCTACAATTGTACAGCCGATAATAATCATAGAAAGGGGGACTGTCATGTTTCCTACACTTGTAAATGCAGCTTGTACTGGCTCAGGAAAATGAATCTGAAAAATAAACTTTATGATAGACAGCATAGAAGCAATTGTAACTGGTGTCTGAAATACTTTCATTATGTTCATTCCACTTTCCTTGTCTAATATCTGAATTCCATAGGTAAAAAAGAATATCTGATAAAATAAATTATATAAAACTGCATATAACATAGCCGATGTTCCAAAAACTTCCTCTGCCACTGGGAATCCAATGAATCCTGTATTGGCAAATACACACATCGTTATAAAAACTTTTCTTTTCTCAACAGAAACCGAAAGCCTTTTGCTCAATAGCGTTATTCCAGCCAGACTCAAAATATAATAGCCACCCGCAAATATACAGGTAGCTGTTATTCCCTGAAAAGTGTCCTTTGAAAATGCAGCCTCTGTACTCGATATAATACTTAACGGTAATATTGCTTTCAATAATACATCTGAAATTCCTTTTTGAAGTTCTTTGGTTATGATGTTTGCTTTCTTCAATATTACACCAATACTAATCATAATTACAATTCGAAGCATTAAACTAAATACCGATTCCATTTGCTGCCTTCTTTCCTATTTTATATAAATCCAGTATATGGCCGCTGGGTTACTGCATTATGAAGCCATTTAATTAAAGTAGTAAAATCAAAAACTGGCAGCTTCACAGCCTCCTGCACTTTATATGCATATGGAGGCATATCACTGCACTCCAGCAAAATTGCCCCAATTTCTTGATTTTCCCTTACCAGTTCTATAGCTGCATCTACTACTTCCCCTTCTGCCTTATGGTTATCAAACTCACCACGCCCCTCTAGTATACAGGAAAATTCTTTTTTATGTCTTAAATCTTTTATCACAATTCTTTCAGAATCTAATACGCCACAATTTTCTAGCAGTCTAGTAGTAAGAGATGCCTGATCCGCTGTCAAAATCCCTATTTTCTGCCCTGGCTTTAAAAGTGGTAATATCCACGGTATCTGAACCAGACTGGAAATGGCAACTGGTACATTCAGCTCCTTTGCCAGTTCCTTCTGATAATTTCCAAAAAAGCCACATGCTGCACTTACTGCCCGCACACCTTCCTTTTCCAGCTCACGTCCTGCTTCTAACACCTTCTGCCATACAGATTCTTCCATCCTGAACAGATTATCAACATTCAGATTCTGAACAGCTTTTAGGCGTACTGGAAAGTCAAAGGTATATCCATTTACAATGTTCCCTGGAACCATAGGATACCAGACATCCTCAATGTAAAGAATTCCAACTGGAAACCCGGAAATATTCTGTCCTTTTTTCATTTTTACAACAGAATTTTTCTGAAAAGGTGTAAAATATCCATATTGCACATGTTCCATATTTTATATCCCCCTAGATTATAACACATTTTTTTCAAATCTGCTGAATTTTAATTTACTAATATCAAATTCCGTTTTTTCACCAGCTACAACCTGCGCCATGATTTTTCCTGTAATTGGCGACAGACAGATTCCATCTCCTTCATGCCCTGCTGCTATATAAAACCCTGGAACTGCCTCAACATCTGATACTATTGGCAGGTGATCCACAACAAAAGGCCTTACACCAGCATAGCTTCTAATACAATTAATGTCCTTCAGACATGGAAAAAACCTCATCCCTCGCTCGGCAATTGCTTTCATGGCTTCAATTTCTGAACGTGCATCAAATCCACGGAAACCACGGTACCCTCCCAGTAAAATATTTGAATCATTGGTATATTCAATGTTAAACGCTACATTATATTCTTCAACCAAAGGGCTTACATTTCTTTTAAAATTTATGTCGTCAAACTTCGACATCATATATCCGAATTCAAGTATTTTGTGCCATACAATTCGCTTTGTCTTTTCTGAAATCAAATTCATTCCTTTTCTTGGCTGAATTGGAATTTCAATTCCTGCCATTTTTCCCACATCAGGTGCCCATACCCCTGCACAGTTAATTATTTTTTTCGTATAGATTGTTCCTTGATCGGTTTCGATTCCTTCTACCTGATTTTTCTCCCCAAGAAGAATTTTCTGTATGCTGCAATAGGTATATACTTTCAATCCTAATTTTTTTGCTTCCTCTGTAAAAGCAAAGCAGACTTTATACGGACTCATTGCTGCATCTCCTGGTGTCCAGATTCCGCCAATTAAATCTTTTGCCAGATAAGGTTCCATTTCAGCAAGAGTCTTTGCATCTACCATAGACATGTCATAACCATCCTGCGCCTGTCTGTTGGCATAAGCAGAAGCCGCTTCATATTCTGATTCTGTTTCACAGACGTATAAACAGCCCTTCTGGTCAAATTCAAAATCATACGAAAATTTCGCTGCCAGCTCTTTGTACAATGCAATACTTGCTGCTCCCATCTGGGTATCTAGCCCAGGCTGCTTATCGCAGATAAGTGCTACTGCATCACAATGGCTGGAGGAGCCATTTGCAATATCACCATGATCAATTAATGCAACCTCATAGCCCTTTTCACACAAGTGATAAGCCACACTGGTTCCAATAGCACCCGCACCAATTACTACTACATCATATGCCTTCATACTACCCCTCCCTCTGCTAACTCCCCAAATGTAACAGGTCTAACTGGTGGTCTGGCTGTAGAACGCCCTGTCTGTTCTGGACAAATATTTAATTCACTGCATAGAATCTGCTGTACCAGCTTTTCACAGGTTCTGCCCTGGCATAATCCCATTCCTGCCCTCACACGTCTTTTTACACCTGTAATATCTTTTGCACCTTCTCTAATAGACTGTTTTATTTCTCCAACGGTAATTTCTTCACACCGGCATACAATCATATCATCTGGCATAATTTCACTCATTCTGCTCTCCTCCTTTGAATGCTTCTTACCTGATCCACATACTCTTTCGGGATTTCTATTGTAATAACTGGTGTATGGTCAAATGCTTTTGGATTCATAACTTTAATTACTTTTCCATCACAAACCACTTCACCTTTTCGATTTACAGCCTTTACCTCTTCGCCCTCTGTTGGAATAGGAAAATATTCATAGGGAAATGCCACTGTTGCCTTTGTTTCACTATGCACCTTATTTACAATAAAAATTGCCATACCAGGACATTTTGAAACGCAGATTCCACAGCCTGTACACTCATCCCCGTTTACAATCGGCAGATTTGTAATAGGATTTCCAATTATAATTGCTTTTCGGCTGCACGCTGCTTCACAAGGATTGCATGGTATCTGCTGAACACATTCAATAACAGCTACGGCACCTTTTTTAAAACGTTCTTCGTCTGGTATTGTTTGAATCTGAACCAGTTCTTCATATTCTAGATAACCTGTATTTTCTAGAGCCATAATTTTCACCCTTTCAACTTAATTTCTGCCTGAGGCATCCCTACTTTATTAAGATACTCTGCTAATACTACCTCTTTTGCTGACAGCCTTCTTTCTCCAAAAGGTCCCAGTCTTAACATTTCAAGTCTTTTCCATATAGCATCTTTCTTCTCTTCCGCCTCTTTGTCTGCTATAAGTGAAAGACTTTGAGCTGCTGCAATCCCTGCAATTCTTCCTTCCT
Organism: Anaeromicropila populeti; assembly: GCF_900112775.1. Lineage (GTDB taxonomy): Bacteria > Bacillota > Clostridia > Lachnospirales > Lachnospiraceae > Anaeromicropila_A > Anaeromicropila_A populeti. The sequence continues at coordinate 100,221 of NZ_FOYZ01000001.1, forward strand.
CCAATGCCGTATTGGCCTCTTCTACCCCAGTTGCATCTCCTGCTACATATACTCCTTCTACAGATGTTTCCATATTTTTATTATGCAGAGGAATAAATCCACCAAATACACCATTAAACGTAAACTCACAATTTAGCAGCCTTGTTAATTCAACTGTTGGCTTTAAACCTGCTGCAATTGCTACACAGTCCGCTTCAATTACTTTTTCCGTTCCGCTGATTGGCTGAAATTTGTCATCCACTTCTGCAATGACAACTTCTTTTACACAGTCCGTTTCATCGCCGATTGCTTCTATAATCGTATGCTTCATGTATATAGGAACGCCAGCTCTTCTAATCTTTGCCGCATGAACTGCATATCCGCCAATTTTAGGTGCTGCTTCTACTAATGCAACAACGTCACAACCCGCCTGCATAAGCTGATAAGAAACAATCAACCCTACATTTCCACTTCCCAGCATAACAACTTTTTCTCCAGGTTTTACATGGTTTACGTTTATCATGGTCTGGGCTGCTCCAGCCCCCATAACCCCTGGTTTTGTCCATCCTTTAAACCGGACTACATTTTCACTTGCTCCTGTTGCAACAATAATTTTTTTTGCAAGTATAGTCACAACTTCCTTTGCTTCATTTTCAAGTCCTTTTTCTACTGCCACTTTATTTCCTGGAAACAATCCGATAACAGTACTTTTCAGCCATATTTCAACTCCATTTTCTTCTGCTTCCCTTAGAAGAAGCATCCCAATATCCATCCCCCTAGTTCCAGAACGATGTGCACTTGAGCCAAAAAATTTATGAATCTGCTTAAACAGCTGGCCTCCTGGCTTTATATTCAAATCAATAATAAGTACATTGGCACCCGCTTTTGAGGCTTCAATTCCAGCTGCCAGACCTGCTGGGCCAGCTCCCACAATTACAACATCCTTTTCTATCATTTCCGTTCCACCTCCTTATGAAGACCATTCTGTGTTTCCACTACCATACCATCACGAACGGGAGTGATACAGGTTCTTACATTTGGTTTTCCATCTACCACCATCGCGCAGTCTGTACATTGTCCTATTCCACAGAACAAACCCCTTGGTTCCTGTTTTTTTAACGTATAGCGGTTGATTTTAATTCCATTTGCCAGGAGCGCAGCAAGAATGGGTTCCCCTTCTTTTGCCGCAATCATTTTCCCATCTACCGTAATCTGCACCAACGGCACATTGTTGTCCACCTCTAGTATTACGTGATTTTCTACTCGTAAACACATCGTATCTGCCCCCTTATTTTTAGTCTGCAAATGCAGTAAACTCCATTTCAACTAGACAGCCATCTACCATTCCTGCACATTGTGTACAGCATCTGGCAGGATAATTATCTGAAAAATAAGTCTTATACACTTCATTCATTTCTGGCACAACTGCCATGTCTAATACATAGATTGTTACCTTTGCAATCTGGTCCATCGAGGAACCCGCTGCTTCTAGTACAGCTTTTGCATTTTCCATTAACTGTTTTGTCTGCTCTGTTATTCCTCCTGCAACAAGTTCTCCTGTAATATCCGTTCCAATCTGTGTCGTAAATACCATATTTCCGTACTTAATTCCTAACGCATAAGGTCCGTGGCATTCTCCACATTTTTTTGTAATAATCTGCTCTTTCATACTTTATTTCCTCCTGTAATTATGTTTTTTCATTTAAAATTTCACTTGTTTATTTACGATAAAGGTTGGCATTTCCTTTTTAGAAAGTCTGGATACCAGCTGACTCAATGCCTTTACACGTGCATCATAAAATGAATCTTCCGAAATAAATGCTGCATGTGGGGTAATTACCACATTTTCCAGCCCAAACAAATCACTCTTTTCATTTACCTCATCTTCAATCACATCAATACCAGCGCCTTTTATTACACCAGTCTGTAATGCTTCCACCAAAGCGGTTTCATCTACTACTGCCCCCCTGGCTGTATTAATTAAGAATGCACTTTCCTTCATTTTTTTCAATTCATTTTTTCCTATTAAATGAGTGGTTTCAGCCATTAACGGGCAGTGTAGTGAAACAAAATCCGAGTTTTCTAATAATTGGTCCAAAGTTTCTGCTTTTTTGCATCCAAAGCCTTCCAGGTACTCCTTTGATTTTGTTGGCGCATATACCAAGATTTCCAGGCCAAGGGACTGAAGGACAGGAACCATTGCTTTCGGTATAGCCCCAAAGAAAACCATGCCAAAGGTTTTTCCTGTAATACGATATGTTTTGTAGCCAAGTAAGGGGTCCCACTTTCCTCTACGTACACTTCTGTCATAAAAACTGATTTTTCTTACAAGGTCAATTGCCAAGCCAATGCAATGCAGTGCTACTTCCTCTGCACAAAAGCCTGGCGAATTAGTTACACAGACACCTTGCTTTGTGGCAGCCTCTAAATCCACATTGTTATAACCAATAGATTGCAAGGAAACTATTTTAAGATTAGGAAGCTGTTCTATCACTTCTCTTGTAATCTGCTCATACTCAACCACTAATCCATCCGCTTCTTTTACACATTCAACAAAGCTTTTTTCATTTGACTGATTCTTTATTTCTATTAATTCTATATCTTCCACTTCCCATTCCTTCAAAAGTGTATTTTCAAAATTCAAATTATCATCGATGTTATAGTAAATCACTTTATTTTTGTCCATCCTTCTGACCTCCTCATTTCTTTTTGCAGTTGCTAAAGTGTCTGCAAAGCTGCCTCCAGAATCATAATACCCTGATCAATTTCTTCCTTCTTTACATTTAATGGCGTTGCAAATCTCATCCCATTTCCATGTACACCACAATTTAGCGTTAACATTTTATTTCTTAAACACTCTGCCTTTACCTTTGCCCAGATATCGCCCCCTGGGGTACCATCTTCATGTGAAAATTCAATTGCCAGCATCAGCCCCAATCCACGAACATCCGAAATACAACTATATTTTTCCTTTAATTCAAATAATTTTTCTTTTAAATAACTTCCCATTGTATTCACATTTTCTAAAATATTCTGCTCTTCAAACACATCTAGTACTGCATTTGCTGCTGCCGCTGCCACAGGATTTCCTCCAAATGTTGTTCCATGCATTCCCGGATGCCATTCCTCCATAATTTCGTTGGTACTGACTACTGCGCTCATTGGAAGTCCTCCAGCAATTGCCTTTCCCAGCGTCATAATGTCTGGTACTACATCAAAATTTTCACAGGCAAACATTTTCCCTGTCCTTCCGTATCCAGCCTGTATTTCATCAAAAATCAACAGAATTCCATGCTCACTGCAAATACTTCGAATGCCTTGTACAAATTCCTTTGTTGGAACTACATATCCACCTTCTCCTTGAATCGGTTCCATAATAATGGCTGCCACCATTTCAGGTGCTACCACATAACTAAATAGACTTTTTAGCTCTTCTAGACAGTATTCTGTCCGCTGCTGCTCATCAAATCCCTTTGGGCACAGATCCTTAGATGGATATGGTACAAAATACGTTGACCCCATCATTGGTTCATAATATTTTCTATACTTAGAATTAGAAGCCGTTACAGTCGTTGCTCCAATTGTTCTTCCATGAAAAGAACCTTTAAATGAAATAATAGCTGGTCTTTTTGTATAAGCCTTTGCAAGCTTAATTGCACCATCTGTTGCCTCAGCACCACCATTGGAAAAAAATATAGAATTTAAATCTCCTGGTGTCACCTCTGACAGTCTTTTTGCCAGCTTTAATGTAGGCTCAAAATTCACTAAATTAAAGGATGCATTAATTAAGTTTTTTGCCTGTCCACAAATGGCATCTACTACTTTGTTATGGGAATGTCCTAATGCATTAACAGCAATTCCCTGTACAAAATCCAAATACCGTTCTCCATTAATATCTGTCAAATAACATCCCTCACCGCTTGTAATAATTAAATCTGTTGCCTTTGCCAGTGCTGGACTCAAATATTCCTTATATTGATTAAATTCCATCTTCGTTTCCTCCTTATTATTTCATTGCCTCGTCTAAAATTTGATATATTATTTCTTCGGTATAAGACACTGGGTTCATTGCCAGAAGCCTGTATTCCATTGTCCCTTTTACGATAGCTGGGAACATGTCCTTTGTTATCCCTACCTCACCTAATGACTGGGGAATTTGAAAATCACTTATCATTGCTTTTACAGCGTCAATTGCTTTATGAGAAGCATCTGCAAGAGACAGTCCCTGGATGTTTTCTCCTAACAAACTAGCAATTGTTGAAAATTTTTCTATATTTCCTTTTCGGTTCTTATTCATTACATATGGCAGCATCATAGCGTTAGCCATCCCATGAGAAACATGTGCAATTCCTCCCATGGCCTGTGAAATGCCATGTACTGCTCCTAGTCCGCCATTTAGAAATGCAACTGCTCCTAATGTGCTGGCCAGTGCCATATTTCCCCTTGCTTCTACATCTGTAGGCCTGAAAACGGCTGTTCTTAATGATTTTCCAATTAGTTTTATTGTCATTTCTGCATACATATCACTTAAGGGATTGGCATTTTTTGATACGTAGGCCTCAATTGCATGTGTTAATGCATCCATTCCAGTACTTGCCGTAATATCAACTGGCATATCAAGTTGAATCATAGGATCTACCACTGCAATTTTAGGAACCAGATATTCATGGGTTATGGATAATTTACACTGCTTTTCTTCATCCGAAATCACACTGGATGCTGTTACTTCACTTCCGCTTCCTGCTGTTGTGGGAACACAAATTAATGGTAGAGATTGTTTTTCAACTATTCTGTTCCCTCCAAAAAGATATTCCCGGCAAGAACCCTCATTGGTTTTAAGCATACACATTGCCTTTGCCATATCCATTACGCTGCCGCCGCCAACTGCAATTACTAAATCTACTTGTGCTTCACGTAATTTTTCAGCTGCCAGATCCACATCCGCTACTGGTGGTTCTGGTTTTGTATCTGAAAAAACTGTTACTTCTATTTTCTGTTCCACCAATTTATCCCATATTGTCTGAAATTGCTTTGTCTTCTCAATCCGTTTTCCTGTTACGATTATTATTTTTTCAGCTTTTAATTCTCTGCAAAGCTGGTGAAGTTCAAAACTTTTTCCTTCTCCATAGATTATTCTGGTGGGACATTTGAATATAAAATCTTTCATTTATCCACCATATCCTTTCTATAAGACTAACCAACTGCCCTATCTTTTTAAATATTTTCCTGAATGTCTTTCTATCAATTGAAACAATTGCTCAAACATAATAAATATTACCCAGTAAACAAATGCTGCCATAATATACGTTTCTAAAAATCTCTGATTTTTTACGGCAAAGTTTTTAGCTGCCCCCATCATTTCCACTATTGTTACCATATAAGCCAGTGATGTTGCTTTTAATAAATTGACAAAATGATTTCCTATGTTAGGAATACAAACAACAATTAACTGAGGAATAATAATCCGAATCATCATCTGCAACTTAGTAAATCCCATTGCGTAACAGGCTTCAAACTGACCTTTTGGAATAGTATCTAATGCCGATAACAGCATGTCACTCATATAAGGAATATAAGAAATAGATAATGCTACAATTGCCATCTGGATTTTAGGCGGATTTCTCAAATCATACTCAAACCGAAATGTTCCTCCTAATGCATGGAGAATGTCGTCCATGGAATAATAAAAAAAGTATAGAAAAACTAAAATGGGAACACCTTTTAAAAAGGAAGAAGTTAGCCGGCATACATTTGCAAGAATTTTATTATTACTTTTTTTCATCAGTGCAAATAAAATTCCTCCTAACAACGCAATTGCCATTGACCACAAAGTTAACTTCATAGTAACTGGAAGCTTTTTTAAGATTGGCTCAATGCAAGTAATTGCATAATGAAAATCAAAACTCATACCCTTCCTCCCTTCACTTGTAATCTTTTAAATAGTCTATTATTTTTACCAATATGTTCGGATGTTCCTCGATTTAAATAATCTACTAATCGATTTGTTAAAAACATAAACCCAAGACCAATCATCCAAAACATAATGGAAACCTCAAAAAACAGTTCCCTCTGGCCAACACCATAATTATTTAGTGCCAGCTGGGTTGCTTTTCCCATAATGTCATACACTCCAATTGCCATACCTAGTGAGGTATTTTTCATTAGTTCAATAGTCATATTGGTTGTATTGGGAAGAGCATTGGCTCCCGCCTGTGGTAAAATAATTCTGAGAAACACCTGAATCCCACTCATTCCAAGACTTTGTCCAGCTTCGATTTGTCCTTTATCAAGCGCAATATATGCAGAACGGAATATTTCAGCAAAAAATGCTGCTTCATTTAGTGCAAAAGCTGTAATTGCATATACCGAGTTATTCCAGTTATTTGTACGTATCCCAAGGTCCTTCATAATCAGCGGAACAGCAATAAACACAATAAGCAGCTGGGCAATAATGGGGGTGCCTCGCATAAAAGAGATATAGACACTTGCAAATGCTTTTGCAATTTTATTTTTACCGACTTTTGCCCATGTTAAGAATAACGCTAATATGAGTGCCAAAAACACAGATGTAAATAAAATGTAAAAGGTCATTGGCAACGCCTTTACCAAATAGGGAAAATATTCTATCATAATCTTCATGTAAGCACCTCCCGACAAGTGTTTTTATTTTTTGTAAGAGTCATAATCGTATAGGGCACCTGTTTCCTCTGCAACCTGGAAACAATCCATTCCAAGCCATTCTTTTGATAATTCAGACAGGGTTCCATCCTGATACAGGGTAACAATACACTCATTTAGTTTATCTCTTAAATCCTCATATTCTTTGTTAATAACTACTACACAATCTGCACAATATACTGGATCGGAGCAGAATAAATCCATTGGTTCCTGTGCAATAATGTCATCGTACATTGATTTACCACCAAACCAGACATCCCAGGTTCCATTTGCAACGCCTTTACAGCTGTCATAGTAGGACACATATTCTGACACCTCTTCCTGGCTGAATTTAACATTTGGAAATTCTTCAGCCATTTTATATAGCACAACATACAATCCATCATTCGGTGGATTTGGTACTACAACCTGTCCATCTAAATCTTCAAATTTTGTGAAACTGTCTTCTGTTCTGGAAATCAGATTTACTGGATAATAGCTTTGTGGAATAGAAAGAAGAAAATTTTCTTCTCTAGCTGGTGTTACAAAATGTGCTGAACAAGATAAAGCATAAGTCCCTGCCTGTACAGCTGCTGCTCCTGCGTCTGGATCAACTGCATTGTAATGAAATTCATATTCTTCTAACAACTCATCACACTTTTCAAGAAATTTATAGTCATATCCTTGAAAATCACCATTTTCGTCTTGGTATGTGTAAGGTGCCATTCCATCCAAAATAGCAATTTCAACTACTTTTGGATTATCCTTTGTTGGGGTGTCTCCACCTTCCTTACTTTCCTCCGTTTCTTTGTTGCAGCCAGCCAGACTGCCAGCCACCAAAATAATCATTACTATAAATACTGCTTTTTTCCATTTTTCCATACAAAGTCCTCCTTATTGTTTTGTTATTTTATAAAGCGAATTATTATGAATGAATTCTGCTTAAAAACTGTTTTGTTCTCAATTCCTTTGGATGGTTAATTACTTCTTCTGGTGTACCATCCTCTACTACCACTCCACCTTCCATAAAAATTACTCTGGAAGCAACTTCTTTTGCAAATGCAATTTCGTGAGTTACAATAATCATTGTAATTCCGCTTTTTGCCACTTCCTTTATCGTACCTAGTACTTCACCCACTAATTCAGGATCCAATGCCGACGTTGGCTCATCTAAAAGAATAACTTCTGGCTGCATTACAATTGCCCTTGCAATTCCAACACGCTGCTGCTGTCCTCCTGATAACTGAGATGGATAAAAATCAAATTTATCTGCTAAACCAACTCTTTCCAGTGCCTGCTCACTAAATACTTTGGCATCACACTTTTTCATCCCTCTTACAATAATGAGTCCTTCCATTACATTCTGAAGTGCTGTTTTATTGCGAAACAAATTATATTGTTGAAAAACCATTGCTGTTTTTGTCCGCAAAGTCCGGATTCGCTCATTTGATGCCTTTTTACAGTCTACTGTATACTGGTTCACAGTTACCTTTCCTTGATTGGCTCTTTCCAAAAAATTAATACATCTTAATAATGTTGTCTTGCCTGATCCAGAGGGACCTAGAATTACTACCACTTCACCCTTCCTGATTTGCAGGTCTACGCCGTTTAATACTTTATTACTGCCAAATGCTTTATGCATACACTCCAACTTTACCATAATCTTTTTTTCATTCTTTACTTCCTGACTCACTTCCATCTACATTCCTCCCAACTAAAAAATGCTATTAGAAATCTAATAGCATCTTTGCTTTTTTTGTACCCTGTTATTAAATTGGTTATACCAGTTGTTGAAGCACATTATACTGGTATGACCAGTTATTTGTCAACAGTAAAATATGCACAATAACTTCTCTTAAGATTTAATATCTTTAGTACATTACATACAAAAAAGACAATATCAAAAAAGATTCCAAATATTTTACCTCCCAATTGAGTTTTATATTTGTATTTTTTTCGACATTGCCTTCTTTTATAAAGTCCATTTTTTATTCCTGATATAATAATTTTTCAAAATCTTCTACCATCATTGGTCTTCCATAATAGAAGCCTTGTATATAGTCGCACCCTAATTCCTCCAAAAACTTAGCTTGATATTCCGTTTCAATTCCTTCTGCTACCGTTTTCATATCCAAATGCTTAGCCATCATTATTGTATCACGGATAATAATCTGGCTTCGTTGATCATGCTCTGAATTTCTAAAAAATTGTGCATCCATCTTCACGATATCCAGTGAAATCTCTTTTAAAGATAGCAAGGAAGAATAGCCCGCACCAAAATCGTCCATAGAAACTAGAAATCCGTATTGCCGCAGCTTCTTAACTGTATTAAAAAGCGAACCATCATCATCAAAAAAAGCACTTTCAGTTAATTCAATTTCTATAAAATTATGCGGAATCTCATAAGAATCTACTAAATCTTTAATTTTTTCAGCCAGTCCTCTGTCATTTAAAAGCACTCTGGATATATTCACTGAAATTGTAATTATCTTTTTCTTTTCATCCAGCCACCTTCTCTGCTGCTCACAAACTTTTTGGAGCATATACATATCCAACCGAAAAATAAACTGATTTTTCTCAAAGATTGGTATAAACTCTCCTGGTGATATGGCACCAAGTGCCGCACTGTTCCATCTTGCCAATGCTTCAGCACCGATAATCCGTTCACCATTGGCAACATATTTAGGTTGCAAAACAATATAGAACTCCTGATTGATTAATGCTGCTTCCATATTATTTTCTAATTCCTTCTCACGAAGCATGGCATTCCGAACTTCCCCATTATAATATGCAATTTTGTTTTCATGGCAACTTTTAACTGTATCTCTGGCTATTGTTGCATATGTACTCATTTGCATAAAAGAGCAAGTGTAATTGGAAATGGCATAGACTCCGAAAGAAAAACGAACTGATTTCACTTCCAATTCTTGTAAAAACTGCTTATTCAACCGTTCCAGACGTTGATTAAATTCTTCCTGAACATCATATTTCAGCAAAAGAACAAATTGATCTGCACTGTATCTGGAAAAATACTCTTTCTTCTCTATGAAACACTGTAACTTATCTGAAATAGCAGCCAGTATTTCATCCCCTGTCTTTTTACCATACTGTTCATTCACCAACTTAAACTGGTCAATATCAAATGTAACAACAGCATATTCCTGATTTTTTCTTTCTTTTAAACATTTTTCTGCATCCAACTCAAACTGGTTATAATTCTTCCAATTTGTCACCAAATCTACTTGTCCCTTTTGATTCTCTTTTTTATTCAAAAAGCCCTTCCAGAATAATACACTGTAAAATATTACGCCAGAAAACGACGCAGCTAATGCAATTGTTAAAAGTGAATGCTTAAGCACCCACATTAAAAATGAAGTTGAAATTTTTTCATCTGCTGAGACACTATTAACATTTAGTACCTCCTGGTGGCTATTCGCAAAGTAAATGTAAGCCTTTAATTCACTCATAAAACTATTTAACTCATAAATTGCAAGTAATGTTAATATACCCGTTCCCACAACTGCAAACATGACAGCATACAGCCTTCTTTTTGATAATCCCGATTTATTCTGCATTTTCATGCCCATCTCCCGTAAGTCCACTATTATTATACAATTACTACCTCAGTATTTTTATAATATCATAAACAAAAAGTCATGTCCAGCTAAAAAAACTGCTGTGCAGGTTTCTCTTACACAGCAGTCTTATTTATTACATGGATTCGTGGAATGTTCTGCTTATTACCTCTTCTTGCTGCTCACGAGATAAACGATTAAAATTTACTGCATATCCAGATACACGGATCGTTAATGTTGGATAATTTTCTGGATGCTCCATAGCGTCCATTAGCAGTTCACGATTCATTACATTTACATTTAAGTGATGTGCACCTTGTACAAAATAGCCATCTAAAATTGCAACCAGGTTCTCAATTCGCTGCTGATCCTCTTTTCCCAATGCCGCTGGGACAATTGAAAACGTATTGGACACTCCATCCTGACATACATTCCGGTATGGAATTTTAGCTACTGAATTCAACGATGCCAATGCTCCATTTTCATCTCTTCCATGCATTGGATTTGCTCCTGGAGCCAATGGTTCCCCAAGTTTACGTCCATCTGGTGTACTTCCTGTTTTCTTGCCATACATCACATTTGAAGTAATGGTTAAAGCAGATAAGGTGTGAATTGCATTTCTATATAATGGATGTTTCTTTAATTCATCTGAGAATTTTGTAATCACCGCTACTGCCAAGTCATCAACTCTGTCATCATCATTACCATACTTCGGAAAGTCTCCCACTGTTTCAAAATCAACTGCTATTCCTTGTTCATTACGGATAGGCCGAACCTTAGCAAACTTAATTGCTGAAAGGGAATCTGCTGCCACCGATAAGCCAGCAACTCCAAATGCACACAATCGTTCAACATTAGTATCGTGAAGTGCCATCTGACTTGCTTCATATGCATACTTATCATGCATAAAATGAATAATGTTCATGGTATCCACATAAAGCTCAGCAACATACTCTAACACCTTATAATAGTTTGCTTTCACCTTTTCAAAGTCAATTATCTCATCCGTAATTGGTTCAATTCCTGGTACAACCTGTATCCCTTGTTTTTCATCAACACCACCATTAATTGCATACAAAAGAGATTTTGCCAGATTACATCTCGCCCCAAAAAACTGCATCTGCTTGCCAACTGTCATGGCAGAAACACAACACGCAATGGCATAGTCATCACCATAAACTGGACGCATAACATCATCATTTTCATATTGTATTGAATCCGTTTCAATAGACATTTTTGCACAATACTTTTTAAAATTCTCTGGCAATTTTTCTGACCACAAAACAGTCATATTAGGCTCTGGCGCAGTTCCCAAGTTTGTCAAACTGTGCAAATACCGGAATGAATTCTTTGTAACCAGAGGTTTTCCATTAACAGCTGCTCCACCGATAGCTTCTGTAACCCAGGTAGGATCTCCCCCAAACAGTTCATTGTACTCTGGAGTTCTCAGATGACGTACCAGACGAAGCTTAATGATAAACTGATCAATTAATTCCTGAGCCTCTTTTTCTGTAATAACTCCATTCTGAATATCTCTTTCAATATAAATATCTAAAAAGGTAGACGTTCTTCCCAAAGAGGTAGCTGCACCGTTATTCTCCTTTATTCCTGCTAAATATCCAAAATAAAGTGCCTGAACTGCCTCTTTTGCACTAGTTGCAGGTGCAGAAATATCTACTCCATAGCTGGCAGCCATTTTCTTCACCTTACCTAATGCTCTGATTTGCTCCGATACTTCTTCTCTTAAACGAATCCTTTCTTCGCTCATAAAGCCATCTAAATGACTTAAATCTTTCTTTTTCTCTTCTATTAAATAATCAATTCCATACAATGCAATACGGCGGTAGTCTCCAATAATTCGTCCTCTTCCATAAGCATCTGGCAAACCTGTCAAAAGGCCTGCTTTTCGAGCCAGACGCACTCTTTCTGGATATGCATCAAAAACACCTTCGTTATGGGTTTTCCGATATTCTGCAAAATGCTGCTGAATTTCCTCATTTAAATGATAACCATACTGTTCCAGGGATGAAGTTGCCATTCTCATTCCACCATATAGATTTACGATACGTTTTAGTGGTGCATCTGTCTGAAGGCCAACAATCAACTCATTATCTTTATCTATATAACCAGGGTCAAAATTATCAATTCCAGAGACCTTATTTGTTTCAACGTCCAGAATACCTTTTTCGATCTCTTCTAAAATGAGTTCATGGCATTTGTTCCAGACTTTATCTGTCTTTTCTGTAGTTCCCTCTAAAAATGAATCATCACCTTCATACAACGTATAATTTTTTTCAATAAAATTACGTACATTAATTGAAGATAACCATTCTCCTTCTTGAAAACCTTCCCATGCTTTTATCATTTGATCTCCTCCACTTCTATTTCCACATATGAAATAACTCTAGTTGCAATTGCTTTGTTTTTTCTACATTCATGGCCGCCACCCCTTCTAATGGGTACGGTATGTCCATAACTTTATATTTATTAACGCCCAATAGGTGATAGGGTAACAGTTCTACCTTCTCTACATTAGAAATCTGAGAAATATAGTTTTTCAATTCCACTAAATGTTCCCTACTGTCGGTTAAATCAGGTATTACAACATGGCGAATCCACACTTTGCACTGAGAAGCATTCAGTGCTTCAATAAACCGGGTCGTCTCTCCTATGTCTCTTCCTGTAATTCGCTTATATCCTTCACTGGTATAATGCTTCACATCAAAGAGGACTAAATCGGTATACTTTAATACTTTTCCATAATTACATTCTCTAGCTCCTACCCCTGCTGTATCAATAGCAGTGTGTATTCCTTCATTCCTCAGACGAAATAACACTTCTTCTAAAAAACCTGGCTGCAATAACGGTTCACCCCCCGAAAAAGTTACTCCACCGCCGCTTTTCTCAAAATACGGCCGAAATCGAATTAATTTTTTCACCAGTTCTTCTGGAGAAACCGCTTTTCCATCTTTTAAACTCCATGTATCTGGATTATGACAAAAACAGCATCTGAGCAGACAACCTTGTAAAAACACAACGCTTCGAATTCCAGGTCCATCTACTAAGCCCATAGTTTCAATCGAATGAATTTGTCCTAACATATTTTTCCCCTCTTTACCATCTAAACTTTTCTGCTGTTTAACTGCTAATCATATTAACATAGAATTCAGATAACATCAATATACTTCTGCTTCCATTTTCGATAATTACTCTCATTAGTTATTTTTTTCAAAATCAACTCTTTTTCCTTATCAACCCATCTGTCATTTTCTTATTTTATTCCCCAATCTCGCCCAATGCTTATTCATAAACACTTCATACGCCTTATCAAAAACAAAAAGAGCAGCTTGCCCTCCCACAATCATTAGAACTAGAATGTTTCTATTTACTTGACCTTCAAAAACCAACTGGGGGGCAAGTACAACTGTTGGAAGGTACATGCTGTTAAAAACCAATAGTTTTGCCAAAATAGTAACGTACCTGTTCCATTTTCCAAAGTATTTACTAACCTTTTTTGCCTGTAAATATTCTACCATAAAAATATATACACCAAACCCTGCCATAGTGAAACAATACAGCTTTTGTGGCATAATGATAAAATTCATAAGTACGGCACCAATTAAAAAGCCAGCCCCATGCCAAATTCCTGTTTCTCGTACAGCAATTCCAACACAAAAAGAAGCCGCTGCCAAAAAGAACAGCGTATTTACTTCAATTATTGATCCTGCAAAAAACAGTATGCCCTGAAACGCCATAAGTAACCCTAAAAAAGCTATTTTCCTTGCCTTTAAAAGCATGAACACAAGTCGCCTCCCATACATTCACACATGGTATCTAAGCACCATAAGTCACAACAAAAATCACAAGTATCGTAATTTGAGTTGCCATATCTTCTGCTATTTGTCTGATATTGATTGGTATTCATTTGTACTTGATTTAAAAAATTAATATATTCTATATTATTGGGTTCCATCTGCACTGCCTGTCTTGCGTGCACCTGTGCATTATATGGATCGCGGATTCCTGCGTAGGCAGCGGCCGCATAATAATGCCATCTGGCAGTCCTCTCTGGGATTTTATCCAACTCAATTAATGCCTCCCGAAAACGTCTCATATTTAGCAACGCGTATACCTGGCGAAGCTCAGCAGATTCGTTTCCTGCATAATTGCCATAAAAATTTTGATTACTGCCCCTTGCCGATCCACCTGCTCTCTCTTCCATAATTCTTTCATATGCTTCTTGAACCTCTTTAAATTTTGCTTCTGTATATTCTGGGCGTGGGTCATTCGGATTAGAATCTGGGTGATATTTCCTGCTTAACTCACGATATGCTTTTTTAATCTCTTCCTGTGCAGCATTAGGGGCAACCCCTAATACATCATATGGATTTTTCATGCTCTTCCTCTTTGCCTTCCTTCCTTTTTATTCTGGTTTTACTAAACTGAATCCAGACTCCTGCATATAATATATTCCTTAAAATTTCCACCTCTTCCATTAGTGGAAGCTTCTCAAATTCTTTTACACCCTCCGAAATTGTTGCTGTGAGTATGTCCATACATTTTACATCAAAATCTTCCTCACAACAAAATGACTTTAATGGATTAAAACAATTATTCTTAATATCCTGCTCAATATCCACATAAGCATCTAAAATATAAATAAATTTCCCCAGAAAATATCCCATCATGCGTAAAGACTTTGCCCATACATCCTCCTGGTATACAAACAACTCCTCCATAAGTCTTCCGAAACAATCTGCCAGAACCTCTATATTTTCTTCCCGACTTTTTTCATGCCGCCGTAATTCCTGTAATGTTGTTTCCATTACTGTACATTGCCTTGGATACTTCTGTGCAATTAAACAATATTGCCTCTTTAGTATTTTGGCTGCTGCTAATCCTGGTAGACTTTTCTCATCCTCCCAGTTATCAAGTAAATGATGATAGGTTAATGCAATATTCATATCCGCTGCATATTCCGTAATTTCATTTTCCAGCATCCAGTGCTTTTTTCCAGGATGAACAATACATCTGTGTTTTTCCTCTCTTACTTTACTTTCATAGAGAGAAGTCAATAAAATAACCAGAAACGTCATATCATAGGTTAATGTCATCTGACCTATTTTCCCATACTTCCGTTTTAAAGTATTACACAATCCACAATAATAGCCTTTATATCGATAATACTCCTTTACCTTCAGTTCCGGTTTATGAATTGTAACATATCCGAACATGCATGCCTCCAGTCATATCTAATTCAGTTCCTCCAACTCATCTAAAAAATCTTTTAGTTCTCTTCTTGCTCCAGTTATTCTGCTTTTTTCCCTTGTGCTTAATGCATCCTCAAATTTCCGGATCTCATGCTCCAGCTGAATCCTTGCTCTCCCAACACTTTCCTCATACAACCGTTCTCCGCGTAAAAGAAGAAGCTTATTTTCCTCTTGATCTCTTGGATGAATTTTTAAATAAGAAAGCTCTTCCATTCTCTTCTCAATTTCTTCTTCTGTCATATCCGAATTCTGCCCTTTTATAATTCTTCTGACCTTTTTCCCAGTAGAAATTACCGTAACCTCTACTTCCAGAATAGAATTCATATCGTAGGTATACGTAACATCTACCGCCTCCTGGCCAGCAGGAGCTTTGGGAACATCAATCTGTAATTCTCCAAGAGGCAGATTATTGACAGCAAAACGGCTCTCCCCTTGTAAAATATTAACCCTTATTTTGGTCTGATTATC
The DNA here is from genome assembly GCF_900112775.1 of Anaeromicropila populeti. Classification (GTDB taxonomy): domain Bacteria; phylum Bacillota; class Clostridia; order Lachnospirales; family Lachnospiraceae; genus Anaeromicropila_A; species Anaeromicropila_A populeti. The sequence continues at coordinate 116,170 of NZ_FOYZ01000001.1, forward strand.
TCTTACGGTATACAGCCTTTCTGTCCTGCTTGCTGGAATAACCGTATTCCGCTCAATAATCGGACAAAAGTGCCCCTCTTCAAATCGGTTTCCTTCTCTTTCCACCACTACCTCTGTTCCTAGGGTAAATGGGCATACGTCAGTAAGAATTACTTCCTTAATTGCTTCTTTTCTCTCTTTCATTGCACCCTGAATAGCTGCTCCTAATGCAACAACCTCATCTGGGTTTACACTTGTGTCCGGAAGCTTTTTAAATAATTTGCCTACAAACTTTCTCACAATGGGCAGCTTTGTGGCTCCGCCTACTAATACCACCATATCAATTTCTGAAAGCTTTATATTGGCATCTGCCAGACTTCTTTTTATTGGCTGCCTGATTCTTTCCAATAAAAGCTGGCATGCCTCCTCATACTCTGAAATCTCAATTTCATAATCATACGAAACTCCATTTATATTGCAGCTCATAGTTGAAGTTCTTTGCTGTGAAAATGCAATTTTACATTTTTCTGCCTGCTGACGAATACTATTCCTCGTTTTTTGATCAAGCTCATCCTTGTTTATCTCCTTTGCAGTAAAAAACATCTGCTCCAGCACCTCTGTAAAATCCTCACCGCCTAAGAAATTATCTCCTGCAACCGCCCTGACCTCTAAAATCGTGTGAAACAGTTCCAGAATTGAAACATCAAAGGTACCTCCTCCCAAATCAAAAACAAGAAATTTTGTATTCTTGTTTTTCTGATATAGTCCGTAGGCAATAGCTGCTGCCGTAGGTTCACTAATAATACGTTCCACTTTTAAACCTGCCAGTTCGCCAGCTCTTTTAGTTGCCTTTCTTCTGGCATCATTAAAATATGCTGGAACACTAATAATTGCTTCTGTAACAGGTTCCCCTAAAAATGCCTCTGCATCCTCCTTTAAAGAACGCAGCACAAAGGAAGAAAGCTCTTCTGCTGTAAATGTTTTCATTCCAAGCTGGTACTTTTTATCGCTGCCCATGTTACGCTTAAACACACTTGCTGAATTCATTGGTTCCAATACCAGCAATTCCCTAGCTGTCTCTCCTACATAAATCTGCCCTTGTTCATCCACACTCACAATAGATGGTGTAAGATTCTTACCCAGCCGGTTTGGTATAATCTTTGGTCCCTCTTCTGTAAAATAAGCCGCTAGACTATTTGTCGTTCCTAAATCAATTCCAATTATCACAGTTCATCTCTCACTTTTTATTTAATTTCTTTTGATTTTTAAGTTTCCACTTTACCTCAATTATATTGGGGTCACAATCCGCTATTTTTTGATAGCGTTCCCTCGCTTCTTCGTACTTTCCTTCCAGTTCCAGCAATAGTGCCTCCCCATATAATGCCTCCCAGCAAAAACGATAATGACAGTTTCTGCATTTTGTACAAGAATTCATTTTTTCAAAGCATTCTTTTGCTTGTTCATATAATTCCATATTATAATATATAATACCGATATTATAAAGCCTTTGTGGACGATATGGCAAATAATCTGTATACTTGTCACTTCCTCCATAAGTTTCTTCCAAAAATTTCATAGCCAACTGATAATATTTTGCTGCCTTATCCTTCTTTTTCAGGAAGCCATAAGTCATAATCAAGTTGCCGCAGCATTGAAAATAATCACTGTCCTGATTATTCTTTTCAATTTCATAGGCAGCCTTAAAATATTTCAATGCCTTTTTGGGATTTCCTGAAATATAAAAATAATATTCCCCTAGCTCTGTCAACGGAGTACTATTTTTCTTATCGGCCTCTATAGACTGTTGATAAAATTTCAACCCCAATTTCTCTTTTCCTGCTTCCAGATATGTGTTTGCTATTTTCGCTAAATAATAGCTTTTGCTGGTTTTACTTTTATTTAATGCGTCCTCATAATAATGTACTGCCTCATCATATCTTTTTAATGTCCGCAATATATCTGCTGCATCTTCATAACAGGAACAATTATCAGGATATAACTTTATGTTCTTTTGATAACACTCTACTGCTTTCTCTCCCTGGCCTAACACTTCATAGCAGACACCCATGTTTCCATATGGAAGTACTGAACTTTCTTCCTCTAGCTCTTCTACAGCATGCTGGTACATCTCCAGAGCCTTATCATACTGCTCCAATATCTTATAAACAAATCCCGCATTATTGTATGCAAACAAATTCCTAGGATTTAACTGTAACGCTTTTTGAAAATCCTCCATTGCTTCCTCCAGCCTGTACCCTGCCAGATATAAAAGCCCTCTGTCAATAAAATAATAATCATTTTCTAATACTTCAAGCTGTTGGTTTGCGTGAATCAGCGCCTTCTGGAAATATTCCAGTTTTTCTGTTTCACGGTACCGATCCAAATAAATATTCTTAATCCGTCCATTGGCACTTCTATGTTCAGGATAGAGTAACAGAACCTTGCCGAATCTTTCTAGTGCCTCCTCAATCAGATTGTTTTTCTCATGGCAATCACCGCTGTCATATAGAACAAGTGGATTATCTGGAAAGTTCACCTCCAACTCTTGGTAAAAGCTTAATGCCTCTTTGTATTTGCCCTGTGTCATTAATAAATCTGCCTTAACCAAATAATACTGGTAGGATTCTGGTGAAAGGGCTATGGCTTTTTCAATCTGTTCCATTCCTTCTTCCAACTGCTCCATATCCAAATAGAACAATGCCATCTCAAAGTGAAGTTCTTCTACACGTTCTATTACGCCGTTATCCAGCTCCACCTTCTCCAATAAAGATTCACATAGTTTCAGACATCTTTTCCTTTCTTCAATGGTGTCCCATGTATATCTGTTAATTTTAATCTGAATTAACTGCAACTCACCACTTTCCAATTGGTTTTCTTCTGCCTTCTGAATAATATCCAGTGCATCTTTATACTGCTCAATATAAAGAAAAACCTTTGCTGCCAGTTCATATGGCTTAACATAACCTGGATAAATAGAGATAGCGGCATAAAAATCATCAATTACATTCTGTCCATATTTTAAATTAAAATATGCTTCCTGTCTATTAATATATGCTGGATAATACCCTTCATCCTCACTTAATATCTTATCGCAAATATCAATACAGGCTTCATTTTGATTTATTTTTAAATAAGCACGAGCTTGTTCTGTTAAATAAATCCGTCTCATGTTATCGTCCTTCTCAGCCTTTATCGCCTCATCTAGAAAATAAAATGCTTTTTTAAAAAACTCTTCCAGACTTTCCTCCTCTTGTGCTAATTCCTGATAACATACCGCAATTGTATAGTTGGCATATCCAAGACGTTTTTTTCTTCTTTGATTTTCCTTCGTCCCATCATCCTCTACATCTTTTATATATTCCAGCCATTTTAGCAGATACGGAAGGGCATTATTATGGTTATTCATAGCCAAATAGGTTCTTCCAGCCAAATTGTAGTAATCTATTGCATTTTCCTCATCTGGTTCCAAACCCTCTAACAACTGGATACACTCTTGAAGCTTCTCATTTTGGAAGAAACACCATCCCATTTCTAATCTGATTTTCAGCTTATCTGGCTCCTGTTCCAGCTTCTGCTCAAAATCCTGAATCAAAAAATCATTTACCTTTCTCATGGCCTCCAGCGCCTGCTCGTCATTGGGTTCCACATCCAATACTTCCAGGTAAAATTCTTTGGAATGCTCATAATCTTCCATCAGATAATAATACTCTGCCATCTTTAGTTTTGCCGAATAGTGATCTGGTGCTATTTTTAAAATTTCTTGATAAATCTCTGCTGCTCTATCATATTCCTTTTTCCTCCATGAAACCTCTGCTGAAAAAAATAAACAATATGTATTTTCCTTATATTTTTCTCCTAGACAGTCAGCTATCTCACACGCTCTTTCATAATCTTCCCTTGCCAGTGCAACTCTTAACTTTTCAACATCAAGATAGGGATGATAAATATGTAGGTGCTCTATATCAGTAAAAACTGCTTCGATACCTTCAAAATTCTTCCCGTCTATTCGTTCTTTTAAGTTGAAATACTGATTAATATACTTGTCATAATCGGCATTTTCATCTCCTTCAAATAACTTCATATCAATAAAAAATTCATTCTTGATTTGATACACAATGAAGTTAATAAACTGCTTTGAATAGTTTTCCTCTAACTCTTCCTGGGTTTCAATGAAACGAAACTCATCCTCCAGTACCTTCCACACACAATTAGGAAGTCGAAAATGATTCATCAGAAAATTCAGTAAACATTCTTTCGCTTCAATACTGGTATCTAGTGCCGTGCACACTTCATCCTCTACAAGCTTTTTCCACTCTTTCGGATCAATTCTTCTGGAAATAGAACAGTAGGTATCAGATACCTGTTCCATCCATGCATCTATCACAGGATTTCCTGTTTTTTCCCATGGTTCATTGATTTCCTCTTCCTCGTTTCCCTGTGCATATTGAACTGCCGCTTCATACGCCCCACGAAGTTCCTTGAATCCTTCTGGATTATCTTCCGGATTCACCTGAACCAGTTTCTCTCGATATGCCTGCTTAATTCTATTTTGATCTTTTGTTTTTTCTAAACCAAGTATATCCCATATCCTGCTGTTTTCCATTTTAGATACCTCCCAAACATTGTGAACTATTTCTATTATAAAAAAACACCTTATAACTTACAAGCCTTTGTTAAAATGTTTTTCACAGGACGTGTTTTTATTTCATATATTAATAGCAATCGGAATAGTTCCATATTAGGAAAGAAAGATGTGATAACTTGGCAATTAAAATATTTGTAGATCAGGGACATAATCCAACTGGATTTAATGCTGGTGCAGAAGGGTTCGGACTTCGCGAACAAGATATTACTTATAATGTAGGTACCTACTTAGCTAATCTTTTATCCAATGACTATCGGTTTGAGGTACGCACCTCGCGAACCAATCCTGAGGAATATCTGGGAACTTCTCAGGTTACCAGCTTACAGACACGGGTTGATATGGCTAATAATTGGCCTGCTGATTATTTTATTAGTATTCATGCAAATGCAAATGAAAACCCTGCCATTAACGGAACGGAAGCCTATGTTGCAGAGGCATATTCAGAAGCCTATTATTTAGGCTATGATATTGTTGCAGCAATTGTGGAAAGAGTAGGCACCCGCAATAATGCTGTCCGCTTAAACCCATCGCTTTATGTATTAAGAAAAACTACCATGCCTTCGGTTTTAGTTGAACTTGGATATTTAACCAATTACGAGGACAGTGAAAAATTAAGAAATGACCAATATCAGTTTGCCTATGGGATTTATGAAGGACTGCTTAATTACTTTGGCCTTCCCCAGTTATAATGGTATATTTAAAGAGAAGCATCTCGCTCCATATCATTTAAATAGTGAGTAAAGTAGAAAAACGATTTTGGATATTACCAATATATCTGAGATCGTTTTTTAGATTGATGATTTTTTTGAAAAGCAAATAAATTCCACAATTAGATAGAACTATGATATAATGAACAAGTGTAAGGATAAGGAGGAAATTATGAGAAAATTAAATAGCCGCTTTCGTTACCTCAAAAAATAATCAGAAACGAAAGCGGCCACAAATATTCTTTTGAATATCAACCCTATTTTAAATTATTATTATTCCCCTTGTGAAAAATCAAACGCTTAACAAAATGACATCAAACTCTCACTGTTCTTTTACAATTATCATCTTTAGTTATATTTTGAGAAAACACCAACCTGAATCTGAATACCCTTCGTAATTGCCTGTAATATGTAATTGTTTGTTATCTCTCCAACTACTTTTTTAATATCCCTTTTATCAACTGAAATTATTTGTTCTGTTAAAGCAACAGAATCTGTAGTTAACCCAGTAGCATCATTTACAGATACGGAAACATGCGTAGGCAGTTCCTTCTTCTTGTTCTTGGAAGTTAACGGTATCAACGTAATTACAGGACTATGTTGGTTTGCCTTATTATTGGATATAATACATGCTGGTCTGATACCTGCCTGCCTGCTGCCTCGGTTATAGTTCCCAAAATTAGCATATACTATATCTCCACGTTTAATATTATCTAGCATACTTATCAACCTCTTTTCAATAGAATCACGCTCTCATTAACCTATTGATATCTTTTGTACAATTATATAATAAAGGAAATCCTGCAAAATAACAATACACTCTATGTATTTTACACTATTTACGTATGATCTGACATGTTCCCCCCAGCCCTGCCTATGTATATGGTTCACTTTCATTATTATTTGACATTTACATAAAGTATTTCTTACATTTTCATAACATACTATTCAATCCATTTTATTCTTCTATTTACAATATCCCAGTCAATGTTATTCATAAAATTCCGAATATACTCATCCTTTTTATTTGCATATTGCAGAAAGTAAGCATGCTCATACATATCTAACACTAACAGCGGTGTTGCAAACGTAATATTTCCCATATCATGGGCGTCTAAGCTGATATTTCTCAAACGCTTTGAGCGATAATCAAACAATAACACTGCCCAGCCTCTGCTTGCCTTTGCTGTAGCAATAAAATGTTTTTGCCACTGCTCTACACTTCCAAAATCCCGAATCAGATACACGGTGCTTGCATCACAAGGTTTATTTGTATTTCCACCAATGTTTTCAAAATAAAGTTCATGGAGAATAACACCATTTAGTGCAAATGTCTCGCCTCTCTTTATTCCTCTGTATTTACTATAAGTAGCATTGGCTGTTTCTAAATCTCCTCCCTCTAAGAGCAGCCCATCGATTTCGTTCATTTTATTTATGTATCCTTCGTATAATTTCATATGAACATCAAATTGTTCTTTATTAATAACAGTAACCTCTTTTGAATATTGAAACTCCAACATTTTAAATTTCAAATAAATACCTCCAGTATGTTTGTCATACTAAATATGTATGCATCATATCTGGAGGTTTATTAGTAAAACCGTTATTTTCTACATAAATTTAATTTTCATTTATACTTTCTAATGTGATGTATTCCTGAAAAGAGGTTCTCTTAATTATTTTTACCCATGTATAGGCATAGGCTGTCATAATGATTAGAAAAGCAAAGAATATTTTATATACAAAAATCCTGTTTTCTCCTTCGGCAATATTCCAAATCATAAAGATATCTCCTGCAATACAAATAATTTGTGGTATTCCAAACAATGTCAGTTTTTTATTGCGTCCTGGAGCATCTGGATATTTTTTTCGTAGTACCAGTACGGAAATATTCACCATGATGTAAGAGGTAAGCCAAAAGCAGGAGGCAGCCAAAAGCAGATTGGTAAGACTTGAACTGCTTGCAAAACCTGTAATTAAAATACCTGCAACTATACTGACCATAAGAATGAGTCCCGCAACCGGTGTGTCCTTGCTATTCTTTCTGCTAAAAATTTCTGGCATCATCTGTGCATCTGCCATACCACTTAGTATTCTTGTTACACTTCCTAATACCGTATTAATTGTACTCACCCCGGCAAGAATGGTTACAAACCCCATCCAGTAACCCCCTGCCTTCCCTAAAAGATTCTCAGCAAAAACCATATGTGGCATACTGCTGGTTGATAGCTCTTCCAGTGTCACATAATTTGTCATTCCAATTCCAATTAAGGTCTGTACCACAAACAAAATAAGAATACCTAAAATCATGGCAAGGGGCACATCTCGTTTTGGATTTTTTAGATTTTTAGAAATCGGAATAACAAATTCAATTCCTATAAACAACCAGAATGCCAGTGCAGATAACGAAGTAATTCCTTTCCATCCAGTAACAACAGGCTGAGTCTGATTTACCACTTCAATGACTTGTCCTGTTCCTAATTTAAATGTACTAAGAATTCCCAGAACCGCCAGTGAACCCAATAGTAAAATAACAACTATATTTTGAATTTTTGAAAAAATGTCGACTCCCATATAGTTTACCAAAGCCAGAAGTGCCAAAAGAATCAGGCTGATTACCACAGCTGGTACCTGTTTTAAAAATGTATTATGAATTACCATCCCACACATAGCCATTTCCACAGATCCTGCCAAAAGATTGGTAAGCACATAAGCTGAAAGGTTGGAAACAATGGAAGGTACAGGGCCTAAACCTACTAACGTATATTGGCCAAGACCGCCTTCTACCTCTGGCATTAAATTATGCAGCTCACTAAATGAAATTGCTAATAAAGCATTTAAAATAATTACAATAAACATGGATACAATAAATCCTTTTCCTGCCAGTCCCATACCCTGTCCTAAGGATAATAGACAGCTAGTTGCAACAATTAGTCCTACGCAGACTGATATTGCACTGACAAGCCCTAATTTTCTCTCTTTCATATACATGCTCCTTTCTTTTTCCACAAACCTGGAAGTCTGCATAAGAAAAAAGCAAAGACATCCTGTTTGTATTAGACGTCTTTGCCATATATAACGGTCACTGTTAAATTTTTGTCTGAAAACGATCGTATCGAAAATCATTGATAGCCAGAATCGTCTCTTCGCCCAAAGCCATTTGAGCTAATATAGTACCAACTGTAGGTGAAATACCAAAACCATGTCCTGAAAAGCCACACGCTAAAATAAACCCAGGTACTTCCTCTACATGACTAATAACGGGAACATGATCGGCACAAACATCAATCCACCCTGCCCATGTCCGCACAATTTTAGCATCTTCCAGACAAGGAAAATATTTCATAATTCCTCTGCAAATACAAGAGGCGGTCAGACTATTTGTTACGGGAATTCCATTATCTTTATTTACGCCTTCAAAGCCTGATGTTCCTCCAAATACAAAAGAACCATGTGTACTCTGATGTCCATAAAAATCTGCTGCTGCTGTACCAAGCATCTGATAAAACATAGGTGGCTGTGCTTCTGTTACCAGCACCTCCAGCAGTGCCTGGGACATTGGCACATCGATTCCTACCGTTGCCGCTATTTTTCTACTTTCATAGCCAGCTGCCAGAATAATAGTTTCCCCTTCATAAACAGCCTCAGAAGTCACTACCTGTCTGGCTTTTCCTTTTATTTTTTTTATTTTTACTACTTCTTGATTGGTAATAAACTGAACTCCCAGCTGTCTTGCTTTTCGATAATAGGCTAATGTGGCAAGCATAGGATTTGCATGACCATCTGTTGGGCACCAGCTTGCTCCTATTACTTCATCTGATAAATATGGACAGATTTCTTTGGCTTGTTCGCCATCAATCATTTTTACATCTAGTCCTAAGGAAACCGCTTTTTCTGTAAGCCCCTCCAAAATATTAATATGAGCATCTGTTTTGCCAAGTCTTAGATTTCCTTCTTGATAATATTCAACGTCCATTTCCAGTTCTTCTGAAAGAGTGGGCCACAAATTTTTTACTCCATACATTGCCAAAGGCAGCTCTCTTTTATCACGTCCAGACTGTCTTACCCCACCGCCATTTCTGCTGGAACCTCCATTTCCGATATCATTGCTTTTCTCCAGAACAATAACGGAACAGCCTTTTTTTGCTAAATAATATGCTGTGGAGCTTCCAATAATACCTCCACCAATTATAATCACATCTGCACAATTTGCCATATCTATTCCGCCTCCTTTCCTTCGTTGCCTAACACTCTCATTTCAATTGGACGCATTGGTGCTCTGGCCGCAGCAGGCTCTAAATCCAACGGAGAAACACCAAGCTCTTTTGCGACAATACCCTTTATTAGTTTTCCACAGGTCTGTCCCTGGCAAAGCCCCATTCCTGTGCGTAAATACCGTCTGATTTCTGTTAGTGTATACATTCCATCGTGTACTGCCTTTCGGATTTCACCCTTTGTTATTTCCTCACATCGGCAAATTATAATAGCATCATCTGGCTGTGGAATAAATTCGCCAATATTTGTTGAACGATTACTTATTTTCTTCATGTTATACCCCCTGACTACAAAAGAATCTTGCCTTCATTGCCATTTCTGCTGGAACCTTCATGGTAAGCAAATGTGTCTGATCAAATGCTTTTGCGGATTTCACATCTACTACTTCCGCATCACAAACTTTTTTTCCACTTCGGTCTAATGCGATTCCCTTATCTCCTGGCTCAGGCAGTGGAAGAAATTCATACGGAAGCGTAATAGAGGCAAAACCTGTTTCATACTGTTCATCTACTAGAAAAATTGCTTGTCCCGAACAAGATGCCACACACATTCCACAGCCTATACATTCTTTTGTTTCATCAATTGCTGGCAGAGATGTTATTTTATTACCAATTCTGATACATCTTTTAGGACAGGCATCTTGGCAGGGATTACAAGGAATGTTTTGCGTACATTCAATGACGGGATGTATTCCCTTTCCATGGGTCACGCCAGGAAATCTTTCTATTTCCCCTTCCTCAACATAACCCTTTTCTAACAAACTTCTGGATATTTCAATTCCTTCTTCTGTTTTTTCCAGTACTTTTCCTCGGTTTTCAGGGGCAAACATGCCCTCACGCAAGCTAAACAATGCTTTCTCTAGTTCCTTAACTTTGTCATCTGTCTCTTCCTTACTGATAAATCCCAGATATTCTGCTGCTGCCACACCAGAAATACGGCCCTCGATCATTGCAGAACTTGCTTCCTCTATTCCAGATACGTCACCTGCCACAAAAATTCCTGGAATACTGGTAGCGCCTGTTTCATCACATTCTGGAATATAGCCCGTCGGCGTATCTGTCATTTTGCATCCTGCCATTTTTAGCAGCTGCGACATAGGCGATAGCCCTACTGCAAGACAAATGGTATCTACATCAAAATGCTTTTCTGTTCCAGGTATCACCTTCCATTCTTTGTCTACCTGTCCGATTGTAACACCTGTTACACATTCTTCCCCTTCTGCCTTTATAATTGTATGTGATAAATAGAATGGTACTCCGCACCTTGCCACTTTAGCAGCATGAACTCCGTAGCCGCCTACTTTGGGAGCTGCATCCACGAGGGCCGCTACTTCGCAGCCTGCCTGTAACAATTGGAAACTAACTACTAATCCTACATTGCCAGAACCCAGCATCAGCACTTTATTCCCTGGCTTAATACTGTGCAGATTCATCATGGTCTGTGCCGCACCAGCTCCAATTACACCAGGCAATGTCCATCCATCGAAGGTAACCATATTTTCAGATGCACCTGTAGCCACAATGACTGCATCTCCCTTGTAATGTCTGATTTCATCCGCTATTTTTACAGTAACCTCTTTATCCAGGTAAAGTCCAATTACAATTGCATTTAAAACTACTTTTACACCATATTCACTTGCCTCTTTTAATAGCTCTTCACCAATTTTATATCCTCTGATTTTTGCCTTATGTTCCTTTGAACCAAAGAATTTGTGTATCTGTTTAAATAACTGCCCGCCAGGTTTGGCATTCTCATCAAATACAATAACTTTAAGTCCTTTCTTGGCTGCTTCAATTGCAGCAGATAAACCTGCCGGACCAGCTCCTACAATAATTAAATCGTATCGTTTCATAGCTTACTCCTCTCCTGTTGATTCCATAGCTGCCACACCATACTGGGTCTGCACAATCATACCTTCCTTTAACGGCGTAATGCAGGTTCTTACGTTTGGCTTACCATCCACTACCATAACACAGTCTGTACATCTTCCTATTGCACAAAAAACACCTCTTGGCTTATGCTGCTTCTTTGTATATCTGTGAATCCTTACTCCTGCCGCCTCCAATGCTACAGCTATTGGTTCTCCTTCCAATCCTGTAAGCTTTATTCCGTCGTGTATAAATCCAACCACTTTTTTTTCTTCTGGCTTCCCTAAAATTGGGTGTTCCTCTATTCTCATCCTATCAGCTCCTTGCGTTTTCATTTTATGCCAAATAAGGCTGGTTCCATAAATTTAATTTTACTCCGATGTTTTTCTCTATCGCATTTCGATATACAATTGTTCCCCATGCCACATCTTCAATTGGCATTCCACCTACTGAATAAATTACAATTTCATCTTTCTTTTTGTGAACTGGAATTTTACCAACCAGTACATCTCCCAAGTCATCCACCTGTTCTTTTTGCATTTTTCCTTCTGCTATCAAATCCATACAGTGAACGGCTGGAATTGGAATAGAATGATAAGCTGGAAAATCCATTTCTTCTTCCCATGCCTCGTACAGTTCAATATTATCGGCTACATTTCTTGCACGATTTAAGATGAAATCATCATCAAATCTTGCTGCTGCTGGACAACATAGGACAGCGCCTGGTTTAATCCACTCTTCCTTAATATAAGGATATTCGTTTACATCTCCTGTAGGGCTTGAGGTCGCAATGCTGACAATATCAGCATCTCTTACAGCTTCTTCCTCCGTTTCAACGATCTGGATGTCTTTTATATGGGGATATTTTTGATTTAAATATGATACAAAGCTGTCACTTGATTTTTTGCTTCTTCCCTTTACCTTTACTGTTTCAATAGAAGAACGTACTGCCATAATTGCATCGAAAGCCGTTTTATTCATTACGCCTGGTCCAATAATCCCTACTATCTTAGAAACTTCTCTGGAAAAATATTTTACGCCAACTCCAGGTACTGCACCTGTCCGATATGCACTGAGTATATTGGCTGACATGTATGCCAAAGGGGCTCCTGTATCTTTATCATTTAATGTAAGCATCAGAATAGAACGAGGAAGACCTTTTTTCTTGTTTTCCACATTGGAGCCATACCATTTCATACCTGCCATATCAAATTTTCCTCCCAGATATGCGGGCATTGCCATAAATCTTCTGTCTGGCCCATCCGTTGGCATATTAGAAAATGGTGATGCCTCTGGAAAAGTCATCATAACACCATGCGAATTTCCATTGGGTCCACCCATTCTGTAATCTCCTGCTTTCAACAATTTGAACATTTCTTCCATAGCCTCCACACACCCTGCCATGTCTGTTACACCTGCCTGAATCATATCTTCTTCACTTAAATATATAAAATCTACCTTTGGATATCCCATACTTTATTCCTCCGTTTTTTATTTTTTTCGCTAAACAAGTTCACAATTCAAAACTGCCTCTAACTCAATTTCAACATACTGTGTTGGTCGATTGAGCTTTGGTGTTTCTACCATTGTAAACAGTGGCTTTATTTCTTTGAAATATTCTGAAAATGCTTCCCCTACTTCTTTTGCAAAGGTCATATCTGTTACATATGCCTTTACCTTTATAACATCCTTGGGCTGTGCATCCGCTTGTTTTAATAATCCAATAAACTTCTCAAAAATATATTTAGCCTGTGCATAAGGTGATTCTCCATACACAGAACCATCTGGCTGTACCGCAGTTGTTCCTCCAATATAAATGTGTTCTCCCACCTTTACCATCCGGGAATAACCTACTATCTCTTCCAATGGTGCTCCTGATGAATAATTCATTCTCTTCATGCTCATACCTCCCTATAAATGAAAAAGGCCTTGTGACTTTTATTTTCACAAGACCTCTCTGCCTTTTCTATTTCTGAATTTTATATCATTTTCTTTTATTTATATTGTAAAAATCGGAACTAAAATAGAAAACAAAGTGTTTTTATATTTTCTTGATCTTATTACTTTGAAATGATAAAATACGTACAATTAACACTGTTATCTGATAAAGGAGCCGATATTATGATGACTGACAGACTGAATCCAAAACAACCTGAATTTGTACTAGTAACATCAGATTATACGAAAAAATTTGTAATGAAGCATAATATTGCTCATTTTTATCAGTTTACGGCTGAGTCCAATCGAATGAGCGTGATTCCTGATGCCTGTGTTGATATTCTATTTGTAAAACAGGATGGTAAAATGACAACTAGAATTGCAGGCACACGTCTGGAAAAGGGGGAAACAGACACCCATATAAACAGTGAAGTCTTTGGCGTGCGTTTTATGCCTGGCACCAATCCTGTAAATAAGCTGATGAAATTAAGCGAATTGGTAAATAATGAAGAAATATTTGAAGAAATGATTTCATATGAGGATCGAGAATATTTATTGGAAAGTATGTTTTTTGCCCAGTCTTTTGAGGAAAAAATCCATATTTTTTTGACATATTATCAAAAGTACTTTGATTGGCGGCTTGAAGAAAAGACAGGTCTGAAAGGTGTCCTTTTAGATGAAATTATGAAATCCAATGGAAATGTAAAGCTTACGGAATTAAGTATTTTTACTGGATATTCTGAAAGATATCTGAATAAAAAAATTCATGAGGAATTTGGTATGAACCCTAAAAATCTGATGCGGTTTATTCGCTTTCAAAAAGCAGTATCCCAGTTAACTGCTACGATTAATCAGTTTAATGGCATTGATACTGCCCTTTCATCTGGCTACTACGACCAGTCTCATTTCATTAAGGAATTTAAAAAATTATCGGGATTAACACCAACAAGTTATATTGATAATCTGTTATGTAATTCTTATGACAAAAAATTGCATGTATTATCTTAATTCCAGTACTTCCCTTGCCCTCTTAAATATCAAATAATTAATTTTTATTTAATTTCCTTTTTAATTGACTTACTTTTCCAATCGTCCTATACTATATTATAAGACACTCAGCCCCCTTAGAAAAGGAGAAGTTATGAAAAATTTGATTTTATATTTTAGCGGTACAGGTAACACAAAATACACAGCTGAACGAATTGCAGATGTACTACAAGATATGAAGGAAGATACCGAACTCCACTCAATAGAAGAAAATTTTATACCCAATCTAGACCATTTTGATCGCCTGATACTGGGCTGTCCAAAATATTATGAATATCCAGCTTTTCATTTTATTAAGTATTTGAAAAAGATGCTTCCTGTCAGCCCAAAGCCTGTACCTGTTTTTTTCTTTTGTACTCAGACCAGTCCATTAAATACAGATTTTAGAAAAATTGAAAAAATGCTAAAGAAAAAGAACTATCAACTGATTACTTCAAAAAGCTTTGTTATTGCTAATAATTTTACAGTTTTTGATTCTTTTCCAGAAACCACACCAGAAAAGAAAGCGAACAATTTATCAAATTTAGAAAAGGACTTACCACTGATACTAACTGATTTTATACAAGAAAAGCCTTCAAAGGAATCCCAATCCTTTCTTATGCATATGCTTTGTTGGCTGTCTGGCATAGTCTTTACTAGGCTGTTCGCCCTTTTTGCAGTAAAATTTTCACCTTCTAATGCCTGCACAGGCTGTGGGCTTTGTGCCAGAAAATGTCCGAAGAACAACATTTCTATGATTAACAACAAACCTGTTTTTCACAAAAAATGTACCTTTTGTATGCGATGCTTTTCTATGTGCCCTGCTCATTCCATTTTATACAAAGGGAAAGAGCGGCCTCAATATTGTGCGCCAAAAAGAAAGTAATTTAATTAAAATGATAGATATGGAGGAATAATATATGACTTTAACTCATGTTATTTACAATAACCCTGATATCCCAAAGGCACTTCTTCAAAAAGTCCTTCAGGTTTCAGGACCTTCCACTTCCCAGTTATATGATGAAAATGCACTTGATACTTTAAACAGCACACATATGATTTTCCTAATTTCGCCCAAATGTCCACCTGTAGCCCAAGAAGATGATGCTTTTCTCAATAAAATAACCCACATACTCCCAAATAAAAAAACTGCTGTCCTTGTGTTAGACAGTCAAAACTCATTATCCATAAGCTTACTTGCAAAAATAAGGAGTTTATCCAGGAAAAACCTTCTGTATTCAGATATTATTGATACTTCTACAGCTTCTGACGAGGAAACCGCTGTGAAATTGCTTTCTATGAGACGTAGTCTGCTGGACAATCAAGATATGCCTGTCAGTCTCCTAAATGACTGGCTGAAAGAAATGATCGGACATCATAATACCTGTACACTTTGTACTGGTTTTGGTACAAATATCCGCGCCACACCAATCGAGTTTACTTACCATGAGGAAGCTTTCTATTTTTTAAGTGAAGGGGGCGAAAAATTTGCCAATCTAGCTGTTAATCCAAATGTTTGTATTGCTCTCTATCAAGAGTATAGTGGTTTTGACAAGCTAGAAGGAATACAGGTTTGTGGTGCCGCAATGTTTGTAGATCTCTTTTCTGAAGAATATAATACCGTAATAACCAAACGTCAGCTAACTCCTGAACAGTTAAAAAAACTGCCTGTTACCTTACATATGATAAAAGTGCTGCCACATCGTTTTGAACTACTAAACTCACTTTTTAGAAAGAGCGGTTATGAAGCCAAACAAGTAAAAGAGCTTGAATAGTGCTATTTTAAGGGCTGCTTTTTATTAACAGCAGCCCTTAATTTCTTACCCTAAATTAGATTATATTTTGTTAGTAATTCTCCAATTACAGTACCTGATATCATTTTAAATTCTGGCCTTGTCAATAAGTTTTGAACAAGTGGGTGCTGAATATCTGCAAGCTTTTTACCATCCATCATTTTTGCCGTAGAATCCAGAAGTACACGAATATCATAGCAAGAGCCAAATACTTCTGGCACACCTCTGTCAACATTTAAAAGTGTATACACAGCTTCCATTGCTGTTCTCACTGAATATTCTGTTGTAAATACCGTATCACGTACAGTATCTGCGAATTGTCCTAAAAACGCTGCATTTACACAGCCTTCTGGAACAACCTTAGGTCTGTCTCCTTGTGTTCTAGGCATAAAAAATGCTGTTATATATGGCATCATACAAGGTACACAACGTGCTGAATTAGCTGCCAGTTCTGAAATTTCATTTTCTGGAACCCCCATGTGATACAGCCATTCTTCTGTTATTTCCTGTCCCGTACATTCCTTCATTGGCTTCTTTATATAATCGCCAGGTACATCTGTAAAAAGTCCATACACCCATACAACCAACTGATCCTTTGGCTGTTCTTTGAAGTGAGGCTGGCGATTTAATGTGTAGCTCATTAACCATTTTGAATCTTTAATGGAAATGATACCTCCCGTAACTACTTTTCCGCTAAAAGGATCACGCTTACAAATCTTTTCTATGTACTTTGGAATTTTATCATCCAACGTAGTAACCGTAGCTGATTCCCAATTTGTTTCTTCTATATTGGTACAAAATTTATCTGGATGCCCAAATGCTGGTTCTTGAACTGCAATGTTTCTCCATAGCTGCCAACACCCTCCAACAGAATTATTTGCAGCTGGAGCATGACTATGATCCCCCAGAGTAGCATTCTCTGTACAACTTCCATTTGTAATAAACACTAAATCATCCTCTGATAAATCAATCGTTTCCTCTACTTCGTTATGTGTACAAATAATTTGTTTAGCAGTCTTTTTATCCTCAGTTATATCAAAAATAACATTAGTTACAGTTGTATTGTATTGAAAATGAACATGATGACTTTCCAGATATTTTACCATTGGCTGAATTAAAGATTCATATTGATTATATTTTGTAAATTTTAAAGTAGAAAAATCTGGCAATCCTCCAATGTGATGGATAAATCTTTGTACATACAATTTCATTTCCAATGCACTATGCCAATCTTCAAATGCAAACATTGTTCTCCAGTATAACCAGAAGTTAGATGCAAAAAAGTCTTCTGTAAATACTTCATTTATTTTAATATCATACAAGTCTTCGTCTCGTGTCATGAAAAGTTTAATAATTTCCATCGAAGCTGTTTCAGAAAGTCCAAAGGTTCCATTGGTCTGTGCATCTTCGCCACGATTTTGTATTACTCTCATCAGTGAATAGTTGGGATCTTTTTTATTGAGCCAGTAATATTCATCTAAAACGGATATTCCTTCTGTTTCGATGGATGGAATAGAACGGAACAAATCCCATAAGCATTCAAAATGACTTTCCATTTCACGGCCGCCACGAATGATAAAACCCTTTTGGGAATCTTTTATCCCATCACAGGCTCCTCCTGGAAGGCTCATTTCCTCTAAAATATGAATATTTTCACCTTTCATCTGACCATCTCGAACTAGAAAACAGGCTGCTGCTAAAGAAGCAAGTCCAGAACCAACTAGATATGCTGACTTGTTATCAACTCCAGCTGGCTTCTCAGGTCGGGCAAACGCCTCATAATTTCCACTACTATAATACATAATAATTACCTCCCTTGTTAAAATTTCCTTTTTTACAGCATACTTTGTCCTGCAAAGAAATACCATAGACAAAAAAAGTAATCTGTCAAAATTTTAGACAAGTCCGTGTATTTGTATAAATCATTAATCCTTTTGAAATGCAGTAAGTGCTTTGGCAATGTCCCCTCCTATTAGAATACTTAGCCGTTCAATAATTAAATTTGGATTTTCTTTCATACCTGTACTTATCCACTCAAGCAAAAGACCAGCGAAAGCATGCTTATAAAAATTAGCAATAAAGCTTTTGTCCTCATCAGATACTACCATACCATTTGCTTTTTCTTCTACGACTCCTATTAATAAGTTATAAGTTTCATTGAATAAATAACGTTCTAAATGCTCTCTGGCAACTGAATAGTATGTACTTTTCACAAAGTTCCTGTTTAGCTGGATATACTCGAAAGTATGTAAAAAACCCTGCTGCCAGGTATCGTATGTCTTATTGCCATTTATGGCCTTTGTTGCATCATTTAAAAAAATCCATTCAATCAAGTCATATATGTCTTTGAAATGGTAGTAAAATGTCTGTCTGTTCACTTCACAGTCTTCAGCAAGATCAATTACAGTGATTTTGTCTAACGATTTTTCCGTAAGCAGTTTCTTCAATGATGTTGCAAATGCTTTCTTTGTAGTCTGTGACACTATAGATCCTCCCATCTTAAATTGCAAAGGCAGTGATTTTTATAGAATCACTAAATAAACAATATTATATTATTTTCCAAATGTCAACATTTTTAGCATTTGCAAAAGAAAAATGGTGAAAAAACTAAACTGAATGGTTTTCCTTTTCTTTAAAAAGTAAAAGGATTGACTTTTTATTTTAGCAACTATATAATAAAGAAAACTATCTATTTCTTTATACCTAAGGAGGATAACATGGAAAATAATTTTGCAATCATCGAAAAACTCAATAGTTTTTTTTATCTAATGTGCAAAAATAGTGCAAGAAGCAAAAGAGATTATAATATCGGGATTCCCTTACACCGCTCCGAAATACATACCCTTGAGTGCATTGAAAACCATAAGGAATGTAATGCAAGTACTTTATCAAAAATTCTTGGAATTACAAATGGCGCATTAAATCAAATGACAACAAAGCTAATTCAAAAAGGGCTTGTTGAACAATACCAGCATCCAGTTAATCATAAAGAAGTTTTTTACAAGTTGACTTTACTTGGAAAAACTGCCAATGAAGAACATGCAAAGCATCATGCTGCTATATATTCTAATATTATCAGCTATATAGAACAGCTAGACCCTGGGCAGCAAACTGCCATTGATGATTTTCTAGATTATATCATCACAAGTATAAGAGACGATTGCTGGATTAATGAAACCCAAATCTAAATAGGAGGAAGAATGGGAGCCTTATTAATAGTAGATGATGATGAAAATATACGAAACCTGATAAAACTAGTTTTACAAAAGCAGGGCTATAATACAATTACAGCAAATGACGGAATGGATGCACTGGATAAATTTGATGAAGAAAACATTGATTTACTGATAACCGATGTAATGATGCCGCGAATGGATGGTTGGGAATTATGTAAAGAAATACGTAACGTTAGCAATCTTCCTATTCTAATTTTAACAGTTCAGTCCGATACCGCTTATAAAATAAAAGGGTTTGAACTAGGTATTGATGATTACCTGACAAAACCATTTGAACCTGCAGAACTGTCTGTTCGTGTAAAAGCCCTTTTGAGAAGATATAAAATAAATACAAACCACATTATAACCATTGGCAATCTTACTATTGACAAAGACAAGTTTGAAATTCGGGCAAAAAACGAATGCTTTACACTGCCCTTAAAAGAATTTGAAATACTATTCCTCCTTGCCAGTTCCATTGGAAAAATATTTACACGAGAATACTTAATTGAAACAATTTGGGGCTATGATTTTGAAGGAAATGAACGAACATTAGATGTACATATAGGAAGACTTAGAGAACGGTTTCAAGGCGAAAAGTATAATATAAAAATCATAACCATACGAGGTCTTGGTTATAAATTGGAGGATTTTTATGCTGCAAAGAAATAGAAAAAAATACAAATTGCTATTGCTCTACTTATGCTGTATCCTTACTGCTTACTTGGGGTGTTATGCCCTTTTTTACTTGTTTTTTAAGCTTCCCCAATCACTTCCGGAGATTTTCTGTTACTTACTCTCTTCCATTTCAGGTTTAATAGTTGGCAGCAGTTTTTTTCTATTTCTGTTAAACAGATTTATAATCAGAAAACAGCACCACGAAAAATATCAAATAATCCATGATGCTTTAGAACAAATCTCATCTGGAAATTTTAACATTATAATAGATGAAAGCGATTACTCCAATCATAAAACAATTCGTGAACTTGTAAATAAAATTAATTCTATGGCAAAAGATCTGAGAAGTATGGAAACAATGCGATTGGATTTTGTATCAAATGTTTCCCATGAAATCCAATCTCCCCTAACATCGATAAAAGGTTTTACGGTTTTATTGAAGAACAGTGATCTGCCACTAGATGAAAGAAATTCCTATCTTACTATTATTGAAACAGAAACCAAACGTTTATCTAAATTAGCAGATAATCTTTTACGTCTGTCTGCACTTGACTCAGAAAGTCAAAAATTAAAGTTCTCTTGTTATTCTTTGGACAGGCAGATTAGAAATTGTGTTCTCATATTAGCACCACAATGGGAAAAGAAACATATTACTTTTGATTTAGACTGTCCACCAGTTATGATTTATGGAGATGAGGAGCTTCTTGATCAGGTATGGATAAATCTATTAAGTAATTCTATTAAATTTTCTCCTGAAAAGAATGGTAATATTTCCGTTTCCATAGAAGTTTGTTCCAATACTATAAGTGTCCATATAAAAGACAACGGAATAGGAATACATCCTGATAATCTCAAGTATATTTTTGAACGCTTTTATATGGAAGACAAATCACGAAAGCGTGATTTGGGGGGAAATGGATTAGGTCTTTCTATATCACAAAAGATTATATCCATACATCAGGGCACTATTCAGGTACAAAGTAAACCTACTATTGAAACTACCTTTACAGTTACATTACCACTTAAGAACCCTAGCACCCATTAAAGCGATAACCTTTTCCCCAAATTGTTTCTATGTATATTGGATTATCGGGACTTTTTTCAATTTTTTTTCGTATTTTTTGTATATATACTGCCAAAGAGGTATATTCACTGGCTATATCCCCTTTCCATATTGCATGATATAGTTCTTCCTTTGAAATAAGCAAGTTAGGATGGCTCATAAAAAAAACTAATATTTCGTATTCCCTTTTCGTAAACGGGACTTCTTTTGTATTGACATAAACTTTACCAGAAGTAAGTTCCACCTCTAATCCTTTTACAACAAGCACATTTTCACAAACAGCCTTTCCCTTAAGTCTCTTATATCGGTTTAAATGAGACTTGATTCTTGCAGTCAATTCAGCTGGACTAAATGGTTTCTGGATATAATCATCTGCCCCTAGTCCAAGACCTCTTATCTTATCAAGTTCTTCTCCCTTTGCAGATACAATAATAATTGGAATTTCAAACTTGTTCCGAATAATCTGCAAAATCTCATACCCGTCTATTTCAGGAAGCATAAGATCTAATACCATGACATCAAACCTTCCCTCCAATGCTGTATGAACCCCTTTGGTTCCATCATTCTCTATTGTTACCTGAAATCCACCTAATTCTAAATAATCCTTTTCCAATTCCGCTATATGATTATCATCTTCAATGATTAATATATGCTCCATATTATTCATCCCTTTCTTATACAACTATTGGAAGCCTGATTTTAAAACACACACCATTTCTGTTTTTTGAGGAAACCTGTATGGTTCCTCCATGCAATTCAACTAATTCCTTTGCAATGGGAAGTCCTAATCCTGAACTCATAAAATCCTTCGTTCTTTCAGGATCAATGCGGTAAAAGCGTTCAAATATTTTATCAATTTTTTCGGCTGGTATCCCTACACCATTGTCCATAAGCTGCAATTCAATATGACTGCCATCTGCATATAACTTTACTTGAATCACTAACCAATTAACATTGGAGTATTTCACAGAATTATATATAATATTCCGTATTGCTCGATATAGTTTTTTCCCATCAATTTTACATAAATAATTCATTTTTAGTTGGTTATCATAAGAAAAACCAAACCCCTGCTCTTCTATTTCTATTTTTAATTCTTCCATTAAATCATCCATATAATCAGAAATATCTATTAATTCATATTCAAATTCTAATTTTCCTGTATCTAGCTTGGTAAATAAAATCAATTCTTCTATCAGACAATTCATGTACATACTATTATTTAATATGATTTCAATATATTTTCTTGTCTTGTCAGGAGAATTAGCAATCTGATCTAAAACAGCTTCTGCATATCCTTGAATACATGCAATTGGCGTTTTTAAATCGTGAGCAATGTTTGCAACTAACATCTTTCTATTTTCCGCATACTCCGCCTTTATTTTTTTTGATTCTGACAAACAAGCTGTCATTTTGTTAAAGGAATCCATTATCATCCCAATTTCATCGGTTTCATTATGTACCAGGTGAACATTATAGTTTTCTTTCATAACTTCCTCTAAACCATACTTCAATTCGTTAAAAGGATTTACAATTTCTTTTTCTAAATAGTGCATTACAACTGCATGATAAATTTCCCTTATCAATAGTGTTACTATAATTATTACACTAAAATGAACAATTCCATTTCTTTTTAGTATAATGTGGACTAAACACATATTAAATATAAGTATTCCAAAAAAAGGAGATTTCATATAGCCTCTTTTTATTCTTTTCATACAAACCTCTTATAATAAAATAACAGACAAGTACTCATTAGCTCTATTATTAGGCCTTTTCAGTACTTGTCTTCTCTGTACATTACAATACTCTGTTTTATAACGAATGATTAATAATATTCGCAATTTCTAATTGATTGTCATGTATAAAAAAATGTCCGCCTTTTAGCATATGATATGTACACTTACTTTTTGTATACTCCGTCCAATGTTGAAGATCCTCTTCATAAACAATACGATCTTCCATACCACTTAGAATAGTAATGTCACACTGCATTCTGCTCGTATCTGGGTTATACTCATGAATATAAGTTTCTGACATCAACAAATCTGCTTTAAAAATCGGAAGATATATTTCTCTTAGATCATTATTTTCCATAATACACTTTATTGGTTCTTCCATACTGAATAATTCATCTAAGAATTCCTTTTCTGACATTTTACTGACTTTTTTTCGATATTGCAAATGAGGAACCTGTCTCCCCGAAAAAAACATATGCACTGGAATCCTGTTTTTTTCATATTCTATTTTCATGGCTAAGTCGTATGCTAAAGCTCCTCCTATACAATGCCCATAAAAGGCAAAAGCATTTTCATCCAACTGAGGTTCAATTTGCTCATACAAATATTCGATTAATTCATCTGCTGTAGTACACAATGGATCCCCAAAGTTTTGCCCTCTTCCTGGAAATTCAACAGGTACAACTACAATTTTGTCGTTTAAACTTTCCTTCCACTTGTTATAAATCATGGAAGACGCTCCTGAATACGGAATACAAAACAATTTTACTTTTTGCATTCTATCCCTCCTGACTACTCATTGGTACTTACAAATTATGTTGCATCCATTATGGTAAAATTGTTCCATCGTATAGGTCACTCATAAATTTTTCTGCTAATGCAAGCCATTCTTGTGTTTCTTCTGGATTTTTTATTTGAACAGCCTTCTCCGCCCATGCTTTACAATAACTGCATACTGTTTCATCCTCTTGATATAAATTTGGATTTAACAAATTTCCAATTCCACTGCATGCTTTCTTATTGCACTCAAAATCTCTTACAAATTTCTTCATAAACCCATCTAACTTTTTGTTGTCAATGTAAATTTCGGGAAGCTTAAAAAAGTTGAAAAAGTGGTTTGCTGGACTATCCAGGGTAGCCGCAACTTCTGACTCTGCTGCATTTTCCTTATCTTTCTTCACTTTTGCAAACTCATCCATAACTGGCCATAATAATATATCTAAAAGATTTCCTTCATAACTTCGAGATAAATATGCCTTTACAACTCTAACAAGAAATTCTGTCGTTTTTGTACGCTCTACCAATTTAATTGACAAGTTGTAATTTCCTGTCTTTTCACAAAGTTCTTCATAATATTTTACATCCTCGGGTCTTATCCACTCTGATGCTATTAAGTTAGCTGGGTTTTGAATTTTACCCATTGTACAAGTTGTAAGATTGCTATCCATATAAAATTTGCTTACTCCTTCAGACTTTCTGCTTGCATGAGACTGGCCAGTAGCATGATTAATTCGATAAGGGCAAGCATGAAGACAGCAATTATTACCCAAAACCCGCAGCCCTACCTTTGAATTTTTCGTATATTTCAACATATCTTCTAACAATTTAAAATTTCTTGTTACAAACATCTGTAATGTAATTTCATCAGCACCTAATTCTTCCCAATATCGAATATGCTGTATTTCAGATACACAAGCATGTATTCCAACTGAAATTTTCAAACTTGGAAACTGCTTTTTGATTATTTTACACAAATAAGGAGAATTAATTGTAACCCAGTCTACCCCTGAATCTACCAATACTTGAAGAAAATCTACAACCTCTTTATGCCCTTCCTGAGTTAGTTCTTTGTTTGCTGTGCACATAGGATTTAGTAAATAATTAAATTCAACACCTATATCGTGACAAGCTTTTGCATAATTTTTGATGTCTTCCATGGATTTATCCAGAATCATACCAGATGATCTTCCACCCCCAATAATGTCTGTCTTTAATTTTCCAAATACTACTTTAATCGACTTATCCTTATCTAGTTTCGCGATTTCATCCAATAGCTTTACATCTAAGTTCGTTGCTAATGAGTATTTCATCTTATAATTTTCGTTTGCCTGACTCATAATTTTCCTCCGCTTTTATATTTTTTTATTCATTGGTATACATGTTTTTGCTACTATCTTTTCCACTCATATATCTTTCTAATGTCAGTGCACAATTTTTTAAATCTGATTTAGGAGTTCTTCCCAAAATCTCCAGTGTGTCACTTGTTCTTCCACATGAACATTTTACATTTTTTTTGATAATCCCAAGATCCTCTGTCAAGATAAATGTAGGATACGAATAGGCAGCTGGATCTAAAATCGCTACAACTCCTTCTTTTCCTTCCTCAACCTCTTTAGTTGGATCATTTAAGTCACGAATCGACAGATGATAAGTTGGAGGAATATGCTTTATATTATTTTCACATTCAAAAATAATCGGATTGCATTCTGCCAATCCATAAAAATCACGGATATCACACTTGTCCACTCCTAAATATTCCTTACATTTTTTGTAAAGTTCCTCACGCGGAATTTGTTCTCCTGTATGATGCTTCCAACCTCCCACTGAAATAATTTTAGTGCCTTTATCTAACTGTAGTCGAATATCCTTTTCTTGCAGATAATTTAAAAAAGTATTTACCATAAATGGTGGGCCTAAAATAAATCTTTCCAGGCTACCTTCCCATTCTCTTAAACAATTTAGTACCTTATCACAATTTAACTCCATATTTTCTACACAAAACTCCTGCTTATGAAGTGCAAATCCAAACAGAGTGAATCCCTTAATCATTCCCATATCTTGTACTTCCGCAGGGGAAGGTATTAAATAAACACCACCTCTTTTTACCTCTAATCCTTTATTGCGAAATAAAAATTCCCGATATGTCATTATTGCCGCGAGCTGCTGTATCGTATAGGTGTCCGAGTCTCTTCTGGCAACACTTGATTTTCCTGATGTACCAGAACTTCTCATTTCATTTTCCACTTTGTCTAATGAAACCGACAATAAATACTTACTTTCTTCTTCAGGCTGTTTAAAAGTTCTAATAGGTATTAGTGGGATTTTATTTAAATCTTCAAATGTAACAATATCATCTAACGTAATGCCGGAAGCCTCACACAAATTCCGATAATACTCATTTCTAGTATAATGATACTGAAAACTTTCCTTTATTAATTCTACTTTCGCTTTTTCTTGAACACTTATATCTTCGTAGAAAAGATACGTTCCCGCTATAATTTTACCTACTCTATCGTACATGTTCTTCCTCCATTCTTATCCAATTAGTGCTTTCAAATCAACTGCTTCTTTAAACCTAATATGTCTGCTTAATGCTTCAACTGTTTTGTACTCATAAATACTATTAAAGTTTACTACAAAATAATGATTCATTTTTGCGTAAATCATCATTGCATTTAAAGAATCCCCTCCCATTTCAAAAAAGTCATCACATATACCCAATTCTGGCATTTTAAGAACTTCTCTCCAAATTTGAAGAATACATTTTTCCGTCTCATTCCGTCCTTCAAGACATTTATGTACTGTTGTTTTTATATTAATTTCAGGCAGTGCCTTTTTATTTACTTTACCATTTGCTGTCAATGGGATACTTTCTATATTTACAAAATGTGATGGTATCATATAATCCGGAAGATACTGTTCCAATAATTTTGTCATTTCATCGGTTTCTATTTTTTCTTCACTTACGATATATGCACATAAATGCTTTTTATTATTGGCGTCTGTTCGATCCACCACAATTGTATTAGCAATCCGAGTATCTCGTAAGATATTTTTTTCTATCTCCCCTAACTCAATTCGATGACCTCTTATTTTAACCTGCTGATCCTTTCTTCCTAAAAATTCAATAGTGCCATTTCTATGCAGCTTTCCATAGTCACCAGTTTTATACAGCCTTCCCAATTCTGTATGCTGCACAAAAGCATTTTTTGTTTTTTCAGAATCATTCAAATATTCCAATGCAACACCTTTTCCTCCGATATACAATTCTCCTTGAACGCCTACTGGACATAGCTGCTGTTTGTAATCCAACACATAAAATGTCTGATTTGCCAAAGGCATCCCATATGGAATACTTCTCCACTCACTTTCAACCTTATGAATTGGATAATAGATAGACCAAATTGCAGCTTCTGTTGCACCTCCAAGGCTTATCACTTCAGTAGATATAAATTTTTCCTGAATTTTTTCTGGCAAATTTAATGGTATCCAGTCTCCGCTTAACAATACAAGTCTTAGTGTATCATTATAATCCAAGTTCACCATGACATTCTTACTATTCATATTCTGAATATAATCTCCTGCCTCATCTTCCTGGCAAGATTTCATATGAGTAATAAGCATATCCATAATTACTGGAACAGAATTCCATATTGTAATGTTATATTCCTCTAATATGTTCTTAATACTCGAAACATCCTTTTGATCTGGAACCATTACCAGGGCTGCCCCCACTGAAAGAGCTCCAAAAATATCATACACCGATAAGTCAAAACACATGGAAGACAATCCAATGATTCGATCTGTTTCATTTACCTGAAACCTTTCATTTATATCCATAATCGTATTAGCAGCTGCACTATGTGAAATTACTACACCCTTAGGCTTACCCGTGCTTCCTGATGTATAAATAGCATATGCTACATCTTCAAGAGTAGACTTATCCTCTAATGGCTCTGTACTATACCCATTGATATTTAAATTTTCATAGCTGTTATAATCCAGGCATACTTGGCTGCCTGCATCCTCTAATATGTAGTTTCTCCGCTCTAAAGGTTGACTTGGTTCAATAGGAATATAAGCTGCTCCCGCTTTTAAAACCCCCATAATGTTAACAATGGTTTCGATTCTTCTTGTAGCAATAATTCCAACATAATTTTTTTGGGCAATTCCTTGTTCACGTAAATAATTGGCAACTTGATTGGATTTCTGGTCGAGGTCTTTGTATGTCAGCTGCTCATTTTCACATATTACAGCTATATGATCGGGGAAAACTAATGCTTGTTTCTGAAATAAACTATGTAAGGTACCTATTTGTATCTCTTTTGCTGTACTATTATACATTTGTACCAACTCTTGATCCTCTTTGCTTATCGATAATGTAACGTTTTCTTCCACTACTACTTGGTTCAGCAGTTGAATATACTGGTCAAATAACCTATGAATATACTCTTCTTCAAACAACTGTTCCACATAATCCCATACAATTCTTACGCAATCACCTTCTCTGGAAATCTGATTGTCCAAATACACTTGGGACGTTTGAGTTATATTGAATTTCACTTCACCTAGTCTAGACCACTTCAGCAGATGATCTCCAAACATCATACTGGTTAATACAATTGGCATAACGGCCCTTTTTTCTAAGCCATGAGCCTTAGAAAATTCTCTTACAAAATCTCCTCCATCATAATAATTATGTTCTTGACATTCTTTCAACGTATTCTGCACTTGTTTTGCTATATCCCAAAAGTAATCTCCCTGCTGTAAGTCAATATCGATGGGAGCAATGGAAGTGAAATCGCCTACCATGTTCTTCACACTATCATGAAATGGGTATCGATTTGCTATTGTCAAATTTATAGCAAGTTTAGGCTGATTGCTCCAAAATGCTAACAGCTTTGCATAAGCTGTACAAAATACAACGGTTGGTCTTACATCATGTTCCTTGCACTTTTCTTTTATCTTATTCCAGTAATCCTTTTCCATTACCTTGCTTATCCTGTTAAAATGCGGTTTCTTTACATCACTAAGGTTTTGCTTTACAGGAAGAACTGGTGCTAGTGGAAAGTCATCAACCTTACTCATCCAGTAATCCTTATCGTTTTGATACTGGACTGTATTCTTTAATTCCTCACAATCATTTCTAAAATTTTGAAAAGTATATTCGCTACTAAAGTCTTCTATTGAGTCATCGTCACAATCACAAAAATATCTCAATTCCTCTGCCATTAGATTTACGCTGGTTGCATCTGCAATTAATAAATCTAACCCTATAAACAAATAATTTTTCTGTTCTGAAACCTTAAACCCTTTCACTTCAAACAATGGCCAGGTTTTCGTATCAAATATATGATGAGACATTCTTTCCCGTTCTCTTAAAATATTCTTTTCCTGTTCCAAGCTACTGAGTAGTGTTAAATCTTCCACTTCCATTTCATAATATGGTACTTGCTTCAAAATTTGCTGTTTCCCATTTTCCAAAATTACGCTTCTTACTGTTGGATGTTTTTGAACGAAAAGATTGATTGCCCTGTTAAATTTTTCAAGATTCACTTCACTCTCCAGTTCAATGTAATAATGAGCTGATGTTCCTCCCAGTTCAAACTTTTTTTCTCTCCCCATCAAGTAAGCAAGCTGTACATTGCTCAGCTCAAAAGCTTGTTCTTCTGTCTCTTTCTTTAAGCTGTCATTCATATTTTTTTGCACTCCTTTCCTCTTCATTTATGAGTTCATACATTTGAGTCCAGCTTCTATTGTATGTAAATAAATATGGCTTCTGTGTAAATTAAAATTACTTCTCACTAAATTAAAATCCATTTCTCCAATAGAACACATTCCTATTCCCACCGTTTCAGCTGCATAATTTAATGCCGAAACAATAATTCCTGTATCCAGACATGCATAAAAATAAGCATTTCCTTTATACTTAGGCATACTAACATCTGCATCATAAAACATGTAAATGGAAAATGCAGATGATTCAAATATATCTTTGTTAAAAAATAAATGTGCCTTAGATTCTATATATGCCTTTGGATTAACCAAATATAAGCTGTTTTCTGATGGACAATAGTAATAAACTCCTTTTTCTAAATTTTCTACCCTGTCTTCTTTTACATACAAAAAAATATCAATGGGATATAACCCGCCAGCACTTGCATAATAATTTCTTATTTTGTCCTTTTCTTTAATTTGCCGTAGTATTGTTAATACTTTTGACAGAGAAAGAAAAGGTATCTTGTTGTTTTCATCAAACTTCCTGACAGAACGCCGTTCTGTTATCGTCTTGTCATACTCAAAGTCACATGACAAATCAACTCTTTCTGCATCCTCTACTTGTAACTTTCGATTCAACTTTTCCTTTTTAAATGCGCTAATGGCTCCCATATCAAATAACAACTTATCATCATATTCGTTCTTATACATTCGTCCTTGGGTATAAAATAATTCCTGTGGATTCAATAATCTGTTTATAAGAATATTCTTCTTTATTAAATCAAGAATAAACAATTTAAGTTTCTTAGGATTTACTTGGGGAAATTCATCAATTATTTTTGCAATTGTTATTCCTTCCTGTGTCAAAAAATATAATTTTGGAAACAGGGACGGAACAAAATCTCCATACAAAAACATCTCGATTTGTATATTACTTTGTACTGATTTCCAAAATATAGACGGTGACCAGTAATACATATCCTCGCTCAACATCTGACCTCCTGTTTATTAAATCGTTATTAATTTTTCATAATTTTACATAATATTATTAAATTTTATTCATATTTATAAAAAATTATTAATAATTACATTTTGATTATATTATTTGACACGTACATTGTCAACGTTTTTTTAGTAGCTAAAACATTTTTTTATAGTTACTAAATATTCTTAATATTTTCTTTACATCAAATTAATAAAAGAAGGTTCTAAGTATAAACAACTACTTAGAACCTTCTTTTATTTTATTCTTTATTCTGGCAATTTTGTCTGAAGTATTTCTGCTTTATTTTCAAAAAATTGTTTTTTATAAAATAATCCGAAACAAATTACGGTAACAAGTGTTGAAATAATATCTGTAATCGGCTCTGCCCATAAAACGCCAGCTAACTTATCCTGAGCAAAAATTGGAATGATAAAGATTAATGGAATAAGCAAAACTATTTTACGTAGTAAAACCAATGACAAGGATAACTTTGATTTTCCTAAAGCCAGAAGCGTCTGCTGGCAAGCAATCTGCGCACCAAATACGAAAATGCCAACAAAATAAATGCGGATGCACCAGGCTGCCGTTTCTACCAGATGTGGCTCAGAGTTAAATATTTTCACCCACTGTTCTGGAAAAGCAATCAATAATGCAACAATAATGCAGGTATAACTTAAACAGCAAATAAACAGCATTTTAAAAGTTTCTTTAACCCTGGCAACATTTTTAGCTCCATAGTTAAATCCAAGAATAGGCTGTGCTCCTTGAGCGAGACCCAAAAGGGGCAATACAATGATTTGAGTCAAACTGCTCATAATGGTCATTGCTCCAACTGCAATATCTCCCCCATGTTTTAATAACTGGCTGTTTAGTGAAATCAAAATCAAGCTTTCTGACCCATGCATAATGAAAGGGGCTAAACCTAAACCCATCACAGGAAGAATTATTTTCCTTGATAAAATCATATTTTTTCTTTTTATTCTTAAAATACTTTTCTTTCCCAACAAAAATTTTAATACCCATACTGCCGAACAAAATTGTGCAATAATGCTTGCCAGTGCAGCCCCCTTTACACCCATACCAAACCCAAAGATCAATATAGGATCCAATATCAAGTTTATACCTGCTCCAATGGAAATAGAAATCATTCCTATTTTTGCAAACCCCTGTGTCGTTATAAATGGATTCATTCCTAAGGATAACTGAACAAATAATGTTCCTAATAAATATACAGATAAGTAATCAACTGCATATTGAATGGTTGCATTGCTTGCACCAAAAAGCCATAAAAGTGGTCTTTTCAATACCATAAAAATAATTGTAAGTACAACTCCCTGAAGAATCAACATAAACAAGCTGTTTCCCACAATTTTCTCTGCTGTTTTCTGATTCTTTTCACCCATCTTTATAGCTACTAACGGTGCTCCACCATTACCAATCAAAAGACTAAATGCTGAAATCAGCATAATAATCGGCATAGATATTCCTATTCCAGCAATTGCAATATCCCCTCCTGGCAACTTTCCAATAAATACACGATCCACCACATTATATAATAAGTTTACCAACTGTGCTACAATGGAAGGCAGCGCCAACTTCAACAGCAGCTTTCTAACACTTCCACTTCCTAAATCTGTTCTTTGTCTGTTCACTATAACAACCTCCATATTTATTCTTTTGTTATAATATAACAGAACTATTTAAACTGAATTTAAATAAATACAAACACTTTAAATCTATTAAATTTGCTGCATTATTGAACATTTACCTATCATTTATGGAAACTATTTGTGATAGCAGCTTCTTCAATAGAGACTGTGAAGGTCGGAAATACGGTGCTTTCAAGGAAGTTGTGTATTACGGGTGTATTACACATATAAATTTATGCAAACTCTATTCTTCTAAATCCAATGGCAAATACATCTGAATGCACTCCAGATCATTTTTTTCTATTGCAAAGTTTATATCTGATTCCAGTTCTTCAAATTCATATCTCCGATACAACTTAAGTCCTTCCTTAGTAGAATTCAATGTAATAAACTCAAACCCTACAAAATTATCTCTTATGTATTCAATTTGATTCAACCAAATATATGTTTTTCCTATGCTTTTATCTAATGCATTTTCTATTTGGAAAAAAATGATCTAAATATTTATTTCCTGAATTAAAATTTAATGCCAGTTTCCCATAACTGGCATTAAATTTTTTTATATTTACTTTGACTCCCATATAAATTTCTTTAGCTCTCCTCAATCTTATGAACTTCAATAGTGCAACTAGTATCAGAAGGATTGGCATTAACGGTAAAGCTATGATTATTAAAAAACTGCCGCCGTGCTTTAAATTCTTCCGACATTTTTTTATGCGTTACCACTTTCCCTCTTGAAACAAACGCTTTATTTGTCATACAGGCATAATTCATATGCACTCCTCCTTCTAATATTTATTATATCCAAATAAAAATAATATTTACCCTATATTTTTAATATACTATGAAAACTATAGGGTGTCAATGGTATTGCCATTTGCTAATTTACTTTTTTACGACTAACAATGCCTTTCTTTCCTGAATAAACGGAATATTAAATTTTCAGGAACAGCAAATATTTTTTTAATTTTATTTGATACATTAATATTTAACCTGAATTATTCATAGTGCTATAAAAAATTAATCTACGCACCAACTTTATATTTGAAGCTCAATTATGGTGGAAATTATTAATACTGTACCTAAAAAAGGGTAAAAAATTCCTGTGATAATCAAAATCACCATTTTAGCAGCGATTTTCAATAACTTCAAACGGACCGTATCTATCTGAAACTTTCTCATAGACTTAGGAAGTACGAGACGACGAAACCAGTTGAAAATGTTATAAACCAATACCGAAATCTGCATTCTGTTAGAATTAATAGCCATGCTGCGACTAGACATAGTACCCATATCAAACCCGTTTTTGGATTCCTTGATGAAGTTTTCCATCCTACCACGATTACAGTAAAACAGGATGATTTCTGATGGTTTCATGTCCATGTTTGTTACAATAAAGGTATGCATATATACAAGCTGTCCAGCTGGTTTTTCAACCTTTACGACAATTCTTCTTGTTTGTCCCCAGCTTAACGCAGCATAACGAAACTCTCCATAGACAACGGCATAATCTACCTTGTTGTCAGCAGTTATCTCATCAAGTTCTCTTTCAAGAGATTCTGACAGTTTTGCAAGAGTATCATTTGCTTTTAGACGTATTGCATAGGAAGTACCATTGGTTTCAAGCAGTTCAAATAAATCTGGATCTGCAAATCCATTTGAAGCTCTATCCTTCTATCCTTTGACATGACCATTTAAAATGTCCAGAGTGTGGTGCTTCTATGTTGGTTCTAGAAGTTTACTACAAAAAGACTGCACTATTTGAACAATATAGAAAGGTTATGGTATATGGATAATTCCAATCTCTATCAATTCTTCCTCTTACGGCAGATAGTGCAGTTGAACCAAAACAAAAAACTTCATAGACAACGTTATGACGAAGTCTCACCTTCGCTCTTTTGACATGTCATTTTTATTTCTACTCCATTATACACTATTTTTTGATTTTGAGGAATTTCCTATAAAGGCAAAAAAGAGCCTTGACAACACTTCTGCCAGAGACTCTCTTTCGTAATTTTTTTGTGTATTACCTCTGTGTATTACCTGTGTATTACGGCTAAAAAACCATGCCATCCTACACAAACACACACATTCTAAAACCATTGATTTTACTGCACTTATTGGATTTTACCAATCGTTTTTAGAAACGATTTTCCTTAGCAGCTTCTTCAATACTAACTGCAACAGCAACAGTAGCACCAACCATAGGGTTATTGCCCATACCGATTAAGCCCATCATTTCTACGTGAGCAGGAACAGAAGAAGAACCAGCAAACTGAGCATCTGAATGCATACGTCCCATAGTATCAGTCATACCATAAGAAGCAGGACCTGCTGCCATATTATCTGGGTGAAGAGTTCTACCAGTACCACCGCCAGAAGCAACTGAAAAATACTTCTTGCCTTGTTCCATACATTCCTTTTTATAAGTACCAGCAACTGGATGTTGGAATCTAGTTGGATTTGTAGAGTTACCAGTAATAGAAACGTCTACGCCTTCCTTATGCATAATTGCAACACCTTCTGTTACATCATTCGCTCCATAACAGTTTACCTTTGCTCTTAATCCCTCAGAATATGCTTTACGGAAAACTTCTTTTACTTCACCTGTATAATAATCCATTTGTGTTTCAATATATGTGAACCCATTGATTCTCGCAATAATTTGTGCAGCATCCTTACCAAGACCGTTCAAAATAACGCGAAGTGGGTCCTTACGAACCTTGTTTGCTTTTTCAGCAATACCAATAGCACCCTCAGCAGCAGCAAAAGATTCATGACCAGCCAGGAAAGCAAAACATTTTGTTTCTTCCTCTAATAACATTTTTCCTAAGTTACCATGACCAAGGCCAACTTTTCTCTGGTCAGCAACAGACCCTGGAATACAAAAAGCCTGAAGACCTTCACCAATTGCTGCAGCAGCATCAGCAGCTCTTGTACAACCCTTTTTAATTGCAATAGCAGCACCTACAGTGTAAGCCCAGCAAGCATTTTCAAAACAAATTGGCTGGATAACCTTTACCTGATTGTAAACATCTAAGCCAGCATCCTTTGTAATCTTTTCTGCTTCTTCAATAGAAGCAATTCCATAGCTATTAAGTACAGAATTAATTTTATCTATTCTTCTTTCATATGATTCAAATAAAGCCATTTTAAAAATCCTCCTTAATCTTTTCAAGAATAAACTGAATTATTCGTGTCTTGGATCAACAATTTTCACTGCATCAGCAACACGGCCATATTGACCTTTTGATTTTTCCAATGCAGTATTTGCATCATCACCTGCTTTGATGAAATCCATCATTTTTCCAAAATTAACAAATTGGTAACCAATAATTTCATTGTCTTCATTTAATGCAATACCTGTTACATAACCTTCAGTCATTTCAAGATAACGAGGACCTTTCTTTAATGTACCATACATTGTACCAACCTGAGATCTAAGACCTTTTCCAAGATCTTCAAGACCAGCACCAATTGGAAGACCATCTTCTGAAAACGCAGATTGTGTTCTACCATAAACAATCTGTAAAAACAACTCTCTCATAGCTGTGTTAATCGCATCACAAACTAAGTCTGTGTTAAGAGCTTCTAAAATTGTTCTTCCTGGTAAAATTTCAGATGCCATTGCAGCGGAATGAGTCATACCAGAACAGCCTAACGTTTCAACCAATGCTTCTTGAATCACACCATCCTTAACATTAAGGGTAAGTTTGCAGGCACCTTGTTGTGGTGCACACCAGCCTACACCGTGTGTTAATCCAGAAATATCTTTAATCTCCTTTGCCTGTACCCATTTTGCTTCTTCTGGGATTGGAGCAGCTCCGTGGTTAACACCTTGTGCGATAGGGCACATTTTTTCTACTTCATGTGAATAAATCATAATGAGACTCCTTTCAAAAATACGTACTGTGCAACGCTCTCTATACGCATTGCTTTTTATAATCTGCATAAATGCCTATATATTGTGTGTTATGTCCTATTGTCCTAAATGAATTGACCTGACTTCACACTCGGAACTATTTTCTCATAAAATGACAAAATAGTCTATACTAAATTGAATTTTTTTATCATCTTTTTATTTATTTTTTTTCGCAAACTTCTCCAATTTTCTTATAAATGCTACATTCTGGTACATATCCTCTAACTGAGGACAGCGGATAAATGGTACTATTTTTACCAATAATGGTTCCTGGATTTAAAACACTATTACATCCCACTTCAACGTGATCACCTAATACAGCGCCCATTTTTTTCAAACGTGTTTCTATTTTATATTCTTGAAAACGCACTGTAACTGGTGATTTATCTGATTTGACATTAGATGTAATAGAACCAGCTCCCATATGTGATTTGTATCCTAAAATGGAATCACCTATATAATTATAATGTGGAACTTGTACCCCATCAAATAAAATAGTGTTTTTCAGCTCTGTTGAATTTCCCACAACTGCACCATTTCCTACAATAACACTACCGCGTATAAAAGCGCAATGGCGAATATCAGCATTTTTTCCAATAATCGCTGGTCCCGTAATAGATGCTGTTTTAGAAATAGTTGCAGACTTGGCAACCCAAATATTCTCACCTATTAACTCATATTCATCATAATGCAGAGTTCCTCCCAATGCCAAAATAAAATTCTTTATCTTAGGTATCACTTCCCAAGGGTACGTAGTATCTTCAAAAATCCTCGCAGCAATTGTGTGTTCCATCGAAAATAAGTTATAATTTCTTAATTCTTCCATATCTTACAACTCCCTTCACGCATATTAGTTTTTATAATTCTGTGCAGCCAACTCAAAGAATTGATTTAGCTGAGACTGGTTATTTAAATTTTTAACACCATTCACCATTTTTGTAACAAAACTTTCAAGTTTTTTCATATACTCATCCTCTGAAATACTTCCTTCTGCAACATATGTCAGTCCCTTTTCCCAACTGGCTGTCAACTCAGGATTTAGCAGTGAACGAATGGATGAATTGACTACATCATATATCAGTTCACCTTGTAAGGTTGGCGTTATAATCTGTGTCTTCTTGTTTAGTCTTAAATATTCAATTTTTACAAGTTTATTTAAAATTTCTGCTCTGGTAGCACTGGTTCCAATTCCGCTTCCTTTGATTTGTGACCGCAGTTCTTCATCCTCAATCAATTGCCCTGCGTTCTCCATTGCCAAAATCATAGACCCTGAATTATACCGTTTGGGCGGAGAAGTTTCTCCTTCTTTAATTGTAAGACTAGCTACGGTTAATGGATGCCCTTTTTTCAGATGAGCCACAGCCTCCACCAATGCTGCATTTACCGTTTCCTGCGATTCTCCTTCATTTTCTGCTGCTTCCTCCTCTTTTTTCTTAAAAGAGTACTCCATGACTTGCAGATAACCTGGCGACACCAGCAGCCTGATACTAGTAAAAAAAACTTCTGTCTGAACCTTTGAAACAATAGATATTTTTTGGTATTCTGCTGGTGGAAAGAAAATGCTTAAAAACCTTCTGCAAATTACCTCATATAACCTGACTGCTGTCTGGGACATGGAACGCAGATTATGAAACCCTTGACCCGTAGGTATAATTGCATAATGGTCGGTAATCTGCTTATCGTTCACATACCTGGTTTTTTCAATACCACGGTATTTCTCCTTTTGCAGAATTTCCTCCACAAATGCCTTTATTCCTGGAATATTACTTAATCCTTTAATATTTTTCTGTATCTCCTTACTGACCGCAGTTGACAAAACTCTGGCATCCGTTCTCGGATAGGTAACCAACTTCTTCTCATACAATTCCTGTGTGTATTTTAATGTTTCATCTGGACTGATTTTAAAAAGCTTAGCACATTCATTTTGTAATTCAGCCAAGTTAAAAAGAAGTGGCGGATTTTTCTTTTCCTTCTTCTTCTCTACTTTCTCAACAGCACCATTTAAAGGACTATTATGTCCCAGTTCTTCTACTAATTTTTCAGCATCTGCCCGTTCTTTGAATCCATTTTCCTTATAGAGCAAAGGCGAATTGAAATACCGGGAACCTTCTACTGCTCTCCATTCACCTTCAAAGCTTTGTCCATCTAGCTCAAATTGTCCAATTATCCGGTAAAAAGGTGTCTTCACAAAACTACGGATTTCCCTCTCTCTTCGTACTACCATTCCAAGTACACAGGTCATGACACGTCCAACCGAAATGGCCGTCCACTTTTGATTCAAAAAACTGGTTACAGCTTGTCCGTATTTTAACGTTAAAACTCTGGAAAAATTGATTCCCATCAAATAATCTTCCTTGGCACGTAAATATGCGGAAGCAGAAAGATTATCATATTCGGATAACAATCTTGCTTCTCCAATGCCTCTCAGAATTTCTTCCTCGGTCTGGGAATCAATCCATACTCTTCGTTTTTCCTTATCCTTTGGTACATTCGCCATTTGCTCTACTAATCGGTAAATATATTCTCCTTCTCTTCCAGAGTCCGTACAGACGTATATAATGCTGACATCCTTTCTGTTTAATAATCCCTTCACCACCTGAAACTGCTTACTAACTGAAGGAATGACCTCATACAAAAAATGCTCCGGACAAAATGGAAGAGTAGACAATGACCACTTTTTTAAGGATGGTTCATAAGCTTCTGGATAACTCATTGTCACAAGATGACCAACACACCACGTAATAATTGCATCTTCTGATTCAATATAACCATTGGCTTTACTCCCGGTTATCTTAAGTGCCTTTGCAAATTCCTGTGCAACGCTAGGTTTTTCTGATATAAACAGTTTCTTTGACATGAACAAAACTCCAACTTTCTTCTTGTAAAAATTTTAAGTAGTTTTATTATAAACAAACTTAATTCAAAATGCAAATTGATAAATTCAGGTACAAGGCAAATGCAACCCATAACAAGTATGGGATCAATAAAATTCCAGCACATTTATTAATTCGTGAAAAAATCAGAACGTTAATGAAAATGAGCATCCATAGTAATGCTATAGTAAGAAATGCAACTCCACATAACTGTAACTTAAAAAAAATGATTGGCCAGATAAAATTCAATGCTAACTGTAATAGAAAGACAAAAGAAGCTATTTTTATATTTTGACAATCCTCTTCTGAATTCAATACCATAAAAAACGCCAGCCCCATTAATGCATATAGGATAGACCAGACAATGGGAAAAATAAATGCTGGAGGCATAATTAATGGCTGATTCTCATATGTATTCATAAATCCATTTGCTCCAACTATCTTTCCGGCAATCACGCCTACGACTGTTGGAAGAACCAGACCAATGAGGGAAATAATTATTTTTTCTTTTTTGCTCATAAAATCACCTGCAAACAATATCTATTACTATTGTATGCAGGTACACGGATAAAATGGCATGATATTTTAATATCCTAGCTCTTCTCCAACTAAGATTACTTTAATACGGTTTTTAATATTTGATTTTCTTGTAATTACAACTTGGCAGCAAAGGCATTCCTCTGACAAACAATCCCCGCATTGTCCAGTAACAGCACATGGTGTTTTCTTATTCAGTCTTACTGCGTTAGGAGGTGATGCCATATTACGGACTCTTGCAATTCCCGTATCAGTATCTGGTACAATCTTATTCATACCTGCAACGACAATAACATTTCTAGGTCCTGCACACAAGCAGGCAACCCTATTGCCATAACCATCAATATTGACCAATTGTCCATCTAAGGTTATTGCATTAGAACTCATCATAAAATAATCTACTGATACAATTTTACTATAAAGTTCTGCTTTTTCATTAGGTGTTACTGCCTTTGTCCTGTCATAAAGCACATAATCTGCATCCTGTAGCTTTTCAAAAATCCCTATTTCCTTTAAGGTTTCTGAACCTCCCCAGGAAATCTTATCTCCCTTATGAAACATACTTTTCACCAACTCACAGGCTTCTTCCCTGGTGTTGCAGTAAAACCCTTCAAAACCTCTCATTTTAAATTTTTCAATCAAACTATTTGCCAGATTCTCATATGCTTGCTTTTTTGGTGACATACGCCCTCCCCTTTCATCAAATAATTATGCCTGAAACTTTTTTATAAAGCACACTCCTACTGCACCTGGTCCAGTATACGTTCCAATGGTAACGCCAATCTGAAATACAGGATAATCTATTTTCTTTCCAATTAGTGCCTCCAGCTTCTCCTGAACCTTTTCGGTATCATCTAGTGTAGTTGCATTTGCTAAACAAAAATCATACTGTTCGTAGGACTCATTTAATTCATTAAAATGATCCTCTACCATTTCCAATATCTTATCTAATGATTTTTTTCTACCTCGGATATTGGAATATGGAATTAACTCTGCATCCTTTAGTACAATCATTGGTTTCAGATTCAGCATTGTGCCTGCCAGTGATGTTACCTTACCGATTCTTCCACCTTTTTGAAGATATTCAAGTGTATCTACAGTAAACATAATTCTTGCTGTACTTTTTAATTCTTCTATCTTTTCAACAATCTCATCCAAGGACATACCTGCTGCCTTCATTTGAGCGGCCTGTAGTACAACCAAACCTTGTCCTGCCGTAGCCTGTATGGAGTCAATTATCGTTATTACTGCCTCTGTATATTTTTCTTCCAAAATCAGCTTTGCATTTACAGCTGACTGATAGGAACCACTAAACTTATGGGTCAGACAAAAACACAAGACATCTTTTCCTGCTTCCAAGCATTCTGTAAAGCAGTTTATATAATCCTGTACCGATGGCAAGGAACTTTTAGGAAAAATACCGCCCTTTAAAAGCTTTTGGTAAAACTCTTCGTTTGTAATTTCTCTGTTCTCTCTATAATAATTCTCTTGATCAAATGTAATATAAAATGGAATCAGAGATATCTTCTGCTGTTCCACTAAACTTCTCGGTATATCGCAAGACGAATCACTAAATATCTGAAATTCTCTCATACTACGCTCTCCTCTTTCTCTACCTGGTTGTCTTATCCTTTTATTATAGCAAATACAAAGGATTTTGTATAGAGCGGATTCCTTCTTTGCATTTTCGCAGCTATTCTGCCTCTAGTATTTTAACAATTTTCAGTAAGGACTGCTGAAACTCCTCCTCCGAAGAATTTTTAAAAATCAGCAAATCATCCGCTATTTCAGGATTATCCAAAGCTTCTGGCACTTCAAAATTACACCCTGCAATATATTCATCCCAATGAGCAAGTTTCCATGTATCACGTTCTGAATTTCGTTCTACCATTCGTTGTTTACATACCTCAACAGAAGTTTCTACCCATACAATTGTAAGCTTTGCATCTTTTTCCTTCAACTTGGACTTTAACTGTTCAATATACTGCTTGTCTCTTATTTCTCTTGTAAAAGGAGCATTAATTAGTACAATGTCCTCGTAATCTAGTGCTTCCATTGCTAATGCTACAACTGCCTCATATTCATAATCTCTTATATTTTCTTCAAAAAACTGTGAGCTTCGGTTAACCAGTTCTCCCACTACTTTGAAAATCTGGTGTGACAAACAAATTAAAGTGTCTTTATCCAGATAAACCACATGTTTCAACGCTTTTGCCAGTTGTTTTGATATATACGTTTTCCCACAAGCAGGTGGTGATGTTACTAAAATTAATCGTTTCATTGGCTCTGACCTTTCTTATTTTAAATATAATATAAATCCGTTACATTAAAATCTTCATATTGATCTTCCTAATTACAAAAGACTGTCTACCTCCGTTCAGGTGACAGCCTTTGTAATCATAATCTACCTATTAGTATAATGGATATTTATCCGTTAATGTCTTAACCATTCCCATTGCTTTTTCCTTATTGGCATTCACATCATTAATCAACATCGCAATTGCATCAGCAATTACATCCATATCAGCTGTATTCATACCTCTGGTTGTTACTGCTGCTGTACCCAGACGGATACCGCTTGTAACAAAAGGAGACGCTGGATCATTAGGAACCGTATTCTTATTACATGTAATATTAGCGGCATCCAGTAATTTCTCCGTTTCTTTTCCAGTTACACCTTTATTTTGAAGGTCTACTAGCATCAAATGATTATCTGTTCCGCCAGAAACAATGTTAAAGCCTCTGGAAATCAGCCCATTCGCCAATGCCTGTGCATTATCAATTACATTTTGTGCATATACCTTAAAGCTTGGATCTAACGCTTCTTTAAAACAAACTGCCTTTGCTGCAATAACATGCATTAAAGGTCCACCCTGGATTCCTGGGAAAACTGCTTTGTTTAACTTATATTCTTCATTGAACTCTTCACTTGCCAAAATCATACCGCCCCTTGGTCCACGAAGAGTTTTATGAGTTGTTGTAGTAGTAACATGAGCATAAGGAATTGGACTTTCATGAAGACCAGCTGCAATCAAGCCAGCGATATGTGCCATATCTACCATCAAAAAGGCTCCAACCATATCTGCGATTTCACGAAATCTCTTAAAGTCAATTTTTCTTGCATATGCGCTGGCACCTGCAACAATTAACTTTGGCTGGCATTCCTTTGCAATTCGTTCTACTTCATCATAATCTATAAAACCTTCATCATTTACTCCATAAGGAACAATGTTATAATAGCTTCCTGACATATTAACAGGGCTTCCGTGTGTTAAATGGCCGCCGTGAGCCAAATTCATACCCATAACTGTATCACCTGGTTTCACTAACGCAAAGAAAACTGCCATATTTGCCTGTGCACCAGAATGTGGCTGAACATTGGCATAAGTACAGCCAAACAGCTTCATTGCTCTGTCTCTTGCCAAATCTTCTGCAATATCAACAAACTCACAACCACCATAGTATCTTTTCCCAGGATATCCCTCTGCATATTTATTCGTCAATGGACTTCCCATGGCAGCCATAACTGCTTTACTTACAAAATTTTCAGAAGCAATTAACTCAATGTGGCTATTTTGTCTTCCGATTTCCTTTTCCATTGCCAAAGCCAATTCAGGATCAAAGCTTTGTACTTCTTCAAACTGAAACATTTTTCTTACCTCCGTAACATTTTATCTTGTCCATTATAACACAACAGCCAGATTATTGAAATAAATTTTTCCTATAAACTTGTCTCAAAAAAACTGTGGTTCTATTAAGCAACCACAGTTTTTTATATTCACATATTCATATATTCTTACATTTTTAAAACTACTTCATTCACATCTTTTAAGCTTTCTGCTGGAATATAGTTCTTATCCATTTTCTCACCATTCAGATAAAATTCTTTATATCCGCCTTCAGCACCGTCGGGATTTTCAACCTTAATTGTAATCTTCTTACCACGAAATACTTTATCGATGGTAATTTCCTTCCATTCACTTGGAATTGCCGGCTGTACTAACAAGCCATCTGCATCTGGTCTTAATCCCAACATGCCTTCTACACAGCCAACCATTACCGTTGATGCAGTTCCTGTCAGCCAGTGTACATGAGAACGTCCTTCAAATGGACTTTCTGTACTTTCTGTAAATTGACCATGTACATAAGGCTCTAATAAACGGACATCTGCATTGTCATTTTGAGATGCTGGTGAACTTTCTCTGAAATACTCATAAGCACGATTACCATGTCCCATGAGGGATTCTGCCAAGATAATCCAACCTTGTGGTTGTGAGAAAATACCACCATTTTCCTTAGTGGATGGATTAAACAATAATGCCAGTGCACCTTCAAACGCATGTTTCTGGAAGGATGGAGCCATTACCCGCACACCATATGGTGTATTTAATTCACGATGAACAGATTCCAAAGCAAGCTCTGCCTGTTCCTTTGTAGCAAGACCACTGATTACTGCCCATGATTGAGGATTTAACCACATATTTGCCTCAATATCCTTTTTAGAACCGATTACTTGTCCGTCTTCTTTAATTCCACGAACAAAACGATCCTCTTCCCAGCATTCCTTCTGGATTGTATCTCCTAACTCTTTTTGTATTTGAGTTAAATATGCAATATATTCGCTGTCTTTTTTATCCTCTGCATATT
This sequence comes from Anaeromicropila populeti, assembly GCF_900112775.1. Classification (GTDB taxonomy): domain Bacteria; phylum Bacillota; class Clostridia; order Lachnospirales; family Lachnospiraceae; genus Anaeromicropila_A; species Anaeromicropila_A populeti. Next base: position 160,207 of record NZ_FOYZ01000001.1, read on the forward strand.
CCTTTAAAATAGTCATAGCATAATAAAGCTGCATAGCAACGAAAGAGGATTCCCCTTTCTTTCCTAATCTCAGACAGTCATTCCAGTCGGCGTGTAAACCAGCTGGCATTTTATGATCACCTAAACGCTCCATTGAAAAACCAATCCCACGCTTTAAATGCTCATAAATAGTATCCTCTCCCCCATTTGCATAAGGAATTACTTCATCCAAAAATGCTTTGTTTCCAGTTTCACCAATATATTTATAAACCGTTGGGAATAACCATAACGCATCATCTGCACGATATGCTGGATGCCCAGTTGCTTTCACATAGCTTGCATCATCTGGTGTATCCTCATGTCCTGCATTATGATCGTATTTAACCAATGGAAGTCCGCCGCCATTGTCAACCTGAGCTGAAATCATAAAACGAATTTTCTCTGCTGCAAGTTCAGGATTGAGGTGAATAATACCCTGGATATCCTGCACTGTATCACGATAGCCATAACCATTTCTTTGTCCACAATAAATAAAGGAAGCTGCTCTTGACCAGATAAATGTAATAAAGCACTGATAAGCATTCCATGTATTAATCATACTATTAAAAGCACTATCTGGTGTAGTTACATTTAAATTTTCCAATTGACTATGCCAGTAATCCTTAAGTTCCTGTAATTCTGTTTCCACAAACGAAATGTCTTCATACTGTTTTAAAATAACATCTGCATCATCATTATTTTTTTGTCCCAAAACAAATACCAGCTCTTTTGTTTCGCCTGGTTCTATTGTAAGTGCAGAATGAAGGGCGCCACAACCATTAGAATTGTAATTTAACACATTGTCGCACATACCATTTTCCACAGCAATTGGATTTCCATAAGAATGATACCGTCCTAAAAAGGCAGCCTTATCACCATTATAAGAAGTAACCGAAGCCCCTGCCAGTCCTAAGAAACGCTCTTTTCCAGTGCTTCCGTTCACTGCGTTATTACAGTTTTCATTAATGGTTTGTACTATTTTATTTTCCTTAAAATATGTTCTTGTAATAAATAAAGTATACTGCAAATTCACTTGATCTTGCTCATAATTATTTTCATTGGTAAATTCTGCGTATGCAAAGGCTGAAATTTTACGGGTTTTGTCACTTGTATTAGTAAGCTTTAATCTCCACACCTCATAGGTTTTATTTAATGGTACATAGTATAAGGCTTCTGATTTAATCTGTGCATACTCAGCAATCATATTCGTATAAGCAGTTCCATGGTGACATTCACTTTTATAAGTGCTCATATCTTTTCCAACGGGCTGCCAGGATGCTGACCAGTAATCCTTTGTTTCATCATCCCTAATGTATAAGTAACGGCCTGGTTTATCTTCACTATTAAACTGGTAGCGAAGAATTCTTCCATTTGCCCCGCTTTTTACAAAACTATAGCCACCTGCATTATTGGAAATAATAGCACCGTACTCAGGTGAACCCAGGTAGTTTGCCCAAGGCGCTGGCGTATCTGGTCTTGTAATAACATATTCCCTGTTAATGTTATCAAAATATCCGTAATTCATTTTTTTACTCCTTCTCATATCTAAATTTAAAAATAGTTTACAATGAATCTGGAATTATTTCAATGTGTTTTTTTAATTCTGTTTTGTGTTTCTTTACCCATTCGGACGACTTCTTTTCAAAATATCTTTTAATTCTGGAAGTTCAAAACTATAATGCTGATTGCAAAAATGACAATTCACTTCAATCGGTTTTCCATCATCAATCATTTCCTGAATGTCCTTACGTCCAATGCTGACAATTGCTTTTTCTACCCTCTCCTTACTGCAATTGCATTGAAACTTTGTCGGAATAGTCTCCATAATCTCCAGTCCAAAATCGCCTAATATTTCTTCCAAAATCATTTCAGGTGTCATATCCTTATCCAGTAATGCGGTAATAGATGTAATTTTACTTATTTTTTCTTCTAGCCTTGTGATAACTTCTTCTTCTGCAAATGGCATAAGCTGAATAATAAAACCACCTGCCTGCTTTACAGTATTATCTCTATTCATCAATACTCCCAGTGCAACTGAAGATGGCACCTGTTCGCTAGTTGCATAATAGTAGGTCAAATCCTCCGCAATCTCGCCAGAAACTAAATGAGTTTGTCCCACATATGGCTCTTTGAGCCCCATATCCTTTATAACATTTAAAATACCTAAATCAAGTGCCTTACCTACATCCAATTTTCCACTTTCGCTGGGTGGAAGCATTACCTCTGGATTTACAACATAGCCCTTTACATTGGCATTGGCATCTGCGGTAACTGTTAATCCCTTAATCGGTCCGCTGCACTGAATTTGTAGTGTCAAAATATCCTTTTCGCCTTTCATCATACTCCCCATCATACTTCCTGCTGTAAGCAGTCTTCCTAATGCTGCGGTAGCAATTGGACTTGTATTATGAATCATTCTTGCATACTCTGCCAGTTCACGTGTAGTTGCAGCAAATGCCCTGATTTGATTGTTGGCTGCGGTAGCCCTAACAATATAGTCTGTCATATATTTTTCCTCTTTTCTTTTTAATTATAAAATTTGTTCTCCTGTCTCTTTTCTCTGGCAATCACGTAGATTCTCTCACTATCCTCTTTCGGAGGTTCTTTTGTAAAAGCATCATAAGCTGTTACATATTCCATTCCTGCTTCCTCTATCAGCATCTGAATGGTTTGCAAAGAATATGCTCTCTGATAGTGGGTTTCCTCATATCTTCGATATAACTGTTCTTTATCTTTCACATAAATCGTTAAATTATATTCATTAATGCCTTCCTCTTCATAATACTCATTTTCCCATATAAAACTGCTTTCCTCGCGATTTTCTGCTATCACATTTTGCCCTAGTATATTTCTATATTTGTATTCCGTATTTAAATCAAAAATAAAAATTCCTTCTGGATCCAAATAATTATTGACTAGCCGGAAAACATCTTTCAGTTCCTCTTCGTCTAGAATATAATTCATGCTGTCACAAATGCTTACAGCCGCTTTTATTGTTCCATATAGTTCAAATTCCCGCATGTCCTGCAATAAATACAAAATACTTTGGTCATTATTTTTTTCTCTTGCAATGGAAAGCATTTCTTCAGAATTATCAATTCCAATACAGTCATAACCTGATTTTTGCAATAATTCAGTTATATTACCTGTTCCACAGCCCAAATCAACAACCAGTCCATCTTGTACACCATTTTCTTTTAAAAGCATTGTAAGATAGCTGCACCATTCTTCATAAGGAATATTATCCATAAAACTGTCATAAACTTCTGCAAAACCTGTATACGCCTCCATGTTTATCCTCTTTTCTTATATATTTCTATGATGTTTATCCATAATCCTTTAGTATTCTATCATAACAATTAAATCTTGTCGAATACTACATAGCAAAATTCAAATTTATGTGTTACAATAGACAAAACAACGACATCACAGTTAAATCAGTTTATGAAAGAAAGGAATTACTCATGATTACGGGGAATAAAGAACTTATTCGAGACATCAACAGCACAATCGTATTGGAAACGATTATAAATTCGGAACCAATTTCACGAGCTAATTTGTCAAAAAAGTTAGGGCTTACTAAAGCAACTATCTCATCCATCGTGCAGGATTTGATTAATCAGAATCTGATTCTTGAAATCGGCAGTGATGAAACCCTCTATGGGAGGAAACCAATTTTACTTTCCTTTCACAAAAGAGCAGGTGTTGCAATTAGTATTGACCTTGGTTTGACTATCACCTCTGCGGTTCTTACTAACTTAAAAGGTGAAGTACTTCAATATATGGAAATGCAAACACCAGCTGCACCACCAGCAATTGTTCCCCAATTAATTAACTTAGTGAACTCAATGGTAGGAAAGTCTCCAAAAACATTTTATGGATTAATTGGAATTTCCATTGGAATACATGGAATTACAACAAATAATCGGGTTTCATTTACCCAGTACTACAATTTATCTAACATACATTTAGCAGAAGAACTGGAGCAGTTTTTTCATGTTCCTGTAACTCTTGAAAAGGAAGCCAACTTATCTGCCCTCGGAGAGCATACATATATGTACCATTACCCTAATATTGCAAATATTAATGTACATAATGAAATTAGCTTAGGTTTGGTTATGAATCATCAACTTTACTCTGGATTTTCTGGATATGCAGGTGAATTAGGACATATTATTGTTGAAAGAAATGGACGTCTTTGTGCATGTGGAAACCGAGGATGTATTGGAGAATATACTTCTATAAGAGCATTAATGAAGGATTATGCTGAATTAACAGACAAAGTAAATATTACAATAAATGATCTCTTGATTGATTACCAGAATAATGAAGAACCTGCTTTAGTAATTGTGAATCAGTTTATTGAATATATGACCATATGCGTTAATAATGTAGTTAACATTTTTAACCCAGATATTATTGTAATAAATTGCATTATTACCAATTATTTTCCTGAAATAATTGATGAAATTGAATCTTCCTTAAAGAGTCAGATGAATTTCTATCAAAAAATTGCTCCCTCCTATCTTGCTCAAAATTCTATATTACTAGGTGGAGTTACGGTTTTAGTAAAAAATTTTCTCAAGATAAACTCTTTGAAATTTGCCACAACTTTGTCAAAGCCTAACAAAATCTTAAAACCTTGAATATTCCACATTGATTTGGAAACACTTTTGTTATGATAGAAAATTTCATTTTTATGAATGAAAAAGGAGTGTTCCATATGCCAAAAGGGAAAGAAAAAAAAGAAATAGAAAATATGGAAGACGTGAAGATGTTGCCAAAAGATGAGCAACTTAAGTATGAAATTGCAGAAGAAATTGGTGTCATTGATAAGGTTTTTTCCACAGGCTGGCGTTCCCTGTCAGCAAAAGAAAGTGGTAGAATAGGTGGTATTCTTGCTAACCGAAAAAAAAAGGGGACACAGTAATGTGTACCCCTTTAAAATTATATTCTGAATTTTTGAATAGATTCTTGTAGTCTCTTGGCTTCTTTTGCTAATGACTCTGCCTCTGTAGCCAAATGTGACATCTCCTCTGTCTGACTTGTTGAAGTGGCACTGACTTCCTGGGCTGCCGCTGCTGACTGTTCAGAGACGGTTGAAATATTCTGCACAGAATCCAGTGTGTCCTGCTTAGCAGTATCAATTTTATCCATACCAACTTTAATTTGAGACAAATTCCCTACCAACTGGCCAACCTGCTGCTGAATTTTATCAAAAACTGCTGTTGTTTCACCTAAAGCTGTTTCCTGTGAACGGATAATTTCCTCTGCCTTTTTAGCAGAGTTTGCTGTATGCTTTGTCTGCTGCTGAATAGATGTAATAATTTCATGAATTTGATTTGCAGCCTCCATTGATTTTGTTGCAAGATTACGAATCTCATCTGCTACAACAGCAAAACCCCGTCCAGCTTCTCCTGCTCTTGCAGCCTCAATGGACGCATTTAACGATAGTAAATCCGTTTGATCTGCAATCTCATTGATTGCATTTACAATCATTCCAATGTTAGCTGAGCTCTCTTCCAGCCTCTCCACTTCCTCCGTAATAACATTGGTAATGGCTGTGGTTGCTTTTGCCTTTTCATTTAAATTATTGACTATCTCCAACCCATCTGATACCGTTGTTTTCGTATCTTCAAAAATTGCTTCAATACAGTTTGTGCTGTCATATACTTCATTTATCTTTTCAGATAATGCAGTCATCTGATTATAACAGGTATCGGCATCCAAAACTTGCTGTGAAGATCCAATTGCCACCTCATTTACCGCAAGTGTAATATTTTTAGACGAATCCAAAATTCGTTCTGACGTGCTGGATAAGCCTTCTGCTGATTCCATAACACTCTGGCTTACCTGCGCAACATTCTGAATCAATCCCTGCATATTAGACAACATTTCTGAAACACTCTGAGACAATACTTTAAATTCATCTTTACGTTTGGTTTCAAAAATTACAGTCAAATCTCCTTCTGATACTTTCTTCATTGTCTGCATCATTGTCTTAATTGTTTTTCCAATGCTTGTTGCAATCCAGAAACCAATAAATAATGCCGCAAGTACTGCAAGTACAGAAATATAAATAGTGACTCTACCAATTTGCTTAGCCTCAGACAAAATAACGCTTTTCGGAATCAGGTTACAGAACATCATTCCTGTTTCACCTACTTTATTGTAAACAAACAGGTATTCCTTCCCCCCTGCAGTCACATAAGAAAAGCCTTTTTCATCTTCTGAATTAACAGCTTCTTGATAAAAACTGGAATCAAGAAAAACAGAAGTTCCTTCTGAGACAGTAGTTTCGGTTGAAACAATTTCTCTTCCATCTGGTGAAATAAATCCTGTCATTCCTCCGTCCGTATACAATCCATCCAATAAACTAATGATATAAGAACTGCTGATATTAACCAAAATGTATGCTTTTCCTTTTGACACCTTTCTAACATAAGAAACTGCATAATCCTCATCTTTTACATTATATATTTGATCGATAAATTTGTTATAGCCCATCCATATCCCTAGTAGCTTTTCATCTGAATGTATAATTTTCCCCTGCTCACTTTTTATAAACTCTGCATAAATTGTTTCATTGGCAGTACTGCTTAAGGTAGAAATTCCATTCCCATACTCACCAATGGTAGTCAGACTTTGAATACTTTGAGAAGTAACCTTTGTAGTTGTTATCTCTTTTCTTAATTCAATAAGTGCTTGTAATCTTGCCGTATCCTCCACATTCTTTTTCCCTAAATAGGAAGTAAAAGAAGAGTCCGAAGACAGCCTGATTGTCTGCTTTTCAACATCCTCTAATACAATCTCTGCACAAATATCTACCGCATCCATGGTTTCCTGCGCTGACTCCTCATAATTCTCAATCATTGCGTCCGAAGCCTGCTTATATGATGTAATTCCCAATGCTGCAATAAATAGGACTGGTATCAGGAAAGATACTATCAATGTAAAACGAAGGCTCTTAGCTTTCTTATTTCCCTTATCAACCTGCTTTTTCAGCTTCTTTTTATCAGAAAATTTTTCCCCTTTTTCTTTTTCCTTCTTTTTCTGAAATAAAGCAGGCCTCTTCCATGGTTTCGATTTCTTAACCTTTGTTTTCTCTGATGTGCTGTTCAATACTTTTCTGCCATTCTTGCGATCCTTCCCCATAGACCCCATCCTTTCTTTAATTTAATAATTAAACTTTCTATATATTTTCACCAAAAGAATGTTTGCATTCCTCTTTAAATTGTACAGCATTTCACGTCATTTTTCAATACATTTTAGTTTATATCCATAGTATATTCTATACTATAATTCCATAGTATGACTTATGCACCAAATATAGGTCAAATCCAGAACTCCTTCCCCATAAAAAATGAATAAATACATTTTTTCTCCACTTTTTCCCCTGTAATATGCTCTAGTGCTCTTTGATAGTAATCCAACTGTGGTCTGTAACGATTCAAAAAACTACTGACACCATTACGAGGAACATAATCCGTCTTATAATCAATTAACACCAGCCCCTTCTCTGTTTGAATATATGCATCGATAATACCTTGTATTAAAACAAGTTCTCCACTGTCAAATCCCCCTGGAAGTTCTTTTGCTGGAAGTCCTATGACAAACTGCTTCTCTCTGTACAACTTTCCCTTCTTTTTTGCTTCCTTCATAAGTATTGCCAAGTCACTATCAAAGAAGTTCATTACTTTTTTAACAGAAACCTCCTTCTTTTCTTCCTCTAAAATCAGCCCCTCCTCTACTAACCTGTCTATTTCTTTTACAATATCGTCTTCTGTATCTATCTTATTGAAATCAATTTCCTGCATTACTTTATGGTACAAAATACCTTTTCGCATGGAAGTCGTATTTTCTGTTTTTGAAATAAAATTAGGCACTGGAGCTGCCTGCTGTCCCTTTTCCTCTGGAAACAGCGCCTCTCCCTCTTGTATTTCTTCCTCTTTTATATTACCGAGCAGACGTTTTAACTCCGAAACCGTAAATTTTACCGGAATCTCTTGTTCTCTTCTATACTGATACTCGTATTCCATTCGTCTGGCTATTTCGTTTCCAATCAATACATCATAAGAATTTGTACAATCCCAATTCAATAATTCTTCTTTCTGAAGTTCCTCGGTTATTTGTTTTTTCACCTCATCAAACACCATATTTTTTAGACTAACATATTGGATATTTAATTTTGCTGCATTTGGATAATAAACTGCTGCCCCAATCCAGTCTAGAAAGCAATGGGCAGATGATAACGTAAGAAAATCCAGTTCTCTCTTCTCTCTTTCCTTATTTTCTTCCCATTTCTCAATAAGCTCTATTCCCTTTTTTACAAACCCAGTTAAAATTAAACTTTCCTTCGCTCTTGTCAGTGCAACATACAAAACCCTCAATTCTTCTCCCAGACTTTCCAACTGAATTTTTGTCTGTATTGCTTTTTTTCGTAGTGTTGTACGCTTTATTCGAATAACAGGATCAATAAAATCTGGTCCTAACCCCAATTCCTCATGCAAAAGTAATTTACTTCTTGCATCCTGCAAATTAAACTGTTTTCCCAGTCCCGAAACAAACACAACAGGAAATTCAAGTCCTTTACTCTTATGAATACTCATAATTCTGACTGCATCTGTTGCTGCTTCATCACCTCCAGCTTCACCAAAATCAATATTATACTTATGAAGTTTTTCAATATAGCGGTTAAACTGAAACAATCCCTTATAACTGGTTGCTTCAAAATCAATTGCCTTGCGGATCAGCATATCAAGGTTTCCTGTTCTTCTCTGTCCCGCTGGCATAACAGCAACAAATGAGCCATAACCTGTATCTTCTATAACTGACTGAATTAAGCTGTGAATGGATGTATAGGGAACCATATAGCGAAACTTATTGAGCTGATTTAGGAAAACATTGACCTTTTCCTTAAGCTCTAGTATCTCCCCCTCTGCCCCGTAACTATATACTGCCTCATACAAATCTCCTTTCAGGTAAAATGCCCTGATTATTGCCAGTTCTTCTGAAGAAAACTGATACATAGGAGAATGAAGTACTGCGGCAAGGGGAATATCCTGCTTAGGATTGTCAATTATGCTAAGCATATTCAATACAGTTTTTACTTCTAATGCCGAAAAATATCCTATCTGTGTATCTGAAACAGCAGGAATGCCTTCTGCCATTAGGATGTTAGTAAATTCCTCTGACCACCCAGAAATTGTCCGCAGCAAAATAACAATATCACTAAACTTCATTTCACGATAGCTGCCTAATTCTTTGTCATATACCTTTTGCATCTGCATCATGGTTTTAATTTTCTTTGCTACTATCCTTGCCTCCAGCTCCCGCTCCGTCTCTTCAGCCTGTTCCTCTCCCTCTTCACCAGCAGCTTCTTTTTCCTCTGGAACCAAAAACAGTATTTCTACTTGACTTGCATAATTCTCCCCCGTTTCTGGATAATCTGCACCTGGTTTCAACTCAGCGGCTCTGTCGTATTCTACTTCCCCCATTTTTTTCTGCATCATCTGTTGAAAGATAAAGTTTACAAAATCCAGCACAATATCTCTGCTTCGAAAGTTTTTATCCAAATCTATCCTCAGACCTGGCCCATTTTCCGCTTCTTCCAGTTTATATGCCCTTAACTTTTCCATAAATAGCTCTGGCTTAGCTAACCGGAACTTGTAAATGCTCTGCTTCACATCTCCTACCATAAACATATTGGGCTGCTGAAAACGTTCCTTGGAAATGCTTTTCAATATCCATTCCTGTACTAAATTACTATCCTGATATTCATCAATCATAATTTCATCATAAAACTCGCTTAGTTCTAAAGCAGCAGGAGAAAAAACCACCTGCCCTTTTTCATCCTTTGACACCAGAATATTCAATGCCAAATGCTCTAAATCATTGAAATCCATTACTTTTTTTTCTAACTTTTTTTCTCTAAATTTGTCTGCAAATAGAATAGTAAGATCAATTAATGTGCACATATGGTTTTTCGTTGCCTGTAAATCCACAAGCATCTGTTCCATAGACTGAAAAAAATACTTCTTAGCAATTCCTTCTATTGTCTCCTTAACCTCACTTCTAATTCTTTTTACCAGTTCCTGTTTATCTGGATCTACCTCATCCTTTTTTGAAACCCTCTTTAATTTTTTCCACTCTACATTTGTAATAATATCATAGTATTCCACAAAACTATACTTTTCTGTCAGCTGTCTGGCAATTTCCAAGTCACTTTCCAAAGCCTCTAGATACGCCCCTGGTCCACCTGGTTCCTTTGCAATTTCCATTGCCTGGCAGCACTTATCAGGAAGTTCCGTCAAGCTATTATGAATAACATGGAGCAGGAACTGAAGCCACTCACTTTTCTCCATATCTTCTACAGTAGAAATGGAAAAACTCTCTTTTTGTTCTAGAAGCCAATCCTTTGGCCATGGGTGACTAATAGAAAAATCATATAATTGTAAAATAAAATCCCCTATTCCATCATCCGTTTTTCCAGTTGAGTACGCTTCAATAAACTGATAAAAGGATTCTTCTTCCTCTGCATACTTCTCTTCTAAAAGCTCATCTACCACATCTCCTTTTAAAAGAGTCAGCTCAACCTCATCTCCTAGTCTTATGGCTGGATCAATATTAATGGTATTAAAATAATTCCGTATCACATAATTGCAAAAACTGTGAATGGTAGTGATTTGTGCATTATGAACAAGCGTCATCTGCTTCTGCAAATGCACATTGTCCATACCCTCTCTTAGCTTGCTGTCTAATGCCTTCTCAATTCGTTCTCTCATTTCAGCAGCTGCCGCCTTTGTAAATGTAACAATCAGCATACGGTCAATATCCACCGGATTTTCTTGGGAAATTACCTTTTGAATAATACGTTCCACCAACACGGCTGTTTTTCCAGAGCCTGCTGCTGCTGATACTAAAATATTCTGTCCCCGTGCCTCAATTACTTTCTTCTGTTCCTCGGTCCACACCATATTGCTCATTGATTTCCTCCCAAATGTCATCCTTATTACGTTTCATCAGTTTTCTATACTGATTTCCAGGAAGCTTTCGATCAAACCCGCAAATCCCATCAAACTTACAATAGTCACACGCTGTCCGTTTATCCATCTGATATGGTACTGCTTTTGTATTTCCATCCACAATTTCCTTACCAAATTGGGTAATTTTATTTTCTACAAATGTAGAAAGGGCTTTAAATTCTTCTTCCCCTGCAACACTGGAATACGCACTAAAATTTCCTTTTGTAGTCAGCTCCACTGGAATCACCGTTGACTTTGCTGACTGTTCCTCTTCAAATACCCGATCCAGCCTCTTTAAAATATTTTTATCACGATTTACCAATCCATTCATTTTAAGTTCCTTTAAAATGGCCTCTTCAACCTTCTCCTTTGCTTCCTCTGAGGAAAGTCTTTCGATCATTGGATCTTGAATGTTATAATAAAAAATTCCTGCTGGAATAACTTTTTTTAACGGCGTCTTATTTTTCTCCATTTCCATAACAGCATTCAGATAAACAACTAACTGTAGTTGTAATCCGTAATATATTTTTGTCAAATCAAACGTTGTTTCACCTGATTTATAGTCAATAACCTTTATGCAGACTGTTTCCTCCTCTTCCAGTACATCTATTCTGTCTATTCGTCCCTTCAATCTCATAATAGACTGCTGATCCAATGTTATTGTATTAGCAGCCAGATGATCGACTGGTGAAAAATACACTTCATAGCCTGACGGTTCAAAGTCACCTTGCGAAATTTGCTGGCACAAGGCCCATATTGTTCTGCTGGTCATTCGCTCAAGCCGGTTCACTAAATATTCATTTCGTTTTGAACTGAAAATCACAGGGCTATCATGTCCCTCCACAGCCTGAATAACTGCCTCGTGAACAAACAAATCTCTTTGCCCTTCCATATCCTCTTTGCCAAGTTCTCTCCAGGTAACCCCTTCCCTTTGAATATTCTTCGAAAAAATCTCAATTGACTTATGAAATAAATCTCCAATATCAGGGATTGCCACACGGAACTCTTTTCTTTCTTGAAGCCCCAGTCCATAAGCAAGAAAATGGGCAAATGCACAAGAAGCATACTGTTCCAGCCTTGTCACACTATTATGAAGCTCTGTTCCATATAGCGCATTTACCACAGCTCTGGAAAGTTTTTTCTCCTCATTGGTATAATAGACTCCTTGAACCAGTCTCCTAAGTTCCTTTCGGAAATTTTCCTGCCTCATATAATAAGAAAACAATTCTTTCCAATATATATCAACTTTACCCACGGGAAATTTTCCAAGCCCATCCAACAAGTAGGTCCACCCCCTGTCTCCTCCCAATATCTTGTCCAGAATTACTTCCTCTCTGTCTTCCTCTGTAACAGTTAAATCAGGAAATATTTTTTTTATCTTCCCTATAAGAAAAGAAGGCTTTTGTGCTTTTCCATCTGCACCCAGCTTACTATAAGAGATAAACAGCTTTTCTGATGCCTTTGTCAAATTGAAATACAGATAAAATTGCTCAATATAAGCATTCTGCCGTTTTGTAGGGGCAAGTTCCATCTTATTTTCACTCAAAAGCTCTCTTTCCCTGTCAGAAAAAATCCCGCCAGATTCTTTGCTTTTGGGAATAATTCCATCATTAACTCCTATAAAAAATAAGGCTTTAATATCTTTCAGACGGGTTCTCTCTATATCCCCCACCATAAGCTGGTCTACTCCTGGTGGAATCAATCCAACCTGCATCTCACTATATCCTGTATCTAATATTTCCTGATATTCTTTTAATGACATTGAATCCGTTCCAAGCAATTCCACTATTTTATCAAACAGTTCCATTACAATCCGGTAAATCTGCCGAAACTCCTTCACAAGAAGGGGCTTTTCTTCCTTTTCAAACAGTTCACAATACTGCTCTAATTTCTCATATAGCCTCTGCTGCACAATGAACTCATACATTGCCCTTGTATAGTCCTCAACTGTACAGTCTTTCCTTTTTATAGCATCATAAAAAGGAATTAACGGTTCCATAACCCTGGCCCGAATTCCGTTCAATTCATCGAAATCATACTGGGATGCTTTTTTTCCTCTACTTTTCCAAACCTTATTCCACGCTCCATAGCCTCTTATTCCATAAGCAAGAACATAATTTTCAAGCATATCTATTTCACTGCGGCTTATCTCTAATAACCCCGTACGTAAATAACGAAAAACACCTTCATACGTAAAATGATTTACAAATACATCTAATAAAGCTCTTAACAAATCCACAAATGGATTTAAACGGACATCCTTTTTATTATCAATGAAAAAGCAAATCCCTGCCTTCTCAAATTCTCTCTCAATGATACTTTCATATGTCCCAATATCACCTGTCACTACAGCAATGTCTCGATACCGATACTCCTTTTCACGTAATAGATACTGAATTTTTTCCAATACATACTGAATTTCTTTCTTTGTGCTTCCAGCTGCATAAAGTGAAATGTCATTTTGTACTATATTGCAGCATTCATAAGGATACCGAAAAAGATTTTTTTCTAAAGAAGCCAGCGCGGGACTATTCCCAAACCGATAGGGTACCTTATCCTTTTCTCCGGCAAACCATGGTTCATCTATTTCTGTACTGGTTTCCTTTGCTATCTGGAACAATTGGTGTATTGTTTTCTTGCTTAAATAGAAAAGCTGGAATTCCTCACCCTTCTTCATATAATCTTCTCTTGGATCCAACGTCACAGTAATCATTACTTTTTTGGACACTGAAAAAAGACTTCTGATTAGTTTATATTGATTTGGCGTAAATCCCGTAAAGCCATCAAAACATATTACACTATTTTTTAAAATCTTTGATTTAATTACTACGTCACATAATACTTCCAAAACTTCTTCTGCTGTAATGTATTTATTTTCCAACATCTTTTGAAAACTTTCGTAGACAAGAACGGTATCATGAAGTTTTCCACATAACATAGGTTTATTTTGGGTAACGTCAATCATTTTTAAAAGCTGCTGAGGCTCAATACTATATTGAAGCAGTTCGGAAATAAGCGATTTTATTTCTTCTACAAACCCTTGCTTCCTCATATCTGCTTTAAAAACAGATAACTCCTCTTTCTTTTCCTCCAGTGCCTTACGAACCAGCATACTTTTTCCTGTTTCTTCTAAAATAGATACCTTGGACTTGCCAAGTTCCTCAAAAATCCGATAAGACAGTCTAAGGAAGCTTAACACATCTACGTTCATAATTCCATGTCTGGGATGCATGGAAACAATATCCTTCTGTGTTTGAAGTGTAAACTGCTCAGGAACAATCATAATGTAATTACAATCTATGTCTTTCAAAGACTCTGCTATCATATATTGATTTACTCGATAAGATTTACCGGAACCTGAGCTGCCAAGCACTAATTGTAATGACATTATCATCACTCCTGTCTAAAATATTTTTGCAATCATTCAAAAAGTTATCATATTTATAAAAAAATCACATATCATTATAAAAAGGAAGATATTCGGTACTAATACCAATCTTATGTAGTCATTGGAGGTTTTCATGTCAAAAACTAAAATTGTTATTATTCAACTAAAAGAAATTGTATACACTGCAATTTTTGTGGGTCTTGGTATTTTATTAATTCTCTTGCTCATTTTTATGTTTTTACCGAAAAGCAAAGATAACAAAGTTGCTGAAAATGAGTCGCAATACATACCTGGCGTTTACACCAGTCAGATTACAATTGGTGATAACTCCTTAAATATTGAAGTGGTTTTGGATGAAAACCATATTAATGCCGTTACTGTTTCAAATTTAGATGACACAATTACTACCATGTATCCATTAGTAGTTCCTGCTCTTGAAACAATTCAGACCCAACTATGTAACAATGTAACAATCGATGAAGTTGTTATATCGGACGACTGCAAATATACACAAATGCTTCTTTTAGATGGTGTTGAAACTGCCATAGAAAAGGCTAAAGTTCCTGAATCTTAAAGGCAGAAAGAGTTCTATCGAGATACGAGTTCTTCGTAATCGATAGAACTTCTTTTGTATTAAACGATTAACTTGAAATTTTTCCAGTAACGCTCTAGCTGGTCGTCCCGAACAGCCCTGTAAAAAAGTCTTGCTAGTTCTTCCATATCATCTTCCGATTTTATTTTAACTATAATATCATCTGGTGCCTTATAAGTCAGATATGGCTTATTTTTATTCCTTTTCACCCATTCTCTTGCTTGTATTTCCCAGTTCAAAATCATTTCTTCTGTCAGTCTGTCATACTCTGTCATCTGAAATTTTACTTCCTCTACAAAATCTTCAAAATCCAACTCCATATTTATCCTCCAATTTTCTTAAATCTTCTAACCACACTTCAGCAACTGCATCACTTGGCATCCGTAAGTCCCCTCTAGGTGAAACTGCGACACTTCCAACCTTTGGTCCATCTGGTAGACAAGATCTTTTATATTGCTGGCTGAAAAATCTTTTATAAAATGTGGTCAGCCATTTATAAATCACATTTTTGTCATAGGTTCCGCCAAAAGCATATGATGCAAGTACAAAGATTTTGGAGGGTCTGTACCCAAAGCGCATTACATAGTACAGAAAAAAGTCGTGCAGCTCATAAGGTCCTACAATGTCCTCTGTCCTCTGTGAGATTGCCCCTTCCTTGGGTGGTAATAGTTCTGGACTAACTGGAGTATCTAAAATATCCAGAAGCAGCTTAGACAGTTCCTCATCCACAACTGTTTCTGCATAATACAACACAAGGTATTTCACTAATGTTTTGGGAACTGATGCATTTACTCCATACATTGACATATGATCACCATTATAGGTCGCCCATCCTAATGCCAACTCAGATAAATCACCTGTTCCAATAACAAGCCCATTATACAGATTTGCCATATTCATAAGCACTAGCGTCCGAATACGTGCCTGGGCATTTTCATAGGTCACATCATGGGTTTTCATATCATGTCCAATACTATCCAGGTGCATCGTTACCTCTTCGCTAATCGGTATCTCCTTCAACGTGGCACCTAACTTTAAAGTCAGATTTACTGCATTTTGATACGTTCGGTCTGTTGTTCCAAAACAAGGCATTGTAACTGCTATTATATTTTTTCGTTCCAGCTTTAATAAATCAAATGCCTTTGCAATTACAAGCAGTGCCAGTGTAGAGTCCAGCCCGCCAGATATACCAACTACTACTGTCTTGGCATTTGTGTGTTCCAGCCTCTTTTTCAAACCTAATGCCTGAATTGTCAAAATCTCTCTGCATCGTCTGTCCCTGTCACTTTTACTGCCAGGTACAAATGGAGCTTTGTCAACAAACCTTGTTAAAACCGTTTCTTCCAGCCCTTTATAGTAAAAATCTGCATAAACATATTCCTGTTCCATCTCTTCAGCTGCCGGAAACGTAGACATCCGCCTTCTTTCATTTACCAGGCGTTCCAGATCCAGCTCTGAAATAACAGTCTCATTCTGGAATCTCTCTGCCTCTGCCAGAACAGTTCCATTTTCCGCAATAATATTATGTGCTCCAAAAACTAAATCTGTAGAGGATTCGCCTTCCCCAGCATCCGCATATAAATATCCACAAATCAGCTTGGCAGAATGATTTCTCACCAATTCCCGACGATACATATCTTTCCCTGTTGTTTCGTCACTGGCTGACAAGTTTACAATCACAGTAGCTCCTTTTAACACGTGCTGGCAAGATGGCGGCACGGGAACCCATAGATCTTCACAAATATCAACTCCAATCAATAAATCCTTTTGATTTGTACAGCGAAATAAAATATTTGTACTGAAAGGAATTCCTTCTTGACCATTTATATTTACATACTCTATTTTTTTTCTTCCCTTTGTAAAATGTCTTGCCTCATAAAATTCAGAATAATTTGGAATGTAAGATTTTGGTACCAGTCCCAGTATTTTTCCGTTTGCAAGACCCGCTGCAACATTATAGAGCTTTCCCTCTTTCATAAATGGCAGACCTACAAATACAAGCACATCTCTGTCTTTTGTTTCCTTTGCAATATATTCCAACTGCCGCAATGCTCCCTCTAATAAGATGTCTTGAAGAAACAAATCACTGCAAGTATATCCCGTCAGGCACAATTCTGGAAAAACAATTATTTTTGCTCCTGCTTCACTATTTTTTTTCACCAGTTCCATAATTTGATTTGCATTATATCTGGGATCTGCCACTTTAATTTTGGGCGTTGCAGCACAAACTTTTACATATCCATTGTACATATATCTCCTGCCTTTCTCAACTACAGTATTGACCATATGTTATGTTGTTTTATCTTATTATATTTATTATCAATTTAAAAAACAAGTATATGTAAAAATTTTTACTCAAAAAAAGCAGCGTTTCCGCTGCCAACATAATTATATTCACCCAAAATGCCGTTTCCTGTATTTTGACTCCTAGCCATAGCTAGGTGGGCAACCGCACATAAACTTCTGTCTTCCGCTGCAAACGGCGGCCTGACATAGGCTTACGAATAATAGGAATCCCTTTTAAAGAAATGTAGGTTCAAAATAACAAGGAGTATCGAACATCTCAGGACTCATCTTTTGTTGTATCTATTATATCATTTCCAACTCGATTTTGTCAAAGGCAAATTCAAACATGGTACCAATTCCCACTTCACTCTCTACATCCACAGTTCCGCCATGCTTAATGGCAATCTGCTTCGCAATCACCAATCCAAGTCCTGAACCCTGAGCATTCTGTCTCAGTTTTGACTTATAAAATTTTTCAAAAATAAACGGAAGCTCTTCCCCTGAAATTCCAATCCCTTTATCTGTAATTCGTATTCTCAAAAGTTCTTTGCTCTCTATTTCAATTAAAATTTCTCCATTTTCTTTTGAAAACTTTATCGCATTGTCAATAATAATCATAAACATCTGCCTCAGCCGGTCGTAGTCACCATGCATCATTGCACATTCTGTATCCTGTTTCATTTTAATCGATATATTCTTCTTCCGTGCAATAACTCTAGCACTGCGGATAATATCTTCAAATACCTGTACTAAGTTTACAGGTTCTGCATCTATTACAAAATCTGGGTTCTGCATCTTTGATAAGATCAGCAGATCCCCTACAAGACGTTCCATACTTTTACACTCCAAAAGCATTCTTTCGTAATACTTTCTTTTTTTTGCTTCATCCGTAATTACGTCATCTACAAGCATTTCTGTATACCCACGCATAACTGTAATAGGAGTCCTTAGCTCATGTGATACATTAGCAAAAAAATCAAGTCTCATCTGCTCTATATTTTTTCTTTCTGCCTCATTCTCCTTAAGCCGATCCGAAAGAATATCAATGGCACCCGCCAGCTGACCGATTTCACCATGCTTTACCAGACCTGTTTTAATATCATAATTCCCATCTGCCAATGTCAATGCCGTCTTCCGCATCTCTGAAATTGGGCCTGAAATCTGCCTTGCAAAAACTGTAGAAACAATAACAGATATTATTAAAGCAACCACACTGCTTATCCAGATTAGTGACTGGCTTCGATTAATGACTTTTTTCTGACCTTCCATCACAGATAAAATCATAACAGCACCTGCAACATTTCCTCCTGCGTCCATAACTGGGACTGCTACTCTTACCATCAATCTTCCATAGACATCATCATTCCCTGCATTATATGCTGTTTTTCCTGAAAATGCCTTGTTGAGAATTTCATTATATTCTGGCATAAGCGTAACATTTGAAAGCTTAATATTGGTGAAAGTATCTGCCAACGGAGTCTGTACATTAGGATTTGCCAAAATCCAAACATCTGTCAATTCGGGGTCTTCTACCGTATAGAGTGCGTCTTCATACGCAATAAACTCATTCTGCTGCTCTGTTGCCGAAAAATCAGAAACTTGAAAAGCAATTCGCTCAGCCTGCCTAATCAAATCATCCCGATATGTTTCCATAGTGCCGCTTTCATATAGCTTCATATAGATAAATCCCAAAAGCACTGCAAATAGAGAAACGACAACTGCAAAATAGCTGAATATCCGAAAGAACAAGCGATTATAAAATCTAATAGGCAGATTATCCTTTACCCTTTTTACTTTCTTCATCTCATCTCACCGTTCTTAGATTTCTATTCTTCTACTTCAAACTTATATCCAACTCCCCAAATGGTTTTTATATTCCACTTAGGATGACTAACCTTGTCTAACTTTGCACGAAGTCTTTTTATATGTGAATCTACTGTTCTGCTGTCTCCAAAATAATCAAATCCCCATAAGCTGTCTAAAAGATTATCTCTTGTAAATACCTTATTCGGATTATTTGCAAGGGTCCACATAGTTTCGATTTCTCGTTTTGTCAATGCCATTTTTTGTCCATCGATATATAAAACATATTCATCCAGGTTAATTAGTAAGTTCATAACTGTTATCTGATTTTTTGATTCTACCTGAGTATCGGTCTTTGATACCCTCCTCAAAACTGCTCTCAGCCTTGCCATTACTTCACTTGGACTAAATGGTTTTACAATATAATCATCTGCTCCAATATCCAATCCCATAATTCTTTCAAAATCTTCGCCACGGGCAGTAATCAGCATAATTGGTACATTTGATTTATTTCGGATTTTTCTACAAACCTCATATCCATCTTCTTTTGGCATCATAACATCCAGCAAAACAGCAACTGGACTATACTTTTCATATAGCTTCATAGCTTCCTCGCCATCCTTTGCTACCAAAGCCTCATGTCCTTCCTTTGTGACATATGTGGATAAAATGTCTGTAATGTCCTCGTTATCATCTGCAATTAGTATGTAACCCATATATTACCTCCTAATTTTGTACATATATATTTGTTATATCTATTATAATAAACTTATTACTTGAACACAAGTTATAATAAGCAATTTGTAATTCCAATTTCATACAAAAATTGTAAATAATAAATTTCTTAAGAATTTATTACATTTTGCCATTGTTCTGACAAAGTTTTTTTTTATACTTAATTATGCCTTTAGTATACTTAAAAATGGAGGTGGAAAAATGAAAGCTCACTTATTACATTTACAAAAAAGACTGCTTACAATTAGCTTTTTTATCCTGTTACTATCATTATTACCAATCACAAGCTTTGGATTGCTATCACGTTCTACTATTGTTCAGGCGGATGAAGGTGAAACAGAACGATTAAATGTTGATTCCAAATCACTGGTTCGTGACGATACTTATACATTAAAGGTTTACCGTACAAATCCAGAACAAAAGATATTTTTTAAATCAAGCGACACTGATGTTGCAACGGTTAAAAAAACTGATACAAAAGAAGCTGAAGTTACAGGCGTAAGCGTAGGTACTGCAACAATTACTGTTACTATCAAAGAAGGTTTCAAAGTAACAGCTACTCTTAAGTGCGAAATTACAGTTACCCCTCCTGCTCTTAGTGTTAAATTTTCTGAAAACACTATTGATGTAGTAGTTGGTGACAGATATGTCTTAAAACGAGATCTTAAGCCACTTAGTACTGCTGAAAATCCTATTTTTATTTCTTCTGACCCATCTGTTGTGTCTGTTAGCACAAAAGGTGTCATCACAGCAATTGCTCCTGGAGAAGTAACAATTAGTGTAAGTATTGCAAATGGTGTAACAGATATTTGTAAAATAATAGTTTCTGAGGCATCCCCTGTAACGGGAGACAAAGGTTCAGCGACGTCGTAATGACGTCGCTTTTCCTATATGTACCCCAGTATTTTTAAGAGATAAATAGAAAAAGTAATGGTAAAGGAAGAGAGAATAGTGGATAGAACAATTACACTTCCAGATAAAATCTCATCATTATTCATACTTTTGGCCATTATAAAACAAGACACAGTAGTAGGGGCACCTGTCATAATGAGCAGAGCTACTAAATCCTGATTTCGAAACCCCAGTAGTATTGCAATTGGTATGAAAATGGCTGGCAATGCTACAAGCTTTATAAAGGTTGCCACAACAGTCGGCTTCATCTTAGCCAGCGCTTCTTTTCCCTTAAAACCAGCTCCGATAGAAAGTAATGCCAAGGGAGAGGTCAGCACCGCTATATTATCAATGGTTTTATTTAAAATAACTGGTGAATACTTATTAAAGCCAGATACAGAACCAATTAATCCCAACAATATACCAATTATAATTGGATTTTTAACAATTCCCATCAAAATCTCTTTAAATTGAATTCCTTTTCGTCCTTTTCCTTCTATTGAAAGCAGAATAACAGAATAGGCATTAAACAAAGGTACACATCCGATTATCATAAGTGGTGTCATACCTAAATCTCCATACATATTTTTTACAAAAGAAATTCCCATTATGGCAGCACTGCTTCGAAAGGATGCCTGAACGAAAGCTCCAATAATCTCCTTGTCTTTGATAAACAGTTTTGCTCCTCCCCATATACAAAAAAAACTGATAGAAGAAACAATCATACAAAATGCCAGCATTTTCACATCTAATACTTCATTAATATTTGCATTGGAAATATCTTGAAACAAAGAAGCTGGCATAGAGATATGAAACAAAATCTTATTTGATATATCGACATACTCTTCATTGACCATGCCCTTCTTCCTCAAAAAGTACCCTATTACAATTACCAGAAATACTGGTATTGTTGCATTCATGCTAAAAACAAAATTTTCCATTACTCTTTGTACATTTCCTTATAATAGTTTTGATAATCTCCAGATGTAACATTTTCCAGCCATTTAGTATTCTCTAGATACCAGATAATTGTCTTTCTAATACCATCCTGAAATGTTGTTTCTGGATACCATCCAACCTGATTTTTTATTTTATCGGGCGCAATCGCATACCTTCTGTCATGCCCTTTACGGTCTTCTACAAATGCAATTAAATCCTTTGATATATTCATTTTCCTTGAATCGGAATCTGCTAAAACCTCCTGCAAAACTTCAATAATGATTGATACGATTTCAATGTTTTGTTTTTCATTATGTCCGCCAATATTATATATCTGACCTGGCTTTCCTTCATTTAATACCATATCCACTGCCTTTGCATGATCCATTACATAAAGCCAGTCGCGTACATTTTTCCCATCCCCATAGACAGGTAGCTTTTTCCCTTGCAGTGCGTTATGAATCATAAGTGGGATCAGCTTTTCTGGGAACTGATATGGCCCGTAATTATTACTGCATCTTGTTATATTAGCTGGAAATTGAAATGTATCTATATACGATTTTACAAGCAGATCCCCAGACGCCTTACTTGCAGAATACGGGCTATGAGGATCTAAAGAAGTCGTTTCATAAAAAAAGTCCGTTTCCTTTTCCAGAGAACCGTATACTTCATCGGTAGAAACCTGAAGATACTTCTTTCCCTCCTTATACCCATTCTCTACTTCCCACATTGTTTTTGCTGTATGAATTAAATTAAGTGTACCAAGAACATTCGTATTTACAAAAACCTCTGGGTTCCGAATACTTCTGTCTACGTGTGTTTCTGCTGCAAAATGTACCACATAATCAATGTCAAACTGTTGGAAAACAGCTTCTACTGCTTTCTGGTCACAGACATCTGCCTTTATAAATTTATAATTCTTCCTGCTTTGAACATTACTAAGGTTTTCAAGATTTCCTGCGTAAGTAAGCTTGTCCAGATTAATAATAAAAATTTCATCTCCATACTTTTCAAACATATAATGAATAAAATTTGAACCAATAAATCCTGCCCCACCTGTTACTAAATAATTTTTCATTCTGCCTGTTCTCCTCCATTCTTTAAGGAATCTAAATAGTCCCTTAAAGCTTCTTTCCATTCTTTCATTCTGTAATCTGTTGTTGTATTCAATCTATGATTTTCCAGAACAGAATATTTAGGTCTTTTTACTTTTGCTGGATATTCCTCTGATTTAACCGGGATTAATACTGGCTCTCTTTCACTAAGCTTGAAAATCTCCTTTGCAAACTCATACCATGAGGTTGAACCTTCGCAGGTTCCATGATAAATGCCATAGTCTTCTGTCTCTATTAAAAACAGAATTAATTTAGCCAGCTCGTAAGCCGAGGTCGGAGTTCCAAATTGGTCCTTCACTACACGGATTTCCTGATTTGTTTCGGAAAGCCTAAGCATCGTCTTAACAAAATTATTTCCATCTCCATAAAGCCATGCCGTCCGAACAATAAAATACTGACTGCAATGTTTCTGTACCAAAAGCTCTCCTGCCAGCTTAGTCTTCCCATAAACAGATACTGGATTCGTGATATCCTCTTCTACATATGGCCTGCCAGCTTCTCCATCAAATACATAATCTGTTGATACCTGCACCAACCTGGCTCCCGACTTTTTGGCAGCTACTGCAAGATAGTATGGCCCCAATTCGTTGATTTTTACTGCATTCTTGACATCCGCTTCACACTTTTCCACCTGGGTATGAGCAGCACAGTTAATCACCACATCTGGCTTTGCTTTCTCTATAAATGTTTCAACTGCATTCTGTTCTGTTATGTCTAAATGCTCTATAGGATACAAGGGCTGGTTGGGAAGCTCTCCTCTCACATAATCTGTATTGATAACACAATTCCTGCTCTGCTTCATTAAAATCCCATTGAGAGCACGACCTAACTGCCCGTTTGCCCCTGTAATCATAATTATCACGGATGTATTCCCCCTTGCCTAAAATGAATTATAATTTTTATCTTTATCTGAAATAATAAGTTCCATTCCCTCTTCTATTGGCCACTTAATTCCAATTTTTTCATCATTCCACATGAAACCTGCCTCGTCCTCTGGATGATAATAATCCGTACATTTATAAGAAAACTCTGCTGTCTCTGATAATACTAAAAATCCATGTGCAAATCCCTCTGGAATATACAGCATGTTTTTTTGAACATCATCCAGAATAGTCCCATACCATTTTCCATATGTTCTAGAATCATTTCTCAGATCAACCGCTACATCAAATACTCTTCCCTTCTGAACACGAACAAGCTTTCCCTGAGGATGTTTTTTTTGATAATGCAGTCCACGCAGCACACCTCTTGTTGAAATGCTTTGGTTATCCTGTACAAAAATCATGTCTAATCCTGCTTCTTTGAATTTTTCATATTGATATACTTCAAAGAAACAACCTCGCTGGTCACCAAAAACTTGTGGCCAAATGCAGTATAAACCATCAATTTCTCCACATGACTCTATTCTAAAGTTACTCATAATAATCCTCCTAATCTGCTAAATAAACAATCCTAATGTTTATTTTCCACAAGATCCATTAAATACTTTCCATATTCCGTTGTCATTAAAGGTTTTGCCAACTCTGACAGCTGCTCTTTGGAAATAAATTCTTTCTTATATGCAATTTCCTCAATACAGGCAATATATAAGCCTTGTCTTTTTTGAATAGATGCCACAAAATTGGAAGCATCCAGTAAAGAATCATGGTTGCCAGTATCTAGCCACGCCATACCTCTTCCCAACGTCTCCACCTGAAGTTTGCCTATTTTCATATATTCCTGATTAACAGTTGTTATCTCTAATTCTCCCCGATGACTTGGACGTATGCTTTTTGCAATACTAATAACGTCATTATCATAAAAATAAAGCCCTGGCACTGCATAATTTGATTTGGCGTGCTCTGGTTTTTCCTCTATGGAAAGCGCCTTTCCAGTCTTATCAAATTCAACCACTCCATATGCACGAGGATCTCTTACATAATATCCAAATATCGTTGCACCCTCTTTCTTTTTTGCAGCTTTGCAAAGTGTCTGGGAAAAGCTTCTTCCATAAAAAATATTATCTCCTAAAATTAATGCTACTGGACTTTCTCCAATAAACTCTTCCCCAATTATAAACGCTTCTGCTAAGCCTCTTGGCTGCTCCTGTACCTTGTATTCTATCTTCAGCCCCAGCTGCTCACCAGTACCTAACAGCTGCTGAAAGCAAGGCAAATCCCTGGGAGTTGAAATAATTAGAATATCACGAATATTAGCCAGCATCAGTACAGAAAGGGGATAATAAATCATTGGTTTATCATAAATAGGTAAAATCTGCTTTGAAATTGCTTTTGTAACAGGATATAACCTTGTACCTGAGCCACCAGCAAGTATAATTCCTTTCATTTCATAGCCTCCATTCCTCTCCATTATAGTATTTCTTTCTATTCTTAATTGAATTCCATTATAGACCAAAAAAAAATGGGATTCAAGGTCATAATTAAAAAAACTCTTTGAGCAAAGTTTTAAATTTACATTTTTTGTTTATTGTCGCTATTTTCCTTATTTTGGCGATCTGTTTCGATTTACAATTTATTTTATTCCTCATATAATATTATTAATATACAGGAGGTAGATCTTTATGCTTAAATTATACATATGTCCCAAATGCAAAGGTGTCCGATTTGTATCGAAAGACAACACAATTTGTTATAAGTGCAATATTCAGATGATAAAATCTAGCACTAGTTATTCAGAATTTATATCGATGCATCCCCACCAACGACGAATATGTATTGAAGACACAATACAATCTAATCAATCTGATTCTACATCTTAAACTAATTATTCTTATTATTATTACATTTTTCTCGGAAATATTCCTTATTACTACTCCCAGCTTTATATATAAATGCAGTAAACTATTATTAATTTTATAAGGAAACTATTTACCTTGCTTTATGTTTAGAATAATATTTTAAATGTAGTAATTCAACAGACAGACCACACGTATTTCATTTGGTCTGTCTGCTTTTCTTTTTTCATTATAAATATAAACTTTATTTCATACATTCATTTTTATAAAAATACATATATTATATAAATTCTATTTTCTAGGAGGCATCCTTATGCTAAATTGTCTATCTCTAGGCATGACTGCTCCTGAGTTTACTTATAATACAACCTTCGGACCTGTCAGCATGTCTGACTATAAGGGTAAATGGCTTATTTTTTTCAGTCATCCTGGTGATTTCACGCCTGTTACAATAGACTAAGAATAAAAGCCTCTTTAAAAGGCCTTTATTTTTTTATATTCAATTTTTCACAAGAAATATATGTAGTACTTTTTTATTGATATCATAAGAACAATGGTGAAAGTTATTAAGACCAGAGGACTGATAATAGGTATTAAAAAAATTTTCGACATTTATTTTATTTTCATCTTCTGTAATGTCGGGAGGTATATTTTGAAATTTCAGAGCCATAATCAATACACTACCTTTATAATAAATTTACATTAATGTATATCAATTGTTTCCTGAAAAAATGACACTAACTTGATTCTACAAATGGTGGAATTACTTCCAGATGAATCATGGAACCATATTTACAATACATTTAAGGCATGTGCTGCTGATAATGAAAAAAGCAAAAATGAAAAGAACGGTTAATTATTTATACCGTTCTTTTCACTCTATTATCTGTAATCTTATCTTTGATTCAAAAAGCCCATTTTATAATAACATCCAAACAATACGCTCCATTTCTTATCTTATTTGATTTTTGTCAAAATCCCCTTGTCCATTTCAGCAACTGTATCACATAAAATATTAATATCTTCTGAGGAATGAGAACACATTAAAATGGTAGTCCCAAGTTCCTTTAGTCTTAAAAAATATTTCCGCATATCTTGAACCCCTTCTTTATCCAATCCGTTAAAAGGCTCATCTAAAATCAGTATAGAAGGCTTCTCCATAATGGCCTGGGCAATTCCTAGCCGCTGCCTCATACCCAGACTGTATTTCTTAACCATTCTTTTTAGATTGTAATCAAGACCCACAGCTGATAATGCTGTCTTAACTTCTTCTTTGCCAGCCTTATTCCGTAAGCCAGCTAGAAGCATTAAATTTTTATAGCCGCTGTAATAAGGAATAAATCCAGGCGTTTCGATGATGAAACCAATATCTTCTGGAAAATCCACATCTTTTCCTATTTTCTTTTTATCAACAATAATTTCACCCTGATTAATTCTAATAAATCCGCAAATGCATTTCATAAGTACTGTTTTTCCTGATCCATTTCTTCCAACAAGACCATGTATTTTCCCTTGTTCAAAATGAATATTAATATTATTTAAAATCGAGGTATTTTTTATTTGAAGAGAAACATCATTAATTTCAATTATATTTTCCATGCAATTCTCCTAATCTATTTCCTGAATACTGTCAAAATTCAATCTTTTTAATGATTTAATACCAGCTACAATAAGAATTGTTATGATTCCAACAAAGTAAATATAAGATTTCCACATCTCCATAATTGGTTTTCGATAATAATTAGTATAGTGAAGCCATATAGAGGTGTGCGCCATAGGAAAAATCCACATGCAAGGCATTTTTACCAGACATATGGTACCACCAAAGGCAATTACACAAGAGGCAGTCAGCATCCCATATATTTTTCTGCCCATACAGTTAAAGACTAACATAATCAACGCAATCACAAGCAGATACAGCATCATAAACGCATAGCCTTGTATAGCAGCGTACCAGGGTGAAACCTGATTGTAGAGATTATTTTTTATAAGCAGACAGGCAAAGCTCTGAGAGTCATTAGGATAAAGCGATGCATATTTTGTAATCACTAATGACCATCCATTCGCCCAAAAGGAAGAAGCTATGACGGGAAGAACTGAGCCAATAAAAATCACACCAACATATGTAAAAATGGCATATACCGCAAATAAAATCTGGCCAATAATCCAATTTACTTTTCCGATACGCGAAATAGAAAATAGTGTATTCCCATCCGTTTTGGGGAAATCAGAAAAAAGAGCCAAAAAAATTACTGGAACAATAATCACTAGTACTTCGGAGTTTACAGTTGCTATAAAAGGCTCTAACGTATTGAGCGGTGAGTTCATTTTCATTGCATGCTCCTGTAAGGGCTGTATAACAAAGCTATGAATAAATAGAACCATGACCCCCAATAAGATCATCCGGGCATTGCAGATCCATTTTATATACTCCATTTTTGCGGTTGATAAAATTTTTTTTAACTTTAATTTATTCACCCAGATCAAACCTCCGATTCATAATTATGACAAATAATAAAAAACAGATGCTCATAAAAACGAGATAAATCAGCAGACAGTTTCTTGAGATAGCATCTTGCTGATAAAGACGGCTGATTCCTTCTGGTTTAAGTGTATTTCCAATATCAATTAATTTTTGATTTTGTGTTGCCATGCCATCGTATATTAATTTTGTCAGACTGCTGCTAAATAGGTAAGTAACCATAAATGGCACGCAAGTTATAATATAACGGTTTCTTACAAAAGCTGCCAAGAAGAAAGCAGGTATGGTTGAAAAACAGCCATATAAAAAAATGCCTATAATGAGAAGCAGATTGCGTAGCATGATATTGGTTCCTGTATATAGTGTTAAAATTTCTTTTGGCAGATTATAGTCTTTAATAGATGGGAATAGCATAGTAATCATTGCACCATATAAACAATACCCTAATAATACCGAAAGACCTCCACCTAAAATAGCAGATAAAAATTTTGTTATGTAATAACGAATCTTTCCTGTCCGTTGAATGGTATATCGAATCAAACCACTGTTCCGTTCAGCACAGAAATTTGGTATAAATGGAAATGCCGCAATAATAGGTATAAACATAGCAAAATAGCTAGAAAATGCTCCTTGCAAAATGATAGGAGCAGCAAATGAAATCTCTGTCTTTGCAATTTCCTGATTTATCTGTAATAACGCTTCTATTACGTTATAAGCCTTTCCTGTCATAGTATCTATGTAAACCTCTGTCGTACATAATAAACCAAATGTAATAAAGATAGATACTACAAAACCAAGATTACCTATGGTTTTCCATAATTCAATCTTTAATGTATGTAATGTTTTCATTGTATCCTCTTCTTTTCTCTAATTATTACAGACAAATTCAATTTCTCCTGTTACACAATCCACCATAGCAAAAATTAAATTGTTGGGATCATTATTCAGATAAAAGGTCCAACAGGGACGTGCTTCATATACATTGCCAGCAACAGAAGTATCATTAATCGTATCACCAGAAACGATTCCACCTTCTAGGATTAATCTATACTCTAATGAAATCCATTGTACACTATACCTCCGATAGGAAGAAAGAAGCTCCGATAGTTTTTCAGTAGCATACTCTAATGTAATAATTTTATCATACGTTTCCTTTGTTTCCACATATTCAATAATACCTGGATAATTGTCTATAAAAAATACTTTTAAAGAGGAATCCATTACCAAAATAGGCTGATACACACGGACATATGGCTCTTTCATAGTATTAGCTTTATTTCCCCAATTATTATAAAACAGATGTACATCCTTATAGGACTTCGTAAATGCAAGCCGAAAAAAGAATTCTCCGCTTGTATACTGATAAATCTTTATATTTTCAGGAATCCAATCCATCGTATCATATGGAGAAGCCATCTCCTTCACATAGTTGGACGCCGTTTGAATAACGTCACTTAAAGTAAAGGTTTTATGATTCCAATCATACGTTTCCGTAGTATAATTTTGATTGGTTTTTCTCATAAATATTTCATCCATTAAGGTATAGTCCACGAGATCTCTATTTTCTACATTTATCCAGTCACTATATTTATATTTTTCATAGAAAAAAAATCCATTATTACATATAGAAAACGACTCATTCTTTTTTACATCATTGTACTGCATTCCTGTCATATAGGCATTCGCATCAGTTTCCATTATCAAATCCGTATTCACATTTTTAACAAATTGATTCAATAGCTCCTTGTTATTATCATAGAAGTGTTCCGTTTGCTTAAATGTCAGCAGACCAATTTCTTCAGGCATGTTAATGGAAAAGTCTGTTGAAAAGTTCAAATTATCATAGGTATTACTTTTTACCTGTTCATAGCTTTTATATATATTTTCTAGTGTATCATAATTCGTATCCACGCTTCCTTGTTCTATTTTATCACCAGAATTGGTATTCTCCATTACTTCTTCAGGAACCTTCTGACAGCTCACTAATAATATTAATATTCCTACATACAAAAATATGTAAAATTTCTTCTTCATAAGCGATACCCTTCTATTCATTTTTGATATAAATAATAATTTCACTTCCCTATATGATATAGGGAAGTGAAAAAAGTTTTCTTATCAGCCATCCGCTTCTGTAATAACACCATACACAGCACAGCTGCCACAATTTGAATAGTTATATAAGGTAACATTTGTTGGTACCATGGAACCTCTTATTGTTGACGCCCCATTTGCATATGGCACTTCTATGTACCCATTAGTTACTCCATAATAATATCGAGTTGATAATGCGGGAGTTGTATTAATCTTTATATATGGATCAGGGTTTGAAAAGTTTGATATACGTAAAACAGTCGATGAATTTCCACATGCAGTATACTCAAAACTACTATAAGTACAGGTGCAGCTGCTAGGCGCTCCTTGCGTATAATACAAAATAATATTGTTTGGAATTGCAGCCTTTGCAATCATAGGGTTTAGAGAAAGAACACCAACTGCTGCTGCAAGTGATGCAATACCTCTAAAAATTTTCTTTTTCATATTTAACACTCCTTATTTCTATTTCCAAATATATACTCGGATAATCATCTTAAGATGTTATTTATTGTAACACTTAATAAAAAATATGTCAAATAAATCCATCGCTTTAATTAAACTCAAACTTTATCTGTAATTTTTTAACAGTTTAAATAAATCAAAAATGCCTAGTTTAGTTATGGCTTAATTAAGTAATAAATTTTCACCTCTTCATCTTTTGTAATCTCAATATTCTTTACAATTTTTCTTATATTCAATATTTTTTTATCTATGTCTAAGCTGTCAAAATCCTGAAATATGCTTTTTAAATCGTTTATCTCCCTGGCTTCCACTTTCCCAACAATTTCTTTTTCTTTCTCCACCCTAAAGGAATCTATTTGATTTTGCAATGAAGTTATCTTATTAGTAAGCAATTCATCGACAACACTATTGCCTTTTCCGATGTTTTCTATTAAATTAGCAATTTGCTGTTCAATCAACGCAATACTATTTGTATTGTCAGGAATTTGTTCTAATTCTACTTCTTCTTTTGTATGGGAAAATTGGTTCAAATAATTAATACACTGCTCAATAACTGCCTTTTCAAATTCGTCTGCTCTTATATATAACCTGTTGTTACACATCCCAGTTGTTTGCCTGCCCCTACAGCAATAGTATTTATACCTTGATGAACTTTTCAAACCAAACGATTTACCACATTCAACACACGTACATAATCCTGCTAGAAAAGATTGCTTTGAACGCTTTTTACTCATTGTTTTACTGTTTTTACCTAACAATATTTGCGCACGAATATATTTCTCGGACTGGATTATTGGTTTGTGAATTCCAACAACTACCACATGCTCTGATATATCGTTTTCTTCATTTCGATTTTTATTCTTAAAAAATATACACATTCCGTTATCCCCTGTAAAATCTTCTACTGGGTTACTTATTTTATATCCCAGTGAAAAAAGATAATTATATATTTTTTCATCGGCTGCACAGGGAGTTATATTTTGCAAAATTCGTCTTATTGCGTTTTCATAAAACATTTTATTTGATGCCGTTCTAATTCCATTTATATTTAACTTGTGAGCAATATTATACAGACTTTCACCAGCTATGAATGCATCAAAAATATCCTCTAGTATTTTTGCATTATTTTCATCTGGAACAATAATACTTGCTTTTTTCCCATCCACTATTGCCTTTTGACTTTCATATCCAAACGGCACATTACCACCCATAAAATACTTTCCTGTGGAACTTCTAAATTTATAATTATCTTTTATTCTCGCAGCTATTGTCTCTCTTTCTAGCTGTGCAAAAACCATTACGATATAGACCATTGCTCTGCCGATGGGAGTCGAAGTATCAAAATTTTCTGTGGCAGACGCAAAGTCAACATTGTACTCACTGAAAAGAGTTAACAGGTTCCCAAAGTCCACTATATTTCTACTGATTCGATCTAACCGGTATGCGATTACCTTTGAAATCTTATCATTTTTTATATCCTGAACCAGTTGATTCATTTTAGGTCTGCTAATATGCTTCCCTGACCACCCCTTATCAAAATAGACTTCGTAATTATCACTATCCAGGTATCGCTTACATTGTTCTATCTGGGCTTCAATGCTGACCGAGTCTAGTTTATCAATTGACTGTCTGCAATAAATGGCTATTGTCTTCATATACTTTCTCCTTGTATTAAATCCTAAAAATAGTATAATAAAACAATAAAAACATGTCAATTCCTTTTAGTCTATTGATACTGGTGATTTCACGCCTGTATGTACATCCGAATTTCTTGCCTTTACAGAGCTTTATCCAGAATTCCAATCTCACAATGCCGACCTGCTTGGATTAAGTATTGACAGTAACCTTTCCCATTTGGCATGGGTTAATCAGATTTACATGCTTACTGGCGCACAGATTCCATTTCCTATTGTAGCTGATCGAATCGGTGAAATTGCTAACTTATATGGAATGATTGCTCCTAATGTAAGCAATACATCTACTGTACGGGATGTTTTTATTATTGATCCAGAACAAATTATCCGGGCAATTCTTGTTTACCCCATTACAAATGGACGTAACATCCCTGAAATTCTAAGACTTCTAATTGCCCTTCAGACCACAGATGAATTTAACGTAATCACACCTGCCAACTGGCAGCCAGGTGATCCAGTATTGGTACCTCCTCCAAGAACCTACACGCAACTTGTGGAGCGTGTAAATGATCCTTCCCAACAAGGACTTGAATGTGCAGACTGGTTCTGGTGCTACAAACCAATTCTTACAACCAAATAATTGCTCAAATCAGGCTAAGGCTGTCATTCAAACTATAATGACAGCCTTAGCTGAAAGATACATTTTGACAAAGCTGATAATTAAGTTTACAATATCTTTAGGGACATTTATTTTATCAGTGTTCAAACATCAAAATAAGAAATAAGGAGGAAACTATGAAAAAAAGGTTACACTTATTGGCAATCTGCTTCTTTCTGATGGTTTTTGCCATTCCATCACTTCAGGCAAAGGCAGCAGTTAAACCAACGCTAAATGTTTCAAAAAAAACTATAACAGGTGTGGGTAAATCCTATAAATTAAAGGCGGCTGCTCCTTCTAATAGTAAAATCACCTGGAAAAGTTCAAATACTTCCGTTGCCTCTGTCAGCAAGGCAGGAGTTGTCACTGCAAAAAAACGCGGTACTGTAACTATTTCCTGTACAGTCAAATCTGGAAGTACAACCAAAAAATTAACTTGTAAAATAACAGTAAAGGTTCCAGCAAAATCAATTACATTTACAAATGCGGTAATTGATCAGCAATATAATGCTCATGTATTAACTGTTGGGACAAACTATGATTTTAATGCTAAAAAAATCAGTTCTTCTTCCAAAAGCTCCTCTACGGATGTCATTCGTTATTATATTGAAGATACATCAAAGGCAACCGTACATAAAACGAAGGGTATTGTAACTCCACTTTCTACTGGAATTACAAAATTAATTGTTTGCGCTGGTGCCACTGAAAAAAAGGCTATGGCTGCTACAAATACGGTAAAACAAGAAATATTATTATATATTACAAAACCTGATGTTTCTGTTAAGAACTGCTCTTTGAATCACGGTAAAGAACTGGCTGTTGAATTTTCAGAGGCTATGGCTGCTTCTACACTTCTGGACTCTAACAATTACTTACTGGATTCCATTAGTATTCGCGCCAACAGTAATGCATCCGCTTTAGGTACCTTAAAGGGGTCTTTGTCCTCCGATCAAAAAACTTTGTATATTTCTAATACAAATGAATTTAAGGGTTCTTATGGGATTAGTCTGGACAGTACGATTAAGTCAGCTTCTGGATATGCTTTAACGGCATTCTCAAAGGATTTGACTCTTTTAGATAATGTGAGGCCGACTTACTTAAACTGTACCACTGATGACACAGGATTAGTTGTCAGCTTAAATTTCAGTGAGCCAATTGATATAACAAACCTAGAGGCTACTTCTCCAAAAAAAATCAATGGTTCTTCTGTAACAAACGCAGCACTTTTTACTACGAAAAGTAACTATAAGCTATCTGAGGATAAGAAATCTATTGTACTGGATTTGTCTTCCTTGTATACAACTGATCAAAATACTACAATAGAAGTCACTTTTTATGGAATAACAGACTACGCTGATAATACAACAAACCCTTATCCACTAATCGTACAGCTGTATACCAATACAACACCTTCTGCTCAGGCATCCTGTCAGACTATTTACCGAAATGGAAACAGCCTAATTGCTTTATTTGATAAATCCATTAAAACACCTGGCTATGCATTAATAAGTGGTAATTATATATCAGGTAAGGTAAATGAATCTAATAAGAAACAGGTAATTTATAATTTAATGAATACCAATCTTGTAAACTTAAAAGGAAATGCAGAGGTGATTTTAAGTGGCTATAGCAGTTACAATGCCAACACTCCATCAACAAATATAACCCGCTATGTGAATTTTTCTTCTGCTGTTCAACTTCCGTCTGTTACAGCGACTACTTTTACTACTGTAAAGGATAATAATGCTTCTCAAAATGTGTTAACGCTTACTTATAGCACAGATATTACCTTACTAACTACAAAAGGGTATATGAATGTTATTAGCAGTATTGATGGGATTGTAAGCGCCTCTACTCCTTATGCCTTTACAGCAACAGCAAGCGGTAAACAAGTTAAGCTTGTTTTTACAGATTCTTTTCAGGAATTAGGAACCTATACCTTTACACTGCCTGCCAGCTTTATCGTAGATTATTATAATAATTATAGTACTGAAACAACTGTAACTGCTGTAAAAACTGCTGGTGACAGCACACCGCTGCCTGGTCCATCTAATGTTCAAATTGGCGGTACCAATAACGAATACATTTATTTTACATTTCAAAACATGTTAGATACTACTACTGCGCAAGACAAAGCAAATTACAGCATATCTGGACTTACTATTTCTTCTGTCAGCCTGATTGCTAATAATTACAATGCTCCTGCTATTGTAAGACTAACGATTGCTTCAAACTCAATTACTTCTGGTGTTCCCTACCAGATATCAGTTAGTGGAATAAAAGGTTATAAAGGTTCCTTTACCACTATGCAGAATTATAAAGAAATGATTGTTTTGACAAATAACAAAACATTAGAAGTTAAAAGTATTAGTGGAAATACAGCTAAAAAACAGATTGTAATTACTTTTTCAACTTCTATCAGTACTTCAAGTAAAGTAAACTTTACTTTTACTTGTAACAATAAAACACTTTCTATCAGCAACACAACAATATCAGGTAATACCATAACCTTTACTTACACTGATACGCTATCGGCTAATTCAGTTATTTTACTAAATCCATGTATTGATAACTATATTGTTGATGTAAATAATCAAAAATTATTGAATACTGCTCTTTCTGTTGTTTTAGGTGCTTAAAAGATTACACAATAAAGAAAAGGATGTCCTGTCATTCATTAGGACATCCTTTTCTCTATTTAGTCTTTTCTTCATATAATGCTGCTACTTCATCTATCATGCCACTTGCAATGAGCCTGCCTTTTTCCAATAAAATTCCTTTATTACAAATTCTCTGAACCTGCTGAAGTGAATGCGATACAAACAATACCGTAATGCCTCTATCAAACATACCTTGTATTTTAGCTTCGCATTTCTTTTTAAATTTTGCATCGCCTACTGCCAACACTTCATCTAAAATCAAAATATCTGGTTCCACAACTGTTGCAATTGCAAACCCCAACCGTGACTTCATACCAGAGGAATAATTCTTCACTGGCACATTAATAAAGTCTCCCAATTCCGAAAACTCTATAATTTCCTCATACTTCTCTTTAATAAATTCTCTTGAATAGCCCAGTACCGTCCCGTACAAATATATATTCTCAGCACCTGTATATTGCTTCTCAAATCCTGCTCCCAGCTCAAGCAGCGGCACAATCCGTCCTGCTACTGATACCGAACCCTCTGTTGGCTTTTGTACTCCAGCAATCACTTTTAGCAGTGTACTTTTCCCGGCACCATTTAGTCCAAGTATCCCTAAACGATCACCTTTTTCCAACTGAAAAGACACATGATCCAGTGCTGTATATTCATTATACATGATTTCCTTTTTAACAAACTTTATAAAGTACTCCTTTAAATTATCTACCTTTTGTGAACTGATGTTATAACGCATAGTAACGTCTTTCACATCCACGACTGCCTTAGCCACAGCACACCTCCATCATATTTTCAACCTTTAGTTTCATAAATAAATTCATCTGCATTAATCAAATAAATAAGATAAATTTATCCTGCTTTCTGTAAAATAGTAGTAGCCCTATTACTAATGTTACTAGACTAAATCCAGTGGAATATACCAGAGAATAAGTATCAAATCCCTGTCCATAATATACAGCATTTCTAAAATTCAATATTATGGCATACACAGGATTATATTTTAAAATCCAATCATACCCGCTTTTTATTAATCGATCACTTTCATAAAAAATAGCACTGGTATACATAATCATCATAAGACCTACTGACCACAAATACTCCAAATCCCTGAAAAAGACCGACATAGTAGCTAAAATCATTCCTACTCCATAGGTAAGCACAAATAAAATTGCCAACGGAATAATTGCCAAAAATACATAATAGGTTACATGCACCTTTAAGACAATAGAAACTGCCACCAATACAATCAATGAGATTAAAAATGTCACAAAACTGGAACAAGTACTTGAAAGAGGATAAATGTATTTTGGTACATAAACTTTTTTAATCATTGCTCCATGATTTCGAATTGATTTCATCGTCGCCTTTGTACTATTGGAAAAAAAGGAATATAATAACCTGCCTGTTAAAATATATACTGGCCATGTAGGTTCATCCTTACCAAATAACGTTCCAAATACAACACTTAGTACAATCATTGTTAGTAATGGTTCCAGTAGCGTCCATAAAATGCCCAGATAAGATCTTCTATATTTCAACTTAACATCCTTTTTCACTAACTCAACTAACAGATGCCTATATTTCATAAAATTTTTAAAATACTTTTTCATCTTTTTTCTCCATATTATTTTTTCAGATCATTGAATTCTTCTAACAATATGTCAATTGGCTCATTGTCAAATCTTCCAAAAATCTCTTCTCTTTCTGAACGGTAAGGGCTTGGTTTTTTATGGTTCTTCATATATGCCAAGTCCAATGTACTCTCTTTATACTCATAATGCTGCTTTATTCGATTCCATATCTCCAGCCCTCGTTTGTTATTAATAAAAACGCAGCTGACACCTTTATTATCAAACAATTCTGGATCTATGTCTTGGATACCCCAATAGTCTCCAATGGTAATATCCCCTGCTCTTTCTAAATAAGTGAACTTACAATCAGAACAGCTTGGTCTTGCAATATAGTCGTTTAAAAATGCACGAAAATAATTATTTTTTCTGGCATTTACACGCTTAGGACTCCGGTCTGCAAACTCGATCACCATCGTATTTTGATGAATCAGCCATCCCTTCCTCTTATCACGGAATTTAATATTTGTTACCTTTGAGCCAAACTCTTCTGTCAGATATTCCACGTACTTCTTAAATAACTTTGGAGAAGGCGCTGCATGACATAGAATTTCACATATATATAATGTTCCATAATCTTTTCTTAGATAGGAACGCAGGGCAGAACATTCACAAGGAAGTCCTGAGAACAACACATACTGACCCTCCTGCAATAATTTTCTTATACGGGGATATACCCCATTCAGGTCACTCTTCACATATTTTGACCCATAAAATTTCTTTACATCTGCCATATTATCTGCTATATCCATTACTACATTCATATCCTCATCGTAACGGACACCACAGACATATCCCTTCTTCGTCAAAATAATATGCCGGGCAAGTCCTGGAAAAATTGCTCCAGAAGTACTTTTCATTCTAATTTTTTCATCACTTCGATATGCTGCGTATACTTTGGGAAATTCTGGTTTCCATTCAACTTTCTTTGGTTCACGAATCACACATACCTTTTCACACGCTTTACAGCTTGTACATAATTCAGGATTCACTATAGGATAGGAAAAACCTTCTTGATCTGGCACCATGGTTATGGCATTGTGCGGACATATTTCCTTACAGGCATAGCATCCACAACAATCCTTTTTCATTATGTTAGTTGGACAATCTACTAGTTCCTCACCAACTGAAATTCCTAATAAAATATTCATGTTCTTTAACGTTTCTACCTTTAACAGACCCATCTTTTTTGGCAGTGCATACTTATTTGCGATTTCAGCCTGTTTCAGATTTTTATATTCAGAAGCAACTGCTATCCTATGCTTCTTCATACCCAGATTATCCAACAATTCTTCCGTTCTCTTATAGACTTCACGCCCCGAAATATAGAGCATTTGACGTTCAAACAACAACGCAAATACTGTACCATGAAAATGATTGGTTATGACATAATCCGCTTTTTCAACTGCTCCAAGATACTCCGATGGCTGTGTAACATATTCCTCTTCTACTTCATTTTGAAATACACCCTTGTACTGATAACAATAGATTGGCAGTCCAGATTCATTGGAAACTTTATCTGCAATTTCCACAAGCTGACTGTCATATTGATTCATATCAACCAAAATGAATCGCTGCTCAGTTAAAAGGTCTTTCTTTATCATACTATATTCACTTCTTCTAAGCAAGAGTGTACTGTCTTGAATTACAGTAACTTGGTTCTTAATAACCTTTTGCAGCTCCTGCTGAAATTCACTTTGAACTACTCCTATAAACGAAAACTCATTGACCCATTTTTTAAGCATTTTACGCTCTTTTGCTGAATACCCTAGTTGATTATCACCAACTCCTAATGCTGCTTT
The DNA here is from genome assembly GCF_900112775.1 of Anaeromicropila populeti. Classification (GTDB taxonomy): domain Bacteria; phylum Bacillota; class Clostridia; order Lachnospirales; family Lachnospiraceae; genus Anaeromicropila_A; species Anaeromicropila_A populeti. The sequence continues at coordinate 199,155 of NZ_FOYZ01000001.1, forward strand.
TTTTACCCCTTCTTTAATTTCAGCTAAAAAAAGTGTTTCCTCTAATGAATTCCAGTTTCGAATTGACCAAGTTTTTTCTCCTGTTACAACACAGAGATCCATATGATTTACTTCTTCCGTAAAAATGTTTTTGTCAAAACATTCGACATAATCGTCAAAAAAACTAATGTCTTCTTCCTTGAAGTGCATGTTTTTCGGTTCTATGCCAGCATCCTCACTACTTTTTCTAACTGGATGAAAGGGCAGCCACTGCTTCCATCCTTTTAAGCTGTGATTCGTTCTACTAAAATCCTCATTCATTTCAAAACAAGCATTTACTATTTTTACCTGGCAGCCTTTCTTTTCAAAGGCACGCTTTAGCGCCCAGACCTGTAATATCTCAGATATGCTGTCATTTTTTAAATACGTAACAATTCCAACCTTCAAGGCTAATTCCCCTTTCCATTTACCGTTTTTTCTTTTTATGCTTTAATGAATTATACTCTTGCAATAGAGCATTTATTGTTTTAGTGCTTAATTGATTCATTAGTAAGCTTCTTGAAAATGTAAGCGGAATTGCTGACTTCCGGGTATTCTGGTACGCATTTTCCAAGGTTGATTCTTCTATATTCAAATTCTCCTTTACACCCTCAAATAATACCTGTCCTTTTATTGTATTAAGACGTATAAACGATGTTCCATAAAACTCTCCCATCTCAGGATGAAGTTTTTCTACTTTAGCAAAAGCACCTATGGTAATATCTGCAACGCTTTCTTGGCTATTCATAAATTCACACGTATAACAAGTAGGTCTTTGCAAATTATAATTTGTATAATTATTTACATAATTATTTTTCCTAGATTCCTCCAAAAGTACTTCTCCCGACTCAAACTCAGCAATAAAATATCCTTTTGTCTTTCCCTTAAATCTATTATCAAAATCCATTTTTACTATTTGGGAATGATATTTTTCTTCTAAAAATGTTTTATATTGTTGATAGACTTCTGGTGATGGAATTCCTGTACATACTACCTCAGCTGTATATAAATTTTCATACTCTTTTGCTAAGTAACTGTGTAGACCAGCAATCTCACATGGATTTCCTGAATAGAATACTTTTTTACCCTCTTCTAATAACTTTTTTACAGTAGGCTTAATTTGTTTACTATTTCCATTTACAAATCTTACACCACAAAAATCATTGCATGCATCTCCTGCCTCAATTGCGTAGACTGGATTATATTCACTATCCATTTTTACATTTACCACAAATCCCTTTGTTCGTTTCATATAATCATAAAATGCATGATAGACACCACTGCTGGCAGTCTTCTTTCGTATCTCCTCATCTTTATGAAAAGCAGCATATACCTTGGGTAGATTCTCTGTCATTGGAATAAATAATTCTGGTTTTTGGTAAATGCAAACTTCTCGGCACTTGTTACAATAAATGCATTTATCATATTGGATTACGGGATATATAAAGCCTTCCTTATCACCTTCCATTTGAATCGCACCTGTCGGGCATATACTTTCACAAGCCCTGCACCCATAGCAGCGATATGGATCGTTATAATCAAAGTATTTCTTGTCTTTTGCATATCCTGCTGTAGTTTTTCGTGACTCTATAGCACGCTTTAAAAATGCAATGGACCGTTCCCTCATTCTCTTTCTTTTTTCTTCCACTTCACTATAATTAATGCGTAACTTTGATAAATCTTCTGGAAGATGCTCCGGAACGTCAATTAAATGACTTCCTATGCCTAACGAATCCAAAAAAAAGCGCATTCTGTCTGGATTCTGAAAATGTGGAATCGTAATAAATTCTCTATGATAAATCATGGAGAATACTGTTGCATGAAATGAATTTGCAATTACATATCTTGCATTCGCAATCCATCCTATAAACTCCTCTGGCCCACCATCAATAAATTTATGGTACTCATTGGGAAAAGTATAATCTGCTCTGTTTTGAACAATACCTAAGCCTGTTCTTTTCGACAGTTCTTCTGCCATTGCATTTAATCTTTCATCTACCTTATTAAGATGTACATTATGCACATAGATATATTCCTTCTTTAATTTAGGATCCTTTTTCAAAGCATCATATTTTTCTCTTGGCAGCAACAGAGTCGGATCTACCACCACTTCAATATCTTTATCAGTAAATCGTTGAACCTGTTCTTTTGCCTTTTCTTCTCTTACAGAAATATAGTCAAAATTTCGAATATATTTTTGAAATGGCATAGCCTCAACATCAGAAATTTCGTCTTTTCCAATACTTGCTGCATAGGAAATACGTTTCACATCATCATTTCCAAATGCCAGAAAATATCCTGGATTCATTTTTGTAAACACACCATTCCAAATCTGATCACTGCCAGCTATCATCACATCATAGTCAAATTCTTCTTTCAAAAGCTGTCCATAATTTTTTACTGGATTGGTTGTATATAATGTGTGATTAATAAAGTGTTCAAACTTTTTATATTTCTTATATTTATTCTTGTCTCTTAATCTGGCTTTAAATTCCTGTGCCCTATGCACTAAATCATTTAGCACAGGTTTTTTGTAAGGATTTTTTGGTTTATATAAACGGTACAATTTATCAATATCAAAAATTCTATAATTAATAATGGAAGGTGAGTGGCCTTCTGATTTCAAATATTCCTGTAAGGCCCATGCCTGCAAAACAGCTCCATAATTGTGCGCACTATTAAATGTAACAATACCGATTTTCATAGTTACCTCTTTCCTAGTCTTTCAAATAAACTTTCAAATTGTTCCACTGCTCTTTGATTGTATTGGTCATAATCTACATTCATTGCTTTTACTTTCCCCTTCATGAATGCTTTCATACCTTTTACAAGACCATCTTCACTTGGCTCCACAAGATATCCACCATAATCCTGCATAAACCCTTGAGGTCCAGGAATGTCAGTAGACATACTTGGAATTCCTAATGCATCTGCTTCAAGCATCGTCAATCCAAGTCCCTCATATACAGAAGACAATATGAATAAATCACATTTTTTTAATATGGACATAGGATTTTTCATGGAACGTATTGTAATAATTTGTGCCTTAGATTCGCTGGCATATCGAAATGTTTGTCTCCATAAGTTACCATGTCCTCCGATAATAATCAACACACTGTCCTTATAATCCTTATTAAACCTCTCAAACGCCTGCATTAACATCATATGACCCTTTTCAGCAGAAAACCTTCCAATACTAATGAACTTTTTATTTTTACTTTTTAATACGCTTTGCAATTCTTCAAAACTTACATTACATATTGTATCATCATCAAATTCTACTGGTAAATCTCCCCGTCTTCTAATTTCCATATGGGCATGACAATTATTTACTATTACAATGTTATCTTTTTTATTACTTATCTCCAATGTAGGCGGAACAATGTCTCTTGTAACTACTGCAACCTTATCGTAATTCTGATAGGCATTCCGTAAGGTCAGATAATGTTGGTTTCCTCTTGCTTTCATTTCAGCAACCATATCATTATGAACATAAATAAACCTTGGTCCGTCAAATCTTTCAAACAAATTAATTATCTTCTTTTCGTATCCCGCAAACTGTATAAAATAATCAAACTTTACTCCTCCAAAATGCTTAATCAATTCCCGCTTATACAATCGGTCCAAATATTTCTTGGTAAACTTATTTTCCTTATTCCTTTTAAAAAATAAAATGTATGCTGCTGCTTCAAAAATAGTAAAGCTTGCTTCACTGCTCATTGGCATAATACCCACATTTTCTGGTATTCTAGAAACCCGAAGTGGCTGCTTCTTAACCGCCGTCTCCGTAAAAGAAACAAAATAATTTCTTTTTGTTAAATCAATATTTTCAAACAGGTTAAGTAAAGACGTCGTTAATCCATTCTGTGCAAGTGCAGAACCATACATAAGTACTTTTTCTTTATTTCCGTGATTAAGCTTTTCTTCCTTGCAAACTTTTTCTCCTCTAATAACATGTTTACAGATTCGCTCTGCTGCCCCTGGACCATCATACGTACAGCATTCATTTCTAAAAAGGGTATCATCATAGTTCTTCGGTGTATTGATTTCTGTTACCAAATCTTCCACTTTCTTAACTACAGGAAATGGCATTTCCTTTAGCGTAGTATATACTCCACGCTCACCTAAGTAATCTGACTCATCATACGCCCATAAAATAATTTTCTTACCCGTATTGGCAAAATCATAAAAAACGCTGGAATAATCTGTAATAAGTCCATCGCACATATTCATAAATTCATATACATCATACTGAGCTGGATAATCTTGAATATGAGTAAACTTAGAGAAGTCCATTCCTTTACTAATGAATGGGTGCAGCTTAACATATACACATTGATTATCTGATAACTGCTGGTCCAACATTAGTAATAAATATTCCATAACTGCCAATAAATGATCTGTATTTTTATTTGTCAATGTTCCCCGCCATGTAGGCATATAAATATATACCTGCTTATCTTCTATGTTTAATTCAGTACGTATAGAACTGCCTGCTGCTTTATCAAAAAAAACAGAATTCCGCGGATATCCTTCATTTAAAATAGTTCCTTCATATGCCATATCCAAATGATAGGCTGTTACCATTTTTTCTTTCATATATTCATTGGGATAAATTAAATAATCTGCATATAATAAATTTCTCTGCACATTTCCCATGGCATATGCCCTGTCTTCCACATCACGTCCCATAAATTTGAGAGGAGTTCCATGCCAGGTATTAGTAATAATTTGTCCTTCTTTTTTTAAATATGTCCTTGTAAAGGTTGTATCTGTAAATAAATATTTAGCTGTTGCCAGCATTTTATAATATGCATAGGTATTGGTATTCACAAATTCTAAATTCTTTATTTCATATTTATCTAGTCTTTCTTTAATTTCGGCATGCTTTTTCTTTGTACACGAAAGTACAATTTTATACTCTTGATAGCCTCCACTAGTTAATTCCTTTAGTATATGAAACATATTACCGGCCAAGTCTCCGCCATTCTTTGATTCTACTAAAATAATGTTCTCTTTTAGTTCATTCTTGTAATAATAATGCGCATAATAAGAATTAAACGCAATTACTTTACATTTTTTAATTACGCTACGAAGCTTCATTTTTGTACTCCTTTATAAGTGTCTCCACTTATTTCTAATTTCTATGTCCTTACTATAATATATCACGCTTTTGAAATTGTCAATCTCTCATGGCAATAGAAAGCAATAACCGAATTGCTCCCTTCTCTCTGGCAATTCGGTTACTTTTATATTTTCTCATTTTTCCTTAAATTATTTTGAAATTATTTGTTTTTCTTGTAACAGTGTGACCAGCTTTATCTGTATACCTTACATATACGCAGCCTTCAAATCCTTTTTTTAGCACAGCACTACTTCCTGTTATCCATTTCCCACTGGTCTTATAATTTTCTCCAACAGCAACAGCTTTATATCGAATTGACTTCTTTCCACCATATCCAAAATCGGCTTTAAATCCTAACGTTAACTTATTTTTTACTTCTATAGATTCTGGACTTTCTTCTGAAAATCCTATATAGGTAATTTCAGTTTTCCTTGTAACCACTTTTGTATTAATCGGGCTTCCTTCAATCCACGTAAAGCCGGTAGTCTTCACTATTTTCTCATGTCCTGCACCATCTGTAAATCTTACATAAACACGTCCAATAAATGTATCCTCTATTGTAACTTCATTTCCTTCTGTCCACTCTCTATTTTCATTAAAACCTGCACCACGATTGACTAACATATATTCCGTTTTTTCCTCTTCACTAACACCAAAATCGGCCAAAAACTTTAAGTGCACAGGTTCATATCCATATCGACTATATGAATTTTTTTCATCTACTTCTACTAAATTTAATCCACTAACTGTAGATTCTACCTTACAATTTGTTGGAGCCTTAACGTCTAGCGTAAATCCATTGGTTTTTCTAATCACCACATTTCCAAGTTGGTTTACAAATTTCACATAAATACATCCCACAAAGTCATTTGCTAAAGTTACATATCTATAATCAAGCTTTGTCCATTCAATCTGATTTAGGTTATAGACAACCCCCGCCTCAGCCAAAAAATACTCTATGGATTCTATTGAACTAATACCACAATCTGCTTGAAAATAAATTGTTAATGGACTTTTATAGATAGGATCATAATCTTCATCCGCAGACATTTTATTTAATGTAATTTCTCCGCTCATTGAAGTTGCACTGAGTTTAGATAAATTTTTACTCTCCTTAGCATTTGTTGATGTAACCTTCCCAGTCACCACGTCAATTCCATATTTTGCATAGGAATAAGGAATTGCTTCTGTTGTAATTGTAAATCCATCACTGACCATTTCAATATTTCCTGAAATATCCGTACGATATATATTACTATCTGTTAATTTTCTCAATGTGGTTATTCTAGGAAAACCAGCCTGATGCTTCTCATCACAGGATATAATTGATATAGACGGGTCTACTGCTTGTATAAAGGCATCTGAAGAAGAAGTTAATGCACTATGATGTCCAACCTTTAATACATCCGATTTTAATTCATAACCCTTTTGAATCATTTCACTTTCCGACTGAAATTCTGCATCTCCCGTAAACAAAAAAGAATTCCGTCCATTTACAATCCTTACTACAAGTGAATTATCGTTATAACTGCTGTATCCGCTACTATTTGGCGCAATAAATGTTATTGTTGCACTTCCAAACTGAATGGTACTTCCCATTGATGGATATACCTGTGCAATATTTTTCGTCATTATAATATGATTAAAAGTAGTAGAGGTAGCATCTATATAAGGCTGCCTTGTCCGATATATCTTCCCCACCTCTATTTCTTTACAAACACTTATTAACCCACCTATATGATCTGCATGGTCATGGGTTGCAATCATATAATCCAGCTTATTGATTCCTTTCGCTTTCAAATATTCTACAACTGTATTTCCTTCCGCTGTTGGCCCTCCATCAATCAGCATCGTCTTTCCATCGCTCTCTAAAAGCGCCGCATCTCCTTGTTTCACATTTAAAAATGTAACTGTCAGTTTACTGCTGCCAGCATCAATGGTCTTATGCTGAACTATAAACAATACTATAAAAATAGCTCCTATCAGTAATCTGGCAAGCCTTGCTTTTTTTAAACACTTCATCATCAACTATCCTTTCATTTTGCCTAACATTTTCTACCATTCTACTTTTATAGTATAATTTTTAAATGTGGTAAAATTATGTCCTTACGCAAAAAAGAACCTTAAAGAAATCTTTAAGGTTCTTTTTTTATATTGACAATGTTACAAATTAGTTAAAGTTAATTGTTTCATTTACTGTTACAGTAAATGGTACTAAAATATCTACATTAGTAGAAGTTTGACCTACATATTTGTAAACAACAACTGTTTTAACAAATAATCCTGTGTAAACATTTGAAGTATTCTTGTATAAGTTGTACTCTGCACTAAATTCAGCTGTAGATGGAATGATATACTTTGTATTATCAATTGCATATGCTGTACCATCATCTACTAATTTGTATGCAGCTGTCATTGTATCCCTTACCATTTGCATATCTGATGTATAAGATGGAGCAGTAATGGACTGTACCTGACGAGCAGCTGTAATTGTTCCCTGAGTATCAGTAATAACAATACCTTGAACTAAAGAAACATCTTTTCCACCAATAGTAGCAACTGCTTTAATTGTATAAGAACCAGCTGGAGTCTTAGTTACAACACCTGCATCATTATCTGTTACTTTAAATACACCATTTGCACTATCATAATATTTAGTAGTTACATCTTTTCCTGTAGAATCTAATACAGTAATTGTAGCACCAGCTACATAAGAATTAATAACTCCGCCTAATTTTTCAGCTAATTTAACTGAAATTGTCTTCTTGATATCATCTTCACCTTTAACAACTGCATCCATAGTAGTTGCACCTAAAACAAGTTCGTATGTTGGTGTACCACTTGGAGCTTTTGTAGTTACAACGATTTGCTTAGAAAGGCTACCAGCTTTTACTGTATAAGTGTAAGTTGCAGCAGTAGTGCTTGCACCTAAAAATGTTACTTTTCCATCAGCAATAGTTACATAAGTTGCAAGAGAACCATTTACTGTTGAAGCAGTTGGAGTAGCTGTAGATACTTTTGTACATTCAACTGTAATATCAGCAGCTTCTACTTCAGTTGACATTTCTTTTCCATACTGGTCAAATACTTTAACCACTACAGGTGCTGTTTCAGCTACAGTTGCAGCATTAGAAACTGATACAGAATATTTATCTAATGTCATAGAAGTTGCTTTTCTTGCAGCTACAATTGTTACAGCTAATGTTTTTACAACATTACCTTTTGCATCTTTAACAAGAATACATGCATCCCCAGTCTTAACTGCAATAATACTTGCATATTTAACTGTTGAGCTTAAAGCTTGGTTAATTAATAATACATCAGTATTAGAACTTACTACTGTGTAGTTTTCATAGTTAGTAATTTCAGCCTTATTTGAATCAACAAATTTGAAAACAACATTCTTAGTTTCACCAACAGCAAGTGTAGTATTTCTTTCTGTTAATTTGTTGAAATCAACACTTGTAACATCAGAGTTAGCAATGTGGTAATTATAAGCATCAAGAGTAATAGCTACTTGTTCTACTGCTGTAATTGTAACATCACCAGTTTTAACAACGTTTTTCTCCTGACCATTTTCATCATAAGTATAAGTATGGTAAGTTGCAGTTGCAGTTGCAGTATTACCAATCTTAGATAATGACAACTTAGAACCATTAATATAACCACCAGTTGTGTTAAGTGTAAAGTCAATGTTAGAATTAGCTGTACCATATACAACTTCAGTTACAACAACACCATTTGCATCTTTAGCAAGAACTTTCATTTCAGTTTCAGTACCATACTGAACTGTTAATGGAGTAATTTCAAGCTGTGTAACTGTTGCATCAGTTGCAGTAAACTGAACTTTGTTTTCACCATAAGTTACAGTATAAGTTTTGCCATCTTTCATTTCTTCAAATGTTGTAACAGTAACTACCTTCTTATTAGTATCACTAACAGTTGCAGTATTTACTGGAAGAGTTGCGCTAGTTGCATCTCTTACAACTTTGAAATCACTTGTTTTTACACTTGCTACATCTGATTTGAAAGTAAGTTCAAGCTTAGTTGTGCTTACCTGCTTAACAGTGTCAAGGTATGTTCCAACATAAACAGTTACAGTAGCTGTCTTGTTGTATTTGCTAGTAGATTTAGTAGCTTTAGTAGCCATTGAGTAAACGTTAATTGTAGCTTTACCGTTTGCTTTAGCTGTTACTTTACCGCCAGTTAATCCAACTGTTGCTACAGCCTTATCAGTTGATAAAAATCTTACAACGTCAGTTGATGTAGCTGGAGTCTTAGTAGCTTTAATAGTAGCTGTGCCACCAACTGCTAAATATAATTCAGCTTGATCAACAGCAACACTTGCTGCTCTTTCGTTTACAGTAAATTTCTTTGTTGCAACTGTTTTACCAGTCTTTTTGCTCTTTGCAGTAACTGTTACTGTTCCAGGAGCCTTTGGAGTTAATTTTCCACCAGTTAAACCTACAGTTGCTACAGCTTTGTTGCTAGAGTAAAATTTAACAGTTGTTCCAGCAACTTTTAATGAATAAGTTTTTCCTACATACACCGTACTTGGTGCTGCTTTTCCGCTCTTAAGTGTGATTTTGCTTGCTGCGCTTACAGAAAGTGCTGTAGGGGTAACGGATGCTACCACCATTGCTAAAGCAAGTACAAGAGCTAATTTCTTAAAGAAATTCTTCATATTCTTTCTTCCTCCTTAAATTTTGGTTAATATTATATTTGCCTGCCACTTCATAAGTTCAACACATAGCAACATTATCGGAATAATATGTATGGCTGAAAACCTATGTGTAACACTGTGAAATATAATTGTTCCAATAACAAGATGATTATATCAACATTCAAACTAAAGGTCAAGTAGTTTTCCCAATAATTTGATTGTTTGCTACTTCAAGGAAGTACTGTCTGTTTTCCCTGTTTTGCAGTTATCTGAAACAATTATCGTGTTCTTCCGATACGGTGTATTCCGTATCACTGAACTGTTTACATTATGCCTTTTGTTTATGGCAAAATTATGTCACCCATTTGTCACAAACGGTTTATTTTTAAAATTATACTTACTTTTTTTGTCATTTTTAAAAATTGCTCTAGACTTATAAATAGAAAAAGCAGTTCTGGCTTCGCAAAAAAACCGAACTGCTTAACATTTTTACTTATTTCAAATCTAATATCTTTTCCACTGTTTCCTGCATTTTATCTTTGGAACACAGCGTATCATGCAAAACAGGAGCTGTTCTGATTTCTTCAATTGCATCTGGTACACGGGTTCCTGCTAATTCACTTAGAAGGTCTACCAGTTGGAAATCACCCATTTTATCATACTTCTCATCTATTGCATTCATAACACTGCGGGTAAACTTATAAGGACTTGCTGTAGACGCAATAATTGTTTTATTGGTATCCTGGGTTTTTGCCTTATATTGCTCATAAACACTTGCGGCAACTGCTGTATGTGTATCAATAACATAACCTGTTTTATGATAAAGCTCTCTTATCACACGAAAAGTTTCTTTTTCCTTTGCAAAGCCACCTGTAAAATCACACAACCGTTCCTTCATATCATTTGTAATAGTATAGCTTCCTTTTTCACTTAAAGCTTTCATCAGACTTGCACAGGTATCCGCGTCATCCCCGGCAATTTTATAAATCAGCCTTTCCAGATTGCTGGAAATCAATATATCCATGGATGGTGATGAGGTTAAAATAAATGTTCTGTTACGGTCATAGCTTCCTGTCTGAAAAAAATCAAAGAGAACTTTATTTTCATTTGAGGCACAAATCAGCTTATCAATTGGCAGTCCCATATTCTTTGCATAGTATGCTGCCAGAATGTTGCCAAAATTACCAGTTGGAACTGCAACATTAATTTTTTCTCCATTGCTAAGCTCTCCCTGCTTCAGCAATCTAGTGTATGCATACACATAATATACAATCTGTGGAACCAAACGTCCGATATTAATGGAATTAGCAGAAGAAAACTGATACCCAGAAGCAAGCATCTTTTCTTCCAGTTGTTTATTACGAAACATTTCCTTTACGCCATTTTGTGCATCATCGAAATTTCCTTCGATGCCTACCACATATGTATTGGCGCCTTTTTGTGTTACCATCTGCTTTTCTTGTATCGGACTCACTCCATGCTTCGGATAAAATACTATAATTTTTGTTCCATCCACATCAGAAAATCCTGCCAAAGCAGCCTTTCCAGTATCCCCTGAAGTAGCCGTTAAAATTACAATTTCATTCTTAACACAATTCTTCTTTGCTGCTGTGGTTAACAAATATGGCAGAATAGATAATGCCATATCTTTAAATGCAATCGTAGAACCATGAAACAATTCTAAATAATAAGCTCCTTCTGCCTTTCGGACAGGTGCAATTTCATCTGTGTCAAATTTGCTGTCATATGCCTTCTGTATACAATATTTTAATTCTTCCTCAGTGAAATCCGTTAAATACAGCTTCATTACCTCATATGCCACTTCTTGATACGACATGTCACATAACTCATCCATCTTACAAGTAAACTCTGGAATTATATTGGGAACAAAAAGTCCGCCATCATCAGCAAGGCCCTTCAAAATCGCCTGTGATGCTGTTACTGTTTCATTTTTACTTCTTGTGCTGCTATATAGTACATTCATTTGATTCATTCCTTTTCCTAAATTGTTTTATCAAGCTACTTTGTAATTCTAATCGACGTTATTATATCATGTTTCTAAATTCGTATCAACTAGCAATCTAACAGCATATTATTTATAAAATTCATGGCACCCATATTGGACAACCTTTGTCAGACTATTGTCAAACCACTTAACACTTGACTGGCATGCCCGGCTTCTTGACATAAAATAGAGTGCTCCCTTTGAATCATCTTCTCCACTCAGCACTTTTTCAACAGCCTGTCTTGTCTCTTTGGTAATTTCAACTGAATAATACCTGCCATCTTTTACAGGTGAAAACTGATAACTTGACCCACTATGTTGAAATACAACTTTTTCCACTGTATTGGGAAACTTTTTGCTTTTAACACGATTTAGCACTACATTGGCTACCAGCATCTTGCCTTTTATATCTTCACCAGTTGCCTCTGCTTCTACAATCCTTAGCAAAACTTCTTTCTCTTTCTTTGACAATGTAACTGACTCTTTCTCTTCTTTCTTTTCCTTCTCAATCACTTTTGTTTTTTGAGACTTTTTCTTGCTCTTCTTTATTGCAAGAGCCTCTGTATTACTTTTAGATGCCTGATTGCTCTCTATTATCTCTTCTTTGGAAACTGATTTTAAATCTGCCGTTTTAAGATTTACCCCCAGCATACTTTCATCAACTGCCAGATTTTGTCCTTTTAGCATAATTCGGTTTTCAATTAGCGACTGATTTTCTAGTGTCTTTGTTACAAACTCCTTTGCCTGATTTTTTAGTCCAAAAGAACCATAAGTCGCCTGATATATATGAGCAAATTGTACTTGTGCTTTTTCTGCTGAGTTTTCCGCAAATTCATAAGTAAGACCAACTGTTCCCTTTTCCGCAGCATATACCCCTCCTGCATATGAGCTGTCCTGGCTGATTACTATAATAATTGCCACTAAGGCATATGCCATGATTAGCATACTTAATCTGCATCCTTTGAAAAGTAGTCCCCCTTCTTGAGTCTGTACAGGAAGAACTGAGTTTAAACGTTGCATAGATACTCCTCTTTTCTATCATTCTCATTTCTTGATTTTTTATCCATAACACTATGGGTTGCTTAGCATTGTAAAATAAAGTTCCTTTTTTTGTCAATATCGTTTAGCAATTTTTAGTAAACGTTACTTTTCAAAATACATTTTTTTCTAAACTGCCCAACAAATTCCACAACAAAACTTTATATTTGTTCTGTATTTTTATTTATTTTTTCCACTCGTTTGTTAATACTTTGTTAACGATTTATTAATAATTTTATTCCATATTTTTGGTTTTATTCATTAAAAATTAAATTCTAGTCTATATTTTCTTTATAGTCACTCTATTTTAGGGGTTTTATGTAATTCATATACAGATAGATTAGAAGCTTAGACTCCTTAATCTGTAACATTTATGTAACAATTTTTCTACACTTTTTTCTGTATCTTATGTTATAATATTTTTAAACAACAAGGGAATTTGAGGTGAAAAAATGTCTTTATTGCCAGGTGTTTATAAAGCTATTAAGAAAAATGGTGAAGTATATTACCGCAGTTCCATTACGTGTCAGAACCGCCACATTAGCTTAGGAAGCTATTCTTCTGAAGATAACGCTCATAAATCCTATCTGGAAGCTAAGAACATCTTAGAAACAGTTCAACTTTCCATTAGAGATTATGATGCCTGCGTCCCCGTTCTCTCTTTTGAAAAATGGGTTATATTGATAAATTTCAGAGATAGTGGCATTTATATTAAAACTCCCATTTATTTGAAGGACTCCTACTTTCTTTATTATATATCCATGAATGACATTCTGAAATTTGATGTAGATGACTTATTTTATTATTCAAATCATAAAATAATGAAGAGAGGCGGACATCTTTTTGTATCAGATTATGGAATGCAGGTAAATATTTTTTCCCGCTATGGTATAAAAAATTACGCTGTTGAAAATCGAGATTATAAATTTGTAAATGGAGACTCCCAAGATCTTAGGTATAGGAACATAGAAATTATTAATAGATATCATGGTGTTCGGAGAATTACCACTAATGGGCGGACTTCCTACCTCTCTGTTATTCATATTATTGGTAACTATAAGATTGGACTTTACCCAACAGAAATTGAAGCCGCCATAGCATATAATAAAGCCGTTGATTTATTAGAAAAGAAGGGGTTTCATAAAAATTATACCAAAAATTATATATCAGAACTGAATGCAATAACCTATGCATCCTTATATAATCGAATAAAAATAGGAAAAAGCATACGACTTCTATAATTTACTATCTTTTTTCAAAATCATATGCTATAATCTTAGTATATTATATTTCTTCTTCCATTTTCATAAAAGAGAGACTGATGTAAAACGCTTGCATCAGTCTCTTTTTATTTTTGCTTTTGGCATTTCCTTTTTGATGGAATCAATTTTTTAGATGCGGCCAGAATAAATATAAGAGCCAATATAAGCTGCACTGTAATACTTAATCCGAACCAGCTTTTTGAAGAATCCTTTATTAATGATATCTGATATAGAGAGCTCACTTTATTTTTTACACATGTTACCTCTGACAAAGAAAAGAAAGGATTCAATAATCCAATATACATAAACTTCTCTTGTTCAAAACTTCCTCCATATTTTACTGCTAAATTATTACTGGACCAAAAAATATTAAAAATTCTAACTAAAAACACCGTTCCAAAGACTGTAGATAAAACATAAATATACGTCCCTACGGTAGCTGCAATCGTTCTCTTGATCCATGCAGAAAAGAAAACACCCACACTTCCTATATAAATAGCTGCTACCAGGCATAGTGCAAAGAGTTTTACAATATCTGTAATTTTTACACCGCCAATTGAAAATACAATTGATACAATTGGAAAACTTGATACAATTAAGTGCATTATTATACCTATAGAAGAAAAAATCTTACCTATAATAACCTCATAGGATACTAAATTTGATGCTAATAGACTGTCCAAAGTTTTCCTTTCCTTTTCTCCTGCTATAGATCCCGCAGTAAGCAGTGGCACCATAACGCAAACCATTCCCAGTTCCGTTACGCCTATCATGTTAAACACCTGAAATATATTCTCATACTGAATCATACCTGAATAATTTGACTTCATAAAAAAGGAATAAAACATAATCAAGCTAACTGCACCTAAAAACAAGTTGAAGAAAGATATATATAAGAAGTTTCTCATTTTTCTGGAATTTAAAAGCATTTCCTTTTGATATATTGCATTAATATTCAAATCATCTTTCCCCTCCATTCAAATCAGGCTGGTGCACAATCGCATTAAACAATGCATCGAAATCACCTTTTATCCGGTTATAGGATCCAATTAATACCCCGCTGTTCGTAAGTTTTGTCAACAGCTTTGCCTGCTCATATTCATCACCACTAAACGTAATTGCTATCCTTTTATCTTCAATTGAAACCGTTCTTACCAGTACTTCTTCCTTTAATATCTTTAATGCTTTCTCTTCTCCCTCTAGTATTTGTATTACAATCGGATTGATAACATTAATAGAAGTAATTACTTCTTCTGTCTTTCCATGAATAATCATCTTTCCACGATCTAATACGCCAAAAGAAGTACAAATATCTGATATTTCAGGTAACATATGTGAAGTAATTAAAATAGTCTTTCCTAACTGCCTTAGTTTGACTAAAATCTTCTTAATTTCCTTTAACGCAATTGGATCAACTCCTGAATATGGTTCATCTAAAACTAGCACTCTGGGATTATGAATTATACTTCTTGCCAGAGACAACTGCTGTTTCATTCCTCTTGACAACCCATCTACCAACTCATTCTCTCTCTGCTCCAAATGTACAAACGAGAGTGCTTGATTACATACCTCTGTAGTCTTTTTCCCTCCATAGCCATAAGTAGACGCATAAAATTGCAAATATTCGGATACCTTCAAGCTTTCATAACTTCCAAAATCAGCTGGTAAATACCCAATCATTCGCTTTCTCTTCTTCTCGTTTACCACAATATTAATATCATCTACTCGCACTGCTCCACCATTAGGTTTAATAATACCAGCGATCACTCGTAAAATGGATGTCTTTCCCGCTCCTGACGGTCCGACCAGCCCAAACATTTCCCCTTCTGCTATATCTAGATTCAAGTCTTCCACTACTTTGCATTTTCCGTATGCTATCGATATATTCTCAAGTTGCAGCATCATTTCACCTCGCAAGTTGCTGAAATAATAGGCAGAGTCGCTAACGAATTATCTACCGTATTATCAAGCTGATAATATAAATATACTTTATTTTCTGCATCAAAATAATCCTCAATATCTTCAAGTGAAAGCACTTCTCCATTTTGATACAAATTAACATATTCTTGCAGCTTCCAATTCCATGCACTAATAGTCCCTTGAAACTGTAAATCATCATCCCCATTCTGCATCTGATTCAATTCTTCCAGATATAGAATACTACTCACCTTTACATCTGATGGAAACTGATACTCTGCAAGAACTTGATCTGATTCCATATAATTTCCAAAAGGATAGCATTCTCCCTCTAAATCATTCAGATATTTCTCGATATCTGGGATAATTCTTTCTCCTTGATAAGTTGCCTCAACCTGTTTTAACGGAATGATAACTGCCTGTATACCACTTCTTGTTGTTTGTTCATCCCCCATGAAACCAAGCTTCTTATCTACCTTCATAAATCCAATTAGCAGGCCGTCACTTTCTATACGTCGGTCAAATACATAGTTTTCTAGAACAGTGTACCTTTGTACTGCCTCTGCATCCTGAGTTAAAACATATGGACTTCCTCCAGAAATTTCTTCGAAAACATCAATACCTCCTGTATTATCATAAGGTGCAGTTCTTTCTACAAAAGGAAAATACTTGTTTTTGTCTGCAATATCAACCGATGTGCCATCAAAAAAATCACCAATATTAACTACTGTCAGATTAGTATACAAACAAACATTAGTTAAATTGTATCCCAGATTATTTGTAATGGTGCCTGATAAATTCAGATTCTTATAAAATAACTGACAGGATATTTCACCTTCCATGTTATGCACTGTGGATGCCTTTATAAAATTAGACTGAAATCTACCCGTGCTATTAATGTCTACAGTTGTAGTACCTTCTCCCAGTGTAATACCTGTTTTATAAAATGCATCCGAGTCTAATTCAACTGGTTCATAATAATAATTAAATACATCATCTCGTGAAGTTACTTGATAGTCTCCATCAATGGTATATTCTGTTTTTCCCTGAAACGGCTGCAAAAACCGGATAAAAGTATCCTCCTTTACCGTATCATCACCTAAAGAATATTCATATATAGAAATAAAGTCTAGGATAGGCTGACTAATTCGTGTTTTTGTACTCATTAAATAAATAATTCCAGTAAAAAAAACAGATAAAACATAAACCATAATCCACATCATTCTTTTCTTATCTCTTCTATTTAAAACAAGATATAAAACAGGTCCAATACATACAATATAGATTAAGTAAACTCCCATAAAAACCACTAACTTCGGCATATACTCTTTCTTTACCGTATTAAGCGAATTCACAAAATACATATCCTCAGATGTAATATCATAATCCTCATTCCGCAATTGATTTTTTTTAATCTGGCTTAAATTATCCAAAATTCCTTCTAGAAAAACAGTAACAAATTCTTCGTTGGAATCCGATACGTTGAAATCTTCTCGGTCTATACATCTTAATATCGTCCCACTTTTTACATCAAACCGATAAAATAAATCTTCATCCCACACATCTCCTACTACTTTCCCATTTATTAAATAATTCTCAAAGTAGCCATTTTCATTCTTACAATCCAGCCCTAACACTAAAGTTCCGCCGTCTTCTACCCATTCTACAATGATAGAACACATTTTATGGCTAAGCTGATCCAAATCAAACTTTTCCATATAAATGATATCCAGTGCACTTAAGCCCCTTTCTTCTTCTGGAAACTTGCTGATTTCTAGCGGAAATTGCTCCATTTCTCCTTGGCAAAGCTGATCCATACTTTCATACTCATCACTTATAATTCCCATAAAAACAGCCTTTGTACCACTGATCATTTGTATTTCATACTCATGTGAGTACATAATATTCCCATCTTGATCCTGAATACAAACTTTGTATGTCTTATAAAATCCGTCTGTAGGAACCACAATATTTATACTTTTGGTTACCTGACGGCTCAATATAATTTCTTTTTGATACATCTCATTACTGGCACCACTGCCAATAGGAATAATCACCTGCAAATACCCTTGAAACGTTTCAAGCTCCGTTGTCACTTCACAATGTACATTAGCAAATCTTCCATGCTTTACCGTTCCAGCTAATCCATAAGTTACCTTCATCTGAAATTCAGCTTTATTTTTTGCAGAAATCTGAATCGTTTCGTTTCTTGAAACACCTAATAGAACCATACTCAAAAGAAGAATCCCAACACGAACAAAACAGCAGGCAGCTTTCCTTCTATCTTTTCTTGTCATGTAGCTTGTTCCTCCTCTTTTGCTACATATTCTTTAAAAACAACATTAAATTCTGTTCCGTCAAAATCGCTTTTAACTGCTATAGAGCCATCGTGCATTGTAATAATGCGTTTTGCAATTGTTAACCCTAACCCGCTTCCTCCTGTTTCTCGTGAGCGGGAATTATCAACACGATAAAAACGATCAAAAATATTATCTAAATCTTTTTTAGGTATAACAGCCCCATAATTGACAATTGCTATTTTTATGTTTCCTTCTAGTATTTCTAATTTAATTCGTATTACTTTACCATCACGCCCATACTTAATTGCATTTACCATTAAATTTCCAATTGCACGAGCTAGTCGTTCTCCATCCGCAAAAATGAAACCTTCCTTTACATTAGAATAAAACTCTAGTTCTAACTCAGCTTCTTGAACACTTGGATAAAACTCCTCTATCATCTGCTCCATAAACTTTACAATATTAATCTTTTCTTTATAAAGCTTTACCTCTCCAGAACTATACTTTGTATATCGAAATAAATCTTCAATCAGATTCTCCAATCTTTTTGATTTATCATACGCAATTTCAATATATTTATCCTTTTTCTCAGCTTCAAGATTTTTGTTAACAGAAACTAAATATAGATATCCTATAATAGATGTCAGCGGTGTCCTTAAATCATGTGCAACACTAGTGATCAACTCGTTTTTTGCTTCTTCTGCCTTCCGTTCCTCTTTTATTAATAAATTAATTTTTCTAGACATATTATTAATCTGATCTGCCATTAATGCAAATTCATCATTACTGTTAACCATAATTTTAGCTTCAAAATTACCTAGTGAAATTTCATTAATTCCTGATATAATTTCTTTTAAGTAAATTGTAAACTTCCTAGTCATAACTAGAAAAAAAAGCACAAATAGCAATGCCCCTATTACAATGGCTATTATAATATATAAATATAAA
The DNA here is from genome assembly GCF_900112775.1 of Anaeromicropila populeti. Taxonomy (GTDB): domain Bacteria; phylum Bacillota; class Clostridia; order Lachnospirales; family Lachnospiraceae; genus Anaeromicropila_A; species Anaeromicropila_A populeti. Next base: position 218,431 of record NZ_FOYZ01000001.1, read on the forward strand.
CTATTCGTAAAAATTCCTGAGGTTTTCTGATTATAATAATTCAAGTTTTCATTACCTGGATTAAAGTAAACATTATTAGAAATGTCCGGAAGCCGCTGCGTACCATCACCAACTTTTTCGCCAGAATGAGCTGCATCTTGAAAAAGAGTTTTTGCAGAATAAAAAATGCCAAAGAATACCAGCTCTGTTATTATTGTGTAAAGTAAACTTAAGAATGAGTATACAATAATCTGAACTCGAAAACTCTTCACTTTATTTGTCAATTTTATAACCCACTCCCCAAACTGTTTTTATAATCTTTGCATTTCTGGAATCAACTTCAATCTTCTCGCGAATACGTCTGATATGTACCATAACGGTATTATTTGCTTCAAACATTTTTTCATTCCAAACCCTCTCGAATATCTCGTCTGTACTAAAAACACGACCACGATTAGAGGCCAGTAAATATAAAATCTCAAATTCAATCGGTGTCAGTTTTACTTCTCTTCCATATGCCGTAACAGCGTGATTTTCTTTATGAATCACTAAATTCTCTAAATGCAGTTCTGTTTCCCTGTCTCTTTCTATTGTATTAGGATTTAATTCCGTATACCTTCTCAGCTGGGATTTCACTCTTGCCATTAATTCTAAAGGATTAAAAGGCTTTATCACATAATCATCTGCACCAGCACCTAATCCAATAATTTTATCCAAATCTGTTGATTTAGCACTTAAAAAAATAATAGGCACTGTACTTCCTTCCCTAATCTTTCGGCACATCATTAAACCATCCATACCCGGCATCATAATATCCAAGATTACCAGTTTAATCTTTGATTCCTCTAGAATTTTTAAACCTTCACTTGCAGAATACGCTTTTTCAACCTGAAATCCATCACTTACCAAATGTATTTCAACTAAATCAGCTATCTCTTTATCATCATCAACAACTAAGATTTTCTCGTTATCCATGTATCTTCTCCCAACCTGTCTACTTTATTAATAGTATCATACAAAATTTTATTAATCCTTACAAAATCCTTAATTTATTTAACTATTTGGCTTTTGTATTACACTTTCATGCCCATTTCTACTGGACTGCTCCTACTATATATAATAAAAAATATATAATTACCATAATTCCATTCCATACTAATCCTAATAGAGGAAAACGGTAATGTATCTCATCTCTTTTTAAAGCCAGAACCGCCAATATCAAACCAGCTGAAGAAAGCACAAAAAACAACACTCCCAGAACTCCCAGCTCAATTCCACCATTCCCACCTGAGCGGCTTGACAGAAAAAATAGTACTAGCATAGCAATAATTGTACTTCCACCAACTCCAGCAGATATGATACCCTGAACCGGATGAACCCGGTCTGAAAATGTGTAACTACCTGATTTCTTCTTTCTCATTTTCTGCCACCTTTCTCGTGCTTACCAAACAACAATTTTGCTGCAAAAAAAATAATATATCCTAGTATGCCACCTAGGGTATTCAAAAAAATATCATCTACATCAAAGCTTCCAACCCGAAGAACAAGCTGGAGCAGTTCTACAAATATAGTAAATTCTATTGTCAAGAATAATACATAAAAAAAATTCTTCTTCTTTCCTATTAATGGGACTGCAAAGCCAAAAGGAACAAACGCAGCAATGTTACCTAAAAAATTAATGACAAAATAAGAGGTATTACCTGCTCTTAAACACCAAAAAGAACGTTTTACCTCTTTTAAGAATTCCAAATTATATCGATACTCTAATGTTATTTCGCTTCGATTAAATCCTTCACTAAAAAACAAAAAATATAAAAGAGTTATAATATAAATCACAAACAATACCCTTGAAATATTTTTGATAATAATTTTATTTTGCTTTTCCAATGTGCCTCTCCTACAGTTCCTGTAAATCTTTATTTATTATAAACGATTCCTTTCAAGTCGTAAAGAGGAAAAAGGACACTTTTTTATATCTCTCCAGTAGTTGTGACTGTTAACATAGTTTAGTAAGAAAAAGAGTTTCAACATCTGCTTTAATATAAAAATTGCAGTAGTTGAAACTCTCCTCTTTGTAATACTCCTATTCCGTTACACTAGTACCCCATATACTTTTGTAATCAAATAGTTTTTCCAACATTTATACCTTCTCCAAAAACATAAATGTTATAATTAATTTAAATCTGCTCCGAATCCGCTATATGTTGAGTTTGTAATTTTTAAGAAATTACCTACATTAATGGAACCATCTGCATTTCTCCACAACGTATGTACATCTGCTCCTAAAGCTGGTGTACTAATTGATGCGAAATCAGAAGCTGTTGGTGCTGTTACAGCTGTGCCAACTTTTGTATTATTAATTGTTGTAGCACTTGTAACTAAATAATACTTTGAGCTGTTATAGTAAAGGGAATTGCTAATAGTTCCAATAAACTTGTCGCTTGCAATTGTATTTGTACTGAAGCCGATGCAGTTACTATAAGCTGCTCCACTTCCTGCTCTGTTAAACTGGAAGTTTGCTTTTCCTCCATCTGCACGGCTGTTGTTAAATGATGTACAATTTGATACCTTTAATGCAGTTGGGTTGTTGTTATCAGTAAAACCATGATTCTTGTTTTCAAAAGCAATACAGTTTGTAATAACATGAGCTGTTCCTACACCTGAGCCACCTAATTTGAAACCATTTCCATCACTATTATCTGTAAACACACCTGTTGAAGTAGAACCATTTCTAAAGGCAATGCAGTTTTTGATTGTTACTACACCAATTGGACCTGTTGCTGTCTTTGCATATAAATCCCAACCATCATCTACATTGTTGTAAGAAATACAACCATCGAATACATTTCCTTGACCACATGTTAATTTAGCAGCAAAACCATCTGCATTTTCTCCTGTTGCTGGATCCATGTTATTAAATGATGTACAGTTTTTAATTGTATTGTATGCTGGCCAGTCAGACATACTTGATAAACTGGAATTACGACGGCTGATTTGCAGACCAGTATCTCTGTTTGCATAAATCTTACACATTTCAATTGTATTATAATTTCCTGCAACAAATATTCCATTATCCGCTGCACCTGTCACTTCAATTCCATAAATATGCCAATAGTTTCCTTCTAGTTGAATTCCTCTTGCATTTGTTGCTGTATCTCCATAAGTTTGTGATGAAAAATTAAATACTACTTTTGCATTATTGTAAGGCTTGATTGTTTTATATTTTCCTGATGAACCATTGTTACCATAAGGTATTGTCAGCTGTGAAGCTGATGTATAGGTTCCTGCCAAACAATAAATTGTTCCACCTGCACTTATTGATGAAATTGCCGCTTCAATATTAGTAGGACTGTTTTGCGTACCATTTCCAGTTCCATTTGGAGAAACAAAAATATCTCCAGTTGTTACTACTGGTGTTGGCGTTACCACTGGTGTTGGCGTTACCACTGGTGTTGGTGTCACCACTGGTGTTGGCGTCACTACTGGTGTTGGCGTCACTACTGGTGTTGGCGTTACTATAGCAGTTCCTGACGTAACCTTCATATAGAAAATACCAATATTGTCATCTGGTGGATAAATAACATAAGTTCCTGCTTGTGGAAGATTAAATGTAAATTCCTTTAATACACTTGCCACAGTTGTTTCACTCTGTAAATCTGTTCCATTATAACTTAACGTAATTCTACGATCAGTACTTCCTCCACTCATCGCATATACTGTTAAAGTTCCTGAACTTGCTGCTGTAAACTTAACTGCTCTCTTAGTAGTTGTGCCCTTACCGCCTGATTTTGCACGCTGCGTAAAGGTTACACCGTTTAATGTTTTTGTACTTGAATCTACCGTCCAGCTTGATCCACCTGTAATAAAAGTAAATCCTTTTACAGTGAAATCGGAAGAATACGTTCCTGCCGCTATATCAGTTGATACATTTAACTCTAAAACTGCTGCTGACGTTGGTGTTGGTGTTACTACCACTGGTGTTGGTGTTACTACTACTGGTGTTGGTGTTACTACTACTGGTGTTGGTGTTACTACTACTGGCGTTGGTGTTACTACTGGTGTTGGTGTTGTTGCTGTTCCACCACTTGTATACGTATATTCCACACCATTTACTACATATTTAAATGTATAATTTAAACTATTTGGCATTGTACCTGTACCATTAAGTCCAAAGCTTACACTTTGCCCAGATCCAATGGACTGAGTATAGCTTTCTGGTGTAATCGTAATTGTGCTTCCAGATGTACTTACCTTTGCACACCAAATACTATTAATTGTAATATCCGAAGTACTTAATAGTAATTTCCAGTCTGTAATACTTGAACTCATTACATTCTTTATTGCCACATTCAAATTGTATCCACCAGTCCAACTGCTTCCACTTGTAGTTAATTCAATTGCATTTCCGTTTACTGGTGTTGGTGTTACCACTACTGGTGTTGGTGTTACCACTACTGGTGTCGGAGTTACTACTACTGGTGTTGGTGTTACTACTGGTGTTGGCGATACCGTTTGAGTTGGAGCAACAGTTGGTGTAATACTGCCGGAACCATAACTTGTCTGCATCCACTCTGTAGCAGTCATACTTATAGTACCTGCTCCTACCCGTCCACTTTGTACACTTTCTAATGTTGATGCTGGATATACATTATAAGAATATCCTAAACTTGATTTAAATGCATTTACGTCAAATGCTAATGGTGTACATGGCCACGGACATAATAATGTTCCACTATCGGAACTATTACCTGTAAAAGAATATGTTCCTGTATAGGATTGTGGTATTACACTTGAATATTCACTCCATGAACGACTAATATTATTTATAGTATACCTTGTATTAAGTGCTGCTATTTTTCCAGTTAAAGAAGAATCATCTGGATCTGTGTTGTTATTTCTTAAAGGAATGTTAATATTTTTAATATCACAGTTCTCTAGTAAAATAGAACCACCACAAGCTGAAATAGCACCATTGCTTACAATTTTCAAATTACTTGGCATGGAAATTCCACGGCTAGACAAAGAATTTTTCAAATTCCATGTGTCAGTACAATCCATAATACAATTGTAAACATGTACTTTACCACCACGTAATCTTGGCAGACGATCTGTTTGTTCTTTATAATAATTGTTTGCAAATGTAGCACTTAATTGACTCATTGTGCTGTCACTGTCAGAATGACCAATCAAATGAGTCTTTTTTTGAGCTGCTGCATATGTACACATTTCATCAAATGATACCCCAGCATTTCTTGCTGCTTTATAGTTACTAAAACTTGATTGATTGTTTTCAAGATAATTCATCATAGTCATAAAGAATGCATCATCTTTGCTTCCAGGTAAAAAAGAACACCAGGAAACGGTAATGTCATGAGATGCTTTCTTAATATCAATCATACCATCGTATGCTTTATGAAATGTACAGTGATCAATCCATATATTATAGCTTGCACCTTCGATAGTGAAATAATCCCAGTCATTGCTATCATAGGAACCACCGTCATCCCATTCCCAAATTTCATCAAATTCAATGTTTCTAATAATTAAATTGTTTGTTTCACCTTTCACTGTAAAACAAGCATGCTTAATCTTAGCACCATTCTTTGAAAAAATTGTCAAATTACTTCTTTCTTGAATATATACCTTCGATACACCTGTTTGCAATAATGTTGGATGTGTTTTTGGTGTATTTGCTGCACTTACATTGTAAGATTTAGCTGTGTCTGATAATAAATTATACCCTAAATCAATATCTGCTGTTAATTCAATGACTCTAGGCCCATCCCATACTTTATTTGTACTAGGATCTTTCTTATTAATTGCTGCCAGAAATTCTTCTGCTGTACTAACTTTTATGTAGTTTGAAGAACTCTCACTAATTACTCCTCCGCCTGTAACGTTAGTAGCCTGTGCCAAACCTTCCATGTCGAAACCAGTTAAATCTGCTGCCTTTACAACCTGTGATACCATATTTTGTGGTAGTATCATTGTAAGTACTAATACGCAGACTAATAGTATTGATATTTTCCTATTTACTTTTTTTGCACACATATTTACCTCCTATAATAATAAAAAATAAGTGACTTATTCTACTGTTTATCTCATTAGTAAAAATATAAAATAACTTTGAATATATAAATAAGCTTACAAATCTTATTAAAGAACGTTTTCCCTCCTCCTTCCATTCATAAATTAAAATTTGATAAGCCTACTTTCTACTAAATATGTCCTTCATATGTGTTTTTTTCGACTAAAAAATATGTACTTAATGAAATCTTAACATTTTTTTTATAATACTATAATATACTGTTTTGTAAGTACTTACAATCATCAAAAGAACTAATTTTTAACTATATTTTTTGTGCAAACTATACATTTACTTGTAATAGTTGTTCTATTAGTTGTATATTCTGACTATTGCAATTCAAAAAAGCATATACTATTATAATGTAATTCGAATGTTTTTAAGAAAGGAATTTATATATGAAAATATTATCCCTATACAGAAAACTATTAGCTTTTATGCATAAATTAAGAGATGATTATGTGTCAAGCTTCTCTGCACAAGCTGCCTTCTTCATTATCATCTCTGCTTTTCCTTTTGCTATGTTTTTGCTTACTTTAATCCAGTACCTTCCATTTACTGAAAGCACATTGCTTTCTTTAGTTGCAGAATATATCCCCCCCGCAATAAATGCTACTGTAATTTCTATAATTACAGAAATATATGATAAAGCCTCTGGAACTATTATTTCTATTACTGCAATTACTGCTCTATGGTCTGCATCCAGGGGGTTTCTTGCCGTTATTCGCGGACTAAACAGTGTATATGGCATCCACGAAACTAGAAACTATTTCAAACTAAGGCTGGTTTCAACTTTTTATACATTGAATTTTGCCATCATGCTCATATTATCTATGTGCTTTCTCGTATTTGGAAACAGCCTCTTTCTATGGATTCAGCACAGGCTTCCAAAATTGGAGGAACTGGCTTTAGTTATTATAAGCCTCCGCACGATTGTTATTATGCTAGTGTTAGTCACTTTTTTCCTGGCTCTGTATCTGTTTGTTCCAGATCGAAAATCCAAACTACTAAACGAACTACCAGGTGCAATTTTGTCCGCAGCAGGATGGCTTATTTTTTCCTATCTCTATTCCTATTATATCGAGCACTTAAGTAACTTTTCCTACACCTACGGAAGCTTAACAGCTATCGTTTTATTAATGCTTTGGCTCTATGCCTGCATGTATATTTTATTTATTGGCGGTGCAGTTAACGTCTGGCTGAAAGTGCTTACAGATAAAGATTAGACATTTCCATGTCATGGTAGTAATGAGCCAATACTTCTTCATAACTTTTACCTTGCTCTACCATTGCTTTAGCACCATTTTGGCTCATACCAACTCCATGTCCATAGCCTCCTCCATAAAATGTGAAATTTGTTGAATTGTTCTTTGACTTTTTTGTCACATAGAAAAAAGCACTTGGAAGCATTTTCATTCCATCTATTATAGAATTGTCTTTTCTTGTAATCTTGCTATTTAATGGTGCTAACAATAATCTGATGTTATACTCAGACAGAACCTTAATAGTTGCCTCAGAACCTTGTAGAATCACCTCATTTACCAACCCACTCTTTGTTCTGTTTGCAATTTCTATTTCTTCTAGCATTCCAATTGATTGAATGAAAGCACTTACAAACTTACCACTTTTATCTTTTTTTAATATTAGACTTGGATTTACTTCATACCTTGCTTGCAGGTTTTTATCTATTGCATCAGTAAGTTCCTTTCCGCTTACAGTAGTTTTCCATCGATACCATGGAAATTCTGCATCATAGGTTTCCAGATTTTCATTTTCCAGAAAATCGTGAAATGTTTCTTCATTTGACAAGTCTGCACTTTCTGTATCACTTTCTTCTTTTTCACATTGCAGGGTTCCCTGGAGATAAGGTACTTCCACAGTATTCAGCCATACTTCCTGAGCACTAGCAGTATAACCGCAGGAGGTTGAGAAATAATAGGTTGCAATAATTTCCCCTTCATAGGTCATTACCTGCCCATACGTTTCTTTCACTGCCTGAGTGCATACATCTGACTCAAAGATATTATTATATACCTGGGAAGAAACACTATCATCTACATGGGCCCCATATTCCCCATATCTATTTTCCATCAGTTGATTATACGCGTAAGTTCTTGCACAAACTGCCTGTACTTTCAATGCCTCCAACCCATAGGAAGCAGGCATTTCACTTGGAATTACACTGTATAAATATTCCTCCAATGAAAGTTCATTTACTACAACTAGTTTTCCCTCTTCTACCGAAACTTCCAAAATTCCCCTGTATGATGGTGCGCCATCTGCCCGTTTAATGGAAGAAATTTTAATTTTTCCATTCTCTTCACTAGACATAATTTTAATTCTTCCCTCTTTCAGGAGAGGACTATCCTTATCTAAAACAATTTTTTTCTTGGCTGCATACGTTTTTTCTTTCTCTCCCATAATTATTTTGAATTTAGAGGTAGAGGTAATTGTTACTGAATCGTGTAATGGACCTTCATAATCTGTTGTACTGATTAATACCCTGATGTTTTTTGCAACAACATCTCCTTCAATTAGGGCAGCACATACCTGTCCACCTGCTACAATGAAACGGGTGTTACTATATCCCACTAATATTGCATTTGCGTTTTCCATCGTAAGTTCTTTTCCCATTTTATAGATAACAAACTGTTCCGAAAGAGGTAGTTTTTTTGTATCCTCTTTCGTTTCAACTTCAATATAATCTGATTTTGTAGTTAATACCCTGCCTTCAATTACTTCAGGCTTTAATTGAATTTCTTCCACCTTCCCATCTTTTAAATAAACATCTCCAATTGTCTCCTTAATCTCCTTGCTAATCATCTTGGTTGCAGAATATGTATATTCACTCCCTTTATAAAACACCTTTACTTCCTGATCCCTTCCTGTTAAAATCCATGCATTATAAAGAACTGTTTCTTCTGGCTCCTTTGGACTCTCTGGACTTTCTGTTACTTCATCTGGTCCGGTACTTTCCAGATTAGTAAATACAGCTCTGGCATAAATTCCTGTTAAAATAAGCAGACTGAATAGTAAAAAAAATACTTTTCTTTTCTTTTTCACCTTGTCCCTCCCTTTTCTATATGTAATTGTTATAGTGTATTATATTAGACAAGTACAAATAATATGTTGTCCCACATAAAATAACACGATATGCTTGTAAAATCAATATTATCATTGACTATTAATTTTTTTTTTGCTACACTCATTTTGGTATCATAACCATAAATTTACTCACTGAGGAGGATTCAAATGTTAGAACAGTTATTTAAATTAAAAGAGCATAATACTACTGTAAAAACAGAAATTCTGGCCGGAATTACCACATTCATGACAATGGCCTATATTTTAGCAGTCAATCCAACTACCATGACTGCATTTAATGACATTTTACAACTGCCGGCAGACGCCCAGATGAACCCAAGAGGCGTTTTTCTAGCAACTGCACTTGCATCGTTTATTGGAACTTTATTAATGGCGTTTTTAGCAAATTATCCCTTTGCGCTAGCTCCTGGTATGGGACTGAATGCTTTATTTAGTTACACAGTTGTAATTCGATATGGATACTCCTGGAAAGTGGCATTAACAGCCGTTTTTGTAGAAGGTATCATATTTATTTTATTATCTTTGACAAATGTACGAGAAGCAATTTTTAATTCTATACCCCAGACACTTAAGTATGCCGTTAGCTGCGGTATAGGACTGTTTATTGCATTTATCGGATTGCAGAATGCTCATATTGTAATCGGTGATCAAAATGTACTGGTTGCCCTCTATTCTTTTTCAAAGGAAACCTTTCATACAACTGGAATTGGCGTTATTTTGGCATTGTTTGGTGTCCTAATTACGTCCATTCTTTTAGTAAAAAGAGTAAAGGGAGGTATTTTAATTGGAATACTAATTACCTGGGTTCTAGGAATTATTTGTGAACTAACTGGAATTTATGTGGTTGATATCGATGCGCGTTACTATAGTATGATTCCTGATTTCTCAGGTGGATTACATCTAGACGCACTCGGTGATGTTGCTTTTAAAGTTGATTTTAAAAATATTCTATCTATGGACTTCGTTGTAATCATATTCTCTTTCCTTTTTGTTGATATGTTTGATACGTTAGGAACCTTAATTGGTGTTTCCTCCAAAGCAAACATGCTTGATAAAGACGGTAAATTGCCAAAAATAAAAGGTGCTTTACTGGCAGATGCAATTGCTACTACTGCTGGTGCGCTATTGGGAACTTCTACAACTACCACTTATGTTGAAAGTGCTACCGGCGTATCGGAAGGCGGCCGTACTGGTTTAACTGCTGTCGTAACAGCCCTGCTCTTTGGTATTTCAGTATTCTTATCCCCAGTATTTATTGCAATTCCTTCATTTGCAACTGCACCAGCTCTTATTGTAGTCGGTTTTTATATGATGGGTAGTGTGGTAAAAATAAATTTCGAGGACATGACCGAAGGTATTCCAGCATTTATTTGTATCATTGCAATGCCATTTATGTATAGTATATCAGAAGGTATCTCTTTAGGTATTATTTCTTATGTGCTCATTAACGTGCTTTGTGGCAAATTTAAAGAAAAGAAAATTAGTCTTTTGATGATCATTTTAGCAATTTTGTTTGTATTAAAATACTGTTTACTGTAACGCAATCAAAATGTCTTACAAGGGATATCAGATCCTTTGTAAGACATTCTTATAAACTCTATTCTTCTGTAGCTTTTACTTCTTCTGTAGCCTCCACTTCTTCAGCCTTCAGATTCTCTTCGCCGTCAAATAGCGAAAGATAGGTTGATTCATCAAAACTATATACCGCATCACCATCATCTAGCATTCCATAGTATCCCCCTTCAATAGGTATTGCACTTCCTAGTTCTAATACCACACAGGTACCATTCTCTAACGTCAGGGTTGCTGTTGCTGCTGGGTTGTCTAATCCGTATTCCCCTAGAGAATCGTTCCGATCCAGTATAAGCTTATTTGCAGTAACAGTAGAAAGTGCCGAGATAATATTGTTTATTTCTGTTTCATTCACAACAAACTTTTCGTCGTCTGCCTTTTTCCACATTTCATCTTTCTTTACAAATTCCAGCGTTCCATTTTCATTTTCAAGCTTTACTTCTACTGCTGATTCACTATCTACTGTCATTAATGTGATTGTTTCAACAGAAGTTTCCCTTTCCTTCTTCTTATTACTATAATTCAAAACGGCAATATATCCCAATACCGCAATTATCATAAATAGAAATAAGGTCACGATAATTCTGACTTCCTTTTTTTCCTTCCTGCTCACTAACATTTCCTCCTTTTTACCCATACTACAACCCCAACAATTAAAATTGCTCCAGGGATAATGAATACAAGAACAGCTCCCCATAAATTAGCCATGTTTCCTGCTATCGTAATATAGTTTTCATCAAAACTTTTAGAAGGAATACTAATACCAGCTTTCACTTCTGTCATCCATGAAATACTGTCATTTAATATATTTAAATTACCAAATTGATTAGTGGCTACAATATTAGAATCAATTACATACGGAGTTGACATAATGATTAGCTTGGCTTCTTTTGCCTCTTCACCTTCCTCTGCATCCAGTGTTTCAGTCACTGCAACTCCAAGACTAAAGGGTCCTTTGATGTCTCCATCCTCCATTTCAATGGTATTAGAATTTACATCCACCTTTGAGAATGAATCTGGTGATGTATCTAAGAAAGAAACTACCGAAAGTGTATCTCTTAACTCACTTTGAATCGTAAGCCCCTGTGCGTAAGGAATTACTGCATATTTTCCTTCTGCCTCGGCTGTAGCTGTAACTTCATGGCTGACATAATCAGGTACCAAATAGGTTGGCATATTATTCATATAATAGCCTGCTCCTTCGACTACAATTCCTTCAACCGTTTCCACTCCGTAATTTCCCAAAAATTCATAGAATACATCCATTTTTTCTGTGGTATAGGATGTAAATATAATTGCTTTTCCCCCATTTTCCATATAATCTTTTATAATAGATATTTCTGACTCCTGAAAATCATATACTGGACCATTAATAAGAAGCAAGCTGCAATCATCTGGTATACTTTCAGCAGTCAGGGTAGATAACTCTTCTGTCGTAACATTCTGCTTTTCAATGGACTTAATCACCATTTCATTTAGTGCCGTTTCTCCATGCCCTGTAACAGTATATATTTTAGGAAGTTCGTTACTTGTTACATAGGAAATGGCAGAAGTCAGCTGGCCTTCCACGTCTATTCCAGAGTGATACGACTGATAGCTGGAATAATCAATATCAGTAATATATAATTCTTCTGATGGTAAATATCTGGAGACACCTGTCGTATTATTTACTACAATTAAGCTGTTGTTACTCACATCTTCACTTGTATATTGGGCACAAAAGGCAGGATACAATACTGGATCTTTTTTTACAACATTAATTTTTTCACCAGTCTTTTCGTACTTACTTACAATTTTCTCGATTAAGCTATCCTCACTTCCATCTTGAACAACATAATAAATAGTAATATCATCCTCTAATCCTTTTACTAAATCAATTGTTGCATCTGAAATCGAATAAAGTCCATTTTTGCTTAAATCAAAGGTTAAGTCAAGCACGCTGAAAGCCATGTTGATTAAAATGGCTGTAACGGTTACAAAAACCATTACACCTGTTCTATACAAACCAGCAATATTTCGTTTGTCACATAAAGATTGTTTTGTAAACAACACTGCTAAAACAACAAATAAAACTGCTACACTAATATAATAAACAATTGCAGTCATATCGAATATGCCCAGTGAAAAATTCTCATATCGATCCATTACAGAAAACCAACTTAGTACCTTCACCAGCAGATTATCAAATAATTCTGGTTTTATTCGGTATACTATAACAAGCACTGCCTCAATCCCCACAAAAAGACCAATAGAAATTTTTATTTTTCGCATTGTTAAATAGATTATATAGCAGAATAGCACTGCCAGAATGGATATCATAATCAAACATGATAATTTGTCGCTTGGCAGCATACTGGCTATTCCAGTCATTAAGTATGTCAGCAGCATAACGAGAAAGGTTACTACTGCCGCAATCACCTGGCTCTCTGTTAAAATCGAAATGAACAAACCAATTGCAATGTAAGCTGCTCCCATTAACGTAAACCCAAGAATACTTGCATATGCGGTTCCAAACGAAACAGTTCCATAAAGACTTAAAATCAATGGATAAGTACAAGTAACCATAATGCAGACTAAAAATAATGTTATTACTGCAAGATATTTTCCTAAAATGATTTTATAGATTGAAACAGGAGACGTAAATAACAGCTGATCTGTCTTTTGCCTTTTTTCTTCTGCCATTAATTTCATAGTTAATATCGGCACCAGAATAATGTACAAAAAATTAATTGTATTTAAAACATATTCAAAATTTGCAAGTCCATACACCATGTTATATGCATAAAAATATATTCCTACAATCGCCAAAAAGAATGCGATAAACACATATCCTATCATAGAATGGAAATATGATCTCAATTCCTTTTTATATATCGCTAACATAAGTCTTCTGCCTCCTTTGTTAATTGCAGGAATATCTCTTCTAGGGAAGTAGAAATACCCTTCATTTCATAAATCGGACACTCTGCTTTTGCAAACGCATAAAATATTTTTTCTCTAAGCTCTTCCTCTTCTGAATAAAAAATTTTGCAATGTACCAATTCACTAGTCTCTTTTTCAATAAATTTAATTTCCTGAATTTCTTCTATTTCAGTTATAATCTGCTCCACTGCTTCTTTTGATGCCTTTACGCTTAACTCAATACCTGTCGCTCCCTTCTGCTGTTTTACTAGGTTATCTGGCGTGTCACGCACTACAAACCTTCCTTTATTTATAATCATTACTTCATCACACACCGCACTTACCTCTGAAAGTATGTGGGAGCTTAAAATAATCGTATGCTTTTCACTTAGTTTTTTAATCAAATCTCTAATTTCAATAATCTGCACAGGATCTAAACCAACTGTAGGTTCATCCAAAATAATCAGCTCTGGATACCCCATGATTGCTCCTGCTAAACCAACCCTCTGCTTAAATCCTTTTGATAAATATCTAATCAAACGTTCCTGAACCTCTGTCAATCCAGTCATTTCTTCAATTTCATGAATCATTTCTATTTTATCTGTTTTTTTAACACCCTTTAAATCCGCTACAAATTCCAAATATTCCTTTACTTTCATTTCTGGATAAATTGGCGGAATTTCCGGCAAATATCCTATTGACTGTTTTACAATCTCTGGTTCTTCCGTAATTTCATAACCATTTACCCTGATAGTTCCCTCCGTAGGAGCTATATATCCTGTAATCATATTCATTGTAGTTGATTTACCTGCACCATTCGGACCTAGAAATCCAAGAATTTTACCTTTTTCCAGTGTAAAGGATAGCTGATCAACCGCTATATAGTTATCATACTTTTTCACCAGGTTAGTTACTTCGATCATTATCTTCCCTCCTAATAACTATTACATTTTAATTCTACTTGCAGAATATCAAAATATTGTGTACAAATTATGAAATATTTTGTGTTCACAGAATTTTCAAAATTAGAATTTTCTTCAAATAAAAAAAACTCCATAAACAATTTCTTGCTTATGGAGAGAATCAATTTTTATTTATTGTTATCCTACTACATCACTCATATCATACAGACCTGGTTCTTGTCCAGCTAAAAATTTGGCGGCTTCTACGGCACCTTTTGCAAAAACAGCTTTTGAATAGGCCGTATGTTTAAATTCAATTACCTCATCTGTTCCTGCAAAAATCACTTCGTGCTCGCCAACGATTGTTCCACCCCGTATTGCTGAAATACCAATCTCTTTTTTTGTTCTTTTTTCTCTTACTCCAGAACGGTCATAAACATAATTATATTCCTGGTTCAAAGCTTCATTAATAGAATCTGCCAAAAGCAATGCTGTTCCTGATGGTGCATCTACTTTCTGATTATGATGTCTTTCAACAATTTCTATGTCAAAATCTGCGGCCGCCAATGCAGTTGCCGCTTTTTGTAACAATTTACTTAATATTGTGATTCCCAAAGACATATTTGCAGACTTAAAAATTGCTACCTTGCTGCTGGCTTTTTTAATATTCTGAATCTGTTCTTCAGAAAGTCCTGTTGTACACAAGACAATCGGAATATTTTTATTAATTCCATACTCTAAAAGCTTGTCATTTGCCTTTGGAGATGCAAAATCAATAATAACATCTGCTTCTATCTCACATTTTTCTATAGAAGAAAATACTGGGTAACCATTATCTCTATTATCTACAATATCAACTCCTGCAACAATACTGGCAAATTCATCTTTTTGTACAATGCCAGAAATGACTTGACCCATAGCCCCATTACAACCGTGCATTATAATTCTTGTCATTTTTTACACCATCTGCATATTACATCTGGTTACAGATATAATACTGCCATATTTATACAGGTTGAAAGAATCATTATATGGCAGACCTTTCTCATTATATTTTCTTCCAACCTTTTTATCCGTTTAGATAATTCCAAGCCTCTTCATTTCAGCTTCCATTACATTTTTCGTTGCTTCTTCCATTTCTGTCAGTGGTAAACGTAAGCCACCTACCTCCATTCCCATCAGATTCATAGCTTTTTTAACTGGAATAGGACTAACTTCACTAAATAGTGCCTTGATAAATGGTATATATTTTAATTGCTGTTCCAGACTGCCCTGGAAATCACCATTAAAAAATCTCTCTACTATGTCATGTGTTTCCTTTGGTAGAACATTGGATAAAACAGATATTACACCTTTTCCGCCAAGTGAAAGAATTGGCAGTATTTGATCATCGTTACCAGAATACAAATCGATTTTCCCATCTGTCAGATTCATAATCTGTGCAACTTGCGATACATCCCCTGTTGCTTCCTTCACACCTACAATATTGTCAACTTCATGATATAACTTTGCAAGTGTCCCAGGTAATAGGTTACACCCTGTTCTAACTGGTACATTATATGGAATTACAGGAATCTTCACTGCATCTGCAATTGCTTTAAAATATGCAATTAATCCATTTTGTGTTGCCTTGTTGTAATATGGTGTAACAACCAGCAATCCATCTGCTCCATCTTTTTCTGCCAGAACCGAAAGTTCAACTGCTGTCTTGGCACAATTATTACCTGTTCCTGCAATAACAGGAATCCTCTTTTTCGTAAAATTTACACATGCCTTCACGACTTCTGCATGTTCTTCTTCTGATAAAGTTGCGCACTCTCCTGTTGTACCACAAACAATAATTGCATCAGTGTTGTTCTTCACTTGAAATTCTACTAATTCCTCTAACTTTTCGTAATTTACCTCTCCGTTTGCCTTCATCGGTGTAATTAATGCAACACCAGCACCTGTAAAAATTGCCATAATAAAACCTCCTTTAATTTATATAGATATAAGGCTACTCTGATTCTATGTCAATCGTGCAGACATTTGCCTGACTCGTTGTCTTCTTAACGTAAATGGAGCCCACTTGAAAGTGGGCTCCTAAAGAAAATTCCGTAATAAAATCGGGCTAAAATCCTTTAGGTAGCACTCCATCCAGCTTGATGACAGTCATATGATTATTCATCATATGCCCAGGAAATACTTAACAGGTTAATATTCCCTTCGGCATCTTTTCCTTTCTAATACCTTCCTCCATGCCTGACCATGTCTGGTACTTTACTCTTAAAAGACGCACCTCTACCTCAAATATTTAACAATTCGAAATATATTTAATTGTTCTTTAACCAATCTTAGCATTGATAAAATCTTTTGTCAATCCTCAATTTTGTAATTCCTTAATTGGAATAATCTCTGAAATCATATCCACATATTCTACTAACTCTTCTGGTAAATTATGTCCAGTCATAACCAATTTAAAATAGTCATCTCGCAGTTGGATTAACTTTATTACATCATCAATGGTTATAATTCCAAGCTCAATTAATCCTAATACTTCGTCTAATACTAAAACGTCACATTCCCCCGTATCAATAACTTTTCGAGCGAAATTGAAACCATTTAAAATATTCTTAATCTCTTCATTTTGCTGTTCTTTCGTTAAATCCAAGAAATATTCCTGTTCCTTTTCAAAACGAAATAACTTTATATCTGGCTCTAATTTTTTCAAAAACGAAAACTCTTCGGCATCTCTTCCTTTTAGGAACTGGATAATAATAACCTCATGTCCCATACTGGCTGCTCGAATGCATTGTCCAACGGCAGCTGTCGTTTTACCTTTTCCTTTGCCGCAATAAACCTGAACAATCTTCTTATTCATTGTAAGCCTCCTCAAGAGTACCTGATTTAACAGATATTCTCATAAAGTAATTTCAAAATAAATGAAACAGTTTGTATTATATCATATCCTTCAGCAAAAATCTATTATAATATTTATCTTCATTTAATTTACCTTTATTTTCTATTCATCTCCCAAATACTCCAGCTTACTTACAGATACTTCATACGCAACTCTTCTTTCTACTTCACTCTCATCTAGTTTCTTTTGATATTCCCTGCTTTGGATTCTACCCCATATTTGAATATGTCCACCAATTTGAAATTTCTCAGCGTATCTGGCATTTCTGCCCCAACAGATACATGGTATGTAATCGGACTTTCCATATGGTCTATTTACTGCAAGTAACAAATCTGCGATTTCTCTTCCTAATGGAGTCTTACGGTATATTGGCTGTTTACAGATATACCCGTCTAAAAAAATGTAATTTGGTTTTTGACTTACATATTCTTCGTCACAAACTACCAACTCACGAACAAATACAGAAAGCATTAAACGGTTTCTATTTTCTTCATGTCGGTTATAAGAACGAAATTGACCTGTTATCTCAATATTTTTCCCCCTTAAATCCTCATTAATATCAACTAGTCTCTCAGATACCATTAGAGGAATGGTATCATTTGATGTACTTAGTCTATTCACTCTTACATCTAATATGTAAAAGCCCTCCCCAAACACATCATGGCTGTACTGAAATAAACTTTCAACCTCACCAGCAATTGTAACTTGATTGTTTTCAAAAATTTTATCGGTCATCATGTATAACTCCTCTCTTTTTCTTTTAGCGTATGCTAATTGTGTATTTTAAAAATTGTCATTATTATATATATGCACCCTATCACCTTTTTAGAACTAACTCTTGTAAATTTCTTTTTATGTGTTACAATAAGAAAGTTAATAATCTTGCACTTATAGAAAGCATGGAGGTCCCTATGATAACTACAAATAAATCTATTCGAAATATAGCTATTATTGCTCACGTTGACCATGGTAAAACAACTCTTGTAGATGAGCTTCTCAAACAAAGTGGTGTTTTTCGTTCTAACCAGACTGTTCAAGAGCGGGTCATGGATTCCAACGATATTGAGCGGGAACGTGGTATTACCATACTCTCAAAAAATACTGCTGTATTTTATAATGATATAAAAATTAATATTGTTGATACGCCTGGTCATGCAGATTTTGGCGGTGAAGTTGAGCGTGTCTTAAAAATGGTAAATGGCGTAATTCTGGTGGTAGATGCCTTTGAAGGTGCTATGCCACAAACCAAATTTGTTCTACGTAAAGCACTAGAACTTCAACTCCCTGTTATTGTCTGTATAAATAAAATTGACAGACCAGAAGCACGTCCAGAAGAAGTAATTGACGAAGTTTTGGAATTGTTCATTGACCTAGATGCCTCTCCAGAGCAGTTAGATTGTCCATTTATCTTCGCCTCAGCTAAATCTGGTTATGCCTATGAAAATTTATCGGATGAACCTGTTGATATGAAGCCATTATTTCAAAAAATAATTGATTTCATCCCAGCTCCAACAGGAGATCCAGATGCCTCAACACAAGTTTTAATAAGTACTATCGACTATAATGAATATGTTGGTCGAATTGGTGTTGGTAAAATCGACAACGGATCCTTAAAGGTGAATCAAGATGTTGTCATTGTAAATGCCCATGATGAAACAAAATGCAACAAGGTCCGCATCAATAAACTTTATGAATTTGATGGTCTGAAAAAAATTGAAGTTACAGAAGCCAGTATCGGTTCTATTGTAGCTATTTCAGGTGTTTCAGATCTTCACATTGGCGATACCATCTGTTCTTCCGATAGTCCGGTAGCCATTCCTTTTCAAAAAATTTCTGAACCAACTATTTCTATGCAGTTTATTGTTAACGATAGTCCTTTGGCTGGCAGAGAAGGTAAATTTGTAACCTCCCGCCATTTACGCGAGCGCTTATTCCGTGAATTAAATACAGATGTTTCTCTTCGTGTTGAGGAAACAGATACAACTGAAAGCTTTAAAGTTTCAGGCCGTGGCGAGCTTCATCTTTCTGTATTAATTGAAAATATGCGTCGTGAAGGTTATGAGTTTGCAGTAAGTAAAGCCGAGGTTATATATAAGTCAGATGAAAACGGCAAACAACTTGAACCAATTGAACGGGCATTTATTGATGTTCCTGAAGAATTCGCTGGCAGCGTTATTGAAAAACTGAGCGGCCGTAAAGGGGAACTACAGAATATGTCTTCTGCAAATGGTTCTTACCAACGGCTTGAATTCCTTATTCCTTCAAGAGGGCTGATTGGTTACCGTGGTGAGTTTCTAACAGATACAAAAGGAAATGGAATTATAAATACTGTTTTCGAAGAGTATGGCCCCTATAGAGGAGATATCCAATATCGTAAACAAGGTTCCCTTATTGCTTTTGAATCTGGCGAGTCCATCACCTATGGCCTCTTTAACGCACAAGAGCGAGGCATTCTCTTCATCGGACCTGGCGAAAAAGTATACGGTGGTATGGTAGTGGGTCAAAATGCCAAAGCTGAAGATATTGAAGTAAACGTTTGTAAACGTAAACAATTAACTAACACAAGAGCTTCTGGTTCAGATGATTCCCTAAGACTCGTTCCTAAAAAAGTATTAAGTCTTGAGCAGGCATTGGAATTTATCGATACAGACGAGTTACTGGAAGTTACTCCAGAAAACTTGAGAATCCGCAAGAAAATATTAGATAGTACTGAACGCTATCGTTCTAAAAGAAATAGCAAATAATGTTCTTTTTTAAGGAGATGTGTGCAAATATGTCTCCTTAATTTTGCTTTCGTTCTTATTTAGCCCTCGAAAAATAAGCTGGCCTTAGAAATTATGAACGTATCATGTTGCTCCTCTAAATATTCCTACCCAACGTCTTCCTATGTATACACCAATCCTGGATATCCCGAATATTATCTTACTCTTATGCTTCCATACTAAATGAATACTTTTCATTATGTGCCTTAGCTTTTTATGCTTTTATCTTATCGTAGTAATTCTTATTTCTCGAAATTCCTAAATTATTTTACTATCATGTAACATTTACCTGCTATACACTGTATAGCAGTACTTCTACTATTATTATACTCGAAATCATGACATCCTTCAATTTCATATCCACATAAGTATATAATACAGACTATATTGTAACATTTCTACAGTTATTTGACTATAGCAGTTATAAATAAACCATTTTCTTATTTTGAACTATTTCGACACAAAGATTGGCGTTGCGACAACCAAAACATTGGATAATTTTGTATTATCTTGTTTCTTGTCATATTTTACCATATGAAAATTTTATTTAATAATCTCTCTCCTGACCTGCCATCCAAATATTCATAACTTTGTCTCTTAAACAATTTCACTCTTTCAATGGTAAATTTATCTTTTCTAATAATTTCGATTACATCATCTGTAGTTCTTGCAACTGGTCCTGGAACATATTGCTGATAATCTTCATAAAATCCCCTGCCTTCTTTTTCAAATAAATCCAAATCATAAGCATAAAATATCATAGGTCTTTCTAACAGACAATATTCAAAAATAATAGATGAGTAATCTGTAATTAAAATATCTGATACAAAAAGTAATGTATTAATATCTTGATAATGAGATACATTCAATACTCTTTGAGAAATATCCCTTTGCTCCTTTAAAAAGGAAAAGTTTTTTGCTACAAATGGATGTAATTTTAATAAAAATACCATATCTTCATCTGTATTCTCAATGATTGCAGATAACTCCAGTTTCATTTTAGGCCGGTCTGTTTCATCATCCCGGAAAGTAGGTGCATAAAGAACCAGTTTCTTTCCCTTTAATTCAGGATACTTTTTAAAAAATAAATCTCTCTTTGTTTCCTCTAGTTCTGCATTAAAAAATTCATCTGTCCTTGGAAGCCCCCAAACATAAATCTTATCTTCTGTAATTCCAAAAGCCTCACTATACTGTTCTTTTGTGTATTGGGAATTTACAATTAAATGGGTGATTTTTTTATTGCCCCGACCTTCTAGTTTTTTTAAATCACCTTTATTTATACTTTGTCCAAACTTTTTGATAGTACCTGTTCCATGCCAAAGCTGAATGATGCAAACCTTCTTTCTAAATTTCAAATAAGCCATTGGTAAAAAAATATTATCTAGCATTACATAAGAGGCTGTTGCAAGATGATATGCTTTCACAACAAAAAAAGAGAGGAACTCTCTGATAAAATGTTTTTTGGCACGCTCTCTTTCATCTTTTTTTATATAATAAAAGGAATAGCCCTCTCTCTTTTCCTTTAATGCCTTTACCACCACTCCCACACTGCTGTCCTCACTGCTGTCATGAGTCATAATGCAAAATACCTTTTTAGGCTTCACAGGCAGAATACGAAACAAATAGAAAAAGCATGCAAATATAAAATAGCCTATTTTTTTCATATTACTTTCCATCCTCCATAATATTTTTCAATAGCTCTACTACCCGCTCAGAAGCTTTCCCGTCATCATAGGAATTAAATTTTTTCAAAAAAATCTCGTATTTCTCTGTATACTGAGAAAATTCATAATTCTTTATCTGGTAAATCAACTCCTCTGTTGTCCTCGAAACTGGCCCAGGAACTTCCTTCATAAAATCAAAATAAAAACCCCTGAGATTGTTTTTGTAGTTTTCCAAATCATAGGCGTAAAAGAACATCGGTCTTTTTAAAATGCTGTAATCAAACATAACTGAGGAATAGTCTGTTATTAAACAATCCGATACTAAATAAAGACTGGTAATATCCATTGCTGAATCGAATTTATAAATAAAGTCCGCGTAGCAAGACCAGTCAATGTGATCTTTTACTAAATAATGATATTTCACTATCATTATATATTCTCCGCCCAACTCTTTCCTCATTCTGTCATAGTCAATATTAGAATAAAATTTATAAAGATTTTCACCGTAATATTCATTATCTCTCCAGGTTGGTGCGTAAAGTAATATTTTCTTATCTGCTGGAAGACCCAATAAATCTTTCCACTCTTTGATTTTAGCCGCAGAATTATCTCGAATCAGACTATCATTTCTTGGATACCCAACCTCCAGCATATTTTTGTGAAATGAAAAGCAACGTCTAAATGTCTCTGTGCTAAACGAATTCTGGGAAATCAGATAATCCCACGTACTCGTATTTGAAACAAATGCTTTTTTGTAATCCTCTATACTTTTTTCCCCATCCATATGAATACTTTCCATATCCAGAGCAAGCTTTTTCAGCGGTGTTCCATGCCATGTCTGTATATAAGTTACACCCTTTCTTTTTACAATAAATGTCGGAAACCGCGAATCGCTAACCCATATCTTGGCAATGGCAAAATAATAAAAGTATTTCCACCTAAGCCTTTTTACCTTAATTGGATTTCCTGGAATCTCCACCTGTAAATCTTCCAGAATAAAACAGCACTTATACTGACGATCCAAACCCTGCCGCACCATCTCTTCATAAATTGCTTTTGGATTTCCTGTATAATTTCTACCTACATTACTTTCAAATAAAATCACATTCTCAGAAACAGGTAAAATTGTTCTCTCTATTTTATATAATAAAAGAAAGACTTTCTTTGCCATGCTTTTTATATACTTTTTCATATTACACCCTTTAATTAGTTTTCTAAATTTTCCGCAGTGATTCATAAATATCTTTTATGCTGTCACAATAAAATGCTGGCTTATAACTTGTATCTTCCAAGTCCTCTTTTTTTACTTCACCACTAAAAACAGCAACGGTATCTACTCCTGCATTAATCCCACAGGCAATATCTGTATATAATCTGTCCCCTATTACAACAGTTTCATGAGCAGAAGCATTAAATGTCTTCATTGCCATCTCAACAATAACTGGATTGGGCTTTCCTATATAAATAGGTTTTCTTTTCACTGCATTTTCAATCATATTGCAGATTGCCCCGCAATCAGGAATAAATCCAAACCCAACTGGGCATACCAAATCAGGATTAGTAGCTATAAATGCTGCATTTTTCGTTTGCAAAATTTCACATACCCTAAATACTTTTTGGTAGGTCAATTCATTATCAAATCCAACCACTACTGCCACAACATCTTCCTCAACTTCTTCTGTAACACGTAGACCAGCGGCTTTCAGTTCATTAATAAAGGACTTAGTACCTGCTGCAAACAACTTCTGACTTCCAAATTCCTTTTTCAAATACAGTATAGAGGCATACGACGAAGTAATAAAATTAGTTTCATCTACTTCTAGCCCTATTTTCTTATATTTCAAAACATAATCAGCAATACTGGTGGTTGAATTATTTGTAATAAAAACGTATTTTCCCTTTTGCCTGAGAACCTCTTGGAAAAATTCCATTGCCCCCTCAAATAACTTTCCATCAAAACCAATTGTACCGTCAATATCTAATAAGAACAGCTTCTTTTTTTGCATTTCCCTATCTAGCTGCTTCATTTTGTGCTGCTTCCCATGTTTAAGTCACTTTTTATTTTTGTAGTAGAAATACCATCCGTTCTTGGCAGATATACTACCTCACAATAATCCTTTAGAAAATCAAACTGTCCCTTCCAGTCATCCCCCATAACAAAAACATCCACATTGTTGTCCTGTACATCACTAATTTTTTGTTCCCAGTTATACTCTGGAATCACCTCATCCACATATTTAATTGATTCCAGAATCATCTTTCTATCTTCATAACAATGGTATGCTGTTTTATGTTTTATGGCATTAAATTCATCTGAGGACAATACAACAATTAAGTAGTCCCCCAATTCCCTTGCTCTCCTTAATAAATTAATATGACCTACATGCAATAAATCATATGTTCCATACGTAATTACTTTCTTCATCACCATTACTTCCTTTCTCCTCTGGTTTTTCCTATAATTCACAAAAGAGCGGGATTCATTAAAATCCCACTCAGAATATTTTATATCACAACTTTCCTTACTTCTTTAACCGGTTAACTGCGCTAAAGATAGCTCGTATAGAAGCCCTTGTAATGTTAGAACTAACACCAACACCATAGGTTGCTTCATTGGTATCCATGTTCAACATGTGAATATATGCTGCTGCCTGGGCATTGGAACCTTCTCTTAAAGCATGTTCTGAATAATCTAGCACCTTAAACCGAACACCATACAATTCCTGTATTCCCTTTTGTACAGCATCTATTGGACCATTTCCAGCTGTTATAAAAGAGCCTTCCTTGCCACTCTCTGTATACATCACTAATACCTGTGTATCAAAAGATTTATCTGCATCTGACAAATCTTCAACCTTACACTTTCTAAAATGTAATGGTTCCTTCTGATCTAAGTAGCACTTTTTAAATTCACTCATAATTTGTTCTGGTGCCACCTCGCCCTTTTCCTCGGCAATAACTTGAATAATATCTGCAAACTCTTTATGCATTCCTTTTGGAAGCTTAAACCCAAAATAAGTATCCATTACAAAAGCTACTCCGCCTTTGCCAGATTGACTGTTAATACGTACAATTGGTTCATATTCTCTTCCTAAATCTGAAGGATCAATTGGCAGATAAGGCACTTCCCAATATTCTTGATTTCTTTCCTTTAAGGCATACATGCCTTTATTAATGGCATCCTGATGTGATCCTGAAAATGCAGTAAATACAAGTTTCCCTGCATATGGATGTCGATAATGTACCTGCATTTTATTGCAACGCTCATATATGTCAATACATTCATTCACATTTTCAATATCCAGTTGTGGATCAATGCCTTGTGAAAACATATTGTACGCAATATTTAAAATATCTACATTACCAGTTCTTTCTCCGTTACCAAATAAAGTTCCTTCTATTCTGTCCGCGCCTGCCAATAAAGCAAGTTCTGCCGCTGCTACAGCAGTCCCCCTGTCATTGTGAGGATGTACGCTTAAAATAATAGCTTCTCTCTTTTTAAAATTCCGATTCATCCATTCGATTTGATCTGCATAAACATTCGGTGTATTCATCTCAACCGTTGCTGGTAAATTAATGATAACTGGATTCTCTTTGGTTCCGCCCCAAATGTCAACAACAGCATCGCAGATTTCTAATGCAAAATCTAATTCCGTTCCTGTAAAGCTTTCAGGTGAATATTCTAAAGTAATCTTTCCTTCAAAATCCTTTGCGTATTTCTTTACAAGTTCTGTTCCTTCAATGGCAATCTGCTTAATTTCTTCCCTGCTCATTCCAAAAACAACATCTCTCTGCAATGTCGAAGTAGAGTTATAAATATGAACAATTACCTGCTTAATACCTTGGATTGCTTCAAATGTACGCTCAATTAAATGTTCTCTGCACTGAACTAAGACTTGAACCATTACATCATCTGGTATTAAATTCCGCTCAACCAACTGTCTTAAAAAATCATACTCGATCTGTGAAGCCGATGGAAAGCCGATCTCTATTTCCTTAAAACCTAACTTCACTAAAAAGTTAAAAAATTCAATCTTTTCTTCTACAACCATTGGCTCAATCAAAGCCTGATTGCCATCTCTCAAATCAACACTACACCATACGGGTGCTTTCTCTATCTCTTTATTCGGCCACTGACGATCTGGTAAATTTACCACTGGTACTCTTCTATATCTTTTAAAATTCAACATATTATCTCCTCCTGATTTATAGTTCCTATTATCTGCACGATTCTATACTACGGAGTCGATAAATCACACTATATATTCTTATTATGAACATTTTTTTACTATATATCTTAGCCCCATCGCTATCACGTTCCTTTTTCTCTTTCTATTGTGCATTTCATTATAGCACTATCACTTTTATTTCGCAAGTACTCCTATCAAAATTTATAGTGACAGCCAGAACTCAATTCCTCTTTCTTTATTTCTCACACCACATTCTCCATGATGAGCACTCATAATGGTTTTTACAATATGAAGTCCCATTCCCAGGTTATGATCCTCTGTTCTCTTTCTTGCCTTATCTATGCGGTAAAAATTGTTCCATATTTTATCAATATGCTCCTCACTAATAGCAGTTCCTTCATTATATACCGATAAAGTCGCTCTATCTCCCTCTGGCTCTACCTTTACTATAATCTTATTCCCCCTTGGGGTGTGGTGGATAGCATTTGAAATATAATTATTAATTGCTTCTTCCAAGTAAACGGGATCACCCTTAACCATACCACAGGGAAGGGTATGGAATTCCCATATAATTCCTTTATCCTTAAACAATATATGATTTTTTTGAATAACATGCTCTGCCAGCTCTGCCAGATTAATTTCTTCCATTTGAATATCTATAATTTTATTTTCTAAACTAGCCAAATTCAGCAATCGTTTTATCAAAATATCCATCTTGTGAGTTTCATCTAATATGGTTTCATAATAGAAGTTCCTGTCAATGCCTGGTACATCATTATTTAGCATTTCCGCGTAACCAGTCAGTATGGATAAAGGCGTTTTTAGTTCGTGAGAAATATTTGCAATAAACTCCTTTCGCATTTCATCAAGCTTGTTCATATACTCATTATCTTTCTCCAGCTGCTCATTGGTTTTCTTGAGTGTTAAAATATTATTTTCAAGCTTATCGGTCATGATGTTTATATTAGCCGCAAGACTTCCCAGTTCATCTTTCAAATTATTCACAGGTGCACGCACAGAAAAATCAAGATTTGACACATGAATGGCAACCTGGTTAATATCTTCTATGGGTTTTGCTATTTGCTTTGCTATAATATAAACAATAATAACACCAGCCATCAATGCAAATATTGAGATATATAGCAGAAAAAAATTGGTGCTTGTCATATCATCACTGATAGATTTTACAGAAACACGAATTACAAGATGATAAATCGTTTCATTTTGTTGGACTATCCCAAATAAACGTATTTTATCGTAATCAGATCCAGTTCTATCCAGAATAGGCTTTGCATCTTTACAAAAGTCATTAGTATACTTTTTAAGATCTATATCTGTATATTTCTGACTGTTTCTATTATCTGGCTTTTTATCTTTTGGCATTAAATTTTTATTTGTATAAAGAAACTCCAAATTTTCATCCGCTAAAATAAATTCCAGATTATTATCATTTTCCTTTTCTTCCAAAATGTTAATTATGCTTTCTTGTGTTGAAGCAGTGGCCTCTTGTATTTCATTGTACACCTTCTGTACCATCTTCATTTTTTGAAAGGTATAATATCTTTCTGCAAACAAAAAATTAGCCGCCATCTGTACAGCAAACATACAGAACAGTATGCCACATATAGTAACTGTCAGCCTGGTCTTTATTGATTTGAACATGGACTCACCTCGAATCGATACCCTTTACCGTGTATTGTCTGTATAAATGTTGTACCGATTTTTGATCGTAGCTGCTTTATATGTGTATCAACAGTCCGGCTCCCTCCAAGATAATCATAGCTCCAAACCTCATTTAAAAGACATTCTCTGGTTAACACAATATTGATATTATCTGTAAAAAACAGCAGGAGATCATACTCTTTTGGCGTTAGATTTACCTCATTTCCCTGAACAGTTACCCGCATACTTTCTTTGTCAATTACAATAGGTCCATAAGCCACTCTCTGCTTAGGCTGAGTTTTACTGCGTCTTAAAACCGCCTCAATATGCGCCCGTAAAATGACAGGGGAAAATGGTTTTGTAATATAATCGTCAGCACCTCTTTTAAAACCCGATAACTGATCATATTCCTGACTTTTAGCAGTTAACATAATAATCGGCACAGAAGAAACCTCTCTTATTTCTGCTAAAACTTCAAAACCATCCTTTACTGGCATCATCACATCCAAAATAATCATATCTAACCTGCTATTTTCTGCATAAAAAAGATTGAGTGCCTGCTGACCATTTTCTGCTTCCATAATAATATAATTACAGCTGGTCAAAAAATCTTTTAACATCCTTCTTATCCGAATTTCATCTTCTGCAATCAAAATTGTTTTTTTTGAAATAATTATCAACTCTCTTTCTGTTTTTAACTATCTTCAAACAGTTTTTTCAGCGTATCCAGAGCAGCTTTTTCATCACTTCCGCTGCATATCAGTTCAAATTCTTCTCCGTACCGGATTCCTGCTGCCAGAACACTTAAAACACTTTTTGCATTTGCAACTATATTATCTTTTTTAATTTCAATTTTACACTCATAATTTAACGCCTCTGTACATAAAACACCAACTGGACGCAAATGTAATCCTAATGGATTATTCATCTGGATTCTTGCACTTATCATGCAATTCCCTCCCAATCTATCTTTTTTGCTTGACCCTTATTCTTATTCTTCTGTTGCCTGTGGTTCTTCACTAGTCTCAGAATTTGGTGTTTCTGTTGGTAAAGAAGGTGTTGCCAAATCCTCTGTTGCCTGTGGAGTATTTACTGGTTCCTCATCAGGATTTCCCTCTGTTTCCTCAACATTTTTCTTAATCACAACTGTAATAACAGGTAAATTCTCAGTCTGAACATTATCTGGAAGAGTCAGGCTGAGCTGCACCTTCTGTCTCCCTTCCTGAATATCCTTATAATCGATATATGGCACTATTTTCACGCCGATATCCTCTTCTCCCAAATCGGCTAATATTTCTGACAGTGCAACGATAGTAACGGTACATGTTTCATTCGGATACTCACAATAATACTCATCTGGCAGATTTTTAACTAAAACATCGCCCATATTAATTGTAATCTGCTTTTTAGACAGTTTCACAATTCCAATTTTGTATACAATGTTTTCTTCCTCCTGTGAGACAAGGCTGACTCCATCTGGCAATACATCCGATAAGGAATACGTACCTTCTACATCGCTATATTGACCCGAAATATCAATTGAAACAGGGATTTTTTCAATTTTCTCTAAATCCTCAGCGTCCCCCTTAATAGTAATTTCACCTGGATCATAATCATTCTCTACATATGCGTATCCGGTTTCAGGTTCACCTGTAACTGAAAATTCAATTGGAACTGTTTTCGTATCTAACAAAGGAATGGTTACAGAAATCTTACTAACTCCAAAAGTTAATTTGTCACTACTAATTTCCTTTCCATTTTCATCATATGCTTTTGGCTCTAGCTTCTGCTTAATCTCTTCCGTAGCTCCTGTAATATCAACCAGCACCTTTACCTCGTACACTTTATTTATAATGGATTCAGCACCTGTAACTTCTATTTTAATCGGAGAATAGGAAGCTGCTCCCGTTGCCTTTCCTTCCGCAACCGTTCCTGTAGTCTCGATCTGTACTGGTACCTTTACTGTAACAATGTCCTCTAATGAAATACCCATCGTTCTTACTTTTCCTGGAATAATATCAATTTCACTAGAATGCTTTGGACACTCTATATCAATTCCGATTGCTTTCCACGGAGACACTAATGTAGCCAAATCCGCAGTAACTACAAAATCTGTTTTTTTCAAATCATCCAGTACACTTCTTTTTCCCTCTACGGTAAAATCTACAGAAACACCCGACGTAATGGTATACGCCTTACCTCTCTCCTTAATATAGTTCTCATTTAAAACTGTAACCTGGACATTAGTGAATTGAATTGTTTTTATGGGATCCTCAATATTAATAATAACAATCCATATAAACGCAGCAAGGCAAAGAGATAATATTTTAAGCCCTAGATTGTTAATTAATTTTTCTTTCATCTTTCTGCCTTCCCTTCCATAACTTCCTCTTCTTTGCTTCCATACTCTTACCCTGAACCTGCTCCAGCTTAGTTCTTAGATAATCTCCATCCACCCCTCGAATGATTTCTCCATTGGCTGCAATCGAAACATTTCCCGTTTCTTCAGAAACAATTATGGTCAGACTGTCTGTAACCTCACTAATCCCAACACCAGCACGATGTCTTGTTCCAAGCTCCTTACTAAGCGCCATATTGTCAGATAAAGGAAGATAGCAGGTTGCTGCCACAATTCTGTCATTCCGAATTAAGACTGCTCCATCGTGTAAAGGAGTATTATGTTCAAATATATTAATCAACAGCTGGCTGCTTATCTGGGAATCCAGAATAATACCAGTTCTCTCATATTCATGCAATGTAACCTCTCTTTCAATTACCATCAAGGCTCCTGTCTTATTCTTTGCCAGTTCAAACGTTGCTTTTACAATATCATTAATCGTCTTAGTGGTAAACTTTTCTTTTCGATCCTTTGTATCATCAAATGGCATAATCGTTTTAAAAATATCACGTCTTCCAAGCTGTTCTAATGCATTACGTATTTCTGGCTGAAATACAATAATGACTGCTGTAATTCCAAACCCAATGGTTTTAGAAAAAATCCAAAGTATCACGTCCATTCTTAAAAATATAGCAAACAAACCAAAAATACCAATGACGATTAGCCCTTTTACAAGCATCCATGCCCTTGTATTTTTAATCCATATAATAATATGATAAGTGACAAATGCAATAATTATAATTTCTAAAATATCAATTATTGTGATTTTAGGTACTGAAAGCTGTATCACATAATTTTTGAAAAAGTTTTTAATTGTTTCCATCCATAACCTCTTCCTATGACTCTGTCATAAAAATTCATCGAAAATCCTCATCCGCTTTCTCTTCCGTATGCCGTCTTACTTTAGATACATTTCTTTGTGCGTTTATTCTTTTAACATCCTTTTTAGATACAGCAATTTTCACCTTAGGTACGGCTTTTACATAATAGTAGTAATCGTCATCTTCAAATTGTGTGTACTCAACCGTAGAAAAATCTAACGTCAATCGGAAAAATTGTATGATAAATACAATAATTCCAGAACCTAAACTTCCTAAAATAATAGTCCCAATTTGATTTGTAATCCCCAGTGCCAGTTCCCCCATTAATAATGCTAAAACATTAACGACAGCTGCTGCAATAATTGCAATATAAAATGCATAGTTTATAGACAAATTGCGAATAAAATAAGTTAACAGCAGTATCACTGCAAATACTACCAATGCAAGTACCATCTCTTTATTATTCAGTAAATTATCCACTACGTACTTATATAGTCCAAGAACATCTGCCATGGCACCTGCTCCATTGGTCATAACTGCTGTCTTTATTACCTTAAATAGATAGTAAATAATGACTCCGCAGCTTAGCGGAATTATTGCAATAGGTCCACTGGTTAATCCCAGGTAAATTGGTATAGCAAAAGGAATATTCAGCAAATACAATACTGGTACCGCCAATACCGCGTATCCCATCTGAGGCGTGAACCGCAATAATAGAAAGTATATAATAAAAAGCATTCCTACTAATATTACTGCTAATATCACAGATTCACTATAAATATGAAGTACACTTACAACTCCAGCCAAAAGCACAAAAACGGAAGAAGAAGTAAAAGCCCCCAGTAAAGATAATAATAAAACAACTGGTGTACTTGATAATCTTGTATCATATCCAATATTCCCATTGATTACGGAAAAGACGATAAAAGATAATAAAAATCTCATCACAGGCTTAATGTAAATACCACCTCTTTGATAAATCTGGTTCAGCCTCTCTTTAAATTCCAATAGATTCGTCATGTATTTCCTCCTGCTTTGATTCCATTTCTTCATTGTAAAACTGTTGAAGCATTTTTAAATTTTTCTTATACTTCTTCAACCTTTTTTTAGCTCTGTCATATGAATACATACTAACCAGAATTGTAATAAAGCCGTATACAATCAATAGTACAATGTAAATAATTAATGCCTGAGCACCTATCTCTTTGTAATTCAGCTTTACAGCATTTTGTAACAAATATTCTGAGTAATATAAAATAACAGCAGCTAATAATATAACATAACCGATGGTTACACAAACAAAAGAATTATATAAACGCAGCCGGATGTAATCAATCCGATAATATTTATTAATTTTTAAATCCTCTTTCCCTTTTTTCTCCTCAAACATTGCCAGCTTCGTCATGGTATGAATCTTTTTTTCATTAAGCATGCAAACCCTCCTGCCTCTATTTCAGCTGACCCTTACGCAAAATATAATTAGCTTATCCTTCCAAGGGCATCATTATTAAGTATATCATAAAGTTTATATAAATTCGAGAACTTTTTTCTGATTTATCCAATGTATCAAAACAGGTACAATCTGCTTTCTTTTTTCGAAAACACAGGGTGTATTTTCGTTTAAAAGAAAATACACCCTGTGTTTTACTACAATGGCTGCTCCATCATTACTTTTTAAAGTTTTCTATCTTATCCGAGACAATAAACTCCCTTGGAATTTCCAGCAATCTCAATTTTTTTGAACAGTGTCTTTTCAAATCAGGTATTGCTCTTACACCATCTTTTAATTTAATATATGCAATTGGTTCATATCCCATTGCTTCATTGGGTTTTGCTACTACCACTGCATCGTCTATTTCTTCATGTTCCATAATTACATTTCGAATTAATGCTGGAAATATCATTTCTCCATTACACTTAATGATTTTCTTTGCGCGTTCCACATAGAGATAATGATTGTTACGTTTTATACATATGTCACCTGTCCGTAACCAATTCCCATTCATTATTCCACTGGAATGGTTACATAATAAGTTCCCTTTTTCTACATATCCTCTCATCAGTGTCGGTGTAAAAATCAAAAGCTCACCTGAATCCATATCGTCCATAATTCTTATATCCACACCAGACATTGGAGTACCCATGAATTGCCACTCATTTTTATTTGTATCGAGAATTTCATTTGTACATACTCTTGGGCCGGCTTCCGATAACCCATACGTTAAATAAATATCTCCTTTGTACTTTGATCTTAATATTTCTATATCATTAAAATCAGCCCGCTCTCCCCCTATTGTAATTTTTTTTAGGCTTGCTGGAAATGGTTCGTCTAGCCGTAATAATTTTTTTAACAAACCTGGTGTCATAGAAGATAACGTAATATCAAAGCGCTGGCAATATTCAAACCAGGTATTTGGATAGAATGGGCGTTCTGGCATTACTATATTTTTCCCCATAGTGAGTGAACCGATAATTCCTGCAACCAGTCCATAAGAAAAAAACGCCTGTAAGGATGATAAATAGGTTCCGCCTGGTTTTTCCCCGATTGCTTCCATATGAAGTTGGGCATTTAAAATAATATTATCAGCATAATGAAGTATGGATTTTGGATATCCTGTACTACCTGAGGAAGTCAATACAATACTATTCTTATAAATTTCATTATATTGGTTATCAGAACAGCAAAACAGCCTCCCCTTATCAGCAAAACAATGTTTAGTTTCTTGAAAATTTACAGATATCTCAATTTTCTTATTGGTAGTATAAATAAGAAACGGCTTCAAATTTTCCTGTATGTATGAATAACCAACACTACTTTGTACATTGGAAATAGGGGATGGGGTTGCTCCAATTTTCAAAACAGCCAGTATATGTATTAATAAGTCGATGCTTGTCGGTAATATAAATAATACGCATGAGCCTTTTCTCACCCCTAGTTCTTCCCAGTACCCTGCTTCTTCCTCTACTCTTTTAACTAATTCACCATAACTAAATTTTTCAAACTGACGGGCATAGTCATATATTCCCTGATCATAATAATTATTTTTCAATTCATTTAAAAGTTTATTTATATTACTCATCTTCTACTTCCTTTGTATGATTGTCTTTCCTAAATTATTCATGGATGGACAATCACAGATTTTATTCTGGTGTAACTGTTCTCCCTGCTCATTGGTAAACAAAAACGGAATTACGGTATCCGCCATATACTGGGAATGCTTACTTACTTTCTCAATGATATCAGCATTTTCCTCTGTAACATCTGCTGCTGTAACATCAGAACCTAGTACTAATTGATAAGGAGCATCAGCTGTTTCATTTTTTATTATGCAGGTTAAGCTTGACATGCCCCATGTACCACTCTCATCAATATCAACTTTTCCTACAATCATTGCTTCTGCATCTCCTCGATGAAGATAATTAGAACCTATCAGCAATAAATCACCAAAGCTGGTGTTGCAACCAGGAATTACAATACTTGGACCTTGAAATTGATAGGCTAAAGCCGTAAGACTGGCGCACATATTATAACCCGAAACACTATATGACGTTGGGGAGACAGCTCCTCTTCTAATTTTATCTGAATATGATTTTGCCATTAAATGATTTCCATATACCGTACCAATACAAACACCTATATACCGGTGGTCTAAGTCTGCCAGCGTAGTACCAAACAATTCAGACGCCAGCACTACTAATGCAGATGCCCAATCTATTTTTGGTGCCAGACCTCTCAAAACTTTTGGCTGGAGCATTCTTTTATTAACATCCATTTTATCTTTTTGTACGGAAATAAATTCTTCCCCTTCTAACGTATATACACATACAGGTAGTAAATTAAATTTATGCATAGTCCACCTCTTTACTTTTTTCTTACTGTAACCCATACCTCTGCTAATGCTAGTTCTGCATTATTTTTATCTAGTAAGTAACAAGTTGAGACACCGTACTCACCGCATCTTTTTACAGAAGCACTCAGCTTCAAATTACTGTCATCCATTTTTATGATGTCAGTTGTCAAATACTCAAACTTTTTTATGGCAGCAGGGAAACAGGGCTGCTGATCAAACAAATTGCTGCTGCTTGCCCTGCATGCTATTTGTGCAAAACCCTCCAGCATAAGGAAAATTGGTACTTCTTCGCTATCTATTTCTACATTACTTTTTTGTGGTTCAAAGGCTGCTATAAAATAGTCCTTCACATACTCCAGATTATTACACATTTCTAAATACATTATTTTACCTCACTGCTTTTTTCACTCCATGTGCCCATAACGCTATATCCACTATCTACGTGCAGTACTTCACCAGTTATTCTTTCGGACAGATTACTTGCAAGAAATAGTGCTGTTTTAGCAACATCCTGCTGAGTAATATTTTGCTTGATTGGGCATAAAGCCGCTCTTTTTTCTATCATTTCTGCAAAATTAGGCAGCCCTATTCCAGCTAAAGTACGAACAGGCCCTGCTGATATTACATTGGATCGAATCTGCTTTTCCCCTAAATCATTTGCTAAATATTTATTTGCACTCTCTAAGGCAGATTTAGCAATTCCCATTAAGTTATAACCTGCACATACTCTTTCTGCCCCTAAATAGGATAACGAAATAACAGAGGCATTGTTGTTGAAAAATGGATAGAAGTTATGGCAAAATTCAATTAATGAAAACACACTGATTTCCATTGATTTTAAGAATCCAGCTTTAGATGTATTGATGACTCCTGCCTTTAAATCATTTCCGCTTGCATAGGCAATGGAATGAACAAAAAAATCAATTGTCCCAAATTCACTTTGGACTTTTTCACAAGTTTCTTTCATTTCTTCTGAATTTGTAACATCACATTTTAATACTTTTACCGCATTAATTTTGGATGCCAGTTTAAAAATCCATCTATCCTCATTTCCATAGGTTAAAATGATTTGTGCCCCGTTTTCACTGAAAACCTTTGCAATTTCCCAGGCAATGGAACGATGATTGACAACACCGGTTATTACCCCACATTTTCCTTCTAATAATTTCATATGTACGCTCCTTTACAATAAACACCAATTAAATCAACTGTCCTCCGCCCCCTAAAGGTATGATGGCCCCGATCAGTAACGGTTTTCTATCAGCTAGAAATTTAACCAAATCAGCAACTTCCTCTGGCTGTGTGAATTTTCTTCTTGGAATCTGACTAATCAGCTCTTTTCTGGTTTTCATATCTTCTGTCATTCTTTTAATTAAATCTGTTTCTACAAAGCCAGGTGCTATCACATTAACAGCAACATTAAATCGAATGGCTTCTAATGCCAGTGATTTGCTAAAACGCTCAATTGCCGCTTTGGAAGTACCATAAAATGCATTGCCATAGCGAATGTTATTTGTTGCCAAAGAGGAAATATTAATAATATTTCCATATCTGTTTTTCATCATAACTGGAAGCACGGTTTTAGAAAAATTAAACGTAGCCCCTACATTATTATCAAAGGTATTTCTATAATCGTTATAGGTACTGTCTTTGATTAATACGTCTTGGGTGATTCCTGAATTATTTACTAATAAGTCAATCCTTCCGTTGTGTTTTTCAACCACTGACTTTACAAATAAGTCCACCTGATCGCTATCTTTCCCATCCACCAATGCAGCTTTACATTTTCCTGGATAAGTCATTTCCAAATTAGCTGCTTCATCCTTTGAACTGACATAGGTAAATTCAACAAAATACTGTTCTGCAATCAATTTTTCAACTATGGCTTTTCCAATTCCCCTGCTTCCACCTGTTACAATTGCTAATTTGTTTTTATCTTCCATTCCTTTTCTCCTTATACTGTATTCCTCCTGTGCACAATATTTCATCATCGAAATAGCCATGTGCTGTAAAACTATATACCCATTTTGAAATATCTTTGGCTTCCACTGTTATTTTCAATATTTCACCTGGAAGGCACATTTTTTTAAACCGTATATTTTTTAAGGAAATGGAATTATTCTGTATTACCTTTTCTTGTGAATACTTAATAAACTGACGAAACGTTTCAAATACAGAGGCAATAACCATGGAACCTGGATATATATTAAAATCCGGAAAATGTTCATTAAAAATTGGTTCTTGACAAGATATATATTTCAGTGCAACCAGTTTATCATTGGGAATATATTCTAATTCTTTATCAATCGGATAATTTCTGTATTTCATGCTACCCCTCCCTTCTGACTACCTGCTTAAATAATTTGACATCACTGTGGCGATACTTTCCTCTGTTAATGCAGGAGGCAGACTGCCAGCTCCTATTGCTTCTGCCAGTTTATTATTTTCATATATACAATTGACACCTAGAAAATGATTATTGTCCTGATTCATCTTATTAAATGTTCTATTAAAGCCCAGTTCACCCATACCATACTTAATTTTCAGCGGATAGCCGCATTTTTCTTGAAAAATTTCAAAATGCTCTTTTGCAGTCATTAAATTTTGATTAATGGCATGAAAAATTTCTCTGTCTTCTGCATGTTTTCTGTTTTGTAAATGAATGCACAGTTCAACAAGGTGATTAATATGAATCACAGGAAATTTCCTATGTTCATTAATATTAAGATAAAAATCTATGTTTTTATTTTTAAATTTTTTCAGCATATATAAATACGAGTAATACCCATACTTTGTACTGTTAACCCAGCCTGTCTTACTTGAACCAATAATACTTCCTGGTCTGATAATCGTAACTGGCATGTTCATTTTAACTGATTGTTCAAACAGCATATATTCTGCCAGTACCTTTGATACGGTATAGGGATTGGTAGGTTCAAAATAAGATAACAGCGCTTCTGGAACTTTTAGAGGCTCTGTGTTTTTACTTCCGATACCCGCCACTCCTGTTGTAGAAATAAAATAGAATCTTTTGCACTCCTTAACTGCTTTCATTAATGTTGTGCTTCCAACACTATTTACTGTAACACTTTCTACAAGTTCAGCCGGATCATAACTCATATGAGCTGCCAAATGCCAGACTTCATCGAATTCTTGTCCATCTAAGAGTCTGCTTAACTGATCGAAATCATAAAAATTTTCATATTTTATAAAATCAATGCTGTCTCTTATTTTATTTTCCATTAATACATCTTTGTACATTCCAAGGGAAATATTTTTGATTATTCTTTCAGAATCTATATCTTCTTTGATTAGAGCTGAGATTTTTATATTATTTAGAATAAATAAACTTGCTAACGCATTACCCAAAAAACCACTTATTCCTGTCATTAGTATTTTCTTCATAGGCACTTATCTCCTTGAAACAATAAGGCCGCATTGGTTCCGCCGAACCCATATGTTACACTAATTCCATTACCAGTATATTTTTTAGATTGATTCAGGACAAGATTTTCTCCGTCCCATTCTTTTGAAGGAATTTCACATCCAACATTGGGTGGTGCCTCCTTATATAAAAGAGAAAGAATCACAACAACTGCTTCTATCGCTCCTGTTGCACCCAGAGTATGCCCAAAGGCACCCTTTGTTGATGAAATACAAGGTTTTGTATTGCAAAACGCTTGTTTGTATACATTACTTTCCATTTTGTCATTGGTATCTGTTCCTGAGCCATGGGCATTAATATACCCAATACTTTCTATTCCTGTTTCTCCACAAGTCTGCTGAATCAGCCTGATTGCACCTGTACCATTAATATCAGGATTTGTAACCGAAATGGTATCTGTTGTATTACTTCGGCCAATTAATTGTATTCCGTATTTATCATGTGTCATATGCTTTTTATCCTGTAATACAATAAATGCTGCACCCTCACCTAGTGTTGTTCCATGCTCCATGTGGGAAAAAGGAATGCATTGTGAAGGGGCTAATGTTTGTAAGGACGAATGTCCCATTGTTTTATAAATATCCAGAACATCCACTCCACCGCAAATAACAATTTCAAATTCATTGAATTCAAGAAAATCGGCTCCCATACTAATTGCATCCGTCCCTGATGAACAGGCAGTAGATACGGATATATAGGGAATTTTTAAGTCCAGTTCTTTTAATACCTCTGGTACATAATCATCTAGCATCACTGCTTTCGAATCATTTTGAAACATATGCCCCAGGCTTGTTCCAATCACAAGGATTGACTTGTTCTCATTGATTTCTTTTTTTGTTAAACCTGCATCTTGAATGGCATTATAAATAGCGATTTTAGAAAATTCTTTCATTCGATTATATCCATCTTTTGAATAAGGTTCTTTTATTTGTCCTGCCATTTTACTACGAGCTTCTGAAACATCATATAAATCTACTTCCTGTATTCCAGATTTATTATGAGAAAGAGCGTCCCAGATTTGCTCAGTAGTATTTCCCAGGCAGGTAATTACTCCCATACCACTAATACTAATATTCATATCTGTTCTCCTTCTTTAGCTTGCTTTTTCTAATACCTTTGCCAGTTCTTCTGGAATAAAGGTAAGCTGGCTGTTGCATGACTGCACAAATGCAATGGCCATTTTTGCCCTTGTCAGAACTTTACCTTCCATTGCTATGACTAAGTGTATCTCTAATTTATTTCTCATTTTTTTAAAAGAGCAAATAGATATTTTTGCTACATCATTTAATCTAGCCGAAGCAACATAATTCACATTTAATCTGGCTACCCGGAATTCAGTATCTCCGTTATTAAACCTTACATCCAGACCCACTGATTCCAAATAATGAATAAATGTCATGCTGCACCATCTCAGATAGTTTGAAAAATTAACTACCTGAAATGCATCCACTTCCTCTGGCAATACTTTATGTTCTAGTTCATATATCATAGATCACCCTCCTACTCATAAGTTAAAAATCCCTTGATTGCAGACAATGCCGCAACTGCGGGAGATACTAAATATGTTTTTGACGATTCACTACCCATTCTTCCTAAGAAATTACGATTATTCGTTGCAACCAGTACCTCATTGTCACCAACGATACCGCCGCCTCGTCCACAGCATAAACCACAGCCTGGATGAGTGATGATGGCCCCTGCTTTCACAAACGTTTCCAAATATCCATTTGTTGCTGCCATTTCATAAACTTCACGGCTGGCAGGAGTCACTACTAATTTTACATTTTTACTAATTCGTTTCCCTTGTAAAATACTTGCTGCCACTTCCAAATCTTCTAATCGCCCATTTGTACAAGAGCCAATAAAAACTTGATCCACTTTTATTTCATCCAGCTCCTTAATTGCTTTTACATTGTCAACATTGGATGGTATGGCTGCTACTGGAACAAACTCTTCTGCTTTATACTCTAATACTTTTATTGTGGATGCACTATCCTCTAATTGAAATTTAGTAAGAATATCATTGGAAACATCTGCATACCGACATGTTTTTTCGTCTGGATAGAACAATCCAACTTTAGCACCTGCTTCTACCACCATATTTGACATAGTTAACCGGGAGGAAATGCTCATGGCTTCCACCGTACTTCCTACAAACTCAATTGCTTTATAGGAGGCACCATCTGCACCTATGTCACCAATGATTTTTAAGATCACATCTTTTGCATAAACACCTTTTGGTAAGCTGCCATCTATTTTGATACGAATTGTTTCTGGAACCTTAATCCATGTTTCTCCCGTTCCTATAATAGAAGCAATATCCGTATATCCCAGGCCACTGGAAAACACTCCAAGGGCTCCATATGTAACAGTATGTGAATCTGTTCCAAATACAATATCCCCTGGTTTTACATAACCCTGTTCATGCATCAGCTGGTGACAAATCCCGTCTGACTCATGGACATTTTTAATGCCTTGCTTTTCTATAAATTCGTGAGCGATTTTAAAATGTCTGATATCTTCTGCTTTTGCTGCTGGAACTAAATGATCAAAAATAATTACAATTCTGTCTGGATCAAATACTTTCTCAAATCCCATCTCGTAAAACTTTTCTACTACAAAAGGAATAAATATGTCATGGATCATAATTTTATCTGGCTTTACCATAAGAATCTCTGACGGTAATACGTTGGTTTTATTTGTTTTCCATTTAATAATTTGTTCTGCAAGAGTCACTACTATCCGCTCCATTCCTATTAATTTTTTGCATTCTCTTTACCAGTCCGCCATCTTCAATTATTTTTAAAAGATTTTCTGGTAAAACAGGAAAATCATATATCTTTTCGTTACATAAAATCCCCTGCGCCTGATC
This sequence comes from Anaeromicropila populeti, assembly GCF_900112775.1. Classification (GTDB taxonomy): domain Bacteria; phylum Bacillota; class Clostridia; order Lachnospirales; family Lachnospiraceae; genus Anaeromicropila_A; species Anaeromicropila_A populeti. The sequence continues at coordinate 259,539 of NZ_FOYZ01000001.1, forward strand.
CACTATAATGTGATCTCTTTCGTTACAGTTATCCTGTATCTTGGAGTTTTCAATTAATAGCAGTCCATTGTTAAATGAATTTCTATAAAATATTCTTGCAAATGACTTTGCAATAATACACTTTACACCTAATGCCAGTATCACCTCTGGAGCCTGCTCTCTGGATGATCCACAGCCAAAATTTTTTCCTGCTACAATCACATCTCCTGGTGAAATAAGACCTGCTAAATCTTTACGCAATGCTGAAAATGCAAAATCTTTCATGTCGTATACCGATTTCATCGCAAGATATTGCGTTGGGATAATGATATCTGTATCAATATCATCTCCTAATTTCCAAATGGAACCGTTACATTCAAACATCGTTAGTACCCCCTCTATAAAACCTCTCTTGGATCACAAATTTCTCCTCTTATTGCCGAGGCAGCTACCGTAGCAGCAGATGATAAATATACTTTAGAAGATGCTGGACCACAACGACCTTTAAAATTACGTGTACCAGTGGACAATAATACTTCATTTTCTCCTATTACTCCCTGACAGCTTCCCCAGCAGACGCTGCAATTTGGATTCATAATCATGGCACCCGCTTCAGATAAAATATTAATAAGTCCTTCCTTCAGTGCCTGCAAATATACTTTATTGGATGCTGGTGTAATGATTAACCTGACGTCCTTTGCTACTTTCTTACCCTTTAAAATGGATGCGGCAACCCTTAGTTCTTCTATCCTTCCATTACTACAGGAACCAATAAATCCTTGATGAAATTTTATTCCTTCACACTCTGATACAGGAACAACATCATCAATACAATGAGGTCTTGCAATCACAGGAACAATTTCATCTAAATTGTAGGAAAGCTCCTTACAATAAACCCCATCCTCATCTGCTTTTAAATAGACACCTTCTCTGTAATCTGTCCGGTTGTTTTTCAAGTAATCTTCTACTACTTGATTTGGTTCCATCAGTCCGGTTTTCGCTCCTGCTTCAATTGCAAGATTGCAAAGAACAATTCTGTCATTCATAGAAAAATTGTCAACCGCTTCTCCTGAAAACTCCATGATTTTATAATTGGCTCCGTTTGCTCCTATCTCTCCAATGATACTAAGCATTAAGTCTCTTGCAAAAACACCTTTTTTCAAATTACCTTTTAGTTTAATTTTGATTGATTCTGGAACCATAAGCCAGGTAGTTCCAGTTACCATTGCATACAGAAAGTCAGTTGAACCTACGCCAATTCCAAAAGCTCCCAAAGCTCCATACGAGCAGGTATGCGAATCTGCTCCTGCCACTAAAGTGCCTGGCTGTACATAGCTTTCTATCATAATCTGATGACAGACACCATCTCCCTCATGGAATTTAATCTGATATTTATTTGTGAAATCACGCATTATTTTATGTATATTGGCCGTTTCCACACTATCGGAAGGCATGAAATGATCGGCAATAAAAATAGTATTATCAGGATTATGAATTACCTTATGTTTAATCTGATTTTCAAACATATTAATTGTAATATGAGATGTTCCGTCATTGCTCATGCACAAATCAACATTTGCAGTAACAATTTGTCCCGCAGTAACCTTTTGATTATTGGAAGCTCTGCACAATATTTTTTCACCAAGTGTCATTCCCATGTTCCTGCTCCTCCCTGATTTAGAAATTCAATCAAACCACCTGCTTTTAATATATTAGCCATGTGATCTGGCAGCTTTGTACATTTATACTCTTGATTGTTTACTGTAAGTATACCGTCCTCTATGTCTGCTTCTAGAAAATCATTATCCTGGATATTTTTATAAATACCTTTGCAAACGACTACTGGCAACCCTACATTAATTGCATTTCTAAAAAAAATTCTGGCAAATGACGATGCAACAACTAGTTGAATGCCCAATTGCTTTAAAACACGGGGTGCCTGTTCTCTTGATGAACCACAGCCGAAATTTTCACCTGCCACAATAATGGAACCATTTTTAGTTTCAGGAAAGTTTTCAATTAATGTTTCAAAGGTATGCTTTGCCATTTCCTCAATGTTTAACAAAAGATACTGTGATGCAATAATCTGATCTGTATCAATATCATTTCCTACTTTTATTATATGATCTTTCAATGTTTACCTCCCAAGTGAAGAACAAATTTAAATTTAATGCATACAAATCACACTTGATTATGTATGCATCAAAAAAACATTACAATTTATTCTGAATCAGCTTAATTATATTATTGATTGTTCTAAAATTTTCTGGTGTAAATTCTTCATCTGAAATCTTAATTTTATATGTATCTTCAATATGTGCCATTAACTCAGTAAATCCTAGGGAATCTACTCCTATTTCGTTGCCCAGACTTGCATCTGCTGATATTTCATCTGGCTCCATATCAATTAAAAGTTCATCAATTAAAAACTCTCGTAATTCTTTGCTCATACTTTCTTCTGTGAATTTTAATTCCATAGCAATTCCTCCATTCAGTTCATTAAATTGTATATGACTCTTCATTTTCTAATACAACCGTATCTAAATTGTTTTTCTTCATCTCATCAACCCAGTCATCCACATTTTGAGAAATAATATCAAACGTATTAAAGTGTATTGGCATATATTTTTTTGACTTTATCATCTTTGCAGCTACAACTGAGTCTTTTATATCCATTGTAAAGTTACCACCTATTGGTAAGGCTGTTACATCGATATCATTTAATTCTCCGATTAAACTCATATCATTAAAAACCCCTGTGTCGCCACAATGGTACAAGGTTTTTCCTCCCATCTCAATAATAAAGCCTGTAGGAGGAGCCGATTTCATTGGAGTTACAAATTCAACATCTGTCCCATGAAAAGCTACCGTCATTTTTACCTTTCCCCAACTAAAGCTGCGCTCTCCACCTATGCTGAGAGGCACAATGTTTAATGAATCATCTACACTTTGAAACGCTTTACCTAGTTCATCAATCACAATAAGAGCACAATTATTGTTTTTCACTATTTCAATGCTGTCTCCTACATGATCCATATGACCATGTGTCACCAGTACAGCATCTACTTTAATGTCCTCTGGCACTACTTTTGTCTGGGGATTTCCACTTAGGAATGGATCAATAATCACACTTCCATCTTCAGATTCCAGCAAAATACAGGAATGTCCTAAATACTTAATTTTCGTCATATACATTCTTCCTTTCATTTATGTATTTTCTGTATTAATGAGCTACCTATAATCAATACAGCGTATAACGCTATAATAATTATCATTAAATAATGAAAGTTAAATATTTGTAACACAATACCCCCTGCTATTAATAAACTAGCATTATATAATCCATAAAGCTGTTCCATTGATGACAGCATTTTAATACGAGATTTTTGACTAATGTCTGATTTATTTATATTAGACAATGTAATCGGACGTACTCCTCCTGACGCCAAGCCTAACAGACTAATGCTCAGGATACTGATAATGAGATTGTTGGAGAACCCAAAAATAATAAGTGCGACTAGCAAAATAATGGAGGTGCCTATTGTAAGCATCTTATATCCAATTTTTTCACTAAGTTTTAATACCCCTCTTGATGATATAAAGCCAAATAAATTGAATAAACTTAATATTGCACTAAAATACCACAAATTCACATCTACTACAAGGAAAAAATAATATGGCAGAAATCCTGTAAAACTTGCTAACGTAACTGCTCTTGAACTTGCATAGTAATTCTTCCAGAAATTCACTTCCTGTTTTTCTTTTTTATCTACTTCTATTTCGTTCTCATTTGATGAACTGGAAGTTTTCTCTGCTGTCTCTTCCTTTTTTTCTTCCATTAGCATAATGGATAGAATAGAAAGCACATTGGATAAAATAGACAAAGAAAACATGAATACTTTACTAATTTGAAAAACGACGCTCCCCAATACCCCAGCAGTTAAAAATGCCACATACATAATGCTGTTGGACTTTGCTTCCACTTGTTTATAGTCATAGGAGGTGTCTTCATATCTGGCAAATACTTTTCTTAATAAACTGGAATCTGTACCAGCAGTAAAACTATATCCAAGTCCTGATAATATCTGGCCTGCAATTAATAATGGAAATTGTCCAGACGGCCAGTATACTGCCAAAATAAAGCAGCCTAACCCCAATGCCTTTATCAATTCGCCACTTATAATAATTGCTTTCTGCATATATTTATTTTTTAATCCTAGAATCAACTTAGGTGCAATCATAAGAATGATTCCATACAATGCAATTAATAATTCAATGGTAATAATCGAAAGCTGAAACTGATAAAAAAACACAAATATCATCGGTACATGAAAATAGAAACGTGAAAAGAACCGGTACAAATAGAAACCTGATATATTTTTTTTCATGATACTCCCCCTGTTATGCCTTTAATCTGACTTCCTTTTTTATGACAGCTTCAATTTCCTCTTTTGTAATATCGCCTAATCGTAAAATAACGGGTTCTCCTACTAAAGATATAATGGTACTGGAAGCTGTTGTGTTAATGTCTTCACCAGGTAACAAATAATCCACCTTATCTCCCACCTGTTCACAAGCCAAATCAAAATCTACAAGAATTCCATCGGCCTGACCAGATAAATTTGCAGAAGTCATAGCAACTGGCATTTCTAATGTTTTCATAAAATTTCTCCACAGTGTATTGCTTAAGCAGCCAATCGATACTGTATCACCACCACACACCATTCGATTTGAGACTGTTTCCTTCTTTTTCAAAATAATATTAAGTGGTCCTGGCCAAAAAGCTTTGGTTAACAAATCAACGGTTTCTGCATCTTCTGATTCCGCATATTCTTTCCATTCATCGGGTTCTAATACAAACAACGTTAATGGTGAAGTTGCTGGCCTTCCTTTTATTTTAAAAATTCTATCTATTGATTCTTCTATCCATGGATTTATGGTTAATGCCACGTTGGTATCACTTGGTGCAATAATAACTCCTCCTGATTTTACACATGTGGCTGCAATTTCTAAACTCTTCTGTGATGCATCCAGAATATTATTTAATTCTAACATATTAACTACTCCCTTCTAAACTCTGCTACAAGCTTCTTTCTTGCTCTCGTCTTCTATAAATTGAATGTAATTGCATTATATCCCAAACATTGTTATAATAAAAATGCATATTTGGAATACAATCATGCACTGGAGGAATGTCAATGAACGATATTAGCTTAGAATTATATAAGATATTTTATTATGTCGCTACACAAGGGAACATTTCCAAAGCATCCGAATTACTTTTTATTGGGCAGCCTGCTGTATCTCGTTCTATTCAAAAGCTGGAAAGTATGCTGGGTATTTCTTTATTTTACCGAACCAATAAAGGTGTGCATCTTACAGATACAGGAGAAATATTATATGAATATGTCTCAGAAGCAATGGAAAATCTTTTTGCTGGTGAACAGGCCATAAAAGATGTTTATTCCAAGGAGCAGAACACCTTAACTTTAGGAATAAGCTCAACCTTGTACAAACTTTTTATTCTCCCCTATTTGAAAGAGTTTTTGAAACATAATAATTTAATTATTAATTTTATTGATTGCAGCAGTTCTTACAACACCCTTGATTTATTAGCACAGGGCGATGTAGATATTGGAATTGTTAGTAAGCCCTTTGATTTAACCGGAATTGAATTTTATCCCTTAAATACAATACAGGAAGTAATCGTTGCTACTCCTAATTACATAAAGAAAAATAAAATAAAGAATCAAACTGATTTTTGCAAAAAGATTACGTTAATTTCTTTGCAAAAAGGAAATATAACAAGGGAATATAATGAACAATATTTAAAAAAATTAAATATTGAAATGGAGCCTGAAATTACTACCAGCAGCATGGATTTTATTGTAGACCTGGTTCGGCAGGAAATGGGAGCTGGCATTGTATTTAAAGAAATTGTTGCCAATGAACTTAAGACGGATGAATTGATGGAAGTGTCTTTTCTTCCGCCTATTCCCAAAAGGCAGATTGGAATTGCCATGAAGAATGGGAAGGTAAAAACAAAAGCCATACAAAAATTCATAAAATATTATAGTCTGAAAACTTGAGAGGTGCCAAATGAATAAAACTAGAACCCACATATTGGATTACATACTGTTTGCGGTGAACACAATTATTATTACTGTCCTTGCAAACTATCCTGCGCTACGGCCACACATTTTGAGCAAAGCTGTATTACCTTGTCTAATTCTCTATTACTTATTTTTAAATATTGTTCCTTCTGTCAAAAATGCAAGTTTGAAAAGTAAAAGACTGAAGACGTGCGGAAATGGATGCCGCTTATTAATACTCTTTTTAGTTTCTACTGCTTTTACAGCAATTTATTCTATTGCTGGCTGGTTTGGGTTATATAGAGAAGCTGGTAATTTTCTTTCTGATACTAAACTATGGATGTTTAATCTTCTCTTTTCTATTGGTTTTGAGGCAATTATCTTTTGGAATGGAATTATCCGAGTATATGCAACTTCTAAGCAGCTTGGACTGCGGTATCGAATCCTTGGCATTGTATGTGGCTGGATACCAATTGCCCATTTAGCCGCTCTTGGAATTATAATACATACGGCATCCAAGGAGGTTCAATTTGAAAACAAAAAAATATTATGTAACCTAGAACGCAAAGAACAACAAATCTGTAAAACAAAATATCCTCTCCTTTTGGTGCATGGTGTATTTTTCAGAGACTTTCGGTATTTTAATTATTGGGGCAGAATTCCGAAGGAATTAGAGAATAATGGTGCAGCTGTTTATTATGGAAACCAGCAGTCTGCGGCTTCTGTTGAAGACTGTGGGAAAGAACTAGCCCAGCGAATTCAGGAGATTGTGGAAAAAACAGGATGTGAAAAAGTGAATATTATTGCACATTCCAAAGGTGGATTAGACAGCAGGTATGCAATCTCTATGTTAGGTGCCGCAAAATATACAGCATCTCTTACAACAATCAATACTCCACATCGTGGCTGTGAATTTGCTGACTATTTATTAGGTAAAATTTCTGAGAAAAAACAGCAAATGATTGCAAATGCATATAATTCAGCACTAAGAAAGGTTGGTGATACCAATCCCGATTTTCTGAAAGCGGTTTTTGATTTAACAGCAGACGCATGTAAGAAACGGAACGAACTGATTAAGGACGTTGAAGGGGTGTATTATCAAAGTATTGGTTCTAAGTTAAGTCATGCATTAAGTGGAAGATTTCCTCTTAATTTTTCGTATCATCTGGTAAATTATTTTGATGGGGCCAATGATGGTCTGGTGGGTGAGGATTCCTTTCCTTGGGGCACTAAGGTACAGTTTTTGTCGTCGAAAGGGAATCGTGGCATTTCTCATGGGGATGTAATTGATTTGAACCGAGAAAATATAAATGATTTTGATGTGCGTGAATTCTATGTGGGGCTGGTGAAAGAACTAAAGGAGATGGGATATTAACGTTGGAAAGAACCTTTGACGCGGTTACAGTTCTTTTAACTAGAGCCTTTTATTGTGTAACCGCTTCAAAGTGACTGCTTTTTTCTTGCACATATAGTTCAATATTTGACTATTAAGCTTCCTTGAAAACCTTTTTAAGTTCTTCTAAGTCAATTGTTGTTCTTCTCGCAACACCTAAAAGCTCAATATTCTTTTTATGAATCTCTGTTGTAATTAATTTAAAGAAACGAATCTGTGGAAATTGAGCAGAGTTATATAAAGCTGCCGGTGGAGCAAATTTTTGTCTTATCTCTTCCACTGGCATATGACGTTTGAAGAATAAGCTATGTACTTTCTCAATTTCATCGTCAGCAATCTGTCCTACGATGCCCTTAGCCTGAACTCCATCCATCTCAGCTAGCATTTGTACTGAATCATAGATAGCATAACTTACTTCAGGATTTTCAACAATGTTTTGAATGTGATTACTATCTAGAGCCGAATGGAAATAGATATTAAAATCCTCATCAAACGCAAATGTCATAGGTGCTGCCCATACATTTCCCTCGCTATCACTTGTTGCTAATGTCATAAAGCTGTTTCTTGTTATTATCTCCTTAACAATATTACAATCCTTCATAAACTTCTCTCCTCTTCATTGATGTATTTTTATTTTTTGACCATAAATACTGACCATAATACTTCAGTATGCATAGTTTTGGTAACAAAGAAAGCATTGCTATTCTCCAGACTTGAATTATTGGTTAATGCTAAGTCAACCTTTCCCTCTTCTAGAAGCACCAAAGATTTCGTTGTAGAGTAAGCCTCCACAATTGTATAGTCCTGTTCTTGCATGTTAAGTTCTTTCCACATGTCACTTACTAAGTGTTCAACCGCCTTACAAGTTGCTATTGATATCTTCTGTTTTCCCCTAACTGCGTCCATATCCAATGCTGCAATACCATACTCTGGTGTCTGAATGATAAAAGTAAACATTAACTCTAATATATTATCCCAATAGAAATTTGTCATCTTACCATACGCATTGGGTAAAATAATAAAATCAGCGCCGCCGCCTTTCAATTCTTTTAACGCAATTTCAAATGTATCATATAAGGATATCTTCATGCTATCAGCACCTAGTTCATTGATAGCGTAATTCTGAAAGTATCTTGCAGCTTCACTGCTTGTAGTTCCTTGGGGTCCCATAGTTACAATTTTGCATTTTCTACCATTCATGTATGCAGCCATTCTATCTTTTTTTTCCACACATTTTTTACATATCTCATTATTGTATTTTGTACTTTCCATTACATATCCTTTCCTTATATCATATTGTTATGTAATAAGTAATTCATCAACCCTTTTTCCTTGACAATCTCGGCAACAATACCGCACTCATCATCTTGGATACAGGAAACGTGTACTCCATTGACAAAAATTCTATTGGTATCCAAATCTACTGCTATTCTATCACCTTCATTAGCCCTCTTATATAATTCTTTATCTTCAATAACGAGTAAGCCAAGATTAACTGCATTCCTATAGAATAATCTCGAAAATGATTTTGCTATTACACATTGAATTCCACAGCCCAATATTGCTATCGGTGCTGCTTCTCTTGAGGAACCGCAGCCAAAATTATCTCCTGCAATTATTACATCTCCATCCTGTACACTGTCATAAAAATTCTCTCTCACATCATTCATACAATGCTTTGCCAGTTCTGTTTTATCAGTAGTTGTGCAAAACTGTGTTGGTATGATAATATCCGTATCAATATGATCTCCAAAAATGTGTGCACACCCATCTATGTTCATTTGACTTATCTGATCCGTTTTACTCATTTTTTCCTCTCATGTTTCTGAATACTAATTTACTTCAGGTACTTGGATTTCACCCTCTATAGCAGAAAGCGCAGCAATACTTACATTGCTTAGATATACCTTTGATGACGGAGACCCATTTCTTCCATAAAAGTTTCGATTGGTGGTATACAAACCAACCTGGTCATCCGCCAAAACCCCCATATGTCCTCCCATACATGGACCACAAGAAGGTGGCGAAATAATTGCATTACTCTTTATAAAATCCTTCAGCATTCCCTCTTCTTCCATTTGCATTAGGACATTATGAGAACCCGGTACCAATATCAATTTGACATTCTTATGTACCTGCTTTCCTTTCATATACTGATAGGCTATTCTAAAATCTTCTATTCTTCCATTGGTACAAGACCCGATTACTACTTGATTAATCTTCGTACCAATCAGTTCTTCTGCATTTCTTACATTGGCAGGGCTATATGGACAGCCAATCTGAGGTTTTAATTGCTCAGCTTCTACCTCGTATGTTTCCAGATAATTGGCGTCACTATCTGCTTCTATCCTCTGACAATCTTGTATTCCTTTTTCATAATAATACTGTTCTGTAACCTTATCTATGTTAATAATCCCTGCTTTTGCACCACATTCAATTACCATATTACAAATTGTCATTCGCTCTGCTATCGTCAATTTTTCAATGGTACTTCCGCAAAATTCAATGGCTCTATAGTTGGCCCCATCTGTACCAAGCATCCCAATGATAGATAAGATTAAGTCTTTGGCTTCAACACCACTTTTTAAGTTTCCAGATACTTTGATTCTTATTGTCTCAGGTACCTTAATCCATAGTTTGCTGGTAGCCATAGCGCATGCCATATCGGTGGAACCGATTCCCATAGAAAAGATACCAAGACCTCCATATGTACAAGTATGGGAGTCAGCTCCCACTACAATATCATAAGGTTTCATAATTCCAAGTTCTGGAAGTAATACATGGCAAATTCCGCCTCTATCCTCTTTATAGCTGGTAATATGAAATTTCTTTGCAAACTGATCCAGCATTCGTGAGAGATTGGCAGTGCTAATATCCTTAGGAGGAGCAAAGTGGTCGTGAACAAAAATGATTTTTTCTGGATTTTTTATTTTATTAATATTATATTCTTCTAAAACTTTTAGAGCCAATGGTGTGGTACCATCGGTTCCCATTATGATATCAACGGGTACAAATACTGATTGACCTTTGTAAATATCTCTTCCCAATTTTAATGATATCATTTTCTCAATTAATGTTTGTCCCATTCTGATTACCTACTCAGCTTTACTGTATTTGCTAATATTCTCAATAAAATCTTTCCTGGCTGGATTAAATATATCAAGTGATTTAAATGGTGTTTTTAAAATATTGGCTTCATGAGGAACACCGCCAGGGATTACGCATACATCGCCCTTTTCTAACACCCTTATTACTTCCCCATACTTAATCTCCATGGTTCCCTCAAGTACAATTGTAATTTGTTCATGCTCATGTTCATGTCTTGTCAGTTCAACACTTTCCTTGATATGGAAATTACATACTGTAATATTTTCCGAGGAGACCAGCTTCATATCACACTTATCTCCTAGTATTTCATTATAGCTTTTTACCCAATTATCAATAATCATTTTTCCCTATACTCCTTATAGAATTTGATTACATCATTTTCCGTAAAAGATTCGTCATTACAATCCCTATCCTTTAGCGTATTCCAAAACTCGCCAGCCTCTTCCAGGGTTACTTCATATCCGTGTTTTGCAAGGAAATGCTGTATCGTATTCTTTCCTGCATGTTTTCCAATAATATACTCTCTTGATTTTCCAACCATTTCTGGGTCAAATATCTCATAGGTATTCGTATCTTTCAACATACCATGAATGTGGATTCCTGATTCATGGGTATATGCATTTCTTCCTATAACAGGTTTCAAAATATCCATATTGACTCCTGAATAACGCTCTACTGTACTGCTCAATTCACTAATTACTTTTGTATCGTACTTTAAATTTTGTCCATACAATACTTTTAGTGTCATAATGACTTCTTCCAGGGATGCGTTACCTGCACGTTCGCCAATTCCATTTACAGTAGGGGAACAATATCCTGCTCCTGCAAGTAATCCAGCTATTGTATTCGCAGTTGCAAGCCCTAGATCATTATGACAATGTATCCCGACAGGTCTATTCAAATTATCTACTAGTTTTTTTATGAATGCATATGTTCTCTCAGGTGTCATCCAGCCAACGGTATCTGTCGTTCCCAATAAATCTGCACCTGCTTCTTCCGCTTTAGCGAGAATCTCTAACACAATGTCAACATTTGTTCGAGAGGAATCTTCCAAGCCAAATTCTACAAACAGCCCTTTCTCTTTTGCATACTTAATAGAATTCAAAGCTTTTTCTACTATCTTTTCTCTTTCCTTTATGATATCTGGTCCGAACTTTGCTTTTATATGAGTATCGGAACTTGGTATAAATAAAATCACTCCATCAACACCGCATGAGATTGCATAATCAACGTCTTCTTTCACAACCCTGCACATACTCATGATTCTCATGTTTAATTTGGCTTCACTAATAAGTCTAATCGCATCGCGTTCCCTTTTGGATGTTGCAGCAAATCCTGCATCTATTGATTCAACACCCATTTTATCCAGAAGCATTGCTATCTCTAACTTCTGCTCTGGCGAATAGTTTACACCATTCACCTGCTCTCCATCTCTAAGTGTTGTATCACAAACAAAAAACCTTAATTGCTCATGAGAGTTTAAATTCATATTATCATATGCTTCGTAATTCATACCTTTTAATCACCTCTTTTATATGCTTCCTAAAAAATGAAATTATACCGCTATAAATTGCTCTAAAAATCGATTTACGTCCTCTACTATGTAGTAATCTGCTTCCCTCATCATTGCTTCTTTTTCTTTTATATTGACAGCTATAATGGTTTTGCTTCGCTGAATACCAACTTTATGCTCACTAGCACCTGAGATTCCCAAAGCAATATAGATATCAGGTGCAATAATCTTACCAGTCAAACCAACCTGATATTGATAGTTCCCCCATCCACTATCTACAACTTCTCGTGTGATACAGAAACCATAGCCTTTGCTCTTACAGTATTCTTTTACCATCTCACACTTTTCTTTGCTGCCAATTCCTTTACCTACACCAATAATAACCTTTTGATTGAATCTGATTTGTTCTTTCTCGATTTTCTCAGCTTCACATTGTTGGATTACCAGGTCTTGATAGTCCTCCACAATACCAGTATTAATTCCTTTCACTACATACTGTTTACCATATGTATTAGGCTTCGTAGTCGCCATTTGTACACTAGAGTCCTTTGCGAGAATCACAGCACATAGCTGACCACCAAAAGCTGGCCTGGTTTGAATAAGATACCCCGTATCCACTTGAATATCAAGTTCGATACAATCAGCAGTCAAACCTGATTTCAATTTAGCAGCAACATAGGGAGCAACTCCTCGACCAAGAACAGTACCTGCCATTAGCAGTATCTGTGGTTCTTCCTTGGCTGCGGCCATTAGAACTGCCTCTGCCAGGCTTCGATAAGAGGCTGCTTGCATATTATCAACATTTAATGGATAGGCTCTTGTAACTCCGTACGCTGAAAACCAGTCCTTCTTTGTCTTGCTATATTTATTTATAGTAATAACCGAAAGATTCGTTGCTAATTTCTGCGCCAGTTCACAAGCCTGATTTAACACTTCAATGCTCTCCTCACAAATATTGTCCTCAACAAATTCACACAATACCATAACTGTTTTACGATTGTTTGGCTCCATAAGTATCGTTTCAGCCAGCACATTACTGTCCTTATTAGTTATTTTTGTACTGTCCTGTTCCAGGGTCTGTAAAATGCCACTATACTGTTGGAGAGAAATGTTTTCTTCTTTTCGTTTAATGCTATTAGCCATCGGAACGCATTTTTCTACTTTTGTTAAGGAGCCCTTTAAACCACATAGCTCCTGGTTAATTGCTAAGTCCTCATTTGTAATTACTCTGATTTCTTTGCTGCGGCTTGCTAGAATCCCTTCTGGAGATGCCAGTCTTGGTACATTAGCATCTTTAGCAATAGATACCACACAAGGCAAAGTCAATTTTTCATTTTTAATAAAGGATTTCATGTAGCAGTCACAGCTCAAGTACCCATCTGAAACCTGACAACTATATGCGTTTGTTGCATAATCAATATTCATAAGTGCCGCCAGTTCTGCTGGAACCTGGGCAGTTGATCCATCTGCGGTCTGATTACCACATATAATCACATCAAATCCATTTAAGTATTCAATTGCTCTCTTTAATATGGCGGCAGTTGCATAAGTATCCGAACCTCTAAAAACTGTATCACTTACTAAAACTGCTTCATCAACGCCTAGGGCCAATACCTTTTTAAGCATTGCAGTAGAATTTTGGGCGCCCATTGATAAAACAGTTATTCTACATTCATTTTTTTCTTTTAATCGTAAAGCTGATTCAATAGCAAATAAATCATTGGGATTAATAACTCCTTTTGAAGATCTGTCTATTGTATTATCCTCTGTAATTCTTGTGCAAACATTTTTTGGCACGAGTTTTGTCAATACAACAATGTCTATCATAACCCCTCCTGTCAATTTCAACCGCAAAAGTTTAAGCTTCACTTATCTGTGTGAAATAAACACATTTCTCATGTTTACAATTATGTTGTAAATTAGAAGCCCAGCATTTCTTTGTAGACAATGTTCTTGGCGGAAATTTTAGATTAAAATATTTCTCTGATAAATGAAGAGATTCTATCATTGCTGCTCTTACAGAAGCTACACAGCACCAAGGTCCACCAAGTTTTGCAATTCTCTTTAACGAATCTGCTGTGGCCATATTTGCAATACTTCTCTCCTTATCACTGTTTGGAGTTGCTTTCAGGATAATACTAAATGCAACACCCAGTCCTATTCCCGCTCCACATGCACCATAATAACCGCACCATCCCGCTGGAATCTTATATGCTCTTTCAATTCCTTCTTCGATATCTTCATCCGTCAAGTGTCCTGTCGTATTTTTTACTGCGATCAGAAAAGAAACTGCTGCAATCGTATGTGGAGTGTGTCCTGAAAGACCACACTTGGCCAACATATATTCCCCAACATCAACAGGATTTTTGTATGTAACCTTTGGTGCATATTGACGAATATTATCCATAACTTCTTTTGCACAGCAATCTGCACAAACATAGTGTCCTTCTTCACATAGAATATATGTCATTTCCTCTTTTCCACATATACTACATTTCCCCATCTTCATTTCAGGATTATATAAGACGTCTGATTCACATACAGAACATTTTCCAAAACTCATAACAAATCCTCCATATCATTCTTTTGTATTGCATTTTCGGTATCTTTCAATGTCACTTAGAACATATCTTCCCACATGCATCTGCGCGGCATCTACTACAATGCTTTTTAAACTTCATTGAGTTATACTTTCCCCTTAATTCATTCTTTAGGGATTGTATTTCTTCCTTGCTCAAACTAGGAACCTTTTCAAATGCCGTCCCTTTCACAGGAAGAACTGGTATCAGATTCACAGTATAAACATTGAATTGTGAAATATAATCAATCATATCCTCTAACTCATTATCGTTTACACCAGGGATAACAACGATGTTAATTTTTAACTTTAAATCTGGTATCTCATCAATGATACGTAAAGCCTCATCCTGTAGCCGCATTACTAATCTGCCCATCTCCACCCCTTGGTACAATTCACCATCATATTTTAGAAATTCATATATGTCTCCTAATGTCTCGGCATTTCGTGAGTTCAGCGTTATCGTAACATAATCTAGCTTTGCGTCGATAAACTCATCCTTATATTTCGATAGATAAAATCCATTTGTACACATACATTTTTTAAACTGGTGAAATTTTTCATTTACAATTTTAAATGTACTAAATAATTCTGTAGGATTGGACATTGGGTCTCCAGGACCTGCTACACCTATTATTCTACAATCTGGATAAAGACTAATATTCCTATTGATATAATGTTCAATATCATTAATCTTCAATATTTCACTTGTCACCCCAGGTCTCTCCTGGTCACCTGAGATTTGTCTCTTACAAAAATTACATTTTGTATCGCACTTAGGTGCTATTGGCAAGTGAAATCTATATCCACTCTCCACATCATCAAAACAAGGATGTACTATTTCGTTCATATTTTTCTCCTATGATAGTATTTATTATTTACTTTTGAAAAGTATCAATTGCTTTTGCACGAGAAAACTTGCCATTCTCTGTGTACATAGTTTTCTTATCTTCCTCTTTCATAAGATAAAATTGAATCTCAACTTTATCTGTAGCAGATTGTATTTCTCCCATTTTGTTAATGTATTCTTCTATCTTAGTAAAATCTGCAACATTTCCTTTATCATAGAGCACTACAATATTTAATACGAATTTATCATCATTGGTCTGCTTTTTATAGATAACAACATCTTTAATATCAAAAAGGCCCTTGATTTTTTGTTCGATACTAGCTGGGTTGATTTTTTTACCATTATTCAGCACCATTGTATCGTTTTTTCTTCCATTGACATAGAAAAAGCCTTCTTCATCCATTTTACACAAGTCACCTGTCGCTCTTCTTTTCTCCATTCTGTCCAGCTTTCCATCGATGTAATAACCACTTACAATTGGATTTGGACTATTGGTAATAAGCTCGTCCTGCTGGATTTCCACATCAATAATTGGCTTTCCAACAGAACCTATTTTATTCAGGCCCACTTTATTACAGCAGATCATTCCAATCTCAGTCTGTCCATAAATCTGATAGATTTCCATCTCTGCATCACGATAAAATTCCAGTATATTATTATCGATTGGTGCCATTCCTGTTAATAAGTAACGCATTTTATTACCTAAAATACTCTTTAAGACATCATTTTTGCTTTTTCCATTCTTGTTTTGCTCATAGCTCAGATTATAGAAAAAGTTAGGTGCAGCTAAAAGAATACTTGGTTCTAAAAGTTTTAGTGAATGAAATAATAACAATTCATTTCCAAGTGAAATATTAACATGATTCATAATACAGCCCCAGGATAAAAATCTCTGCTGATAATTTGATAAAGGCATAAAAATCATAAATTTATCTTCTGGAGTAAATTCCATATAATGAAAGAAATTATTTGAGCTCCAAAGAGAACCCTGCTTTGTAATTCCCAAAGCCTTTGGAATTCCAGTTGTACCTGATGAAAACATAATACTTATGTCCTTTTCATCATTTTCATCTGGCTGTAGTTCAATCATTGTTGTGGAACCATCCTCTTTCAATAAGGATGCTGCTGCAATCTGCTTTTGTGACAAATTGACTGATTTTCTATTTGTAATTACATACTCTGTTTGGAAACTCGTTAGTCGTTCATCTAATAGTTCTTCTTTTTCTCTCCCGTTTGATATAATCGTCTGTGCACCTATCAGTAATAATGCAGAATCACAAACCAGGAATTCGTAAGTATTTTCAATCTCCAGACCTACAATGCTGCTTGCCTTAATTCCTTGACTAACTAAATTGCTATAACATTTACTAATATCACAATACATCTCTTGAAATGTCTTCTTAATCGTCTCGTATCCCGATCCATTCCATAAGAGATAATCGATGTGATTTTTATCATTGTCTTTCATACTGGTAAAAACATCATAAAAATTATGAAACTGCAATTATATCACCTTATTCTTTCTTTTATTTCGTTGCTAAATAACGATTAATCTTATCAATGAAATCCTGAATTGTATTGATACTGTTATCAATTAAAAACTCAGGGCTAAAGGAACATTGATACTTTTCCTCAAGACGAATTAAACATCTTAGCCAGCCGATGGAATCAATGTTTACATCGGCTTTAATATTGCTTTGAACTGTAATATTTGAATCCAATGCCATCTCATTTACTAAGTTCAGCACAAATTCTGTTACATCATTCTCCTGCATATGCCATCCTTTCTGCCATTCTAAAAATGAACCCAGAGCTTCAACCTACTGAAACTCACACTTTTTGCAATAATGAACTATAATAGTTGATATCAAACGTAGGTTCCACATCAGGAGTGTATATCATCAGATACTCTCCCTTATTTATTTCCTGCTGTTCCATATAATCTTTTAAATTTCTTATAATATCGATATCACACATATGCCCGCCATCAGCAATGTTGTCATAATAAAATAATTCTGGATTCACTTTTGCATAATAGCTATACAAATCGTGAAATACACTATATCCTGCATTGGGCTGAATGATTTTCCGAATTGTTTTCTCATTACATTTGTATTGCTTCATGGATTCAACCAAGAATTCCGACCCCTTCTGAATCAAATTCATTCTGCTTAAGGAAGGATCGTGTCGCATCGCTCCATGAATATCATATACTGCATTATTATAATTCAGAGACTTATTATCGCATACTTTTAATTCTCCATGAGAGGAGACCAAAGTCAGCCCGACCCCATCTCCCCTCATTGTAAATCCAATATATCTGTCTTCAACATTCTCCCAATAGCAACCAGAGATAATTAAAATATACTTATCCTCTTCCAGAAGTTTATCTGCTATTTTAAGACCGCATAAGGTTGCTGCACATGGATGCATGATAGGAAGAATCATACTATTAGAGAAACCAAAATCAGCTTGTAAACTATGTATAGTAGATACATGATTTGCCCTAAACAAATGTTCATTGCCACACATGATATAGGTCACCTTTTTCACATCAATATTTGCAGCTTGTAACATCTTATCTACCATCTCATAGACTTTTTCAGAAAATTCCTGTCCATCTTTAAAATATGCAATTCTATCTAATCTTGTATCCTCTTTGAATCGTTTAATATGTGCATCCATATCTGTTATACTACTTTTTTTGTCTTCTGACAGATTATGAAAAATACCTTCCACATCCATCTTCTGTTCTGGAAGAAGGTAATCCATATAACATATGTATGAACTCATATGACCCTACTTTCTATTAATTATAAATTGATATAATATCTTGATTATTAATTGCCGGATACAGAATATTATCAATATCTTCCTTTGGAGGTAAAATACCTAATCTTGTAAAGGTATCCAATAGTGACTGATACTCTGCAAAAAATCCACTATTTACATGATCAAGATTCATATCTTCCGTTGTTGTTGATGCCAAGTATGCATCAAAACTTCTCTTATCTGATACAAAACGCTCACCGTACAATTTCGCACAAGGATCCGCAATTCTAGGTAAATTCATAGCATTTGCAATGTATCGAGTTTCGTTATCTGTTAAATTGACAATTGGTGTAATTTTCGTTATATCAGTATCTGGTATACCAAGCAGAATCTTTGGATATGGGCTGAAAAACGAGGTCTGTAACCGGTTAAAATAATATTTGGAAGGATAATTTTTCTTGTCCTCTTCCCATGTTCTTCCGCTGGATCTGATTGTAAGTGATTCTAACACATATAAAAGATCGAATTTGGTTATTCCAACGGATAATGTCACCTTTTTCCCACTCTTGTATTCTTTGCTTAAGTATTCACACATTGCTCTATATAGTCCAATAAAGCACATTACACAAGGAGTCTTTGCATTATATATTACGTTTTCGTCTACTCCAGGCGCCTGATCTACATATACTGTAGGAATTCCTTTTTCTTCCCAGAACTTTCTTGTGACATCAACTGCTTTTTTCTGTTCGGCAGCATATTGCCACTGTTCAGAATCCTTTTTAAAAAACTCATCTGGTCGAAATTTCCAAGCTGGAGTTGTGGCAGTTAAGAGTTCAAGCTCCAGATCATTTCTTTCACGATATTTGAATTCATGTAACATTAACGCCATTACCTGCGCATCTTTTCCACCTGACATTCCAATTGATACCTTATCGATATCATCTGGAATTAATTCATAATCTTGCACCATTTTACTAAATTTACTATAGGCCGCTTCAAATACTGGTAAAAATGAATCTTCTTTCATTTTATTATTCATATAGTACTTCTCCTTATATCATATCTAACTCTCGTTTGTGATTTTTAAGCACTAGATAAGTTTTAGCTCTTGTAATACCTGATCCATAGTGGCAGCATTCTTTTCACTCATTGGTGTTAATGGTAATCTTAGCTCGTTGTTCATATGGCCTGTCTTATACAAAGCGTACTTTACAGGAATAGGATTAGCCTCTAATGACAAGGCTTTGTTCATTTCTATCATCCTTTTGTTAATCGCTATTGCTTTCTTTAAATCTCCAGCCATTACCTCATTATATAATTCAACTAACTCTTTTGGCATAATGTTACCGATTACAGAGATAACTCCCTTTCCTCCAACAGCAAGCAAAGGAAGGAACGTAGCATCATTTCCTGATAATACTGAGAAATCTTCAGGTGTTCTTGCTACCATTTCAGCAACCTTTTCCATATCAGAGGAAGCTTCTTTAATTCCAATCATACGGTCCAATTTAGCTAATTCTGCAACTGTATCAACAGATATATCCGTAATTGTTCTTCCTGGTACGTTGTAAATGATAATTGGCACTTTTTCTGTTGCATCATAAATCGATTTAAAATGCTGGTATAAACCTGCTTGTGTTGGCTTAACATAGTAAGGTACAACAGACAACACGGCATCTACCTCTAATTTCTCTGCCTCTTGTGTCAAATAGATGGCTTCACTGGTAGAGTTTGCACCACAGTTTGCAATAACTTGTATTCTGTTATTAACAAACTCTTTCGTAAACTTTAACAACTCTACATGTTCTTCCATTGACAGCATAGAGGATTCCCCTGTGCTTCCACATACTACAACACCAGCTATTCCACTATCAATTAAAGATTCTACATACTTTTTATAACCATCTAAATCAATTTTCCCATTGTTAAATGGAGTGGCAACAGCAATATATATTCCTTCTAACTTCATGTCTTTGTCTCCCTTCTCCAATATTATAGATGTTTTGCAAATACCGAATCTAAGATAGCAATGCATTCATCAATTTCTTTTTCGCTAATGTTCAGTGCTGGCATAAATCTTAACGTCTTAGGATTTGGTGCATTTATCAATAAAAACTTATCCATGCATTCTTTTGTAATTTCTACTGCAATTTCTTCCTTCAATCCTATTGCCAGCAGTAGTCCTAATCCTCTGATTTCATTCATGACGGCATATTTCTCCATCAGCATTGCTAATTTACCTTTGAAATACTCATTCATTTTTTGAACATTTCCACAGATATCCTTATTTTTTAATTCCTTGAATACGGATAACCCAACTGCACATCCTAATGGTGTCATGCTATAGGTTCCACCTTGATCACCTGCTTCAAAACAGCAGACAGCGTCTTTGGCTAATAATGCTGATAGTGGAAATCCTCCGCCAATTCCTTTGGCTAACGTCATGATATCAGGTTCTATATTGTAGTATTCATACGCGAACATATAACCCGTACGTCCCATACCAGTCTGAACTTCATCGAAGATTAAAAGAATATTATTCTCATCACAGAGTTTTCTAATTTCTGCTACATATTCTTTATCTGCAACGATTACGCCAGCTTCACCTTGAACCAATTCAAGCATAATAGCACAAGTATTCTCGTTGATATTCTGTTTGATTGCTTCAATATCGTTATATTCTGCCCATTTGAACCCATCTACTTTTGGAGAATATATGTCTTTCCATTTTTCTTTACCTGATGCTGACATTGTGGCAAGTGTTCTGCCATGAAAGCCATTGACTGCCGTAATGATTTCATATGCTCCATTCTTATATTTAGCCCCATATTTTCTTGCAAGTTTAATGGCGCCTTCATTTGCTTCGGCTCCTGAGTTTATGAAGAAAACCTTGTCCATGCAAGAACTATTCACTAACTCATCTGCCAGTTGAATTGCAGGCAGGTTATAGTATGATGGACTAGGATTAATTAACGTCTTAGCTTGTTCCTCCAATGCCTGTACCATTACTGGCGCGCAATGGCCTAAGCAACAGACAGCCCATCCCTGAATCATATCTAAGTATCTATTATTAAATGTATCCCATAAGTATGAACCTTCACCTTTTTCAAATATTATCTCAGGTCTATCCGTTACATACATAATAGATTTCTTTGCTTTTGCAATATTTTCGTTAAACTCTTTTTGCTCCATAGCTTTACCTCACAAACTCTTATTTTTTCATTAACAACATGTTTTTCTTTTGGTTTTCTGCATATCATCCTTTGTTGGTCTTTCATAGCTGAAAAGGTCACAGCAGCAATCTAAATCATCTTTCTCCTGTTTTTCACTGTCAGCACTTTCTTCACAACAACATTTCTTTTCGGTTTCCTCATTTTCACAACAATTTTTTTTCATTTCTTCACTCATTTTCATTCATCCTTTCTAAATCATTTTATGTGCATTAACAATTTTATTGTAATAATTCTCAATAAAATTCAATGTTCCTAAAAATCCTGTGTAACTCTCATCTTTCATGTGAATCTCATATGTTCCAGGATACTCAATGTTAACATAGGCTACTGGCTGATTATTTCTGACTGCATAGTATTCTACGTCACTACCAAAAAGCACTTGTACTTCATGAGTCTGTAAAAATGTTATTACTTCTGTTCTGTCATTGGTAACTAATATTTCCTTAACGGAATAGTTATCTTCTATGTATTGCTTGATTTCTTCTTTCTTATCTAAGTCAGTTGTCTTTATTACGACGTAATCTACAGAATCCTCTAATTCATGAATCATCAATTCCAACAACCCAAAGGATATATCTTCATACGCGGCAATTGCTTTTGTCAGTCGCTTTATAGATTCAAAATGTCGAAATGTATTAACGCGGCCTAAGCTGCTTAAAAATTTATTTCTTGCCTGCGTCCTTTTCTCCATCAGTTTTTCTTCCAAATCTAACACTTCCATGTTACATGCCTGGATTACCTTCTGAACGAATTTCTCAGAGTTCTTTAATCCTATTGGATACGGCACTTGAATATATGGAATCGAAAAAGCTTCCTTCATATACTCAGCACATTGCTTACCATAATTCTGGTCAAGCATTACGTTTAGTATAGCGTCAGAATATTCCTTAATCTCCTCTATCTCTGCGTCCAGGAACAGGACTCTTGCTTCCACACCAAATTCATGCAAAAGAGCCTTTAACTGTCTTGCGTCTTCCTTCCATGTATAGCTTTTTCCGACTGTAGCAAATATATTTATAATTTGTTGTGGATTACTATTTTTTCTACAGATAGACTTTACAATCTGATACATCGTCTTATTTAAGCCCTTTATTTGTGAATTGGTAAAACTTCCACCCTCAATGCAAATGACTGGAATCTGTAAGTCCAGTTTGTTAATACTGCCTTTTATATCATCTCCAATAATCTGAGATCCACATGTGGTAACAACTGCAATTGTACTAGGATGATTTTCATAATACTCATCAAGAATTTTCTCAGCAACATCATTTTCGCCCCCAAAAATAGTGGAACGTCTACACATTTCTGTATATGAGAAGTTTAAATTATCGACTATTGATGCTTCATATGCTGGAAATACACATCCTCGTGGACCATGTATTACAACTGATGCATTTTTTATCTGTGCCATCACTTGGGAAACTCCCAGGATTCCGCATTTTTCAATAGAATCCAGACATTTCTTATGTACTGTATTATCAATCTCATTATTCATAATTTCTCCTATGTTTTAAATACACTTAATTTTCAATAAAGAAAGAGTAATCATTTGTTTTTCTATCCAGTGTTTCAGACAATTCCTCATACATCTGTTCAACTCCACGAAATCCATATACTGGATTATTAGAAAATCTATATTTAAAGACTTTATTCTTAGGAAAATAATTATTGTTACATATAACGATTGGATCGTCTAACTCATCAATGAGCTGCTGAATATCTTCAATATACTTAGACGCAAAAATTTTCGCATCCAGATTATGTTCCAAAACTTCCTTTTCAAATATAAAAATTTTATCTTTTATGATAGACGGTTCGATGCCCACAATAATCGGATTCATTTCTAACTCTATTGCAAATTTTGTAAGTGCAAGTAATCTGTCACCTGTCTGATTCCATATAATGCAGTCTCTGCCTTTTCCAATCTTATGTACTAATTCTTTTCTCTTTTCTTCTAGCTTTTGCACTTCGTCAAAACTCTCAATATCTACCTCAATATCCAAAGTATCTGCAATATCCTTTAACCAGCTTATTGTTGCCTTTAAACCTATTGGTGTGGTTTCTTGAGAGTGTGGTATCCCAAATTGCTGATCCATTGCTTCAAAGAATCCGCGGGCAAAGAATAAACATAATGCGATATTTAAATCAGCATCTTTCATTCTTCTTAATTTATCAAAAGTCATATCATCATTAAATATCTCATTAATCTTTATGCCTAACATATCAAGCATTCTTCTGACTTCTTCTATTTCCTTATCTTTGGTTGTATCCCACAGCCATCTTCGTAGAAACAGATTCACTTTCTTACTTGAATCAGAGGCATCTATTGCATGTTCTTTGCCTTCTCCTGCTATTGTTCCTAACATATGAAATGCATTCTCTGTTCCATGACGATATGATTTACCAGAATATCCACCTGTGTTAAGAAAGATGATTTTCTCTCTCAATCTGGCTGGTAATGATTCCACACACCCCTCAACATCATCACCGATAATATCTGCACAGCAATTGGTTAATATCGCTATTGTTTTATCTGGATACTTCTCCTCCACTTCAAAGATGCAATCCGTAAGTTTCTTTTCACCACCAAAGATTATTTCTTTTT
Source organism: Anaeromicropila populeti (assembly GCF_900112775.1). Taxonomy (GTDB): domain Bacteria; phylum Bacillota; class Clostridia; order Lachnospirales; family Lachnospiraceae; genus Anaeromicropila_A; species Anaeromicropila_A populeti. The sequence goes on from NZ_FOYZ01000001.1 coordinate 283,662, forward strand.
CCGTTAGTTCAGTAGATAGATGCGCCTTATTATCACACTTATTGTGACTGCCCATTGCATTCAGGAAGTGGCGATTTCCCACACACCCTGTTGCTCCATGAACTAAAATTATTACATCTTGAAAATACGCTAATACATCGTATGAACCCCAAAAAGCACAAAATTGATGCATATCCATACATTCTTTGATTTTAAGTCTGTCACTTTTAACTAGTTTAACTAAGTCTATTAATTTTGCCATCTTTCGTTCATTATTTGTATTCATATTATTTTGTATTCCTCAACCTTTTCTTATTGTATTTGCATTTTCATTGGTTGCTTTATCATGAAATCAAATTGCATATCGTCCATCGGAGTTGGTATCACGAAGTTTTCATTGGACATAATGTTGCTGGCTAGTTGGGAATATACCTTTGCCATATCTGACTCTGGACTTCCTTCTACAACTGTGGCATTTTTCAGCTCACACTCTTGCACGATATTGTCCCTTGGAATCCAGCCGATAACCTGTGAAGACAGATTTTTAGCTAAGCCTGTTACAATTTCTTTCTCCATATATGCATTTCTCTGATTGCAAATAATGCCCCCCAATCGAACATCACTTCGCTGACCAAATCTTTGGATTGCTTTTGAAATATTATTGGCTGCATATAATGCCATTGCTTCACCAGAGGTTACCAGATATACTTCTTTTGCAAAGCCCATTCGCAATGGAACTGCAAAACCTCCGCATACTACATCGCCAAGGACATCATAGATTACAACATCAATATCTAATTCCTCAAAAATATTTAATTCATTAATCATTTCTATTGCAGTTATAATACCTCTTCCTGCACATCCCACACCAGGTTCAGGTCCTCCTGCTTCGATACAGTATGTATTAGAAAATCCCTTTGTTAAAATACCTTCCTTGGTTACCTTGACCGAACTTTCTCTGATATAGTCCAGCACGCTTGGCTTTGATTTTCCTCCAATCAGATTTTTTGTAGAATCCGCTTTTGGATCACATCCGATTTGTAACACCTTATAGCCGAGCAATGATAGTGATGCTGAAAGATTTGAACATGTAGTTGACTTACCAATTCCACCCTTTCCATATATAGCTATTTGCTTCATCTTTTTCATAATCCTTCTCCTTATGATTTGTATATCAAAACTTATTTATACTCGTCACTTATCTTCATGTATTTTCGTAATTCAATAGACTTTTCATTTTCAGCGTAGACTTCAAATCCACATTTTTGAAATGTATGTATGGCTGCTTCGTTACCCTGCCATGTACACAAACGCATGTATTTCATATTTTTTTCATTACATATCTCTTCTGCCTTATCTAGAATTTCTTTAAAGACACCCTTCTTTCTATATTCAGGATGTACATTAATTAACCCTAGATACAGACATTCCTCATCGAAGTAAGATACATAAGTCATCCCCACAACTTCTTCGTTATCTGTGCATACGATAAATTTATATGGGTTCTCGTCCATCTGCTCAATCTTCTCTTTGATCTGATCATAGGTTCTGCCTGGACAGCATGCATTTTCCTTGGCAAAGGAACTCTTCTCAAGCCAATTGGCAAACATCTTGTCGAGGAACACAATTAAACTGTTACTTTCTTTTTGGTTGGTAATCTCTATTACTTTCATCTTACAATAACATCCTCTTTCTTTCGTAATTGCATGTATACAAGCAGCTAAATATGCTTTGTAATAGCTTCATTTAGAATTTCAAGACTTTCTAAAACGGATTCTCTTTTATCAGCTGGTATATTTTCTAAAATTCCTTTGAAATATTGCTGCATATTGTCTTGTATCATCTCATATAGTTGATAGCCATGTTCGGTAAGCGTAAGTGTAATGGATCGTCTGTCCTTCTCATTGACACAACTATTTAATAATCCTTTGGCAATCAACTTATGGGTAGTACGGCTCATAATGCTTTTATCTGCATTTAAGCTAACACACAATTCGTTTAGAGTCATTTTTCCACTCTTTCCGATTTCCGTTATAATATGACACTGGGAAAATGAAATGGGACAACAATAATCTGTTTTTCCCTTTTCCAGTATAATTCCCAGTTTTTTCTCCATTGTTCTAATGAGTTCACGTAAAATTATTTCATCCATATTATATACACTTTTTCTTGACATTCACTAAATTATGAAGTATCACTCTTTCCTTTCCTAGATTTTGTCTATAAAACCTTTCAGTTACTTTGGACTTTTTTCTTATGTTTATCAGCCCTTTTCATTAAATTTACAGTATCATAATTAGTTGCATTTGTCAACTATTTAGTTGCAATTAACAACTATTTAGTTGATAGTTACAACTACTTAGCACCACATCCCTGCTGCTTCAACTCTATTTTTTTTGCAACCCTTGAGAGCGCAAAGCAGAATACAAAATATAGTCCACCCATTACTATGTAGGAAAATACAAGCTTATTCGGTTCTCTCTGACTAAGCATTATACCTGTCTGAGTCAAATCGATAAGACCTATAATAGATATGACTGAAGTATCTTTGAAAAGGGATAACAAGAATCCAACAAACGAAGGAAGCATCATTCTTAATGTCTGAGGTAAAATAATATGTATAATACACTGGGAATAAGACATTCCCATACAGGATGCTACCTGCCACTGTCCTTTACTGATGTTCATAAAACCAGCACGAAAAATCTCCGACTGATTTACTGCTGAATACAAGGTAACGGAAAGATACGCACTTAAAAAGAGTGGCAATGTCTTCCCTGAAAAAAGAGGAATTAGAAAATAGAACCAAAAAACGATTAACAACAAAGGCAAGGCACGAATCATTTCAACAATAAATGTAGTAATTTTACGGATAACAGCCTTTTTTGATATCCGGCCCAATACTAAGAGTAAGCCCAATACAAATCCTGAAACCATTGTAAGTAATGCTAGGATAATATTAATTGCAAGTCCACCAAGCTCCCCTTGTGGAAAGGGTCCAATCAAGAACATCTTTATTATTTTTAGAATATCAGTCATTTTTTTCACCTTCTTTATCCATATACAGTTCAGTTTTTAGTAGCTAATACATGCTTTTCTGCCAACGAAGCCAGATGGCTCAACACAAAGTTGATGGTCAAATAGAATATGGTTGCTAATATGGTCACTTCCAATCCTCTGAATGTGATGGACTCAATCTGCTGGGTAGCCCACATAATCTCATGTACTGATAAAGATAATGCCAACGAAGTATTTTTCACATTATGAATAATTCTAGTAACTAGAGGTGGAAAACAGTTTCGTATCGCTTGAGGCCAGATAATATATTTCCATATATGGGCTTTTGAGTGACCTAACGAGTACGCAGCTGCAATTTGTTCTCTCGGGACAGCCATGATTCCTCCACGAATGATTTCACTAATGTATCCACTGCTGCTGATTGATAATCCTGCTATTGCAGCCCAGTAATTGAGCATTGTGCTGGAATTGAGTGCTATTTCGATTTTCTCTGGAAAAAGTTCCGGAAATACGTAGTAAAAAAACAGCAGCCAGATAAGTGTAGGAATATTTCTGCACAACTCTATGTAAACGGAAGAAATGAAATGTATTAGTGGATTCGTTGATAAATTACCAAAAGTAACAAATACCCCTATAGCAACGGCAATCAAAGACGACAGTATCATAAGACTTATTGAGCATTGAAGTCCCTGCAATATCCATTCTAAGTATTGCCCACTTAAAATTGCCTGCCAGTCAAATTCGTAATTCATAATTATCTCCTCTAATTGAAATTATACATCCCATTTTTCGAATGGTCTTAAAAACTTCTTATCTTTCGTCTTAAACCACGTGTTAAAAATCTTCTCATAATCTCCTGTGTCGTAAATATCAAGCAAAATGTTATTTAATTCATTCAGCCACTGGGAATCATTTTCCGAAACCCCTATAGAAAAGTAGGAATAACAGCATACTTCTGGGTGATATTGAAATTCCTCCTTATCAATCTCCGTAGTGATGAAATAATTACCGATGATTTCATCACTTGCGTATCCTTCTACAAGTTTATTTTTCATAGCTTCAAATGCCTGGGCATCTGATGAGTAGGCAATAAAATTAGGTTTCTCCAAATTGCACTTTTTGAAACAAGATTCAATCTCATTTGCCGTACTTGTCCCTATGGAATAAGCAATATCTTTCCCCGCAAGATCCCGTATGGACTTTATATTGTCTTTGTACATAAGAATCTTTTTACAATCTTGAAGATAGGAAACACTGAAGTCAATCATTTTATCCCTTGATTTGGTATGATTTAATTTCGCAATACAAGCATCCACTTTGTTGGCAAGGATATAATCCATTCTGTTTTCATTTTTTAGAAGAATCAGATTCAAAGTTACATTTAAACGCCGTGCAATACTATGCGCCAAGTCTACGTCAAATCCTATCAGTTCTCCGCCTTTCTCATGAAAGCACATAGGTGGGGCATTATCTACAATTCCAATATTAATGGAACCTCTCTTTTTTATATCATAAAGTCTAGACCTTTCATTGTGGATTTTATTCATAAATAACTTGGTACGTTCCATTTTGGGATGCATAATAATATCATGAGGTTTCCCTATCTCGATAAGCTCTCCTTTATCAAGAAATGCCACTCGAGTAGCAACTCTACGGGCAAAACTTAATTCATGCGTAACAACTACCATAGTCATACCATCTTTAGAAAGCTGAATCAGAGTATCCAGCACTTCATTAATCAGTTCCACATCCAATGCAGATGTTGGTTCGTCAAATAACATAACTTTCGGCTGCATAGCTAGACTTCGCACAATTGCTACACGCTGCTGCTCTCCACCCGATAACTGGGAAGGATAGAAATGAATTTTTTCCTCAAGACCAACTTTTCTAAGGATAGGAATCGCAATCGCCATGGCATCCTCTTTTGTCTTTTTCTTCACTTTCCTTACAGCAAGAGTTACATTATCAAGGACAGTCATATGTGGGTAAAGATTATATTGCTGGAAAACCATGCCAACCTCTGCCCGCTTTTTCCCGCTGACTGCAACACCATTTTTGCAATTATAGACCTCCTCATTAATTAACACTTCTCCCGTCTGGATATTCTCAAGCCCATTTATGATTTTTAGCAATGTACTTTTTCCTGAACCACTTGGTCCAAGAAGAACTAATACTTCTCCGTTATACACTTCTAAATCAATATTTTTCAATACCTGAACATCACCATAGGACTTATTGACATTCTTGATTTTGATGATTTCTCTTTTGTCCACAGCGCTCATCTTCTCTCTCCTCCTCTTTCACAACCCTAACCATGATATCTCCAAAAGATGGCATCCCCGTTATCTTATTCATTTTAGATGAGTCATACATCCTATTCACATTCGGTGTATAGGAGGCTGCTTCTACGAAAGCCTTCGCTGATACTTTTCTTCCTCCCGAACCGAAAGTTGTCTTAATAACCCCAGCTTTTATAGCGTTTGAAAGAAATGCTTTTCCAATAAGATGTGTTCCATTTGCATTTTCAAGCCGTATCTTGTCTCCAGTGTGAATTCCCATCTCATTTCCCTCTGTTTCGTTAAGCAAGAAAACTGGTATTGCAATTGTGTTTTTATCACATTTGGCTTGAACAAGCACATCATTTAGTTTCCTGTTTGCTTCTGTTTCAAGATCTGCCAGAGAACTACACACCTGGGTCATGGTTCCTGTCTGATGTGTCCTGCCTGTAATTAGGTAAAATGGATACTGCTTTTTTATTTCCTCTGTAAATTGACTATTATTTTCTTTCCACATAAATGCTGTTGTTTTATAACAACCCGCTTTATCACTTGATTCCACCTTATAACGGAAATTAAACTGGAATTTTCCCGAACCTGTCATAGGCAGATACCCAGATGGCGTGCCTCCGTTACTCGACCGATAGCGATAGTAACTGACTGGCCAAGCTGCAACCCCATCATTTTCCCTTAACCAGCTAACCGTTAATGATTCTCCCTTATGAATAAGTTCTCCTTCCACATAAACATTGGGATTATCAGGTATTCCTTCAATCAAGGCTCCTTCTGGGTACTGGGCATATGGCAATGGTTGTCCAATATTCCTTAAGCCTGGACAACTGCGCAGCTGTGTATTGAGTAAATCTTCTTCCGATTGATAGCAATTGAGCTTGTTATGAGCAATCTCCTCATCTCCAGCCTCTACTAACGCAGAAGCCAGATTCTGCATAATCCAGAATGGCGTCTTAGATTCATATTGTGGTGCAATTACACGATCTCTTAATGCGATTTCAGGATTTATAGTATACTGGTCACTTAACCCCATCTTCTCCAGATAACTGCATTCCGGAAGAATAAAGTCAGCATATCTGCCAGTCTCATTCATATGAGTATCAATATGTACAATTAGTTCCAACAGCTTTTCGCCGTTTTGTTCTGCCTGAAAGGCGTCTATCCACTCATTGGTATTACCGCCTGTATACAGTGGATTGCCTGTTCGGTTAATAAAGGCTTTTATCGGATATGTATGTCCCCTAAACGATCCCTTCTTTAAGGTAATTCCATTACGTATATTGCTTGGAATCGTGCTTACAGTTCCTCTCCAGGCAAGGGGGAAATCTCCATACAGATCTTTATGAAGTTGGAGATAATTACCGTACCTCTTCTCACCATTTACAATTCTGAAAGTAGTCGAACTCCCGTTTATTCTTCTACTTGGAAGATTAAGAATTGGCTTGACCGCCCCCGAAAAAACCAATCCACCTGGTACATCTATATTGCCTGTTACTGCACATATTACATTTGCCAAAACCGAAGTAACATCCCCAGCTAAATGATGCGCTCCTCCATGCATTCCCATTTCAATGGCTGCTGGTTTAGTTATTCCCATTAAATGCGCTAGCTGTATAATCTTGCTTTGCTCAATTCCTGTCTTTTCTTCTCCCCATTCTGGGGAAAAATATAAGAAGCCGTTTGTTTCATCCTTCATCCTGCTCTGGTTGAGAAACTCCTGTTTAAATTCTCCCCAGCCTTCTGTGTAATTTTCAATAAAATTATGATCGATATACGACGCATTTTTATTTTCCCTATTATCATGAGTAATGATATAGGAAAGCATACATGCCAATAATTCGGCATCTGTACCTGGTGTAACAGGCAGCCACATATCTGCCTTTGCTGCCGAATTAGTAAATGCCGGATCGATCACCACATAATACATCTGATTGTTTACCTGTGCTTCTGGAATGCCACGAGACATATAATGAAACCGGGTAGCAACTAGCGGATTGGCTCCAACATTGATAAGGAGTTTTATATCATGCTCTTGCTTCTGATACATTTCATTGCTGGAATTCCTTAGTAAAACAGGTCGCTGAATATCTGGCAGAGGTCTTTCATCCCCCATCATCAGCTTGGATCCCCATCTGCGATTCGTATCACATATTGCACTATGGGTAAATGTATTTGGCGTTCCAAAGGCATGGAACAACATCATGTAAGGTTCTGTATCTGTCAAATCTCCACAATCTAGAATAACCGATTCTGCACCGTATCTCTTCTTGATATTTAGAAGTTTCTTAGATATCTCATCTAACGCATAGTTCCATGAAACTTCCTTCCATCTTCCACTCCCTCGCTCCCCAACTCTTACAAGCGGTACCTTGATACGTTGTGGAGAATACACAAGTTCTAATCCTGCTGCACCTTTTGCACAGATAGTTCCCTGATTATTGAATGATTTTGGATTACCGCAGATTTTCTTGGCCTGCCCATCTTCAACAAGTACTCGAATACTACACTCCGCCGGACACATCAGATCCACTGTATTGATATATGTTTGTTTTGAAATTGGTTTTCTCTGCACCAACTCTGAACGTGGAAATTGAAAATTGTACAAAGAAAGATCTATCGATGTTAATGATTCGAAATGATTTTTTCCCCGTTGTATATAGAATACCTTGGGCAGGGATGAAGTTAATGTTTTCTGTACATACAAATAATTTTGATTTTCCTTAAGCATCTGCACTATTTCACTTTCCTCATGATTCAGAACTCCAAAGTGCAATGCTTTCCCCATGCAGTTTTGAACACAGGCAGGCTGTAATCCCTGTTGTAGTTGTTCCCAACAAAAATCACACTTATTTAACAAGTTAAATTCTTTCTGATACCTGATAGCACCAGATGTACATACTTTTAGACAAGAGAAACAGTAAGCGCACTTTTCCTCATCGTACAAGACAACTCCCTGTTCCGTGAGGTAAAGTGCATTGCTGCTGCAACACTTTGTACAGATTGGCATTTCACAGTGATTGCATAATGCTGGGAAGAAAATCCGCTTTTGATTTGGATATGAGCCAATATCCTGTATATGTAATTTTATGCGTCCTGCCTTCCGAGGCAGATTATGTTCTTTTTGGCAGCTCACTTGACATGTATAGCATCCAATACATTTATCAAGGTCAATAATCATTCCGTATTTATCAACGTAATTTTCCATGCCTGCATTAATACCTCTAAGCCTCTCCATTCATTATTAGTCTGGCCAAACATAAAGCTCATTTTCACCAAAAGCATCTTTTGATAAAACTGGTTTTGCTGATGGTTCTAATGGATACATTCCGTCTGGGCCAAACCACTTATCATAGATTTCATCATATTTACCGTTTTTCATTAAATCCTGTAAAACAAAGCTGACTTTGTCTCTCCATTTGCTATCATCTAATGGAACACCTATACTGTATAATCCTGGACTATAGATACCACTGATTGGTTCATAGTCAACACCTTCTTTGCCTGCAACACCTGCGATAATAACACTGTCCTGAGTAAACGCATCTACTTTACCTTGTTTCAAAGCAAGGAAACATTCTGCATTAGACTGGAAAGTCTGAATCTCTGGTGCTTCACCATTTGCTTCTTCGATCGCCTGCTGAATCGCAATATATGCGTTAGAACCCTGATCAACTGCAATCCTCTTACCTGCTAAATCGGTAAGTTCGTTGAACATTCCTTTCTTTGCATAAGCAATCTTTCCTGTCCACAGGTAAGCTGGTTCAGCAAAATCGATCTGCTCATCACGGCTTCTGGTATGACTTAGATTAGAAACAACCATATCAACAGTACCGTTAGCTAGGAATGAGATTCTTGTCTTGTTGTTTACAACGACTCTTTCAATTTTTACTCCTAACGCCTCTGCAATAGCATCTGCAAGATCTACATCAAAACCTGTCCAGTTTCCATCTTCGTCTAAATAGTTCATAGGAGGATTATTATTAGCAGTACCCACATGTACAACCCCCTCTTTTGTTACCTTGTCAAGAACACTTTCTTGTTTCTTGCCCCCACACCCTGCCAAGCCACCGCTCATGACAGATAAGCACAATAATAATGCCATTCTTCGTTTCCAGTTAAATTTCTTCATAGAACATTTTCTCCTTTTGTTTGATTTTACTTTTTTATTATTCAAAGGGTTCTTATCTTTTTGTAGCGTAAAAACCCTTTTATAACAATGACTAGTATTTAAGTAAACCTTTTGCGCCGCATCTGGATATGCGTTATTTCATTTTCCAATAAATCAGCATACTTTTCAATGCCTTGATTCTTCATGCTTACGGCTAAATACTGTTTTTCTACTATACTCAATACAGTATGTTTGAATTCACTTTTTGCAGGATTATAAAGCAAATACCTAGCAAGAACTTCCAGCATTTCAATATGTCTACAGCCTGATCTAGCATCTTCAAAATCAATACCAAATATTTTATTTTCTGCATAAATAAAATTACGCAGATTTACATCTCCAAGTACTTCATCTCCATCTATTCCAATGGTACTATAAAATTGCTCCAACCATTGAAGGACCTGTATTAACACCTTTGCCGCTTCCTTGACAAAACTTCTGCTCTCATAATATTCAAGCAATTCCAGAACATTATTCCCCTTGATATATTCTAAACACAGAGATAACTTACTATCATCATAATCCAATAAATTTGGATAATTAAGCTGAGAGCCGGCTTCATTTTGCTGACAATGTATCAAGCACCTGTACATTTCTAATTCAGCTTGATAGGAATCTGCATTATGAAATCTTTTAACAACATATTGTTTTCCACCCTCATCTGTATATTTATGTAGGGAAACGTGATTTTTCTTGGAAATGAATTTTTTTATAAAACAATTATCCTTACTCATTTAACTCGCTTCCTTAATTCGTAAAATTCATATTTCTGAATATTACACATTCTCAAGCAACTTAATAATGTGTTCCATATCTCGATTGGCGTTTAGTATCCTATACTTCTGGTAATTCTCTATACTTTCGGATATAACCCCCGATACAAAAAGTATTTTATCATTGAAAAATGGTTCTATATCTTCGTAAGCTGCTGCTGTAACTATTGTTGGATAAACCAGATGAAACGGTCCCTCTAAAAAGAGGTAATCCACATCATAGAGTTCTATTACCTTGCGTATATCAATGCTTTTTTGGATCATGATATCTGTTGAATGCGGACTATAGGCGGTTACCATATCAGCTCCTGCTGCTTTATGTCTATAGGTGTCTTTTCCGGGCTTGTCTATCTCGTAATCCCCGCAATGTATTTTTTTTATTGTTCCAACACGGTATCCTCTGCTTTTTAGTGCACGAATCATACACTCAATCAGCGTGGTTTTTCCTGTGTTTGAATATCCTACAACAGAAATAATCTTCATGTATTGGCTCCTTTACAAATTATGGTCATCAAGGTCCCTTACTGTATTCAGATTTATAAACATTTCATCTGTTATATCAAACTTTGACCCTTCTCTTTCCTCAATATATCTGGTGTTAGCACTTTCAATCAGCTTGTATAATCTATAATTCTTCTGCTGGATATATTCATATAGCAACGGACACACGCTTTTTGAATATGCTGCATGGAAAGGTTCAATGATTCCTTTTCTTCTCATTGCCAAGACATCCAGATCTTCCTCTGTGCTTTTAAGTATTTTTTCAAGATATCTTATATAGTCCTGATTTATAAATGGCATATCTCCTGCTACAACATAAGAAAACTGACTGCTGGAATTGAGCAAACCAGAATAAACTCCAGCAATCGGTCCACAATCTTTTAGGACATCTCCCACAACCCTGTACCCCGAACTATCGTATCGCTCTGGGGTATTCGTGACAATGATTATCTCATTGACCAGAGGTTCAAGTTGAGATGCAATATGTAATACAATGGGACGATCATGAATCCTAATATTCTGCTTATCAAACCCCATTCTTGTACTTTTCCCACCACATAGGATAATTGCACTTTCTATTTTCACCACATAAACTCACCTATCCTTAACTAGTATCGAATGTTGGACTATATAAAATAAGTAAGGACTACTGCAAGTAGCATGACTGCTACTGAAACCAACGGTTTTGGTATAAATTTTCTACTTGTTGCAATGGATTTGCTCATAGGGCAGATAAACCATATCAGCAATGCTGCAAACAAACCACTAAGCATTCCATTTATCAAAATAAAGCTTATTGCCTTTTTATATGTACTCATGTATTCCTGTATGTAACCGTTGCCCAGATACTGCATTGCCATAAATGCTACATATGCACCTCTCCATAAGATGCTTGTACCTATAATTAATAGACTTCTACGGTATATTCTTTTGTTAATGAATACTGGAACGATGATTGCAAACAGAATTGTCTGGATAATGATTGAGATTATTGGATTCAAAACTTTAAATACGGAGATATTTGGCATGAGTAAATTTACTAATTTTATGGAAGACGCTACTAGTCCTACCCCCATAACAGTTTGACGGTTAGGATTTACTTTATAAGCAAGTAACAAGATAGATGCACCAATTGGGAACATGATATTACCAGAAATCATCTGAGGCAGCCAATGCAATGCATAGCCTAGTGTTGCCTCCATAATTCCCCATATCGATCCCCAAAAGACGATGTTTGATAGTAAGGATTTTGTGTTTTTCAATGATTTTTCTCCTTTGTGTGTAATGCTTGTATTGCTGTACTGTAATTAATTCCTTTTTTTACTACTGCATTTCTTAAAAATCAGTATAACAAATAAGCCTTTTAGAGTCAAATATAATTTTGCAATTTAATGACGAAAGTCGACGAATAAAGTATGTTTGATTTTTTACCTCACATTTCAGTAGCAATCTTGTTTAGTCGATTAGTCAGTTCATCTATGTGCTGTTCAAACCATTTAAGTAGCTTTGCACTGAGTTTTGCCTGCTGCAAATAGACATGTCGGTTTCTTGCAAGAGAATGATAATACTGACCATAAAAATCACATACAGCCAAGAATTGAAAAAACATTTTACCGGCATTTTCCATGTCATATTGTTTCAGTTTACCTTTATTTAAATAGGTTTTTAAATATACTTCAAACTTGTCCATGTTAATCTCACCATGTTTGCATTCTGGAGCCATAAACACATAAGAACGTACAATTTCCCACACATATGGATGTCTACATGCAGTTGTCCAATCAATAATACCCTTAATTATTCCATAATCGTCACAGAGAATCTGTGAAATCATAAAGTCTCCATGCGTATTTCCACATGATAACTCCGAAATATCAATTGTATCATTTGTAAACCTCTTTAAAATTTCTATATTATTGCGAATGTCCTCTGCATTGTCATAATCACCACTCTGAAGTGCCATCTGAAGGGAATTTTCATAAGAAATCAGGGTACTTTCTGGCGTACGATACTGAAAGAACTCTGTACCGATACCATCAGGAAGTTCCTCATAATCTTTTAGAACCAAATGAATTTTTGAAAGAAACTCAGCCGCTTCTTTCAGCAAAAAATCTGTTGCTTCATTATATGAATATGTTATTCCCTCTATGAACTTCTGAACGTGAAACCTCCGTCCATTTTCATCAGTGGAAATAACCCTCCCCTGAAGATTTTTAATAAATTCACACGCGGGAATTCCATTTTCACGCAGGTACTCACATAGCTTTGGTTCGAGTTCAGGATTATTCATATTATTATCACTTGCATACTTAATAACATATTTTTTTTCAGATGCATTTACAAAATACGTAAGCGAACCTGCGCCTTTATCTGAAATCTCCATACTGTCAACTTCGAGTCCATATAGTTTATACATGAGCATCTTCAATTGTTCAAACTCCAGCTGTTTCATCAATTCAAGACGGGATATATCCATTTTTTGCAAAAACTCCTCAATGTGAAGATATTCACCTGCAAGCAGTTCATTAACTGTAATGCCCAGTATGTTACAAAGTGGCAACATATATACCACTTCTGGTAATCCGTTTCCACATTCCCACTTAGAAACGGTTTTTTCTGAAATATTAAGCATGCCAGCCACTTCTTTTTGGGTAAGACCTTTGCTTTTTCTAATATCTGCAATAAACTTACCGATTTTTTCTGTTCCATTTTCTTCCTCCTATTTTTATAAAGGATTCTATTGCAACATTATATCAGTAAAAGATACTCCCCATAGTATATCCTGCATCACTTCTTTTAAATCTACTCCTAATGAGTACCCAGAATATAATTTTAATATTGCCTTATCTGCAATATAACTAAACATTATATTAAGATGACGAAAATAATATTTGATAAATGTACCCTCTTTAATATATTTTGCACGACTACCTGCCCAAAATCCTGAAGCTAAAACCTCATTTTAAAAATTCTTTTGTTCTCCCCACAAATAAGCTATTGAATAAAATTAAATTTACTTGATTCCATTTATTATCATCCTTTTGTTCTCTAAAATATATTGAATATCACATTTGTATAATTTCACATGTCCATCTTCTACATTTTTACTAAAATCTTCATTACCGCTGTCAGCCTGGGCAAGCATGAATTGCACCAAAGTACTTAAACGCTTCACCATCATTGACGGAAGTTCTTCTCTATCTTTTGTAGTTGCATTATAGGCATCCATAAATACTTTTGTCTTACGTATCTGCTCCTTTAAATCGTCGTAATGATCAGGGTTCTCTGGACTGGTAAATGGAACCCAGCGATACACTGCATACGCAACATCCCATAAAGCAGGTCCTGGATGTAAGGTATCAAAATCAATGATTCCTGCTGGCTTTCCATCAATTATGGTAACATTATAGGGAGCAAAATCTCCATGGCACATTACTTCAATCGGAGAAACAGTTGGCAACATCCATACCTCCTGATTTGATAATCTGTTAATATACTTTTTACTTACTTGATGGTATGAATGTAACAAAATTGCAGCTTCCGCAATTACTTCATCTTTTAAAAACATTTTCGGCAAAGGATAATTATATGCTGTACCTGGGACATAAGATAAAATTTCTTCCTCATGTTCTGTAAAACCAAATGGCTTTGGTACAAACTGAAATTGCTCCTTAATTAAAAAATCTAAAAATGCATGAATGTTAATTGACCAAGGATTCGCAGGACGAATAATTTTTTCTCCTTGCTTAAATATCTTTCCTTCACGTCCACCTTCTAGTACTTCTTGTTCCTTCATATTTATATCCATTCCTTTCGCGCTGCTCAAGGCACAAAACGTTATGAAAAACGTTGGTTTTTGCAACTTTCTTTTTTATAATCAAGTCATAGGGATATTCAGTATACTACAAATCACGGAGAGGTGAGTGGGCTGTCCGGATTGCCAATGCTGGATGCTATATCAAACCACTTTTAGTACAATGCGCAAACTCCGTAGTAAAAAGTGAAAAGCATCCTGAAATTCGCAACCGATATCTTCTCTTACGAAAACGACGCGGTCACAAGAAGTCAATCATTGCAATAGCAAGAATACTTCTAACATCATTATACAACATGCTGAAAAATAAGGAACCCTATAATGCTAAACTTTATCGAAAATCTGATATTCTTCCTATTAACCGTGAAATCACGATTTAACAGGCTATCTTAATGGCGCAGTTTCAAGATTATAAAATCAAGTCAGCTACTGAATAAACCTTAACTTTGCTACATATTCAATTTTAAATCGCCACCGAAAGATGGTTTGTTTGTGATACCTTAAGTGAATGGATATCCTCTACTATTCTTTTTCAACCTTCCTCCTTGCAACAATAAAAGCCAGTGGTTAGCTGGCTAAATCGGTGCTTATTTCTTATTTATACAACATTCTATAAAAGTTATTTTGATTTATTTGTCAAACCTGTTGATTAAATACGCATACAGCGTATAGTCCAAATCTTTTCCATAATAGAGGTACAAAATATTTTTCCCATTTACTTTATCAAGCCAAAAGGTATACAATGTGCCATTGCCCATCTCGCCAGAAAGCCTGTTACATAAATCATCAATAATCATGGAGTTCTCAAATTCATATGAGCAGCACATAACCGTTCCCATATTGGAGGGATACCACATAGACTTATTGTAATACTCCTGTTTCCCATCATTGTTTAAATCACTAGAATATTCATATTCAGATGCATCGGAATCATATTTTGTCTCTGCCGAACCACAAATAACCCCATCCTGATGAAACAGTATATCCGGCATCTTCTTATTGCTAAGTGCTTTTTTAACAGAATTTATTTCTTCAAAAGCTGCATCCTCAAATACGGTATCCATATCATAATCATCTACCACAAAGGAGAACACCTTACCATCTGCAAGAATCCCATTTTCATATAAGTATAACGTGTTCCCACTATAGCATTTTGTGTTATAATCAAATTCTGTCATTAACAAATATTGTTTTCCCTTATATTGCAGAAAGCCAAATTCCTGAATAAGACAAGCTAAAGTACTGGTTTGCTTATATTGGCCATCCTCTGATTTTTTACAAAACTCCATACTGCTATAACCTGCGGAACCACCCCAATAGCACTGTGCAATCAAATCCTGAACACCGTCATTATCTGCATCAACCCTGACTGGATAGGCTGATTCCATCCCATCCCATTCAAGCCCTGTCTCACTGCAAAATTCCTCCTGGCTGATATCAGTATCCACGATAAGCGGCGTAAATGTTTCCTGCTCCGTTCCCTGCTCCATTGCATCCAGTATCAGCTCACACAATTCCTCTGGAATCAGGCTGCTGTGCGAAAACAACTCCTCGACATTCATCCCAGAATAGTATTCTTCCATATCCTGTACCTGTGCATGGGTTCTAGCGGTAAAATCCAATCTTAACAATTCCTGCCCTTCGTAGCTTGCTCTTATCTTGCTTTGAAATAAATACCATGTAACATCTTGTTTATTATAATAATTTTCAATGAAAGTGCTATACTCTTGTTCTGAAACTTCCTCATCCCCGATATGATACATCATTTCATCCTTTGATGAACTTGTAAATCCAAGGCAATTTTCATGAACCATCTTACCATCAAAATTAAGTTTTCTAATACAATTGTTGCTCTCTTCTGAGTAATCCATATATGTTCCATCTGTTTTAAGTAAATCAAATCCCCTTACTACAAAGGAGTACCCATAAACTGTTCCTTCATAATATCTCAAAACCTTAATCCATCCGCCGCCACAACCTAACAGGCTTACAACCACTTCTGGCTGGCCATCCTGATTTAAATCCACAACAGCATACTGATCTGGTATCATCATGGTATCAAATTCATAACCAAGAAAAGCATCCAGCTCATTCAAGTAATATTCTTTACAAATAAATTCACTACTGGCTGCACCTGACGGCGATGCATCTGTTATGGTTTCCTGTAGTGAAAGCACTCGTTTTAGTGCGCTAATTGCTTCTGAATCTTCCCATCCTTCAAATCCCTGCAACAGTTTAGTACTAGCAGTTTCCATTGGCGGTTTATTTCCGTCCACTGGCATGTCAATTCCTACGCTTTTGCTATTACAACCTGATATAGTTATTGTCATAATTGTAACTAACAATGTTGCTACTATCCATTTTTTCATTCATGATTCCTTCTTAAATTCAAATTTTGTTATTGCTTTTTTAGGCTTATCCATTATTAATATATTACCATAACATAACTTTGCATATGCACTGCATCCTCAGCTTTCATCACATGTCGCCTCTTTTCTGTACAATAACATTTATCCAGGTAAAATCATTTCGTCCCATTTTGTCATCGCTCTCATTAAGCATCCTAATTTGCAACTTTTCATTCATTAATAGTATTTGTATCATATTATCTTTACTATAATTCTGTTGATATCTTCCATTCTTGTCTTCTCCAGTCTTAATTCCATTTTTTAAGGAAATATAGCAAACCCCCTGCTCAACTAAGTTAGAATCAAGACATTCAACAAATCTCACAAAATCCTCTTTTTTCAAATGATGCATAGAAGCACACGCCCAAATACCATTATATTTATGCGTATTTTTTTTAACCCATTCCTCTATGCTCTCATTAATAACCTCAATTTTATATCGTTCTAATGCAAGCCTACAAAATTCTTCTGATTGGTCTAAAGCATCTACACAATATCCCTTTCTCATAAAAGCTAGTACATCTCTGCAGCTCCCACAGCCTATGTCAATAATCTTTCCATTTTCCGGAATGTATTTAAGAAAATTGTTATAGTGTTCAGTAACATCTACTTCAAAACTCATATCAGCATATTCTCTTGCATTTCTATTATAATAATTCTTCGTACTATTCATCTACTTTACCACCCAGCTTCCAAATTTTATTATAATCATTCACACGTGCCCAATAATAGTTAAGACGCAGCTTCTCAGACTCATAATTTACGAATGCTGTTGTTTTATTAATTATAATTGATTCATTTCGATTTTTTCTTTGCTTCGTTTTTTCAGTAAGTGCTTCAAAGATTTAAAATAGCATAGATTAATATTAGTCTTGATAATGTGCCATTTCATACGGATAATACTCACATTCCTGTAGTACTTCATCGTCCAGACCAAGCATTTTAACTAATGCTGCCGCTTCCAAGCTCCAGTATCCTCTATATCTATCCTTTGACAGGTGATCTTTATTTGTAATTAATCCTTCTTTTTGCATGTTAAACCATTGTTTGGTTAGATATGTTTTTAGAAGCAATACCGCAGATTCTTTATCTGTTTTTGCCAAATCAATTACTTTTACCAGTGGCTCTGTAGCTTTTTTAAACTTCAGTTTTTCTGTCTGTATTGTCCATTCAGGATAAATATACTGTGCAAGCAAATCTAAATATTTATCGTTATAACTATATTTTTTAAGCAATTGAATTAATTCATAAACGGTTTCATTTCTTATGTCAAAATTAATGGCTAGCTCCAATGCTTGTTCCATGCTCCCATAGACGCTACCTTCCCATGATTTCAATGTACTACTCAAAATTAGTAGTGTATCCTGCTTCAATTCTTTTAAATCTACTCCTAATGAATACCCCGAATATAATTTTAACATTGCCTTATCCATAATATCTAAATGGCACATCCTCATACCAGGTGCATCTTCACCTTGTTCTTCAAGAACTTCTTCATAATCCGTAATTGCACTTTTAAGTCGTTTTATATCTTTTTCATTTCTCAGCTTAAAATATTCTTCTGTTCTACTTTTATCACGAATCATATTGTTTCCTCCATTTGTCCGCAATATCATCAGCTATTTAATTCGGATCTGTAAAATAGCTTTACTCTCTTTTACAATCTCGAATTAACTTTTAACTTCCACACAAATCATGCATTTTAGTAAACTACATTACCATTTGTAATAGCACTGCTACAATTACTTTTCTAAATATTCATTTAGTACTTGTTTCCCAAAATCATCATGAGGTACAATTTGTAGCATTTCATAAGCCCATATGACTCCTCTTTCATAGCTTCCAATAGTATCATCCCATTCATAATTATATTGAATACTAAACTTAAAATCACTATCCAAAAAAAATGTAATAGAGTTCCATAATTCTACTTCACTCTCCAAGAATTTTTCACGTAAATCCTTAACGATCATACTTAATTCTTTCATTAATTTAAAATATATTTTTCTATCAACATGATATATATCTGGAATTTTACTACTATGAATAAACTCGCCTGTACTATCATTTTTAAAGAAAAACAATGCTGTTCTCGTATCACCAAGTTCTTCTGCATATAGTACAATTTCCTTCCACTCACCTGGAATAATTTCATTTAGCTGATTTGCAATTTTCCCATAAATTGGTGTCAATATTTTTTCATCCATTATTCTCATCCTTTCTAAATCCTAATTATCAAACGATTGCCATATCCAATCTCCATCTCCAATTTTATATTCAACATCAAAGGAAATGGGACGTTGTGATAGTCCATTATATACTGGTTCTATCTTAACCTCAACCTTCTTTCCTGAATCCAATGCCTTAGACCAAGTATTTTCCATTACCTTCCATTCTCCACGATTTAAGGTTGCATCCATTGGCACTAAATTATCTAAATCTCCTGACCCATCAAAAATACTTGCAATTAAATGACCACCATCATCTGTGGGAAGACGGTCTTCTCTACCTGCTACTTTTTGTGAATATGAATTTCTTTTTGCTGTATTTTTAGTTAATGTACCTTCTGCATTTGTTATTCTCCCAGCATCATCGGTAGTATATGTATATCCCTCAGGTGTTGTATATTCGACATTAGGTTTCAACTCTTTCCTTCCATTCTTTCCTTTCGTAAACTGTTCCCCATATTCAACCTTTTTAGCTGAATCCTTCGTAATCCCAATGTCTCCTCCACTTCCATCTGGAACCTCTTTTACCTTTACATCATCCACTTCGGGCTTAATATTCACTCCATGCTCCGCCGAAGAAGCAGCATCCTGCCCCTTCTCCATTGCCTTAGATGCGTCTGCCACATCATCCAAATCCTCTGCCACATCCAGAAGTCTGTTCGTGGTTTTGGCTGTATCCGATACATCATCCACAGCATCTATTACTTTTCCTGCCTTGGCACCTCCTGCTGCTCCACCTGTAGCAACCTCTGTTAACACCTCGAAGGTTATCTGCCCCGTCAACGCAGCCCAGTCATTCCCATTGGCATTTTTGCAGAAATCCCCGATATTATTTCCAATTGCCCTTGCCGATTCTTCCGGATGTGCCAGCACAGAAGTTAGATTCTTCACCGTTCCTACCGGATCCAGTCCAACCCCTACAACACCGTCTACTGTGCCTAACAAGCCATCTACATATAAGCCCTTATAAAAAGAACCTTTCATGGTATAATAATTCACATCATCTCTGTCCGCAGTTCCTGTAAATCCTCCTGCTAAATCCGAAACAATGGGGATATCTTTATCATAGACCCACTTTCCTATGCCTGTAAATTTATCTGACAGATCTTCTTTGAAATCCGCATACTGCTTTCTTGCTTCCGATTTATCAGTGAACAGATACCCTGCTGGTCCAAGGAATACATTGGCAAGCCCTCCCCATTTTGCTGGTATTACTTCTATATTCATATCATACTTTTGGAACAATTGATCCAGTCCATAAAACGACATAGACCAGGGATATTTGATTGCCTGTTCCACCAGCATCCCCCGCTCTAATGATGGGTCTTTCTTTTCATCCTTGGTATCCTCTGACTGGCTTTCAGCAGATTCTTCCCCCTTAAATCCATCTATAATTCCTTCAATCAGGGCATTTACCAAAAAACTAATTCCAAACATTCTTCTCCCCCTATTATATTAGATTACCAATATTTGTTCAAGCTGTTGTTCCGTAAAACAGCAGTTTTCCACCGCGTCCTTTGTAAACCGGCTTTGAAACAAATGAGCACCCCGGAAACTGGTTTCCTTCAGCATGGCTCCTGAAAAATCCACTCCCTGTAAAAGTGCTCCCTCAAAATTGGTACAGGTCAGATTGCATTCCCGAAAACTAGTTTCCGTAAATCCCGCTTTCTTCCACTCATTAAAAGGTTTCTTCCCTGCATAGCTGACACAATGTTGAAATTCCGCTCCTGTCAGATCTGCCCTTGCAAAATCTGCTCCTGCCACCATGGATATTTTCAAATCTGCCCTCCGCAGATCGGCATCCCGGAATTTTGCCCCTAGCAAAACACCAAGAGAAAAATTGGTTTCCCGCAGCATGCATTTGCGAAAATCGGTATACCGTAAATCCCGCCGCGCCAAGTCAACCCTGCTGAAATCCAGTCCTCTAAAATCTTCAAAACAATACGCCTGCTTTTCTTCTTTTTCCAACCACCTTAAAATTTTAAAAATATTTTTCTCTTCCTGCTCTTTATGTATCAGCTGTCCTGGCTCATAAAATTCTCCTGCACGAATTTGAAAGAAATCCCCTCTATCTAAACCCAAATATTCCTCCGTTTCTATGGCATCCAGAATACTGTAACGGAGCAGTTCCACCACATAGGTATGAAAATGATCCAGCAGACGAAGCATCATTATTTCCACATCTGGCTCCGTCAGCTTTCCCATATATTTTCGATACTCATTCTGTAGTTCCTTCCACAAAGCTTCAAAATACTGAAAGAAAAAGCCTGCATCCCAGTCGGTTACCGGGATACCATCCTTTTCATACCATTCCCTTCCATACAACATGACGTGATAGCGGTAATCATGCTGTAAAACCCTGCTTCGGAATAAATGAAACTGCATAAAACCCGATTTCCACTGGCTGCCTTTCTGTATTGTTTGGATATGGCAGCAAATCTTTCGGAACTTTATTACAAATTGTTCTCTAAGTGCTTCCTTATTCTCTTGAAATGCCTGCTCTGCCCGCTGCATATACTCCCCCAGCCTGGGACGTACCTCTTTTTCATAAAACTGTTCTAAGAATTCTGCCCTCATCTGGCATCCCCCTCTCTGTCCCCTTCCTTCTTTTCTTCCAGAGTAGCCGCCAGTTGTAATAAAACTGGTTTCCACTGCTTTTTGTCATCTGCATCACATTCAAAGCTCCCTGCGAATACGCCCCCTGCTGTCTGCCTGAAAAATAGGATGAGAAAGACTTCGCCGCCGCTTGTAGGAAAATCCAACACATAATATTTTACTGCTCCGCCATCGGAACAAACGAGGGATTCCTCTTCCAGACACAAAGAAGAATATGTCTTTTTTAAATCTTCTTCCAGTAAATCTTTTAAATTTAGAAACTCTGCTTCTGTGATTTCTGGCTTTACTGAGAAAGAAAACGCAGCCGTTCCCTTCTGACTGACATATACCCAATGGGGTGCATTTCCTTTTCTGTATTTTTGAGTGACAGCTTCCTTTGACAGTTCTGAAAAGCCTTCTGGCAAAAGCATCTCCATTGTCCCATTGCAGACCGACTGCTTCTGCAAAAGTACTTTTTCATAGTTAATAATAACAAAGCCATCCTCTATCTGGTTTTTCGGATTAAAATAATCTATGCCATCTTGATTCCGTTTTTCTTTTACTATTTTGATTATCTGCTCTGCATAAATCTGTTTGTTCTCCATATACATTCCTTTCTATCCCTAAGAACCAATGATATGTGTAATATTATCTACCACAATCGTTGCCCCTTTGGTTGACAGTGCAATCTTATCCTTTGATGTCACACTAAAATTCTTACAGTCACAGGATAACGTTTCTCCTGCATTCATTTGGATTGGTTTGGGACTGGAAATGGTTACTCCGCCATGATTACTTAATTGTACTGTGGTTTCATTTTGTAACACATGAAACGTAATGCCAGAAGGAGACAATACCATTTCCTTTCCTTCCTTGGTTCCAAAATATTTGGTACTGACATCCTGGGTTTTTGGATTATTTTCTCCATCCTTTCGGATTCCCTTGGTAATATAGGCTTTCGTTTCATCCCTGTCTGGGAAAAACAGCTGTACAGACTGTCCTGTTTCGGGCATGGCGTACCATCCTGTAGCCCCTTCTGCTGTGTAACTGGTAGAAAAGGAATACCAGTATGCCTCTGCTTCCTCCTGCATTTCATCAATAGAAAGATGCAGCTTCAATTTATCCTTTTCTCTTGCAATAATTTTTCCTTCTACAGAAGCGCCGCTGAATTCTTCCTGATACCTTTTTCTTGTCTTTAACCCTTCTTCTGGGACTAGTTCATATACATGCACCAGTCTTCCCTGTTTCATGCCAGACCACTTTCTGGCTATGATAAAAGTTCTGCCCTGAAAGACTGCCTGATCTCCCAGTTCATAGTGTTCCGTAGTTTCCACTTCATAAGCTGTGTCATTTTTTTCTGATATTGGTATATCATTTTCCTTCCGCCACCAATACTCTGACAGATTCTTTTTTACTTCATAAACCGTTTCATTTATCGTATGGCTGGCCGTTTTACTGATTCCCACAAAAATTTTTGGTTTGTCTGCCTCTATAAGAGGATAAATATAAGCACCAAAATGAGACGCCATGCGCTTTAAAAATTCCCAGTCTGTTTCTTTCCACTGGATATGAGGATTATTTTGCGTTTTTCCGTTACTTATCAAATCTTTTACTTCCCCACCATATATAGAAACAATATACTGGAATATTTGCGTATACGTTTGACTTTTGTTTTGAAAACTTTTACTTTTTCTTTTCAAATCCATTAAAATAGAATAGCTCTGTATGGTTACCTCTATATGATACGTATTTCCTGCATGGGCAATCGAAACCTTTGTGGGAACTCCCGAAAATACGATTTTCTGTTCTCCCCTGCCTTTTAATAAAATTTTTGCATTTACCTTCATAGTCAGCTTGTCCATGGCATTTTTTTCTTCGCCTTCTGCTAATATTCCAACAATTCGGGCTGTACCATGCTCCCCTAATCTTTCCTCCAGCTGAACATCTACTAGTTCTATCAGCTTAACCGGAAGTTCTACACGAAGATTTTCAAATGTTCCCGTTTCCATTATGCTATTCCCTCCCTTATTCCGATTGGCACAAATTTTACTCCGTATATTTCTCTACGCAGCATATTTTCCACCATGTGAAGCGATACAATAATATAACTTCCCTTTTCATCTTCAGCCTGAAAGCAATAGCACCCACAGTCTGGCTCTTTCAGCAAACTTGGCTTCTCTGGACTATATAACGTTCTGTTTGCAAAATATTCTGTTTCTGCCAGTTCCAGATTCCAGTACACTTCTTGACGCTCCTTTTCCCGATCCGTTGGAAAAAATGGAACTGCTCTGATAAATCCGTCTGCATATACTTCAAACAGCTGCTTTAACTGGTCTGAAAAACAGAAATATTTTTTCCTTACTTTTTGCACCACAAAAAAATCGGGAAGCCTTCCCCACTCCTTAAATTTTGTATTACAGACAAATGGTTCTCCTTTTTCAAACTGTCCTTCCTTACTCTCTGGTTTTATTGTCTGTAAAATCCGTTGGTCTGTTTCCAAAATGAAATATTCCATCTTGCCCCTCCCTAATTGATTCTTACCTCAGGTCCACATATATCCACCTTAGAGTCCATTTTAATCTGGCTTTTCTTACAGCGCAGGCTAATACTTTCACTTGCTGTAATTTCCACCTTTTCCTCTGCGGTAATGCTGACTCCTTCATTAGAAGTAATCTGTACCGGAAGAGTGCTCTTAATTTCAATTCCCGTTGTCTGGTTTAATTTTATGTAAATCGTTTTATTCTCTCCCGTTTTCGGATCCTTTCCCTGAATACAGGTAATTACGATTTCCTCTGGACTGAATTTTAATTCCTTTCCATCTGCTGTCCGAAAATATTTGGTCTTGGGATCCGTAATCTGAGCCGTTCCCTTTTCCCCTGTCCGATAGGAATTCATTCCAACTGCCTGCCCTTCTTCACCTGATGGAAAATAAATCAAAACCGTATCCCCTGCTTCTGGCATACAGTACCAACCACTCTGCCCTTCTGCTGTATATACGGTTGTATAAGGAAATAAAAATGCTGTACTTTCCGCTTGTTCTGGATCAATTTCCAAATGTACTTTCACTTTATCTTGTACCGATTTTATCACTGTCCCTTTTAGAGAAACTCCTTTTAGCTGACTGGCATATATCCTTTCCTTTCCCAGTCCTCTTTGGGAAGATAGTACATAACGAAAACGGAGCATATCCTGCACCAACACCGCCTGCTTTCTTTTAATTCGATAGGATTTTCCCTGATAAGTAACCTTTTCTCCTATTTCAAAGCAATCCAGCACATCGATTTCATATTCCACTACGTCCTGCTCTGTCAATGCGGGAAATGTATTCTCCGAAACCTGTTTATAATCCAACAGATTTTTGCTGAGTGTGTACTCATGGCAGTCGATATTCCCCCAATCCTTTCCCTCATACGTGCCAAACATGATCTTTGGTCCTTCCAATATAAGACTTGGTAAAATTCCCATATTAAAATGGGACGCCAGCCGCTTAAAAAATTCCCAGTCCGTTTCCTGGTACTGCACCAACAAGGTTTCAATCGCCTTCCCACCAGATGCCAAATCTTTGATGACTCCCTTGTCATAGTCTTTGATCATCTGATTAACCAGGCTAGTATAGGTCATCCCAATATCTTGAAAGGAACGATTTTTCTTCTTAGTATCAGTTAATATAGAATAGGTAATTCCCAGTATTCGTATCGTGTATAGTCCACCTGTCATATGTATGGCTGCTTCTTGAATCAGCCCCTTAAACAACACAATCTGTGTGTCTTGTTCTGCGTACACTTCAATTTCTTTTCCCTCCAGTGACTGGGTGACCAATGAGTCCTTATTCTGTTCCACCAGAACCCCCGTCAGTTCCAGACGTCCGTGTTCATTTATTTCCTGCATTATATTTAATTCTTCGATTTCCTGTATCTCTTTCCAGTTTGTTTTGATTTCCAAATAAGTGATTCCTGCCATTCTGCTCCTCCTCCTAAATTGAAACAATTAGGTTCTAATCTTCTTTCTGTCCTGATTTCTCAACTTTTATAATGCCCCCATTCAGGCAAGGTAGAATAGAACAATTCAGCAATGCCATCTCTCCCCGTATCTTATTTGTAGAATTTCCCATAAGCCATTTCATCATAAGGACAGGGGTACAGGGAACTGGCGGCGAAACTCTGGCACAGGTGCCAAATGGCATAATATTTACTCCAGCTTTATTATCTGCAATGGTCGCCTCGTTTTTTCCCTGCAAAACAGCTCCATGACTGACTGGCACCTGTAAACAGGTCTGGCAGCTCCCCAAAGTGCAGGAAAGTTTTGCTCCTTCTTTTACTTTGAATATCATGTAAACACTCCATTCTTTTGATTTAATCTTTCTAAATTGGTTTTATTATATAATAATTTACAAATGTAAATTGTCGTTTTGTGTATGTTGAGAATTTATTTTTTAGAATTCCATGATATTGAGGTCAATACATAGTGTCTTTTATTCCTGACCCTACAGGTAAGCCTTGAAAATTTAATACTTTACAGTAAACCATGTTTATAAAATGCTGTAGCTTGAATTTGCAGAGGTATCTTTGTTTTATTTTTATACCAATTTAAGATTTGGAGCATAACTACATAAGCCTTTCCGATAACCGAAGAACTTTCTGAAATTTATCATGTTACTTACCACGAAGGAGCTTTTCGAAATGATACACTACATATCTTGGTCTGACGCACTACATAATAATAATTATCAGTGAAAGTGTTATACTCTTGTTCTGAAACTTCCTCAGGTAACATTAAAACACAGTATTAATTCCGCTTGTCTTTGGTGGTTTTACCAGCCTAAACTTCCCAGCGGAATAGAAAAATTTAAGAAGTAGTTTTATAAGAAAAGAGAGGGTTATTAAAGCTTAATTTATACCCTCTCTTTTCTTATCAAGTATAACTTGTGCCGGTTCCATTTTAGAAATAACCTTACTCAAATTCACTTAGCTTAATTGTTTTTTCTTCTGTCTCTTTTGTGTCCTTGTCTATGTAATGGATATACAGTTCCGTTTCATTGTTTCTAAATTCACATATATCAATATCCCATTCATTCAAAATATGTGGAAATGAATATTTTTTTTCTGTATTTTGTTCATATTTTTTTGCTACCACTAACACCGTTTTTATGTTTTCTACTTCTTTGCCTTCCCATCTTACATACGCTACATGATCCTTACCAATAGCTCTTACATTTTGAAACCAATCTGATTTTAGATTTTGCTGATAATCAACAAACTTATCTAAATATGTTCCTGTTCCTGCGCCATGGTGAAAATCTACTGCATTATATTGCATTGTCGCAGTAGGCCATACAATTGTTTGTATTTCTTCTGAATATATCAATTCACCATCTTCATTAAAAGCTTTACATTTATAGTGGTCTTTCTTACTTAGTTTTAATATTTCAAAATATTTTCCTGTTTGAATTACTTCCTGCTTGTTCTTTTCTATATGATTATGTAAGTTCCAAGCAATACAAACAATTCCTATAATACATACAAAGCAAAAAAGAAATATTAAATATTTCTTTTTTTTAAATCCACTATTCCTAGTTCTATAATCCATGTCATTGCCCCTTTAAATAGAATCTGAAATCATTGCGATTTATTCTTGAAATTATTACTTCCTGACTGGTATCCACCCAACTAGGCACTGGATTTTGGGTTCCATTGATTTTGGCGAATAAAACATTAAACATCCATTTGTTATATCAGAAACAATTCGATATCCAACTTTTAGGCTGGTCTCAATTAAAGGTTCATACAATGTACTTGATCCGTTACGGCTATTTAAATAGTTCATGCATTTATTATATTCATTTGTTAAATAAGAGCTAAATTGAGCTGGTCTGGATATAGTTGAATAAAAACTACCACTGCTAAAATACCCTGTTACAGTCCGATTCACGATTACACTTGCTACCGCTCTTCTTGCCGTTGTATTCTCCCCAATAGCCTTCACCTGCTACTGTTGCGATTAGATATTTATTATCCATCGGAATATTATTACCACCACTGTTAATGTAGCTGTATACCGTATCCTTTACATATTCAATAATATTAGAATTTTGCATAGCATAATAACCTAATTATCAATATAATACATCGGATTGTTTTCACAATACTGATACATATTTTGGTTATTATCAATACATAAGCAATATTCATCTGCATTTAAAAATCGACAAGTTTCTGGGTTATAGTATCGGCTTCCTAAATAGTAAAAACTTGTTTCACTATCGAAATAATAACTACGGTAACGGATTGGATTGAGCTGCCCTATTTTCATGTCTCCAGTTATCTGAATTACATTCCCCCAAGCATCATATTGGTATGTACAGACAACAGAATACAGAAACATCAAAAGACACTCCCCTTGGTATATTCACAATAAAGTTACCCCATTTTATCACATAATACATTTTTATACAATATATCACATAAAAAATATGTGAATTTAAAACACACTTGTAACAAGTCCTCTATTTTTCCATTCCATAAATCCAAGATTTTTTGCCGACTGACATATTGGTTCTATTAAACTCACCATATTTTCTGTAAATATTTCCTCTGAAATGCCACCAGAATATAGCCGTCTTTTTAAATCTGTATTGTTCAGATTTTTTCTTGTGTATGCATCGAACAGCTTCTTGATTTCTTTATTACGCTGTGCAATTTGAAGTGCCATGAAATGTTGTCTTGATAACAACTCAATATCATTCTTTTCGCTAGGAACCTGATTACTTTTACTAATATTAATCTTTGCAAAAGTCGGAGTCAAATTCCACACTTCATCACTTGCAAGATAAGACCACGGAATGAAATGATCCATATGTATTCTGCCTAGTTCATCAAAATTTTCTCTGTTCAATAACTTACCCGTATATATGTCATTCATTTCATGATATTCTATAACAGCACTCCAGAATTTCATCGCTGCTTTTAAATCTCGTTTTTGTGGAGGGTGAATTTTGAATGGGATTCCTGGCACATTCGGATTTCGTCTTTGCAAATATTGTATCAGTTCATTTTGAATCCAGCCACGAAGAATAGCCTCATTTTTCTGCAAATAACCAATCCAGTTTTCATTCATTCGAATCTGACGTTCCTTTCCTGATAGTTGCTCATAGTAATAAAGCAATCTATCATTTTGCCTTGCTTTCTCCTCAATAAAATGAAAATCACGCCATTGTTTTTCTGTCATTTTCCCTAAAAATGGTGCTTGTAATCGGTATGGCACATTCAAAACCAATTTTTGCTTCGCTTTTTTAATATTTTCATCTTCACTAGTTATAAGAAACCGTATAACATCCTCTTTCTTTGCGGTCGGCAATAAACCCGATGTGTTGCGTACCTGATTGATTAAGATTTCCAGTGCATCTGCGGGTCCAAGATTTAAATGGTATTCCATAACCATATACCATGCTTCCGCCACCATTCGATGAATCAACTGTTCATAGGTAATAACAAAAGTCCCATCCGAAACGATATCCAAAATCGCTTGAAACCAAAATAATTTGTAACTTTGGTTCTTATCCTTAAATATTCCAGCCAAGAGATGAATTGGTAAATTATCCAGCTCTGGCAACATACTATTTTTTTCTAATCTATTTTTCTTATAATCAGATTCAGCCAATTTTCACCTCCCCTTCCTGCTCTTACATGTGAAGAATTCTACTTGTTAAGTTTTCAATTTGCCTAAAGCGTTTTGTTCATCTGTCGCTGTTCAGAAATCCTGTCTTCTATTTCTTTGATTTAAAGAGCTTTTGTATTGGCAACCCTGGTCATTTCCTCCTTGATTCGATATCTCTATTATATCAGATTTCACGTCATATAGGAAAATTCTTTTCCAATATGTCAAGTTTATTTGCTGTTTATTATTTCTACATCCCCAATTTTTTAATAGTTCATCCATGACTGCCATTGCAAAATAATTTACCTTTCCGTTACTTTTCGATGTGAGTTCGTTTAATTTAGCTTTTATTTTCGATATTCAAAAAGACACCTTTCAAAAAGTCATTTTAGAAAGATGTCCTTTAAGTGCAAATTCTTAAATTAAATTTTATAAGGATGTTTGAAATTATTACGAATTATCTCAAACTATGGTCTGTCAAATTACTGTCATCTAGTGACTTGACATGCTGCAACCCTTTGATTTCCCTACCTTTACTTCTCCAAGCTCTTCATCGTCGGAAACAGCAACACATCACGAATTGCTGCGGAGTCCGTTAACAGCATTACAAAACGATCAATTCCGATTCCAATACCGCCAGTTGGAGGCATACCATATTCCAAAGCACAAAGGAAATCATCATCACAATGATTCGCTTCTTCATCACCAGCAGCAAAAAGCTCTTCCTGTGCCATAAAACGGCCTCTTTGATCGATTGGATCATTTAACTCTGAAAATGCATTTGCCATTTCACGCTTTGTAATAAACAGCTCAAAACGCTCTGTAAATTCAGGATTTTCAGGCTTTCTCTTAGCAAGCGGAGAAATGTCTACTGGATGATCCATAATAAACGTTGGCTGTTCTAACTTTTCTTCACAGAATTCCTCAAAGAAAAGATTAATAATATCGCCATACTTGTGTCTTTCTTCAAATTCAACATGATGCTCCTTGGCAACCTTTTTCGCTTCTTCAACCGTTTTAATTTCATTAAAATCAACACCAGCATACTTCTTAACAGCATCAATCATAGTCAGACGCTCGAATGGTTTCGCTAGATCAATCTCTACACCGTCATAGCTGATTTGAGATGTACCAAGAACCTTCACTGCTACTGTACGGAATAATTCTTCAACCAAATCCATCATTCCATGATAATCTGTGAATGCCTGGTATAACTCCAATAAAGTAAACTCTGGATTATGTCTAACAGAAAGGCCTTCATTTCGGAAAACCCGTCCAATTTCATAAACTCTCTCAAGACCGCCTACAATCAGTCTCTTCAGATATAATTCAAGGGAAATGCGTAAATTTAAGTCTTCATCTAATGAATTATGATGGGTGGTAAAAGGCTTTGCTGCGGCTCCTCCAGCCATAGGCACTAACACAGGAGTTTCAACCTCTATAAAATCCTTGCCATCAAGGTAATTCCTTATTTCTCGGATAATTGCGGAACGTTTCATAAACGTATCTCTTACTTCTGTGTTTACAATTAAATCGATATATCTCTGTCTGTATCGGACGTCGGTATCCTTTAAACCATGAAATTTTTCTGGAAGGATCTGAAGACTCTTAGTAAGTAAAACTACCTCGGAAGCATGTATGGAGATTTCTCCTGTTTTTGTCTTAAATACTTCACCCTTAATACCTACAATATCACCTATGTCATATTTCTTAAAATCTTTATAAGAATCTTCTCCGATAGAATCTCTTGCAACATAACTTTGAATATTTCCATAACGATCGGACAGGTTACAAAAAGATGCTTTTCCCATGACACGTTTTGACATAATACGACCTGCAATGGTAACTTCTTTTCCTTCAAATTCGTCAAACTTTTCTTTTACTTCATTGGAATGAGCGGTAACATCATACTTTGTAATCTGAAATGGATCTTTTCCATTTTCCTGTAACTCCGTTAACTTCTGATGTCTGACCTTAATTAACTCACTCAGATTCTCTTGTTGGTCCTGTTGATTATTCTGTTCTGCCAAAATAATTCTCTCCTTTTCTATATTACTTACTAATTTGAACGCTGTATTTCAAGTATTTTATATTTCAGTGTACCTGCATGAGTCTCAACTTCTATTACTTCCCCTTGCTGTGCCCCAATCAAAGCAGTTCCTACTGGAGACTCATTGGATATTTTTCCTTTTAAACTGTTTGCTTCTGTTG
Source organism: Anaeromicropila populeti (assembly GCF_900112775.1). Taxonomy (GTDB): domain Bacteria; phylum Bacillota; class Clostridia; order Lachnospirales; family Lachnospiraceae; genus Anaeromicropila_A; species Anaeromicropila_A populeti. The sequence goes on from NZ_FOYZ01000001.1 coordinate 315,298, forward strand.
AACCAACAATTTTATATTCTAATTCTTCATTATATTCTAAGTCTAAAATGCGCACCTTACAACCAATATTGATTACATTCAGATCCACATCTTCTTCTACTACAACTTCTGCATTTTTTAATATTTTCTCAATTTCTTCTATTCTAGCTTCAATATCACGTTGTTCATCTTTTGCAGCATCGTATTCAGCATTTTCTGACAAGTCGCCCTGTTCACGGGCTTCTTTAATCTTTTGAGCAACTTCTTTTCTCTTATTTACCTTTAACTCCTGAAGTTCGTTTTCAAGATTCTTCAAACCTTCATAGGTTAAAATGTTCTTTTTTTCTGCCATATTTGCCCCAACCTCCAACTTTATTCTCTTCTCTGTATTATATTATCACATTCATAGTATTATATCTCATACCGTTCTAATTGTCAATGTATACACTTTTGTCTTTCTGCAATACTTTAAGTGTTTTTACACGTATTTTGTAATGTTTAAATAGTTCTTCCATTTCTCCAGGAGTAATCGAACTATTCTCTTTGTTAATAAACCGATTAATTTTCCAGCAGTCCTTTGTAAGGATTTCCATGACCAGTTCCTTATCTGCCTGCTCTCCCTGAAATTCAATCTCCAAATCATATGCAATGACCAAATCCTTTCTTCGATTAGCTAAATAGTCCCTCTTTATAGGATGAAATGCTAAATCCATCACAAACGAATTTTCAGGAAACATAGAATACAGCTTATACTGCCCAGAGTCCAAAAAAATAACCAGTGTACTGGAAAGTGGCTCTTGAACCGGATACTGGCATAGCTCAACTAATAATCCTGTTGTATGATATATAATTTCAATTGCATCCTGAAAATATTCCTCTCTGTCAGTTACAATTGTCAGATAATTCAATTCTGGTACCAGATATTGCAGTACAAACTCTATTTTTTTATTGTTTGAATCCACAATAACAACTTTTGTTTCCTTCAAATCAATATTATAATGCTCAATTATTTTTAAAAGGCATGGTTTGAAAAGCATGTATTGAAAAAACCAGCTTTTGTCCTCATAGTAATCCTTTAATACTCCCCTTAAATCCTTTTCAATATAACAGCTTCCTATGTCAAACCTCTCCCACAGCTTTTTCATAAATTTATCAATATACTCTTTTTCTAATTCTTCTAATTCTTCTGCTGTAAACGGAAGCTGTATTACTGTTCCATCCATGTGATACTGGGTAATAGCCTGAACCCTGACTGGAAACTTGTAATACAGCCCGTTATAATATTTCTTTTTAAAATGTTTTTTATAATATTGGGTAAAAGCTGTACTTTGCTTATTCTTTATAGGTTGTAAAATGTAAAATTTATTAGATAATGCATCCTTCATGTTGTACACCGCAAAGCATAGTTTTCTAATATTGTATTCCTTCCTGATATTTCTTATTCACATTTTATTATTTTTTCTTTTCGTTTCAGCGTTTTCCAATTCTTCTTTTTTATCAAAAATGATACTTCCTGCATGCATTGCTGCTCTTTCGTATTGGTTTAATTCTTCTCCGGCTGACCATCGGCTTATATAGTTTAAAATATCTTCCCTGAGACTTTCCGATTGATCTGCTGGAAAAATTTCAAAATAAATTTTTTCTTTTCTCCATGCATGATCTTGTTCAATACGGTTCCAACCTCTGCAAAGCTGATTATAAATTTCTATCGAGGGATGAATTTCACCCCCTTTTATATAAGTACAAAGCTGAATAAATTCACCATAACTCACGTCTGAAATTGGCTTCCCCTGCTTCATGCGTTCTTCTACTATAGCTGCCCTGTCTTGCGTTAACAAACCATCAAAAGATATAAAATTAACCAGTTTATAGTCTACCTTAACTGCCATACGTTATTCCCCCTTTACTATTTTGTCTATGTATGCATATAAATCGGATATTTATATTATAATGCATTATACCATATTTTACTATAATTTAACATCAGATGTTGTTTTTAAGCACTGTAATGTAAAAATCAACCTTATATTATATGCAATCTAATTACTTAATATGCTTTTTTTTGAAAAATGTGCATTATTATTTTATTTACTTGCGCTAACTTTTGGTTCATGTTACCATATATGATATAATATGTTTTATACATAATAGTATTGAGGTGATAGTTGCATGTATGAATTGTCTACAAAGAAAAGCAAGACATTTTCCCAGAAGCAGTCAGACATTTCTTCCTCTGCTGATACCGTTCCTGTTCAAAAAATGAGTTCTCAGCCTTCATTTAAAAAAGCAAATCAGCCCAACGCATTTACTAACCTATTTACAGAAGAACCCGTCCAGCGAAAAGAAAATCACACCGGGCTTTCTGATGACTTAAAATCAAATGTTGAAAACTTATCTGGGTTCAGTATGGATGACGTCAAAGTCCACTATAATTCTGATAAACCTTCTTCTTTAAATGCTCTGGCTTATACGCAGGGATCTGAAATTTTTGTTTCTCCTGGTCAGGAACAGCACGTTGCTCACGAGGCGTGGCATGTAGTTCAGCAAAAACAAGGACGTGTTCAGCCTACAACCAAAATTAATGATGCCAATATCAATGATGATGTATCATTAGAACACGAGGCTGATTCCATGGGACAAAAAGCTTTACAAAATTAACAAAGAGGAGGCTCTTCCACAGCTATTTGCTAGCTATGAAAAGAGCCTCCTTCATTTTCATTCATGCATGTTTGAAATAATTTTTATTACTCTGCTTTTTTTACTAATGCTTCGTATTTAGCCTTAGCATCCTTCTCAGCTTTCTCGAACAACTCTTTCGCTCTTTCCGGATTAGAACGTAATAATCTGTTGTAACGAACTTCACTTTGAATAAATGCTTGATAATCTTCTGTTGGAGCCTTTGAATCTAACTGGAATGGATTCTTTCCTTCTGCCTCAAGACGTGGGTCAAAACGGAATAAATGCCAGTAACCAGCAGAAACGGCACGTTTTTCTTCTGTCTGAGCGCTCTTCATACCACCCTTAATACCATGGTTAATACATGGAGCATAAGCGATAATTAAAGAAGGACCATCGTAGCTTTCTGCTTCAATAAATGCTTTGATACATTGATTGTAATCAGCACCCTGTGCAATCTGTGCTACATAAACGTAACCATAACTCATTGCAATTGCAGCTAAGTCTTTCTTCTTAACTTCTTTACCAGCAGCAGCAAATTGAGCGATTGCACCTGTTGGAGTAGCCTTAGAAGATTGTCCACCAGTATTGGAGTAAACTTCTGTATCGAATACAAGAATATTAACATTTTTGTTACTTGCTAATACGTGGTCAACACCACCAAATCCGATATCGTAAGCCCATCCATCTCCACCAAGAATCCACTGGGATTTCTTAGAAGCGAAGTCTTTATTCTTTAAGATATAATTCTTTAATTCATTATCAGCACCAGAAGCTTCTAATGCTGCAACCATTTCTTTTGTAGCATTTGCACTTTCACCTGAAGTAGCATCCTTAGCTGCAAGATATTTTTCTAATGCTGCTTTTACTGTGTTATCGTCTGCTTGTCCAGCTAAATCTGATGCTGCACTTACAATACGTTTTCTTAATGTTTCCTGAGCAAGTCTCATACCAAAACCATACTCTGCATTATCTTCAAATAAAGAGTTAGCCCAAGCTGGTCCTTTGCCTTCTTTATTTACAGTATATGGTGATGCTGGTGAAGAACCACCCCAGATAGAAGAACAACCTGTTGCATTTGCAATATACATTCTATCACCAAATAACTGAGTCATTAACTTAGCATATGGAGTTTCACCACATCCTGCACAAGCTCCTGAGAACTCAAGTAATGGTTGTTTAAACTGACTTCCTTTAACTGTAGTTTCTTTGAATTTCTCAGAAACAGCAGCTGGAGTGTCAATGGATACACCATAATCAAACATTTTCTGTGAAGCTAATTGTGTTTCTAAACTAGTCATAGAAAGAGCTTTTTCACCCTTCTTACCTGGACATACATTCACACAAGAACCACATCCTGTACAGTCTAATACAGAAACTGACATAGCAAATTTGTAACCAGCCATTCCTGTCATATCCATAGATGGATATTCTGGTGCTGCTGCTGCCTGTGCTTCATCCATTGCAACTGGACGAATAACTGCGTGAGGACACACATAAGCACAGAAGTTACACTGAATACAGTTATCTGGATTCCAAACTGGAACATCAATTGCTACACCACGTTTTTCGTAAGCAGCAGAACCAGCAGGAAGAGTACCATCTGCATATTTAACAAATGCGGAAACTGGAAGCTCATTACCTGTCTGAGAGTTAATGGAGTTTTGAATAGAATTTACATAATCCACAACTTCATCTCTGTCACCAGATACAGTCATATTCAAGCTTTCTTTATCTGCATCAGCCCAAGAAGCAGGAATCTCAATCTTAACGATGTTTTTAGCACCAGCTTCGATTGCTTCATGGTTCATCTTAACAATGTCATCACCCTTTTTAGAGTAAGTTGCTGTAGCAGCGTCTTTCATATACTGGATTGCTTCATCAGCTGGAATAATCTCAGCTAATTTGAAGAATGCAGATTGTAAAATTGTATTAATACGTCCACCAAGACCAATTTCCTTACCTAACTTGAAACCGTCAATTGTGTAGAAGTTAATGTTATGATCTGCAATATATTTTTTAACTTGTCCTGGAAGATGCTTGTCTAATTCTTCCATATTCCAAGCGCAGTTCAAAAGGAAAGTACCACCATCCTTTAAATCCTGAACCATGTTATATTTTCTGATATAAGCAGGCATATGACATGCAACAAAGTTTGCCTTACTAATTAGGTAAGTAGACTTAATTGGATCCTTACCAAAACGTAAGTGAGAAATTGTTACACCACCTGATTTTTTAGAGTCATAGTCAAAATATGCCTGAGCATACATGTCTGTATGATCACCAATAATCTTGATAGAGTTCTTATTAGCACCAACTGTACCATCCGCACCAAGTCCCCAGAACTTACAGCTGATTGTACTTGCTGGAGTTGTATTAGGATTTTCTGTTCTGTCAAGAGAAAGATTAGTAACATCATCCTTGATTCCTAATGTAAATACTGGCTTCTCGCTGTTTCTGATAGCTGCAATAATATCAGCTGGAGTTGTATCCTTAGAACCAAGACCATAACGGCCTGATAATACAGGAACATCATGGAATTTTGAGCCCTTCAGTGATGCAATTACATCTAAATAAAGTGGCTCGCCAAGAGCACCTGGTTCTTTTGTTCTGTCTAATACAGTAATCTGTTTTACTGTGTCAGGAATTGCATCAATTAAATGTTTTGCACTGAAAGGTCTATATAAACGAACTTTAATAACACCAACTTTTTCGCCGGCAGCCATTAAATAGTCAATTGTTTCGTTAATTGTATCACATACGGAACCCATAGCAACAAGAACTCTTTCTGCATCTGGAGCACCATAGTAATTGAATAATTTATAGTCTGTTCCAATCTTAGCATTTACCTTGTCCATATACTCCTGAGCCATATCAGGAATTGCTGTATAGTACTGATTGCTTGCTTCTCTTGCCTGGAAGAAAATATCAGGATTCTGAGCTGTACCACGAGTTACTGGGTGGTTTGGATTTAACGCACGGTCACGGAATGCTTCTACTGCATCCATATCGCACATTTCTTTTAAATCTTCATAATCCCAGATCTCAATTTTCTGAATTTCATGAGATGTTCTAAATCCATCGAAGAAATGTAAGAAAGGTACTCTTCCTTTTATAGATGTTAAATGAGCAACTGCTCCTAAATCCATAACTTCCTGCACGCTGCTTGCGCAAAGCATTGCATAACCAGTCTGGCGGCATGCATATACATCGGAATGATCTCCAAAAATGGACAATGCATGTGATGCAAGTGCACGAGCTGATACATGGAATACACATGGTAATAATTCACCTGCGATCTTATACATATTAGGAATCATAAGTAATAAACCTTGTGATGCTGTATAAGTTGTAGTAAGCGCTCCTGCTTGTAAAGAACCATGAACAGCACCTGCTGCTCCTGCTTCAGACTGCATTTCTGAAATTACAACTTCGTGTCCAAAAATATTTTTTCTGCCCTGAGTAGCCCACATATCTGTGTAATCTGCCATTGGGGAAGATGGTGTGATAGGATAGATCGCTGCAACATCTGTAAATGCGTATGAAACGTGAGCAGCAGCTGTATTTCCATCCATGGTTTTCATTTTTCTTGCCATTTTAATATATCCTCCTTCTATTTTGCATATCATGCCCTATTGAGTTTCCGTTCTTTCTTTAAGATCAATTAAACGATACTTTTTCTCAAAAGGCATACACTGATGATTATTCTATCACTTTTTGGAGAAATTGTAAAGATTTCGATGTTAAAGCAAAAACAATTCTTATTTTAACCACCACAAAGTATTCTTGTTTTTCAAGGCTTTGAGCGCTTTTACAAATTAATTGCTGATTGTATTTTTTTATATACATAATATTTTTATAAAAAAAGGTTGACAATTCCTTTTACGTATCGTATTATTGTATTAAGCACTTAGTACAGTGGTACACGTGATAGAAATTAGTATTCTTATTACTGCCATCTACTATTATGACCAATAAATCTATTTTTATGAAAGGATGATGAAAATGCCCTGGATTTTAAATTCAGACAGACCAATCTATCTTCAGCTGGTGGAACATTTAAAATATCTTATCATATCTGGTAAGTTCCAGTCAGGTGACAAAATACCTTCTGTCAGAGAATTAGCTGCTGAAGCCTCTGTTAATCCAAATACGATGCAAAAAGCACTGGCAGAATTAGAACGTGAAAACTTAGTTTATACAAACCGTACTAGCGGACGGTATATAACGGAGGATAAAACCATGCTTCAGACAATGAAGGCAGACCTTGCTAAAAAGGAAATTAAAGATTTTTTAACTAAAATGGAACACCTTGGATTTCAAAAAGATGAAACGGTTACTATTTTACTTGAATTGACAAAAGACGAAGTCCCAGTCCTGTATCACTAAAATTTTAATAAAGGAAAGAGAGGTTTATCTATGGAAAATATTCTCGAATGTAGAAATCTTGCAAAAAAATATGGCCACTTTGTTGCTCTGTCCGATGTAAATTTAACTTTACAGCGTGGTAAAATTGTCGGACTGTTAGGACCAAATGGATGTGGTAAAACAACACTAATTAAATTAATTAATGGGCTGCTGGAGCCAAGTAGTGGTGAACTGAAAGTTGCCGGAAATATACCTGGTATGGAAACAAAGAAAATAGTATCTTACCTTCCAGACCGGACCTATTTGAATAACTGGATGAAAATAAAAGATTTCTATCAGTACTTCGCAGAATTCTATTCTGATTTTGACATTGCAAAAGCTTATGATATGACTAGCCGTTTGCAGATTAATCCGAATAATAAGTTAAAAACACTTTCAAAGGGAACAAAGGAAAAAGTACAGCTCATTCTTGTCATGTCAAGGAAAGCAGATTTATACTGTCTGGATGAACCAATCGGCGGCGTAGACCCTGCTTCAAGGGATTATATTCTTGACACGATTATAAAAAATTATAACGAAAACGGCACTGTACTTATTTCAACTCATTTAATTCAGGATATTGAAAATATTCTGGATGAGGTTGTTTTTATCCAGAGCGGAATGGTAAAATTACACGCCAGCGTTGATGATGTCCGTATTAAGGAAGGAAAATCAATTGATGCGTTATTCAGGGAGGTATATAGATGTTAGGAAAATTATTTAAATATGATATGAAAGCAGTAAGCAGAATTCTGCTGCCAATATCCATTTTTGTAATTGTTTATAGTTTTATTGCAGGTTTTCTTTTAAATTTTGAAGATTATCCAACGCCAGTACGTATTGTAGCCGTACTTGCTTTAGTTGCATACTTTTTATTACTAGTTGCTTATGCTATGTCTGGCTACTTTGTTATTGCACATAATTTTTACAAAACAATGGTTACCGATCAAGGGTATCTGACACATACATTACCAGTTAAAATTTCTTCCATTATTTTTTCAAAATTATTAGTAGCATTTTTATGGTCTGTCATTATCGTCATTGTGTTTTGCATTAGTATTCCCCTACTAATATTTTTACAAGTTGATTTTCGTGAAATTCCGATACGTGAAATGATTGAGTTCCTTGGTTCGTTTGATGTTAGTTATACTTATACAGTTATTATCTTCATTTTGTTAATGATAGGTTCCCTATTTGTAAGCCAGCTTATGATATTTGCTGCCATTGCACTGGGACAACTACTTCAAAAACATAAACTGCTATTTTCAATTATTTTTTATTTTGGTTTAAGTACAGCAATACAGACTATTTACTCTGTTATTTTAGGAATCCTGTCAATTGGGCAGATCGATGTACTAGAGACAGAATACCTTCCAGATGTTTTGTCCTTTTATAACATTTATCTAACCGCTGCATTTTTTATTAATGCTCTCGTATTTGCTGGGCTGTTCTTCTGCACCAAATACATTTTTGAAAAGAAATTAAATCTTGAATAAATATTTTTTATTACAAAAAAAACAAAGGATTCCTTTACTGGTTTCCTTTGTTTTCTTTCTATAAACATTTTTAATTATAAATCAATCTTTCCAGAGTCAGGAGTGTCATTAATTACATAATACACGGCGCCCTCTTCTGGCTTAATATATGCATCCAGTTTCTTAATATCCTTTTCTTTGTTCCCCTGAAGAACCCAATCTGCCTTTATATTTTCAACGATATCGTCATGCAAAACTTCTTTGCCAGCATATTGTATGTACATAGATACTTTTGTATTTACCGTTTTCTTAGAAGCTGTTGCAACGGGTTTTACTGCTTTTACTGGTTTAACCGCTTTTTCAGTTTTTGTCTTTTCCTGCTTCACAGTCTTCTTAGTTGTTTTCTTTGGAGTTGTTGTCTTTGGAGTCGCTGTTTTCTTAGTTGCCGTTTTCTTTTCTGCTTTTACTTCTGTTTTCGCTTCTTCTACTGGTTCTTCTGCTTTATTCTGCACTGATTCCTTCTCTGGTGCCACAGCTTCCACCTCTGATTTTGTCTCCACAAGCTCTACAGAATCCTTATCTTTTTCAACCGCTTCTGTTACAACTTTTTCTTTATCCATAATAATCATCTCCTCCTTTTCGATACACGCAGTATCCTAATTAAAATAATATACCCACTAACACTATTTTTCAAGTATTAAGTGTAATATAAATCAAAATTTATCCATCTAAAAGCTATTACTAGAATGGAGCAATTTCCTAGCACAGTAACAAAGTGTGTGTTCCACTCACTCTCGCGGTTTTAATCAACTATAAGGAACACACACTTTGCCGCGCCGTGGGGGTGTGGCTGTCCTTTAGCCACAATATTCCTTACCCACAAGTGCGCATCATCCTGCACCCTATTTTTTAGGGTGCTTTTTTATGTGCTAGGAAATTGTTCCACATTTCCTAGCACATAAAAAAATAAGGCACTGAACTACCTGCTTATCAGGATTGATCCAGTACCTTATTATTCACAAGATAACTATCTTCTACACGTTATAAAAACTGGGCTACCAGGATTCGAACCTGGAGATGCTGGAATCAGAATCCAGTGCCTTACCGTTTGGCGATAGCCCATCAATGTAAGTGAACCTCACTCACGAATGATATTATAACCTACTCTTTTAAAAAATGCAAGCACTATATTTATTTTTTTTCACTATAGCAGTAAAAATTTTTTTGCATTTTCTCCCAGAATCATTATCTTCTCTTTTTCCGATAAAGGCAGCTGCTGAACAGCCTTTACCATTTCCTTTTGTCCACTCCATGGTGAATCTGTACCAAAAAGAATTTTCTCCGCTCCATGACTTCTAATCATTCGCACCATCTGCTGAGGATTCATGTACCCAAATGAAAAACTAATATCAAAGGATACATTTGTCCCTACCAAATATTTTTCTACATCATCCCATTGTAAATAGCCACCCATGTGCGCCAGAACGATTTTTGAAGTATCTGCTTCCATTCCTGCCTGCTTAATCATGTTGTATGCCTTATCCGGCGGGCAATGTACTGGATATGGAAGCCCCTTATCTACACCTGCATGAATAGAAACGATTAGATTACGGGAAAGTGCATACGTAATGATATTAATATATTTTTTATCATCTATATACGTGTTTTGAAAATCAGGATGCAGCTTAATTCCTTTTAATCCATACTCACAGATTTTATCAATCTCATCTCGAAAGCATTTTGTTTCTGGATGAATCCCTCCAAAGGAGATTATACCTTCTCTGTCTGTAATACTTGCTGCATATTCATTTACAGAAGTAAACTGTTCTGGCTTTGTTACAACTGGTAAAATCACCGACCAATCAACTTCTGCTTCCCTCATGGATTGCTTCAATCCTAATAAGGTACCATTAGTAGCAGCCTTAACCTCTACCATTTTTTCCAGCTTTTTAATTGTTCTCTCCGCAATGGCTTCTGGAAAAATGTGCGTGTGAAAATCTATAATCATACCATACCTTCTAACACTTTTCTATTTATAAATCTCTGGGAAAAAATCATACCATTTGGTGCTGCCAGTTCGTCCATAAGTTCATGTACCGTTGTCATTTTATTTAAACGATATACATCTTCCCCGCAGAAAATCAATCCATTATCCAAGTCTCCCACAACTGCATTGGTCAATGCCTTGGTAATGCAATAAGGAGTTTCCTTTGGTTTACATGGGACAATACAGTTAAAACATTTTGTAATCGGTTCCCGTTCCTTTTTAATCCGCTCCAAAAAAGTATTCTTAATTGCTCTGCCAGGCATTCCAACCGGGCTCATTACAATAACGATATCTTCTTTTTTGGCATTTATATATGCCTGCTTATAAGCATCTGAAGCATCACATTCTTCTGTCACTACAAAACGGGTTGCAATTTGTACCCCTTTTGCACCTAGTTCCATGCAATGTACAATATCTTCATGAGTAAAAACGCCTCCTGCTACGATAACAGGAATCGAAACCTGATACTTTTCCTCAAATACAGATACAGCCTTTATTATATTAACGATTTCCTCATCATAATTTGTCTGTTCTATATTCGCAAGCTGTTCCACTGTAAATCCCAAATGTCCACCAGCCTTAGGTCCTTCTATCACTATAAAATCCGCTGTACGTTTATACTTTTTATCCCATAAGCTCAAAATAACATTAGCCGCTCTGACACTAGAAACAATTGGTGCAATTTTGGTATTAGTTCCTTTTACATATGCAGGTAATTCAACCGGCAGACCAGCACCTGATATAATTACATCAGCACCACCTTCAACAGCAGCCTCCACATATCTTTTGTACTGCTGTGTTGCTACCATAATATTAACGCCTACCACTCCACCTTCTGCAATTTCCTTTGCCATACGTAAATGCTTCTTAATTGCTGACAGATTCGTTTCAATTGGTTCGCTTTCAAATTCAGGTTCATCATATCCAATCTGCGCTGTAGAAATAATACCTATTCCACCTTCTTTTGCAACTGTTCCAGCAAGCCGGTACCGACTGACTCCAACACCCATTCCACCTTGTATAATCGGTATTCTTACCTTCAAGTCTCCTATCACTAACGGTTCTAAAATCATGCTGTCGCCTCCAATAAATTATTTTGACTTCCAAAGTATTTAATTGTATTATAGTTCATTAGAGTTTTAATGTCAATATATAAAAGTTAGTTTTACCTTTTTTAATGGTTTTTAATACTACATTACATGGATTTATTTTCCATCATCCTATATCCAAGGAATTGCACTTAATAATTTTCTAGTGTATTCTTCTTTTGGGTTTTCAAAAAGTTCCTGGCGTTCTGCAATTTCTATCATTTTTCCCTGATACATGACACATATCCGATCACACATCTGGTAAACTACATTTAAATCATGTGAAATAAATACATAGGATAAATCAAAGGTTTTCCGAAGTTTCAATAAAAGTTTAAGAATTTGTGCCTGAATCGTTACGTCCAGAGCAGACACCGGTTCATCCAAAACTACCAGTCTGGAATTGGTTATTAACGCACAAGCTATGCTCACTCTCTGCCTCTGTCCACCACTCAGTTCTGAAACATACCTGTTCATATGTTCTTCCTCTAAGCCAACTTCTTTCAGCATCTCCATAATCTTCTGCTGTCTTTGCTGTTTCGAAAAGCCCCCTTTTAATTTTAAAGGTTCTTCCATAAGCCATTTGATTTTTTTAGTAGGATTCAAACTGGAAAATGGGTCTTGAAACACCATAGCAGGTCTTTCTCCAAATGTATGAATCGTTCCCTCCGTCTGTTCCAGCAGACCCAATACCGCCTTTGCCAGTGTTGATTTTCCACATCCACTTTCTCCTACAATACCTACAATCTCACCTTGTGCTACCGAAAAGGATATATTATCAAGAATCTTTTTCTTTGCGTTTTGACCAAAAAGATTTTTTTGTTCCAGGTAAAAACCATTTAACTGCTTCACTTCCAACGCCTGCTTCTGCTCCGTTATAGACGCAGCTTGTATTTCATCCTCTTGCTGCTCAAACTGATTTATTCTGTCACGTCCTGGAACTGCTGACAAAAGTTTTTTTGTATACTCTGACTCAGGGTTTTCAAAAATCTTCTGTATACTGCCTTCCTCCTCAATGAAACCATTGCACATAACAATAGCACGATGACAGAGATTTTTAATTATGCCCAGATCATGAGATATAAAAATAACTGCTGTTTTGTATTCTTTATTAAACCGCTGTATTAGTTTTAATATTTGCTCCTGCACCGTAACATCTAATGCTGTGGTTGGTTCGTCCGCAATCAAAAGCTTTGGCTTCATCACCATTGCCATGGCAATCATAACCCTTTGGCGCATTCCACCAGAAAGCTGATGTGGATATTTTCCAATCAGTAATTCTGAGTTCTGTAATCCTGCTTCTTCTAAAATGTCTAACACTTTCTGCTTTCTCTCAGTCTCATTAATCGAACTGTGTAATAAGAGCATCTCTTCAATCTGTGAGCCAATTTTCATTACTGGATTGAGTGAAGTCATTGGTTCTTGAAAAATCATAGAAATATCATTTCCGCGTATTTTACAGAATTCTTTTTTGGTACAATGATATAATTCCTTATCTTCAAAAATAATATTCCCATTTACTAATTTTGCTTCCTTTGAAAGCAATCCCAGAATGGAAAGTGCAGTCATTGATTTTCCCGAACCTGACTCTCCCACTATACCAAGGATTTCACCTTCCTTCACTGAAAATGATACATCCTTTACCACAACATTCATTTTTTTTCGTTCCCGAAACCCAATTTGAAGATGTTCTACCTTTAATAAGGTTTTTTCTGCTTCCTGCATCTATTCCTCACCTCTTTTCATTCACAAGACTAAAGCCCAATACGGTAATTATAATAACCATACCTGGGGCAACGGCATACCATGGAGCTGAAAATAAATAGGCCTGTGATTCTGACAGCATCCTTCCTAAGCTGGCATCAGGCGGCTGTACACCCAGACCAAGATAGCTCATTCCTGCCTCTGCCAGCACCGCGTTGTTAAATCCTATTGTAATTGCAGAGGCAACTATGGAAAATGTATTAGGCAGAATGTGCACAAACATAATTCTTCCATGTCCTGCTCCCATAATCCTTGCGTTTTTCACATAATCCATTTCCTTCTGTGTTACAAACTCACTTCTGACCACCCGCACAAAACTCGGAATAAATGCTATGCCTAGTGCAGCTATGCTGTTATATTTTCCTATTCCAATTATGCTAATGAAAACAAGTGACAATAACAAGCTTGGAAATGCCAGCAGCACATCATTCATTCTCATAATAATTTTATCAAGGATCCCACCAAAATATCCTGTTATAGCACCTAAAATAATTCCAAAAAAAGTACCAATTCCCACTGTACAAAGAGCAATGAGAAAGGTTGTTCTGCTTCCTGCCATCACACGGCTTAAAATGTCCCGCCCAAAGTTATCTGTTCCAAACCAGTGCGTCCAACATGGCGCTGTATTTTTTAACGCTGCATTCATTTGATTGGGATCGTAGGGGGTATAAAAAATCCCTGTCCCTACAAATAGTATGGCAAGCCCTGCCAGAAAACAGCCTGCCCAAAAGCTCCCTTTTCTTTTCCTTTTCATATGTTCCTCCCTTATTATAAGGTTTTAACTCTCGGATCAATGTAGTGATATAGTAAATCCACCAGACCATTTAGCAAAATTACTACAATAGCAATGTAAAGCACAATTGCCTGTACTACTGGGAAATCCCTGTTTGAAATAGCTGCTACTAAAAGCCTTCCCATGCCTGGAACACTGAACACCTGCTCAATAATAATGCTATTCGCCAGAACCTCCATAATGATAATTGCCAGAAAAGTAATGACTGGGAGCAGTGCATTTTGAAAAGCATGTCTATATAATATCTGGTGTTCACTGTTTCCTTTGCTTCTGGCAGTCCTTACATACTCCATACCAAGCTGCCTTACAATTGAATTATGCAGAAACTTCACCAGCATAGCTGTTTTGGGAATGGCAATTGCTGCTGCTGGAAATATCAGATATCGAAAAAATCCTCCTGGATTTTCAGAAAATCCAACATACTGTCCTGGTATAAACCACTTTAATATAACACCAAATACAAGACTGATAATCATCCCCAGGAAAAAGGAAGGAATGGCCATCCCGATTTGATTGGCTATTGTAATTAGTTTTTCAGGTAATCTGCCATCCCACCTGGCAGCAAGAATGCCTAATGGAGCAGACGCTGCTAAAATTATTAAAATAGCTGTCATACCAAGCATAAGCGTAACTGGCAGTCTTTCTCCAATGAGAGTTCTTACCGGCACCCGGTAGCTAAAAGACGTTCCAAAGTCCCCCCTTAACGCATTCACTGCCCATTCTCCATACCGTTCTAGCAGGCTCTTATTCAGTCCATATTGTTCTCTCAATGCCTCCACCTGCTCTGGGGATGCATCTATACCCAGATTTGCTGTTGCACTGTCCCCTGGAATCACCTGAAATGCAAAAAATGTTACAATGGAAATTATAAATAATGTAATCATTAAGGTACCTGCCTTCTGAAAAGCAAATTTCATCACTGGCACTTCCTTTCCTTTTTATAGAACAAAGTTTATATTCCTCACACTCTCGCGCTTTTAATCATCTATACAAAAATGCCCCTGTGCCATATAAAATCCAGCACGGAGCATCTTGGTTTTATATCCTACTCTTCCATATAGTAAACATGAGCCATATCCTGCACATAAACTGGGTAAAATTTATATCCTCCCAGCTTTTTGTTTACTGCTACCATTAAAGGCGGATCTTGAAGATAGACAGAAGCACTGTCTTCTGCTAAAATCTTCTGTAGTTGATAATAATATTCTATTTTTTCCGTCTCGTTTGTAGATTTTATTGCCTTTTCAATTATCTCATCATAAGCAGCACTGTTGAAATTCATAAAATTATTAGAAGCCGTTGACGTATACCGCTCCATCAAATCCCTTGGTGATAGTTTAGCATCAAGTCCAATAATGGTGGATTGATAATTTCTTCCTACATAAACCTCCTCCAGCCATGCAGACCACTCAACTAATTCAATCTCAGCTGTAATACCAGCCTGCTTTAGCTGCTCCACTATAATTTGTGCTGTATCTACATGAAACTGATAATTAGAAGGTACGGTAATGGTAAAGGTAAACCCATTTTCATAGCCAGCTTCCTTTAAAAGTTCCTTAGCTTTATTGACATCATAAGGATAGTAATCTTCCAACTCTGCCAAATAATATTTTGACAAGCCAGAAAACATATTACTTCCTAAAATAGTCCCTTTACCACCAGAAACCATATCAATAATTCCTTGCTTATCTATAGCATAGTTTAACGCTTCTCTTACTTTTTCATTCGTAAATGGCTCTGCTTTATTATTTAAAAATAATGCCTGAACCAAATTCATATGTCCTGTTTCAATACGAAATGTAGTTTCCAGCTGCTTTGCCTGATCTTCTGTTAAGTATGGAAAAATGTCTATTGCTCCTGCTTCCAGCTGTAGAAAAGCTGCATCTGTATTGGAGGAAATCTGAAATTTCACTTCATTCAGATACGGCAGGGCGCTGTCCCAGTACTCTGCATTTTTTTCCAGTTCAACACTTTCCAATGGCTGGTAAGACTTAAATTTAAAGGGTCCTGTTCCTACAGGCTGTGTTGCCTGCTGGTCATAATCACATGGAATAATTGCGCAGGTAAGATAACCAATTAACTCAATGTCACCTTCCTTTAAGACAATCTCGATGGTCTTTTCATCTTTTGCAGTCACTTCTTTTATATTAGCAAGCGCCGTTTCCACCTTCACCTCAGCATCTGTTGTTTCAAGCAGTCCGGCACAACGTTTTATCGAGTAAATAACATCTTCTGCTGTTACAAGTTTACCATTGTGAAATTTCACACCATCTCTCAGAATAAAGGTATATACTGTTCCATCCTCTGAAATCGTGTAATCACTTGCAACTGCTGGTACTAAATTCCCTTCCTCATCCGGTTTTACTAATCCTTCAAAGATGTTAAATAAAACTTCCTTAGTTCCTGCCGCTACTGCCTTATGTGGGTCAAGACTGTCCAAATCCTGCGTAATTCCAACAACTACAGAGCCTCCATAAACTGGTTCTCCCAAAGAATCGCTTTCGCTTGACGGAGCTTGTGTTTCTGCTGTACCACTTTTACTATCCGTATCGCCTTTACATCCGTAAAGTGCAAGAGATAAAAAAAGTGCAGCTGCTAACAGAGTTAGTATTTTTCTTTTCTTCATTTTACTTGTCTCCTTATTGCATCTTCTTTATTTAGTTTGTCGGCTTTTACCGCTTTTATATCATAAATCATATAAAAACATTTTGCAATATTTTTTTGTCAAAAAATTCACACAGTACCATAGCTTCTATTTATTTCATATTCTACTTGACAACTATATCGACAAGCGATATACTTTATTATATCGACAAGCGATATAACCTTTGCCGATATACTTTAAATAAGGAGGCATTTAAATTGTCTGATTATAACGAACGCATTGCCTTAACAGAAGGTGTTTTTTATATTCTGATTTCTCTAAAAGAGCCGCTTCACGGATATGGAATTATGCAAAACGTGGAAAAGTTAAGCAATGGCAGAGTATCCCTTGGTCCTGGTACTCTTTATGGCGCGTTAAATTCTCTTTTGGACAAAAAATGGATTACTGCCTGGGGAAACACCGTTAATTCCAGGAAAAAGGAATATGTCATTACAGATACTGGAATTGAAGTAATAAAAAATGAATTATCTAGATTAGAAGAGCTGATTCAGAATGGTAGAATTTTTCTGGGAGGTATTATTTAATGGCAAAACAATTTTTTACCAAATGGCGTTTTTTTTATAATTACGAAAAGGAAACGGTATGGCTTAATAAAATGGCACAGGAGGGATATTTATTAGTTGATTACTGGTGGACCCGCTATACCTTTGAAAAAGGAATCCCTGGTTCCTATGTATATGCACTTGAGTTTCTGGAACATATGCATACCCATCCAGAGAGCCAACAATATATTGCATTTTTAGAAGAAATGGGTGTTGAAGTGGTTGGACGCTACATGCATTGGATATCGGTACGAAAAAAAACAGAAGATGGTCCTTTAGAGCTTTATACGGATACGGCATCCCAGATAGAGAAACTGAATAGAATTTCCAAATGGTGGATTTCCTTTTCCATACTAGAATTTTCAATTGGATTATTTGAATTAATGCTAAGTATCTTTACTGCAATATCTGGAGAGACCCATTCGGTTTTTCCTTTCACCACCTTTGTTCTACTCACTTTTTTTGGTTTTGTTTTTCTATTGCAAGCAATACCATTATTATATAAAAAGAAACAGCTGCAAGCTAAGAGCAATATTTATGAAAAATAAAAAATTAGTAAGAAAGGATCGCTTATGAAATTTGAAGTAAAACAACTTTATAAATCCTTTGGAGAAAAGGAAATCCTTCACGGAGTATCCTTCGCATTAGAAAGTGGTACTGCAATGGGCCTTCTGGGGAGAAATGGAGCAGGTAAGACAACTACCATCCGCATATTAATGGATGTTTTCCGCGCAGACAAAGGAGAAATTCTTCTTGACGGAAAACCATTTATCAGCCGTAACCATCAAATTGGTTATTTACCAGAGGAGCGTGGACTATATCCAAAGAGAACGGTCATGGAGCAAATGATTTATCTGGCTAAATTACGGGGTACCTCTTCTTCTGAAGCAAAGAAAAATTCAGACTACTGGCTGGAAAGACTGGAAATCACCCAATACGCTGGTAAAAAATTAGAAACGTTGTCAAAAGGAAACCAGCAAAAGGTACAGTTAGCTTCCACTCTTGTTTGTAATCCTGACATAGTAATACTAGATGAGCCGTTTAGTGGATTAGATCCTGTTAACTCCCAGATTCTTCAGGACGTTGTAAAAGAACTGATTGCAGATAACAGACTGGTTATTTTTTCAAGTCATCAGATGAGTTATGTAGAGGAGTTTTGTGAAAGTATTGCTATTATTAACTTTGGTGAAGTGGTACTGTCAGGTGCCATAAAAGAGATTAAAAAAGATTTTGGTAAAAACCAGCTTGTTCTTTCTGCTGAAAACTATGATACTGCTGCCTTGGAGGCAAAATGTAAGCAGGAACTATCTGCTTATATGATTCCTATGAATGCAAAGAGGGACTATCTGATTTTAGAGCTAACTCCTGGCACAACAAGAAACCAGCTCCTGGAAGCCCTGCTTAAAACAGATATTAGTGTGGAGCATTTTGAAACCTATAAACCATCATTAAATGATATTTTTGTAGCAAAGGTAGGGAATGAAAAATGAGAAAATTTTTAACCGTTTTGCAATTTGAATTAGTAACCTATTTTAAAAACAAGACTTATATTATTACTACTGTGGGCGTTGCTTTATTAGTAGCCGTACTTATGTTTCTTCCTAACTTTGTTGATATTTCCAGTTTGTTAGGTACAGATGATACAAAAATTGAAAGTATCATTGATACCCCTGACACAGATTCTGCTACTGACATTCAAGATTCCCGTGTGATGGCTATTTATGATGAAGCTTCTGTTATTACAGATGAGAGCCTGTTGGCTGCCCTTTTTCCAGCCACCAGCTGGCATAACGCATCTAGTGTGGACGAAGTAAAGGAGCTGGTAAATAAAAGTGAGGCTGAAGCTGGTTTTGTCATTCATTCTGCTACTAGCTTTGACTTTTATGTTCTGAATAAAAGTCTGTTTAACAATTCCAGTTCCCAGTTTCAGACTATATTGAGTACCCTTTTAAAGCAAAAATATTGTGAAGAGCATGGACTTAATGTAGAAGAATTAGATTCTGTTTACTATGCACCAATTGAAGTAAAGGAACAGGTATTGGGAAAAGACTCGGCACAAAACTACTGGTACTGCTACGCTCTTGTAATATTAGTATTCATGATTGTTATTCTTTATGGAAATATGATTGCCATTTCGGTTACCTCTGAGAAAAGCAATCGTTCCATTGAAGTTCTAGTAACCAGTACAAATCCTGCCTATCTGCTATTTGGTAAAGTAATTGCAGGTTGTATTGCCAGCCTTCTTCAATGTGGCATTATCCTTGGCACCACATTAGCAGGTTATCAGTTTAATGCGGAAAAATGGAATTATCAGCTTGATATGTTTCTAAACATACCTGGCTCAGTACTTATGACTTTTTCATTATTTGGTCTTGGCGGCTTCCTATTTTTTGCCTTTATCTATGGTGCTGTTGGTGCATTGGTTTCCAAAACCGAAGATGTTTCCAAAAGCTCTGGTGGAATCCAGATGATTATTATGATCGTATACTTTGCCGTTCTATTTCAATTACAAAATGTGGATGGCATTGTAATTAAAGTTGCCTCCTTTTTACCAATCAGCTCTTACAGTGCAATGTTTGTCCGAGTAGCTATGGGTAAGGTTGCTGCCTGGGAAGTAGCTGCCTCCCTAATTCTTTTGTATGGTTCGATTTTAGGCATTGGTATTCTAGGAGCCAAGATTTACCGTATGGGAACCTTACGCTATGGCAATCCAATTAAATTTACACAGGTTTTTAAGTTTCTGAAGCAACAATAATTGATATATTGTATAACAAATACTACCCATGTAATTTTTGACAGTTTTCTACAAAATATTGATTTTTTCTCCCATCGTGTTATAATCAAAACATAGCTAGTTCAATAATACATCATTGGGGGAAAATTGAATGACAAACAACTTAGAAAATACTTACTCTGAAACCGTTTCTGATATCGAATTAAAGGATATAATAGACTTAGACCTGCTGCAAAAATTTTTAGATAACTTTGCTGAAAGTATGAATCTTGCCAGTGTTGCAGTGGATGCACAGGGGAACCCTGTCACCAATCCAAGCCGTTACACCCGGTTTTGTAAGAATTATACCCATTCTACCAAAGCAGGTGACGACCGGTGCGCTGTTTCCCATAATAAAGGTGGTTTAGAAGCTGCACGCTTAAAACGTCCCTATGTATACAAGTGCCATGCTGGATTAATTGATTTTGCTGCCCCAATCATCGTGGAAGGCAAACTAATTGGCACTATATTAGGTGGACAGATTCTTACTTCAGCACCTGTGGAATCTGAATTCCGACAGGTTGCCCGTGAAATCGGCGTTAATGAAGAAGCATATGTAGATGCTGCGAGGGAAGTTTATGTTTCTACAGAAAGAAACGTGCAGGCGGCCGCAGAGGTATTATTTATTGTGGCAAATGCCTTATCACAGAACGGTTATCAAAAGCTGAAAATGAAACAGATGAGCAATACTTTAGTAGAAAATTTCTCACAAATTTCTGCTACTATGGAAGAACTTGCCGCCTCATCTATTTCCGTAAATGACAATCAGTCATCTTTGAATCAGGAAATTTTACAGGTAAAAAACATCTCAAATGAGATTAATTCCATTTTGAAATCAATTAAAAATATTGCCGACCAGACTAAAATGCTTGGTTTAAATGCAGCAATTGAAGCAGCACGCGCTGGTGATGCAGGAAGGGGTTTCTCTGTTGTTGCAAGTGAAATCCGAAATCTTTCTCAAAATTCAAAGGAAACGGCAATAAAAATTGAGAAGCTGACTGCTGATATTCAGTCTTCTGTGGATAAAACACTTTCTATCTCAGATTTAACCATGGAAAATTCAGAACAACAGTCATCTGCAATAGAAGAAACTACTGCCAGCATTGAAGAGGTTTTAGCATTAACCACTGAATTTAGCAGTCTTGCTAACGAAGAATAACAGTAACCACCTATAGGGAAGCAGATAACTGTACATTCCGTTTATCTGCTTCCCTTTTTGCTATATTTATTCTGGTATCCATTGACATTTATTCATAACATGGTATCATAAAATTAGTAAGATAGGGTATTATAATAAAATTACAAAGGTGGGGACTTACACTATGGTAAATAATTTGGGGAACGCAAATCAGGAGGCAATTTCTAAGCTTCAACTGAAGGATGTTATGGATCTGAATCTGCTGCAAAAATTTTTGGATAACTATACAGAAAGTATGAATCTTGCCAGCATTGCAGTAGATTTGAATGGAACACCTGTTACCAAACCATGCCATTTTACCAGATTCTGCATGGATTACACTCGTGGCTCTAAGCTTGGTAAGGAACGCTGTATGGAATGTGACCGGAGAGGCGGAGAAGAAGCGGCGAGGCTTGGTAAACCTAGTGTTTACAAATGTCACGCTGGTTTAATTGATTTCGCTGTACCAATCATGGTGGAAGGTGTACAGATTGGTTCTATTCTGGGTGGACAGATTTTGCCTTCTAACTTTGATGAAAATGAATTTCGGAAGACAGCAAGAGAAATGGGTATTCATGAGGATGAATACATTAAAGCGGCTCATGAAGTGTACATATCTAATGAAAAAAGTATTCATGCTGCTGCTGAAGTGCTTTATATCGTCGCCAACACTCTTTCACAAAATGGATATCAGAAGTTAAAATCTCAGGAGATCAGCCATACCTTAGTTGAAAACTTCTCCCAGATTTCTGCTACTATGGAAGAGCTGGCAGCTTCCTCTATAACAGTTAATGACTATCAGAGCACATTGAACAAAGAAATTATGAATATTAAAAGCATTTCCGATGAAATAAATGCTATTCTAAAAGCAATTAAGAGCATTGCTGACCAGACTAAAATGCTTGGACTTAACGCTTCTATCGAAGCTGCCCGGGCAGGAGATGCTGGAAGAGGCTTTTCGGTTGTAGCTGGTGAAATACGAAATCTTTCACAGAATTCCAAAGAAACGGCAATAAAGATTGAAAAGCTGACTGCTTACATCCAGTCATCCGTAGATAAAACACTGAAAATTTCCGACTCTACCATGGATAATTCCAGAGAACAATCTGCTGCCATCGAAGAAACTACTGCCAGCATTGAAGAAATACTAGCGCTGACTACAGAATTTAACTCCCTGGTAAACTAACACGAATAAAAGTTATGCGCACTTGGCAACGGTGTCTTTCTACCCTCCCAAGTGCGCATTTTTGTACCACTTATCACCATCTGCTTTCTTTTCCAAAGGCAGATACCAGTGCTGCCAGTATAGAACCTAGAAAAATAAAGAAATCTCCAATATTGAACACAATTTTTTTTAACATCTTAACCTTAGGAAGTGTCAAATAATCCACAACATATCCTCGAACTGCCCGATCATATACGTTGCTTCCTGCACCTCCCACAAGCATTGCCAGCCCGGTCTTTAGGAAATAATTTCTTTTCTTGGGAAGCAATAGAGCAAATCCCATCAAAACAGCACCCAAAAGAATCCCCGACACTACCAATACAGCTTTCGGATAATCTTCCATAAGATTCAGACATGCACCTTTGTTATACTGCTTGGTTACTTTAAGTTTTCCCTTAAAATACGTCCTTTCCTCGCTATCCTTCCACTGCTTCTCTATCTGATTTTTCAGCAGAATATCACTTATAAAAATAAGACCTGCTATGATAACAAAAATCATATGATTCCCTCCTCTTTATCTGAAACTAAGAGTTTTTCGTACTCTTTGGCTTCTGTTTCATTTCCAAGTCTTCTATAACATTCTGCCAGCCTTGCAAAGGGAAATTCCTTCCCATAACGAATATTTAAAATACATTCTGTCTCGAATGCTGCATTATAAAACCAAAGCACCGCTTCTGCGAAATCAGATTTTTGATAAAAATATTCTCCTACTTCAAAACAGATTTCAGATGAAGACTGGGTTGCCACCCCTCTTAGAGCATATTTTAAAAGTCTGTTCATATCATTTTCTAACCGCCCCGTCTTTACTAAAACACAGATGGCTTCCAGCACTTCCTCCTCACTGCGCAGGGAATCTGAGGCAGATGCCTCAAAAAAGTCTGCTGCCTCAATGAAATCCTGCTTCTCTCCTGAAATAAATAATTCTTTGGCATACATATTATGTAGCTTCTTTGATAGCCCGTTTCCATCCTGCATAATTTTTTTAAAAATGCCAAAGTCTCGTTTGCTGTGATTGCTAAGAGGCAAATGTTGTATTCTGATTTCAGAATCAAAAATAACTGGCTCCAGATTTACTGCCTCGTGAACTGGCTCCACCCACATAAATTCCCTTAGTCTTTTATATAACTTAGGTCTGTATTCCTCATCAAAGTTGTACGTGGTTCCAAATGCCAGCTGATTTGTATAATACATCTGAACAATTTCAACTTCTGGAACCATGGCTTCCTTTAGTATCCTGAATTTTTCCCGATTCTCTTCATCTATGACCTCATCTGCATCTGCAACATAAATATATTCTTTCGATGCCTTAGTAAAACTAAAATTTCTGGCAGCGGAAAAGTCATTATTCCATTGAAAATCATAAATTTTATCGGTGTAACACGCGGCAATTTCTTTTGTCCTGTCAGTAGAACCCGTATCCACAATAATAATTTCATCCATTAAATCACAAATACTGTCCAAGCAGCGGGCGAGAACCTTTTCTTCATTTTTTACAATCATACAAAGGCTAATGGTTATCATCTCATCTATCCCTCATTTTGAATTTATAATCCTATCATACAATACTATACTGCCCAAATACAAGATGAAAATTCAAAAAGAACTAAGTTGACTGTCTTTCAACCAATGTAACGGGAAGTGTCACCTTATTGGGAACCACTTTGTTCTCCGCAGCGTCAAGCAACAAGGAAATTGCCATCCCTGCCATTTCCTTAATAGGCTGATGTATCGTTGTAATACTTGGGGCTGTTAAAGAAGCTATCAGTACATCATCGAAACCAACAATTTTTATCTGCTCAGGAACTGCAATTTTTAACTTGGCACAAACCTGTAAAATCTGTGCTGCAATTAAATCACTACTTGCAAAAATCCCATCAATATCTGTATGGTTTAACAACACTTCCTCTAAAAACTCATTATAATAACCTGCATTATATAATTTGAAATCTGTCTTCACTTCCAGATGCTCTACTCGCTTTTCATTACAGACCTCTACAAATCCAACTTCTCTGTCATCAGCGGGCATAGAAATTCCACTTACCCCGCTGATATGCACTATTTTTTTACACCCGCATTCAATTAAATGACTGGCAGCCAGCCGGCCTCCTTGTAAGTTATCACACTCTACAGCAGCTGTGCCTCCTTCCAGATTTCTTTCAATCGTAATGAGGGGTACATTAATTCCCTGAAAGGACTCCATTGCAACCGAACCACTACACAAAATAACACCTGCCACACGGTTGCTGATACACATATCCAAAAATTCCATTTCCTTTTCATCTCTGTCCTTGGAATTAAAAAGTAAAATCTTATGCTTCTTCTTGTTCGCAGCATTTTCAATACAGCTGATTAATTCTGCAAAATAAGGATGCCTGATATGGGGAACAATAACTCCAATTGTATTGGTTACCTGTTTGGACAAAGAACGTGCCACTTCATTTGGCTGGTAATTCAGCTTTTTCATTGCTTCATATACCTTTTTCCGTGTTTCCTCACTAATATAGCCTCTGTTGTTTAATACCCTGGAAACAGTACTTACCGTAAGACCTGTCTCTCTTGCCACATCTTTTAAGGTTGCCACAATCCCCCTCCTTCGTTTCTCTATAAAATTTCATACACCTTTACCTGTTCTAAATATCTGTTTTTAATTGAGATATCTCCCGTTTCTTCCTTTGATTCTGCTTCAAATACTGCATATATTATACCACAGCCAGCAGTTATTTCAATCATTGCCTTGTCAAATATAATGGAGAAATCTTTCAATCCCTCTCCTATGTTTACTACCGTTTCACCAACCATTAGAATTCCTGTAAGTGGATGATATACTATTTTATTCTGATATATGTGCCATTCCATACTTTCCAAAATTGATTGTTCCGTAATAGTAAGTATTGTATCTATTTTTATAGCACACTCTTTGTTTTGTTCTAACTTTATCCAGTTGTTTTTCTCCTGCTTTTCAACTGCAATTTCATTTTGGCTGGCTATTAATTCCTCTATTGGCTGCTGGCTTACATACCATTCGCCATTTTTTTCAATCAGCGAAAACTCTCTTGGAATTCCCATGGCTCCTCTATACCTTTTGAAACAGCCATTTGTCCTAAGCCATGGAATGGATATTACCCTGCCATCCAGATTAGATATGGTTTGTGCTGCATATGGTAACTTTGTTTTATAGGCCGATTTTCTGTTACCATCGGTTATAAACTGATATCCATCAAAATCTCCCATATAATAATATCCATCTGCACACCAGAAAACCCACTTACTTCCTCCTGACGAAACTGGCAATTGAAATAAATCAGGACATTCAAACCCCTTTTGTAATGTTAATCTTTGGCTTAATTCCCAGTTTTCCAAATCCACAGAACGTAATATAGCAAAATCATTTTCTTCTAGCCAGAGACACATAATATATGCCTTGGTTTCTTCATGCCAAAAAATTTTAGGATCTCTGTTTTCTTTGCAAATAGTGGGCACAACTGCCTTGTCCATTTTTATTAATGTATTTCCTTTGTCCAGACTATATGCCATTTTCTGTACTGACAATTTCTCTTTACTTATCTGATTAATTCCACCTGCTGCCGTATAAAAAAACAGCAGGGAATCCTCTGGCAGATTCATTTTCCCAAGCTTGTTCACCAGTCCGCATCCAGAAAATATCATACCATCTTCATCTGGAAGCAAGGTAGTATCCTTCTGGTGCCAATGCAGCAGGTCATCACTGACTGCATGTCCCCAGCTCATATTATCCCACTGGGTATCAAATGGATTATATTGAAAATACATGTGATACTGACCTTCGTAATAAACCAGCCCGTTGGGATCATTCATCCAGCCATATTGGGGAGTAAAGTGAATATGAGGACGCTTCACCTCACTATTTTTCACCTGGACATCTGTATGCACAGCATTCATAAATTCTTCTGGAACATTTCCCACTAACGTAAGCATTTTACCCGTATATTGACAGATTGGAATTGCTGCCAGATAGTCCGCTTCATATTTTCCATTCTCCACTTTTCCAACTGGAATCTGGACTTCTGTTAATATAGTATCCCCAATATAAAGCAAAACAGGAGTTTTGTCCTGTTCTGCCTGAATTGGGAAAATCAAATAGCTATCTTGTTCCGTAATCTTAATTTGCTTTTTCATAGATTCCCTCAAAATAATTTTTTTGTTTCTTTAGTTTCTAAATCCGTATAATAAATAATCATTTCCTTTGATGCAAAATCTGCCTTCAGCACCGCAGAATATTCTCCATTGGTTCTTTGTATTATTAATTTCTCATCTCCACATGGAAGTAAGTTAAATTCACCATCAAATGCAGGATGACTGTTCCGGAATTCCATCAGTTGAATCAGTTTTTTCACAACAGGTCTCTCAACTTCCTGTTCTATTTCATCTAACGTATAATAATGCCTGTTAATATTTCTGCCAACCTTTGTTTCTTCCAGCAGCTTCAAATCATTTTTTCCAGCCAGCAGTCCCACATAATAAACCTGTGGAATCCCTGGTGCAAAAAACTGTACAGCTCTTGCCATCAAATAAGAAGCATCATCATCTCCAAGCGCAGAAAAATAGGAGCAGTTGATTTGATAGATATCTAAATTGTTGTATGCAGCTGTATTATAAACTTTCTTAACATTTGCCCCGTACTGAAAAATATCTTCCTTTGTCCTTTCAACTTCTTCCTCTGGAAGTAAGTCCTTCACATCCACTACACCAATTCCGTCATGAGTGTCCAAAGTTGTAAATTGCTTTCTAGGACATATCTCCAGCCAGTTTTTCAAATACTCTGTTTTGTTATAATACAGTGCATGAATGAGAAGCATTGGAAGTGCAAAATCATATACATAATAATCCTTCTCTTCAATTTTTTTCTGCATCGTATAATGTTCATGGATTTCTGGCAATAGTTTCACACCATATCCTTCTATTATTTTATCACATTCCTTTAAAAATTCCCATACATCTGGTTCAATAAAGAAACAGCTTGTACCTGCTTTTTTTGTTGCATAAGCAAAAGCATCTAACCGTATAATGGCTGCTCCATGCTGGCATAAGCAATTTAAATTATCTTGAATAAACTCTTTTGCTGTTTCTGATTTACAATTAATATCTATTTGTTCTTCATCAAAAGTACACCATACCTTTTCTGTTGTTCCATCTGCAAAGTCTGCATCTACATAAGGTGCTCTTGGCTTTCTTTTGTAAATAACATCTACTTCTTCCTGGGTTGGCTCACCATTATCCCAAAAGTCCTTATATCGTATAAATAAATCTCGATACTTTGAATCGTCCTTATATTTTAAGAAATCCTTATAATACTCACTCTGTGCTGAAATGTGGTTAATCATATAATCAAACATTAAGTAATACTTGTCTGACAATGCCTCAATATCTTTCCAGTCTCCAAATGCCGGCTCTACTTTGTGATAATCCACTGGAGCAAAGCCTCTGTCTCCAGACGATGGAAAGAATGGCAAAATGTGAACTCCTGCAACTGCTTTACTAAAATATTTTTCCAGAACAGTGTTTAAATCTGTCAAGTTATTCCCCATAGAATCCGCATAAGTGATAAGCATAATTTTATTTTCTAATTTTCTCATAATTATCCCTATTAGCATCGCTTTGCTGCGCTTACTAATACATCCTTTCCTTGTAATCCGCTCTCTCTTATAACTTTACCGCACCTGCCACAACACCACTAATAATGTATTTTTGCAGGAATAAATATAAAATCAAAATCGGTGCAACTGTTAACACCAAGCTTGCCATAATTGCGCCGTAATCCGCAGAGTAAGTACCATAAAAAGCATATGTGGAAAGTGGAAGTGTCATAATTTCCTTTTTACCAAGTACTAAGGATGGTAATAAGTAGTCATTCCAGAATGCCAGCACATTTAAAATAACCAGCGTAGAAGTAATTGGCTTTAGCAGTGGAAAAACCACCTTAAAAAATGTCTGAAGCTTTCCGCACCCATCTAGATAGGCTGCTTCTTCTAATGAAATTGGAATACTGCTTTTTATAAATCCCTGATAAATAAATACAGACATACTCATAGCAAATCCAACATGAAAAAATACCAAGGTAAATCTGCTGTTTAGCATGTGTAATTTTGCTCCATAAATAGAAACTAAAGGTATCATAATTGCCTGAAATGGAATAATCATGGAAACTGCCATCAGGGAAAAACAGATCGTTGAGATTCTATTTTTTGACCTTACAAAATAGTAAGCTGTCATCGATGCTAAAATAATAACAATCAATGTACTTAATCCTGTAACCATAAAGGAATTTCCAAAGCTTCTTAGATAATTCATTTTATCAAATGCTGCTTTATAGTTGTCCAGCATAAACCCTTTTTCAGCCAAAAAGGAAAATGGACTTTTTATAATATCTCTTTTATATTTAAAGGAGTTTAACACAATCAGTACAAATGGTACCATGTAAAACGCAAATGCGGCTATCATGGAAATAAACAGAAACAAATCTATTGCAACTCTTTTTGTTCCGCCAATTTTTTTTCTTCCATTCATTATGCCTCAACCTCCTTTTTCTTTCCTATATAAATTTGTATACCACTAATAATTGCCACTAATAAAAATAAGAATAATGCTTCTGCCTGACCCACTCCATAGTTTCTGGCAGTAAATGCTTTTTCATATACATGCATGGCAACCAGCCGGGTAGAGCCATATGGTTCACCACCAGTTAATGTAAGATTAACATCGTATACCATAAATGCTCTTGATAATGTTAAAAACAAACAGACTACAAATGATGGTACCATAAGCGGCATAATAATGCTTTTCAGTTTTTGAAACCCTGTAGCGCCATCAATACTGGATGCTTCTAAAACATCTGTTGATAATCCTGTAAAACCCGCAATGTAAATTAACATCATATACCCAGATAACTGCCATACTGTTACAATTACCAGGGACCAAAATGCCTTGTCTGGATTGGATAACCAGGAGGCACTAAAAATTCCCCATCCCGTACTTTCCCCAATATCTACTAGAACTCTTGAAAAAATAAACTGCCATATAAATCCTAATACTACACCACCAATTAAATTGGGTGTAAAAAATCCTGTCCTAAAAAAGTTCTGGGCTTTTACACCATTTGTAAGGATATAAGCCAGCATGAAGGCAACTACGTTAACTAAAACAACTGAAAACAATACATACTTTAGTGTCAAACCCATAGATGTCCAAAACTCTATATCTTTAAATACTTCTATATAATTGGCTGCACCAACTATATTTTTTACCTGCTTCACACCATTCCAGTCTGTTAGTGTAAGATAAAAACCATATATAAATGGCACCATTACAACCAATAGAAAGATAGAGATTCCTGGCAATGCAAATATAACAAGATTTTTCAATTTATCCATAGGTTTTCTACCCATAGTTCCCATACCAACTCATTCCTTTCTTATAGTAATTGCCAGGCAGATAACTTCCTGGCAATTACCATTTAAATTATTTCTGTGAGGTCCAATACTCTTTTAAGCTTTCTGTTAATTCTTCTCTTGTACTTTCTTTTGCAATGTATTTCTGCATAGCTGCACCCATTACACTCCAGTGATCGGATGGAGCAACAAAGGAGGAACTAAATGTATTTCCTGCTATCATTTTATTTTTAATATCCATTCCCAGTGGGTCTAGTGGATCATATGCATTATTTCTGCATGCTGGAATAATTCCGCAAGTTTCTACCAACATTTTTTGTCCATTGGTATTATAAACCATCCAGTTTAAAAATTCCTTTGCTGCTGCCTGTTCTTCTTCTGTAGCCTGTACTTTATCAATCATAACCTGTTTGGAAGGCGCTGCCTGAATTCCGTTATTAGCAAAATCCGCTGAATCATTTCCTAACACGAATGGAAGGAACCCGTATTCGTCTTCTGTAGATGCTCCAGCCTCTGCAATATTTGGCCAAGCCCAGCATCCATTTGCCCAGATAGCCGCATCACCATCTGCCAGGAAAATAGGATCTTGTTCATATAAAGCTCCTAATGGATCTTTTCCATTAATGTTATATTCTAATAACAAATCCATAGTATCCAGGAACTGACTAAATCTTTCATATTCAGCTGGATCCTGTGCACCACTTTTTAAATTCGCAATTAATTCTGCACTTCCCGCAGTTGTTCCGTCATAAGTATCATAAATAAATCCTAATTGATGCGCACCTAAGGACCAGTCCTCTTTTGAAATAACCACTGGATTCTCCATTCCTTTTTCTCTTAACTGCTCTAACAAAGCTTTTAAAGCATCATAAGAATTAATTGAAGCGGAATCAAATGTTGTACCTAATGTGTCTTCAATTGCTGTCTTATTATAAATAAGACCTCTTCCTTCAACACAGAATGGAAAACTATATACTTTTTCATTCACCTTTGTCACTTGATCTGCACATTCAGAAATCCATTTTTCTTCTGATAAATCCAGTGCATATTCTTCTGCTAACGCCACGATATCTGTAGTATCAAGCATTGCCATGGTAGGTGCTGTGCCTGAGTTATATGCGGATGTAATTTTGGTATAAGGTACTTCTCCCGTACCGCATGCCATAATTTCCACTGAAATTCCTGTTTCATCTTCAAAAGCTGCTGCCATCTCTTCTAGTCCGGATTGAATCTCACCTTTACTATTCAAAAATGAAATTTTAACTCCTGATAAATCTGTTGTTCCTTCTGTAGCCCCCTGAGCCTCTGTAGTAACTACTTCTTCTGTCTTCTCAACATCTTTTTCAGATGTTCCACTGCTTCCGCATCCCGTAAATAAAGTAAATGTCATTGCTGTTACAGATAATAATGCTACAACCTTTTTCATCTTTTCTTTCATAAGTTCCCTCCAAAATTACTGTAATTTTATCGTTGCTAACTAATCATGATTTGTTGTATCTTTATACTATCACATGAAAATATATATGTCAACCGTTTGATATACTTTTTATCTAATATTTTTTATATATTCCATCATATTTTATGCATTTATTCTAAAACCAATTCCTTGTTTCCCCTATTTACTTGCTATATTTTGAAATAAATTATTTTTATCTTGTATGTTATATATCAATCGGTTGATACCTATGGCAGAAGAAATGACCGCCATAAACCTTCTAAACGGTACTCTGGCGGTCCCCCTACTTTACTTTATTATTTACAATGCTGGCAGGAACTACATTCTCCACATGGTACACTATCTATGGCTTCCTTACTTACAAAGGAACGGAAGCGGCAGGTGCTTCGAGAAAAATCCATTCTTTTCCCGTCAGAATCTATTATATAGATATTGTCACCATTAAAGCCCACTTCAATTGGTACCACCACCATCTCATCCAGTTCGAGCATACTGGGACGTTTTTCAGGTTCAATGATTACAAGCTCATTGTTTTCTAATATGATTTCAACTCCACTTTGGACTGTTTTCAACCCTCGTATCGCTCCATTTTCATAAAATTGCAGTGAATTTTTGTCTCCGTGAACCCCAATTGGTCCATTATCATATGCTAAAAAAACTCCCAACGGAGTTTTAATAACGGAAGGTCTTATTGGTTCCAGTGATTTGATTGCTCCCTTTTCATAAAATGAAATTCCTATCCGGGCATCAATCGACCCAAATAAAGTAGGTATTGAAACACATTCATTTTCCCATAAGGTAATACTTTTCAATTGTCCGCCTGGATAAAAGCAAAGACATGCCACCTTTACCGTAATATCCCCCCATGCCAGCGGAATTGTAATTTCTTTTAAAAGAGCTCCTTCTTCCTCTACAGACCAGAAACCGCTTATTTGGCCATATCGAGGAAATACCCTGTGAATTTCACCAGATTCATAAAATGTTACAAACTCTGCTTCTATTTTTCCGATTTCTGTTATTACAGGAGATGGTGCCTCCATATATACACTTTTTAATTGTCCATCCAGATAATAATCCACTGATTTTCTATCCTTGGTTCTTGTTTCCTCAAAACTAAATTTAGGAATCCACGAACCGTATTTTGTTTTTATTTCCATACTGCTCCTCCTATTCCCTACAGCTTTTATGCCTTATTATAATGGTTGAAAGACCATTATTTCTGGTTACTTCAAAGTTTAAATTTCGTTCCATGATAAAGCTGTCCAGCCATGGCATAACATGTGTACAAATAATCGTTATACTTTGAAATAGTTCATTACTTAAAAATGGCAGCAATGCCTTTTTTGACGTGACTTCTGGATGTACCTTTTGCAGCAGAGCAAAATCCAGAAAAAAGTTACCCTGATGATCCAGGGGATAGGGTGCTGTTGGAACATCAGGCAATTCTTCTTGGACGACAATATTATCCTTTTCCACACAACAATCCTCATACACTTGATCTAATAATTCTGTTGTAAAAGTTTCTGCTTCTAACAAAATGAATCCCTGCTTGTCTAGAACCTGAAAAGGCAGTCCTGTAATCATTGTTCCTATCAGAATACTACAATCTCCCAGCTCTTCCACTATTTTTTTGCATTGCTCCCGTATGGCACTAGTTGATACCATGATACCTTCTTGTAAATCACTGCCTGCCTGGAATTCTTTTTTTATTTCCCACTCCTGCTCCTTTTCAAATACTTTTATTTTAGCAATATGTGAAAAATCTGTCATTTTATTTTCCTGGTTAAAAAGAACTGCTATTTTCCCATTCATTCCAATTCCCTCCTGCTATTTTTTCAAATGCTTTTTCCACTTCACGTACTTTTTTCTTTTGAATTCCAAAATCAAATGTCCGCTCCGCAGCGTGCAAAAATTCCCACATATTGCAGTTTCCACTTCGTTCTCCAATTCCAAACAAAGCACAGTCTATTAATTTTGCTCCTGCTTTTGCTCCTTCTATAGAATTTGCAATTGCCATCCCCAAATCGTTATGGGCATGCATCTCTATATTAATATCCACATGTTCTAATATCTCTTCTATCATTGTTCTTGTCCGGCAAGGTGTTAATACCCCAACTGTATCGGCAATGCGGATCGTTTCCACTCCCATATCCTTCAGCAGTCTGGCAGTATGAATCATAAACCCCACATCTGCCCGGGAGGAATCTTCAAAGCCCACTGTAACCTTTACCCCATGATTCATTGCTATATCCACACATCTTGCTAATGTTTTCTGCATCCAAACCTTATTTTTTTTCAATTTACTATAGATTTGAACGTAGGAAACTGGTGTTCCAATGTGAATAATATCCGGACAACACGAAACAGAGTAAATAACATCCTCTTCATTTACTCTACTCCACACAGATATGTATGAATTTTTTTTCTTCTTCATAATTTCTTTTACGTAGTCAATCCCCTCTGTATCCACATTAGGTATCCCTACTTCTATTTCATGTACATTTATATCATCCAGCAATAATGCCAGCTGTATTTTATCCTCAGGCCGCAACGCAATTCCCGGCCTCTGCTCTCCATCCCGAAGAGTCGTATCAACAATCCATCTTCTTTCCCTCATAAGCCATCACCTCTCTTACAATACTGTTAAATTCCTCATCTGAGAGACTGTCTCTTTTTTTCATACTAAGTTTTTTTATTTTCCTTAAAATAACTAAAGTAGTTTCCTGATCAACAGATCCCATTCCTAGCTCTTTTAATTTTATCTCAACAGAACTTGTTCCCGAATGTTTTCCTAGTATAATTTTTGTAGTCTGTCCAACCGATTCTGGTGGATATGCCTCATAATTGGATGGATTTTTTGCAATTCCATCTACATGTATCCCAGATTCCACATGAAAAATTTCGTTTCCGATTACTGGCTTATATGGTGATATTTTTTTCCCAGTTATGGTTTCATAAAGTTCTTTCAATTTTACCAGAGATGTAATGTCTTGATTCGGTTTATAGCGGGCAGCAATTCTTAGTGCCATAAGCACCTCTTCTGTAGCAGCTAAATTACCACTGCCGGCAAAACTTGTAGTTATTTCGCTTCCACCTGTTAAGATCCATTGTACAGCCAGAGCGCTGGCACAGCCGTAGGTATTTTCTGGGCAGAAATTGATTTTACTTCTATGAAGCAGTTGTCTGATTTCCTTCATTGCATGCTCATAGTTATGGCACAGCAAATCATCTAGACCGACAATGCGAACATAATCACGGCTTTTATGTGCTCTAAGCTGCACAATTTCTCTTATATCATTTAGCTGAAATTCTGACATTACGGATTCTGTATTCTCTCCATTGTGACATATGAATCGATGTATTCCCCGAAAAAATTTTTGTAAAGGGGATGCATCTATTTTTACGTAAAAGCGAAAACCTTCAGGTAGTTTTTCCAATTTTTGATAAACCTCCTGGGATATTTCTAAATCTGTAATTCCAATTGTCTTCATACAATCACAAAATAGAATCAGTTGTTCCCTGGTAGGAAGACAATGATCGAGTGTTGCTAATGTAGCATCTATAATTCGAATCATGTGTTTTTCCCCCTTTCAGAAGTCTCCTACCGTAATTCTATACCGGAAAAGATTAAATCATTAAATCCTTTACTGGATTTCCGCCTTCAAAATGCTCTTCAAAAATACGTTCCACATCATCCTCTGTTACGTTTCCGTACCAGACTCCTTCTGGATAAACAACGACAACAGGTCCCTTATCACAAATGCCAAAGCATCCTGTATTATTAATAACAACATCACCTGATAAATCCCTGTCTTCGATTTCCTCCATAAAACGCTGTACCAAATCTACGGAGCCTTTTGAAAAGCAGTATCCTTTCTGCTGCCCATTGATCCGACAGCTTGTACAAATGAATACATGATATTTTGGTTGTACCATTTTTTCCTCCTTTCAAACCACAGACACATAATTTACTGATACTCTATTTATGACAACAGTTTATTGGATGCCATAGTCACAGCATCTTCTATTCTGTCATAAGTAGCAAGCACTAAAATTCCTTTTTCCTTTAATTTCTCTTTTGGTGATTCGCCTATTCTCATGGCAATTACACCATTACAGTCACCAATGACTTTGATAATCTTAGATATCTTATCTTCCCCTTGGCCACATTCATCTGATCCAGCACAGTATTTATCAATTTTCCTCTTTTCCAGGAAAACTGGCCTTCCCTCTTTGTATTCATAGATATATAATTCTGAAACCTGTCCAAAATGCTGGTCGGTAAACATTCCACTTTTTGAAGCAACGGCAAAACGTAATGCCTTTGAAGTACCTTCTGTCTTTTCTTTTCCACCGCACCCTCTGAATTGTAAGGATAAGTCATCCTCCAGTGTACCTATGGCGTCTGCTCTGCACTGCTTGCAGTGAAACATCTGCTTCATCGTCTGTCCGCACTGGATTCTCAGTTTATTAATTTCCTTGTTGCTGGCAACCGGATTATGTTCAAACACACTTCCCTCAACCGGAATAAACGGCATAATATTTGTAATATAACATCCAATCTCTTTCATTTTTTCCACAATAGCTGGTATATGGTGATCATTGATGCCTTTCAAGGTAACAATATTAATTTTACATATCACTCCTCTTTCAACCAGTAGTTTTAATCCTATTAGCTGATTAGAAAGCAGAACTGCTGCTGCACTTTCATCTGTAAACCGTACCCCCATATAATTAACGTGCTTGTAAATCTTTGCACCGATTTTAGGATCAATTGCATTTAATGTAACGGTAACGTGGCTTACTCCCAGCCTTACAAGCTCCTCTGCATACATAGGAAGCATTAACCCGTTTGTGGACAGGCAGAATGTAACGTCTTTATCATATTCTCTAATTAATTCTAAAGTCCTTTTTGTTTCTTCAAAGTTTGCCAGTGCATCACCAGGTCCGGCAATTCCCACTACAGACAAATTAGGAACCTTTTCTTTTATTACTTTATACTTTTCAAATGCTTCCTCAGGGGTAAGTACTTTTGTAGTAACACCAGGGCGGCTTTCATTTGGACAATCAAATTTGCGGACACAATAGTTGCATTGGATATTACACCTTGGTGCAACAGGCAGATGCATTCTGGCATGGCTGTGTGCGCCGCAATTATAGCATGGATGGGTTTTTGTTTTTTCCTCCATCTCTTCTTTTGTAAATGCTGCTCCTGTTTTAGGAACGTCCTTTTTTACTTCTTCCATCTTATCTTCCATTTTTTCTTTATAATAAGTATTGTATAACTCTTCCCGAAAACCTGTTTCTTTTCTTGCTAATATCGCATTTGTAATTTCATCTAGAAAGTTCAAAGACCCTTCATAGCCCAGCATCCTCAACCTCTGTCCTCCTACCCGGTCATGAATCGGAAAGCCTCTTCTAACTAACGGAATGTTTAAGCCTTCCTCTATTCTTCTTCCATCTGAATTCCCAATCATCAGATTCGCCTGACAGGTTTGGGCAAGCTCTTCTATATTTTTAAAATCTGTATCTTGTACTATTTCATACCGCTCAATTAAATACCTCTTTGCCAAAAGGTCTATATCCTCTTTAATTAAATTTTCCAGCTGGCTGCAAACAGACCCAGTAGCTGCTGCCACTGGCATTACGCCATTTTCAACACATAGCCTGGTTGTAGACACTACAAAATCTGGTTCTCCATATATTACTGCCCTGCCATCGCCATTGTATTTGTGGGCATCAATCATGCCATCCAGATACCGCCCGCGCATTTCTTTTATTTCTTCAGGAATCGGTTTTCCCGAAATCTTTGCCAACAAATCATAAAAACGATCCACTGCTCTTAATCCTACTGGAAGTTCGATTCTTTCATACGGTACACCATATTGCTCATATAAATATCCAGCTGGTGATTTCTCTGGTTCCATGTTGCTTAAAAACAAGGTATATTTTGCTCCCGCCATCTGCTGTATGTCTTCTATTGACGTTCCTCCCGACGGCAGTCTGCTGTAAGACTTCTTATATGCTCCATCCAGGTTATCCGCTAGATCAGGAAGTAAAATAACATCCAGCTCAAATAACTGGAAAATTCTCTTTAAATATCGGGTGTCTGCCGGACTAATCCCACTTGTTATCACATTGATCCGGTTATGTTTTTCCTGCTTCATTTTCACCTGGGATACTATGGCATATAATGCTTTAAAGTACCCCTCAAACTGAGTACCTCCATAACCGGCTGAATTGATAGGAATAATGGTGATATTTTCATATCCTGGATTTTGATCATAAAATTTTTCTATCATTCTTTTAATGTCTTCTCCGATTGTTTCGGCTAAACAAGTGGTGGCAACACCAATTACTTCTGGTTCATAAAGTGTAATCAGATTTTTTAAGCCCTGCAACAGGTTTTTCTCACCGCCATATACAGTTCCCTGCTCTGTCAAAGAAGAAGAGGCTATGTCCACAGGCTCATTATAATGTGTTGCCATATGTCTTCGGATATAAGTACTGCATCCCTGTGACCCATGTAAAATAGACATACATTTTTTAATTCCATACAGTGCTGTTACGGCACCCATTGGCATACACATCTTACATGGATTTGTATTCAAATTAACAAGTGATGATACCTTGGTTTTCATGGCAATCCCTCCTATTCTTTGATGTAATCCCATACTGGATTGTTTATACTGGAATTGATTTCTTTTACAAAATTCAGAACACCCTCAAATCCAGCTAAAGGATGCTTTCTCTCATGATTATGATCACAAAATGCAATTCCCAGTTTATAAGCAAGAGGTCTTTCCTTTACACCACCTACTAATATATCTGCTTTTTTCTCTATCATAAAGGTTTCCAGCTCGGCAGGATTTGCATCATCCAAAATAACGGTATCTTCCTTTACAAGACTTTCTATTATTTCATAATCATCCTTTTTCCCTGTCTGGGTACCTACCACAACAGTTTCCATTCCTAACGAGCGAAACTGCCTGATCAGTGAAATTGCTTTAAAGCCTCCACCCACATAGATGGCAGCTTTTTTTCCAATTAAATTTTGTTTATATCGTTCCACTAAATCCTGGATTTCTTTTGCTTTACTCTCAGTAAATGCAATTGCCTTCTGCCGGGCCTTTTCATCTCCTAAGGCTTCTGCAATCCGAATCAAGGAGCTTGTCGTATCTTCCACTCCAAAAAAGCTTACTTTAATGAAAGGAATATCCATTGTTTCCTCCATCTGTTTTGCCAAATAAGTACTTGAACCTGCACACTGAACGATGTTAAGGGAAGCGGACGGAGCTGCAATCAAACTTTCATAGCTGGAATCCCCTGTAAAAGAAGAAACCACATGAACTCCAATCTGCTTTAAATAATCCTTGATAATCCACATCTCACCTGCCAGATTAAAATCTCCAAGAATATTTACCCCTTTTACCTTTTCCTTTGTTTTATACTGACCAATCAATGACATAATGGCATTGCAAGCCATTCGATAGCCAGTAGATTTATTCCCCGAAAAGCCTGGTGACTTTACTGGAATAATATGATTTCCATATTTTTCAGACAAAGTCCGGCATACCGCTTCCACATCATCGCCAATGACTCCTACAATACAGGTTGCATATATAAAAACAAGTTTTGGATTGTATTTCTCCATGACCTCTTCAATGGCAGCCGTTAATTTTTTTTCACCGCCAAATATAATATCGGTCTCTCTTAAATCGGTAGAGAAGCTGTTTCGGTATAAATCTTCCTTACTAGTCAGGCTGCCTCGGATATCCCACGTATAACTTGCACAGCCAATTGGTCCATGCACAATGTGAAATGCATCTGTAATTGGATTTAACACGACTCTTGCACCACAATAAACACAGGCTCTTTGGCTGACGGCTCCAGAAACACTATCGGAGTCACATCTCATCCCATCGCCACTACAGCCCCCTGCCTGCTTATGCAGAATAAAATCCTGTCTTTCTTTTAATATACTGCTGTCCGTTTTTACTATTTCTTCTACAACCATACCAAACACTTCCTTCCACTACCGTTTTCTCACTCTATCAGATTTGCCTGACAGCCTGCTGTCATTTACAGAAAGAGGGTATGTTGACTCAATTGTCAAATACCCTCAAATCCTCTTTTACATTACAACTTCGACATCCTTTTCTTCGCAATGACTGTCTTGGTAATCCATTAATGCACTTGCTATCAATTCTGCCATTCTCATTGCTCCACGATAACCTGTAAGTGGCATATAAGAATGTATATATCTATCTATAATTGGAAATCCCATTCTTACCAAAGGAATATCCTCTGCCCTGGCAATTGTTTTTCCATGTGTTCCTCCAATGATTAAATCAACCTTCTCATTTTTAATCCATTGATGTAACAGGAATAAATCACCTTCTGCCTTTACGGTACAGTCTTCTACCCCAAATTTTTCAAGAAGCGCTTTTCCAGCCGTTTCAAATGCAGCTCCTGGTGTACCAGTTACCATGTATTTTGGAATCATACCTAATTCTAATGCAAAGGAAGCAATTCCTAATACGGTATCTGGGTCTCCAAATATCGCCACTTTTTTACCATAGGTATATGGATGAATATCTATCATAATATCAATCAGCTGACCTCTTTCTTCTTCTATCTCATATGGAACTTCTTCCTTTGAAATTTTTTGTAGTTCCATGATGAAATTATCCGTTGCCTCAACCCCCATTGGAAGTGGCATAGATACATATTCAACCCCACATTGTTTACGAAGAACCTCTGCTGATGGTTCAGATGTCTGAACTCCTAACGCTACTGTTTTGATGCAGCCGCCCAATTCCTTAATATCATCAATCAAGGTACCGCCCTTTGGATACATTTCGTATTTTCCAGTCATTGGCGAATCCATTACCCCACTGGTATCCGGAAGCATAGTAATCGGTACCTTTAATGCATTTGCCAATTTCTTATATTCTCTCATATCACCTGGGTTCACAAAACCAGGCATAATACAAACCTTTCCGTTTGGCTCTGTACCCTTTTTAGCTAAGTATTTGATAAAACCAGATACCATGTTTGTAAATCCAGTAACATGTGAACCTTTGTAGCTTGGAGTATTACAGTGAACAACATATTTTCCATCTGGTATATCCATGTCTATGATTAAAGCATTTAAATCGTCTCCAATTGTTTCAGAAAGACAGGTTGTGTGTACTGCTATCATCTCAGGATGGTATAAATCAAAAATATTTTTTACCGCAGTTTTTAAGTTACTGCCTCCACCAAATACGGATGCACCTTCTGTAAATGAACTGGAGGATGCCATTGCAGGATCCTTAAAATGTCTAGTCAAAAACATTCTGTGGAATGCACAACAGCCTTGCGAGCCGTGACTATGTGGGAGACAGTTGTGAACACCCAGTGCTGCATACATTGCTCCAACTGGCTGACATGTTTTTGCTGGATTAATTACAATTGCTTTTCTTTCTGTTATTTCCTTTGGTGTGTAATCTAGCATGCTTCGTCACCTCCTAAAGTTCCTTCTATACATGGTGTGTCTTTCCATGGAGCTTTTACATAGCTCCAGGCTGGTGTGTACAAGCCCATTACCAAATCCCGTCCAAAATTAACTGCTCCTCGGAAACCTGCGTATGGACCGCTATAATCATATGAATGAAGCTGTCTGGACAGCATGCCGCTTTTTTGAGCTACAAATTTATCTTTGATACCTGAAAAGAAAATGTCTGGTTTTAATATTTTCATAAATTCTTCTGTTTCAAAATGATTTAAGTCGTCGCAGATAATTGCTCCTTCATCCATCCCCTTAAACATACCTTCGTAATAGTTTATTTTTACTCCTTTTTCCTCTAGTGCCGCTTTCTGCTCGTCAGTCATATATACCCGATAGAATTTTGGATCTGCCTCTACTTCAATACTTTCAATGTTTTTGCTGTCTGCATCTGGCTTAATATCAGGAATAACCTCACGGCCTTCATAATCATCTCTATGTGCAAATTCGTATCCTGCCAGTACGGTACTGATTCCAAAATCTTTTAATAATAACTGGTAATGATGAGAACGGGAACCACCAACATATAATGCTGCCGTTTTTCCCTTTAATTTACTTTCATAGTATTCTACTTCATCTCGAATTGCGTCTTCTTCGTCTGCAATGACTGCTTCAATTCTTGCCTTTAGTTCTTCATCTCCGAAGTATTCTCCAATATCCCGAAGCGACTTTTTACAGGACTCAATTCCAATAAAGTTTACTTTAATCCAATCCATTCCGTATTTGTCCTTCATCATATCTGCTACGTAGTTAATAGAACGATGGCACTGGACTAAATTTAAACTGGCAGTATGTGCATTTTTAATATCACGATAGCTTCCGCTTCCTGTAAAGACAGATACAACTTCTATACCACATCTTTTCAGTATTTTTTCAACTTCCCAGCCATCACCACCAATATTATATTCACCTAAAACATTTACGGAATATTTCTTTTCTGGCTGGTGGTCACCCGTACCGATGATATAACGGATTAACTGGTTATTTGCAATGTGATGTCCCGCTGACTGGCTGACACCCTTATAGCCTTCACAGCTAAATGCAATACATTTTATTTCATATTCTTCCTGAGCCCATTTAGCAACTGCATGGATATCATCACCAATCAGACCAACTGGACAAGTGGAACAGATAAAAATGCATTTTGGATGAATCAAACCAACTACTTCTTCAATTGCCTTTTTCAATTTTTTCTCTCCGCCAAATACGATATCTGACTCCTGCATATCTGTGGAAAAACAATATTCCAAATAGCAATCTGCTTTCTCACCATTCTTTTCATCTGCAACTGCTTTATGTCTTCTGGTTCCCCATGAATAATAGGCACAACCAATTGGTCCATGCACAATAATTGCCGCATCCTTAATTGGCCCCAGTACAACGCCCTTACACCCTGCAAAACAACAGCCTCTTTGTGTAATAATACCTGGAATTGCTCTGGTATTTGCGGTTACTACATCCTTTTCATGTTCACCGATTGCGATTACATGCTCTTTTCTATTTTTATAAACTCTGGAACTATATTGTTCTAGTACTTTCTCTCTTACACTACTCATTTTGTTTCACCTCCTAATATGAATCAGTATCTGTTTGATGTTCACCGTCTCTAACGCGAATAGATTCATAAATCGGCAGCACAAATATTTTTCCATCGCCTGGGTTTCCTGTTGAATTAACATCCATTATGGTATTTACGATAATTTCTACTGAATCATCAGGAACCACCAGTGCAAACACCCTTTTCGGAATTAATCTGGAAGCTTCCGATATATATTCTCCTACAGGAGACATCGGCAATTCACCTTCTTCCAAAATAGTATGAAACAAGGAAACATCAATTGCCTTTTTCCCACGTCCCATAACCTTCCTGCAAGTAAATGCTGGAAATCCTGCTGCTGCTAATGCCGTCTTTGTCTCATTCACCTTATTTAAACGGACAATTGCCATTATTTCTTTCATAAGCAGTCCTCCTATTATAGTCCTTGTTTCTTTGTACTAACTGTATATGCTTCCTCAACTGGACTAATAAAAATTCTTCCATCACCAAAATTTCCATTTTCACCTGTTCTTGCATATTTCATAATAATTCGGACCACATCATCCTTGTCCTCATCGTTTACAACCATTAAAAGCATTTCCTTTGGAATTTCATCATAAAATACATCTCCAACCTTAACACCTTTTTGCTTACCACGACCATACACATCCATTTTTGTAACAGCTGGATAACCAGCTGATAATAACTCTGAAAGTACAACTCCTACTTTATCTGGTCTAATAATTGAACGAACTAATACCATAAGATACCTCCATCCTTTCTCTGCAATTAATCCATAATTCCATGTTCCATTAAGATTTCTTCAAGTCTTTCAATTTTCATTGGTTTTGGAACTACAAACATATCATTTTCGTCGATTTTCTTTGCTAATTGTCTGTATTCGTCTGCCTGTGGAACATTTGGGC
Organism: Anaeromicropila populeti; assembly: GCF_900112775.1. Taxonomy (GTDB): domain Bacteria; phylum Bacillota; class Clostridia; order Lachnospirales; family Lachnospiraceae; genus Anaeromicropila_A; species Anaeromicropila_A populeti. The sequence continues at coordinate 358,802 of NZ_FOYZ01000001.1, forward strand.
TAAAATCAATTACTGTTTTCTTATTGATTTCCGCTCTCTGTACATCATTATCACGAGGTACAAAATGAATCATTTGTGTTCCAATTTCTTTTGCTACTGCCTGTACAAGTTCTGCTTCTCCGTCAACCTTTCTGGAGTTGCAAATTAAACCGCCCAGACGAACACCGCCTGTTGTTGCATATTTCTGAATACCTTTTGAAATATTATTTGCAGCATATAAAGCCATCATTTCACCAGAACAAACAATGTAAATTTCCTGTGCTTTTCCTTCACGGATTGGCATTGCGAATCCACCACAAACAACATCGCCAAGTACATCATAAAAAACATAATCTAAATCATCTTCGTAAGCACCTAACTGCTCTAATAGATTGATGGAAGTGATAATACCACGTCCTGCACAACCTACACCAGGCTCTGGTCCGCCAGATTCTACACCCTTGATTCCTGCAAAACCTGTCTTCATGATGTAGTCCAGGTCGATGTCTTCGCCTTCCTCTCGTAATGTGTCCAGAACTGTTTTTTGAGCAAGACCACCAAGAACTAATCTTGTAGAATCTGCCTTTGGATCACATCCTACTATCATAATTTTCTTTCCCATTTCTCCTAAACCTGCTGTAAGATTCTGAGTTGTTGTGGATTTACCAATTCCACCTTTTCCGTATATTGCGACCTGTCTCATAATAAGAACCTCCTTTTCGAATACAACTTTGTCAATCGTCACTTAGAGTTCTGATTTCTTTTAATATAAAAAGACGCCAAAGTTTTTTATCACTTTGACGTCTCTGTCAGAAAAATCAGTTTTGTTTTCTCTATGGGCTAAATTATATATACAATTTGCCTTTTGTACAATACACTAATTTTTATAATTGAAACACTCTTTATTGAAAATTTTTGTGCAATATTAGGCATAGACTACTCCAACAGCATTAAAAATTGCTTTGGCATAGACATATACTCTGGAAGCGTTTCCTCAGAATAAATTTGAAAAAATGATTGTTGGGAAATCTTCCACCAAATCTCTTCTCCCTGTTCTTCCCCTGCTTTCTTTACTATAAACTCAATTTCAAACGGAGTATATACACTAGAAAAATAGTTTACAGGAAATACATTTTCCCGTTCCCTCTCGCCATTCCAGGGTACTAAGTCATGAGCCCGTATTCCCACATACTGAATGCGTTCTGAAATTTCAAGTTCCGTTTTTAAAACTATTTTCCAATCTTCTGCGTACAGGGTATGACTGCTGATTTTTTTAATTTTGGAAACGTTTTTACATCCTGTCAGCTTACATACCTGATACTTGACTGGATTCTTAAAGATTTGTTTTGTAGCGCCTGTTAAGAGCTGCTGTCCGTGTCCCAGAACCGTCAGCTTTTCACAAAAGCGGTACAGCTCATCTCTGCTGTGAGATACCATTAGTACTTCTCCATGGTAATCTTTCAATATCTCCAATACTTCTTTTTGCAGCACTTCCTTTAAATACGAATCTAATGCAGAGAATGGCTCATCCAGCAAAATTACATCTGGTTCATTTGCCAAAATCCTTGCCAAAGCTACTCTTTGCTGCTGGCCACCTGAAAGTTCACAAGGATATCTTTCTTCCAAGCCATCTAGTTGCAGCCTTTCTATTAAATTTCTAATTACTTTTTGTTTGTCAGCATTCTTTTTCCCAATGGCTATCTTAATATTATCTTTTACTCTCATAGTAGGAAACAATGCGTAATTCTGAAATAAATAACCTACCTTCCGATTTCTTGGCGCTATATTTATTTTTTCTTCTGAATCAAATAGTGTTCTGCCATTTAAAACTATTTTTCCTGAGGATGGTTTTTCAATCCCTGCAATACAGCGTAACGTCATGGATTTGCCCGAACCTGACGCTCCCAATATTCCCATATACTCTCCATTTGCCTGAAATTCTGTTTCCAGTGAAAATCCCTTTAGCCTCTTTTTTATCGAAACCTCTAATGTCATCCACTCCACCTCCTGCTATTTTTCATACCCTTTCCTGTAAGAAAATTAATTGATACTACAATAATGAAGGATAGAATTACAATTACAATTACCCAAAAACCAGCTTTTCCATAATTTCCTGCTGCTGCTTCTGATGCAATAGAAACCGATATAGTCCTGGTTTTCCCTAAGATATTTCCAGCCAGCATAGTTGTTGCACCATATTCCCCTAATGCCCTTGCAAAAGTCAATACCATTCCTGAAAGAAGCCCTGGCTTTGCAGATGGTAATATTATTTTCCAAAAAATTTTAAATTCTGATAGCCCCAGCGTTCTACCTGCATAAATTAGATTTACATCAATTTGTTCGAATGCTCCTCTAGCATTCCGATACATAAGGGGAAAGGCAATAGCAAAGGCGGCAATAACACATCCCGCCCATGTTTGTACAATTTTAATATTAAAGTTGATATATAGATATGCTCCTAATGGTCTTCTCACACTAAAGAGCAATAGCAGCAAAAAACCTGCAACGGTAGGAGGAAGCACCAATGGCAAGGTAAAAATACCGTCCAGCAGCCATTTGACTTTATCTTTTGTCATCATGACAAGTCGTGCCAGATATATTCCAAGAAAAAATGCCAGTATGGTTGCCACAATACCTGTTTTAATGGAAATAAACAAAGGACTCCAATCAATTTTGTTGATGATCTGCTCCATGATGCCTCCCTCCTGATTTAACTATTCTGTATAAATAGAAAATCCATACTTTTCAAATACCTGTAATGCTTCTTCGCTTGATAAATACTCTAAAAAATTCTTTGCGGCTTCTGTCTGGTTCTCGCCTGCCTCTTTATTTTTTATCAGCGCCACTGGATATAACACTGGTGTCTTTAAGCTTCCTTCTGGTGCTTCTGCCAACACCTCAACAGAATCTTTTGCTGAATTAGCATCTGTGGCGTAAACCACACCTACTTCATTACTGGCTTCACTTACTGCTGCCAAAACAGCTGTTACATTAGCCCCTTCATTGATTTCCATTTTCATTACAGCTTCCAAAATTCCCATGTTTTCAAAAATCTCTCTGGCATAGGCACCTACAGGAACATCCTCGCCAGCCAGGGCAATACTGGAGGCATCTGTTATATTCTCGAATCCTGTAACACTTGTTTCCCCATTAATTGGCTTTATTAGAACAACTTTATTTTCCAGCAAGTTTTTTATGGAATTACTTTCCACATACCCTCCTTCATTTAATGCTGTCATCTGCTTAGTCGCAGCAGAGAAAAACAGATCACATTCTGCCCCTTCTTCAATTTGTGTCTGCAATGTTCCTGAACTGTCTGCATTATATGTAATCATAACATCTGGTTCCTTTTCCAGATACATTGTCTGTATTTCCTCCATAGCATTTCCTAGGCTTGCTGCAATAAATACATAAATCTCTGTTTTTTCCTTGGTAGCTGCTTTCTCTTTTCCATTGCAGCCTGCACAAAATAGCATACTAGCTACTAACAAAACAGTTACTAAAACAACTTTTCTTTTCATACAACCAGCTCCTTCCTCTTTTTGAATACCAATCATACAAAAGTAAGTTTAATTTGTCAATTATATTGTCAGACTGTTCTTGGAATTTTGCCTGCTGTAGTATATTTTTTTTACCTGTTTCACTTTATTATTTAAGTTTATTTTGTCAATTTAGTAATTTGTACAAAATAAAATAAATATTTTTTCTATTTGACTTACTATTAAATATTTTTGCACAATTTATACAGCTATTTTATAAAAATCAGCTATTTTAGCACTAGTTTTTGTACTATTTCGTGCATTGATAGCTCAATTTTTTTATGCTATTGTTTATTACAAAAAGGGAGGGTTACTATGCAGATAAAAGAAATACGAATTAAGGAAGGATTTCTATTACGGGAACTTGGGGGTGAATTCTGCCTTGTTTTTGAGGGAGATACCAACAATGGTGCATTAGAAGAGCTTCCTTCTATTAATGAAACTGGTATCTTCTTGTGGCATAAATTAGAGCAGGGTGCCACTGCCGAAGAACTGGTAGAGGCTTTGCAACGAAAAAATCAAATTGACTATGAGGATGCTGAGCTGGATGTAGGAGAATTTCTTGCCAAGCTAATAAATGGAAAGGTGGTAACCTTTGAACGTTAGGATACCACCTTCTATTTTTAGAAGAAATATTTACTTTTTTCAGCCTTTCTAATGATACTGGCAATGGCAGGCGCAGAATCGGTCATAAGCTTTGCCCGCTCCTTTGCCTTTTTTGCCATTGTTTGATAAAAGTCCTGATCTGTTATATATCTCTGAATTAGTTCAATCATTTCATCATAATCATTTACACAGAAATCACGTCCGGCAGCAGTCGCTACATCCCCTGTGTCAATAGAAACCCCTGGCACTCCCATATAAAATGCTTCTATTACAGAAAAGCCTCCTCCTAATCTCTTAGGATTTACATATAAGTTACAAATCTCCATGAGTGCCAGCATATCATTGCAATATCCAACATAAGTGGAGTGTTGGCCCCACTCTGGAAATTTTCTAACGTATTCTTCGTACTTTTCAAATAATCCCACAAAAACAAAATGTGTTCCGAGGGAAAATGTCTGACTCATTTTTTGTAAAAACAACTCATCAATTTCTGTATCTAGCCGAAGTCCTACTACTGGAATAAGAAACTTGTCTTGTGGCAATTTTAAATCTGTTCTCTGTACTGTATGGCTTTTGGGTATTAAATCAAAAGTAAACCTGCTTTCAATGATATTATCCTTTGTATATCCCTGTTCTAAAAATTGCTCCCAGTCTGCTTCATTTAATTTTCTTCCAATAATAGAAAGCTTACTCATGGTATAGGGCAGTTTGGAAAAGGCAACTGCCATAGACAACACTGGCACTATATCAGAGCAAAGGTCCGCTAAAATACTTCCTCCACCAATATTTAAAATGAAATATGGTTTCTGTTTCTTCACAAACTCTATAATTTCCTCCATCATTCCTACTTCTGGCATCTCAACGTCAGGCTGAAAAAACGGAATGTTGTAGTCTTTATATGGATACACTTCAATTTCGTTATATTTTTCAATCACATTACCTGCCACCATGTCATGGTGTGGAATCGCTCCCAGCTTAGTAACGCTTTCTCTTGTATTAATCAGCATAATCCTTTTATTCAACAGCTTTCCAAGGGCGTAGCACCTTTCTAATATTGTTCTTGTTGGAGCATGACGTTCTCCCAAAAAAGTATATGCAAATACAAAGATTAAATCTTTGTTTCTTTTCTTTTTAGGAATTGCTTTTAATTCTATCTCAACCATTCCCTTAAACACTTGGTATATTTCCCTATACAACTGCCAGTGCAGCTGCCCTGTCAGCTTTGAACCTATTCCTGGATAAACCAGTCCATACCTTTTCATCTGGTTCCACATATAATATTTATTATGAATGTTTAAGGAGGAGCTTTCTAACACTGTTTGTTCCAGTTCTTCATAATATTTTGAATGATGGCTTACTGCAATTAAATACGTAAGCATCCATATTTTCGATATTTCGTTTATTTGCTTTTCTATAAATTCAAGATTATGCAGGAAGCAACAAATCTCTATTTTTTCCAAACCTGAGCATGCTTCTATAAGTTTATTCATCCTCTCTATGGCGGCATCGCACTGCTTAATGTCCATATCTTTTATTAAAACATTCATGGAATCCAATATTTGTCCCGCTGCTTCTATTACTTCATCTGCAAAGTAAAACATATACTGTACCTTGCTTAAATCAATATCTGATTCATTCCCGCCTACCACTAAAGTTTTCCCAATGACAGGTTCAAAAAAATAGTACTGCTGATCCAGATAATAATATTTTTCTAATGCTCCATCTGTTAACTCGGCCCTGCCTTCTGCTATTTTTGTATATGCTTGTGATAAATCTTCCTTTTGCAATTCTTTTCTTAAACATTCGTGCTGGGTAATGGGTTCCTTTAACAGACTTCGATATATTCCTTCCGCCTGATAGGAAGCACTGTCTTCTGTTTCTATAAATAAGAAACCATCAAAAATTTGATTATATAGACGATATATTAGATCATATAATTCTTTCTGGTCGGTCAGAAAAACGACGGTATCCTTTTCATCCTCACGTACTTCTTCTAATGTGCTGAGTACAGTTGGTGGGAGTATTTTCTCAGTCGCCATATTGGTATATAAATAAACTTCCATTATTTCTTCGTCCAATTGCTCCAAATAATTGCTCAGAACACTTCCCTCTTCAAACTGCTCTACACAGCAAAGTAATTTAATCTTCATTTCACGCCTCCTAGTTTGGAATTCGTACCAATTATTCTATTAATTATATAGTTCTTTCATATAATAGTCAAGCTAGGGGAAGGAATGAAACTAGAGGTTGTAAGCTACTTTTATCAAGTAAACTACAATAAATGTGCAGATAATTTTTTATTGACAGGTTTCACTATTCACAATACAATAGTATATATTGTATGAATTGACATACAAAAGAAAATTATATTTTATGGAGGATATTTTATGAGGAATATGAAAAAAATTATAATTTGTTTGGTGCTAGTTTTTTCTGCTGTTTTATTTACAAGTAATTTGAAAAGTTCCGCAGATGAAATAACATATTCAGCTAATGTTATACCAGCTATGACTAGTGATACTTCACCAAGCGGTGTAGCCAGTGCAAGCAGCGTGTATACATATAGCTCTGGGGCAACTTTAGCGGCATGGAAAGCATTTGATCAGGTTAATACCACTAGTTGGGCGGCAGCTTATGGAACTACCACAGGCTGGTTAGCTTATGAATTTCCAGATGACAAATGCATTTGCAAGTACACCATTACTTCTAGAAATCCAGTTGCTTCTATTAAAGAATTACCTAAAAATTGGACATTCGAGGCATGGGATGAAGAAGCAACTCAATGGGTTGTACTAGATACACAAACAAATATAAGTAACTGGGAACTTAGTGTGACAAAAGAATTTACTTTTTCAAATAATAAATACTATAAAAAATACAGGTTAAATATTACAGCAAACTGTGGTTTTAGTGAAGCTCTTATTATTGGCGAAGTAGAAATGATGGAAATTGACAGCATAACATCTACCCCTACTCCAACTCCTTCTGCAACACCAGTTACCAGTTTTCAAGGAAATACAGCAGATATAAGAATTACTATGGTTACAGGTGAAATAAAAGAATACACGCTTACAATAGATAAGGTAGATGCTTTTCTAGCTTGGTATGATTCACGTTATGCAGGCAGCGGAACAAATTATTTTGTATTTTCCAAGGATGCAACATCATATCTAAGCCGAAGTGAATACTTAGTTTTTGATAAAATATCTAGCTTTGAAATAATGGATTATAACAAATAAACCATATATAATAGGACGTATCACAAATGACAATTGTCAATTATGTGATACGTCCTTGTTTTTATACGTTATAGTTCTTAACGGTAAAATATAATATTTTACTATATGGAATATAATCTTTTATACTGGTATATGGGCTTACATCGCTCTTCCATGTGAAAATATAATAGGCTTTGGCTGCTCCCGCTGAACGATTGTCATACCAAGTAAGAAAATCATCCAGTTCCTCACCTGTCAGATTGTATTCTTTTATTGTTCCGCCATCCAGAGTGATCACCAAAGTTGCGTTTTCTAGAACTGGCTCTTCTGGTGTAGCAGAGGCTTCGTTGGAATCTGCACTTTCACCGCCTGTGTTCACTGCGGATACTACATAATAGTAAGTAGTTCCGTTGGTTAATCCAGTATGTACATAGGTTGGTGTATTGCTAGTTGCAATCTGTGTATATGGTCCTCCTGCTGTTGCTCCACACTTGATTGTGTAGCTGTCTGCACCTTTCACTGTATTCCATGTTAAGGTTACCTGTTCATCTCCTGCTATGGCTTTCAAGTTTACAGGGGCTTCTGTGATTTCGGCTACTGGTGTTGCGGACACTTCATCAGCATTTTTTCCTTCTTCTCCATTCACAGTTGCAGATACAGTAAAGTAGTAGGTAGTTCCATTAGTTAATCCCGTTACATCATAGCCTGTATATGCATCACTAGATACTGTTTGAGTATAGGTATATTCTCCATGTGTCGTTCCCCATTTTACGGTATATCCTGTGGTATTTGCCACTGCATTCCAGGTAAGAGTTGCTTTGGAATCTCCTGGTACTGCCGCCAGATGTTCCACTTTGTCGTAAGGAAGAAGGGTTCCTGTATCGTTAATGTCAATTGCGTCAAAAATAAAGCTTGAATTACTATCTGACTTTGTTAATTCTACATAATGATTTCCATTCTCTAATCCAGTCACCTCATACAACAGGCATATTCCAGATGTAATAGAACTCCTATAAATGCTATAATTACCAACGACCACATCATCAATTTTCACTTCCACATTTTTTGATAAATTATTACTTAATATGGATATAAGCCTTAATTCAGTACCTTGAAATTTGAATTTTACGCTATCACCTGTGGTTGGACTAGACATAAATTTTCCCATATAACCATTTGTAGGTTTACCACATTCATATAAGGACCAATTTCCATCATAATAGAAATAACTATTCTGATCATCGTATCTTACCCATCCATCCTCTGGTGCTGTCAGTAATTGGCCCACTGTTGCTGCTGACACACCTGTTGGTATTGAACATAACATAAATACTGCCATTAAAACAAGAAACGCTCTAATCTTTTTCATAATATTTCCTCCTCGTTTGTTTTTTTCTATTATATTTCAAGTAACTCGAGGTTTCAAGTTCTTTATTGACTATTTTTTACCTTATTATGTTATTTTTTTCATTGTTTCTATTTTTTTCTCTCTTTTTCTCACTATTCTAAATCTCATTAAACTTAACTGCATTTATCACTTTCTCAATGACACAATCCTGCTGTTCATTGGTAAGTCCGGGATATAAAGGAATACTAATCATCTGCTGATACAACTGTTCTGCTTGTACGCACTTTACCTCTTTATATCCATTTTCCTGATAATATGGCTGCTTATACACAGGGATATAATGTACATTGACTCCTATTCCCGCATCCCTCAAAGAATCAAATACCTTTTTCCTTTGGCAGTTCTTCACCTGTATTACATATAGGTGCCAACTGCTTTCACATCCCTCTGCTACTGTCGGAACTATAATATTTTCCATTCCCTTAAAAGCTTCCTGATATCCCATGACGATTTCTTTTCTTCTTTTCAAAAAACCGTCCAGCTTTTTCATCTGAGAGATTCCTAATGCACATTGAATATCTGTAATTCTGTAATTATACCCAAGACTAAGCTGCTCATAATACCAGTCACCTTCCTTTTTTCTCATCATCCCCTCATCTCGTGTAATACCATGACTTCGAAATAACTTTAATTTTTCATATAACTGAACATTATTTGTGGTAATCATACCACCTTCTCCCGTTGTAATATGTTTCACTGGGTGAAAGCTAAAGGTTGTCATATCTGATAACCCACCTATTCTCTTCCCCTTATATTCCGCACCAAGTGCATGTGCCCCATCCTCTATTACGATCAAATTATGTTCTTCTGCAATCTTATGGATTGCATCCATATTACAAGGCTGTCCTGCATAATGAACAGGAATAATTGCTTTTGTTTTATTGGTAATCTTCCGTCTGATATCCTCTAGACTAATATTATAGGTTTCTGAATCAATATCAGCAAATACAGGAGTTCCACCACAATACAAAACACAATTAGCAGATGCCACAAAAGTAATTGGTGATGTAATTACTTCATCTCCGCTTTGTATTCCGGCCGCTGCGCATGCCGCATGAAGCGCAGCAGTTCCATTGGAAATCGCCACTGCATATTTGGCGCCCACATATTCTGCTACAACCTTTTCAAACTCTTCTATTTTCGGACCAGTTGTTAAATAATCAGATTTTAAAACTTCTACTACAGCAGAGATGTCCTCATCGTCAATTGTCTGTCGTCCATATGGAATAAACATAATTGCTCCTTTCTCCCATGCCTAATTCTATAATTTTTGTAATGCTGCTTTTAACTGCTCCACATCCATCCACTGGCTATTGGTACCTGAATTATACTCAAATCCATCCTCTACTAATTTCCCACCCTTAGCAAGTCTGTCTTTAATGTTCAGCCACTCGAAATTTGGATAAATAATAAAATGCTTTTCGTATTCATAAGTGAACCGGGAATCATCCTTTGTTACCATTACTTCATGAAGTTTTTCACCTTCCCGAATTCCAACCTCCTGCATTTCACAATTAGGCAGCATAGCCTTTGCCAAATCTGTAATTTTAAAGGATGGAATTTTTGAAATATAGGTTTCTCCCCCCTTAGATTCTTCTAATGCCTTAAAAACAAGCTCTACTCCTTGTTCTAATGTAATCCAAAAGCGAGTCATTCTATAATCGGTAATTGGTAGAACACACTGACCCTTTTCAACTATACTATTAAAAAAAGGAATCACAGAACCTCTGCTGCCAGCTACATTTCCATAACGGACAATGGAAAAGCTAGTTTCCCTTGATCCAGAATAAGCATTTGCCGCTGTAAACAGCTTATCGGACACTAGTTTTGTTCCTCCATATAGATTAATGGGATTTACCGCTTTATCCGTTGATAATGCCACTACCTTTTTTACATTACTATCCAAGGCTGCATCAATAATATTCTGAGCACCATGGATATTAGTTTTAATAGCCTCAAAGGGATTATATTCGCAAGTGGGAACCTGTTTCATTGCTGCTGCATGCACTACATAATCAATGCCATCAAATGCCCGGTACAGACGTTCTTTATCACGTACATCTCCAATAAAAAAACGAACCTTTGACATATCTATCTTGTCCATCAATTCTGTTTTCATTACACTTTGTTTAAATTCATCTCTGGAGTAAATAACTACCTTTTTGGGCTTATAACGTTCAAAAACCATCTGTAAAAATTTTTTTCCAAAAGAACCTGTTCCACCTGTAACCAGTATGTTTTTCCCATTTAACATTTGCAAAACCTCACTTTATTTTTATAATTCTAATCTTGTATTTTACGTACTAATTGAAATGCCTCCACATAATTTTTTCCTACTGTCATGCCCCACTTCTGCGCTAAAATTTCTAACCCTTTTACGGAACGTGGATGTGGAAATTCACACAATTCAGATTCATAGCATTTCATCGCCTCTACCTTTTTCTCAAAAAAATCAGCTACTTCAATAAAAACATTGGGGCAAAAGGAATTTCGATAACTAAAATCCCACTCTGTAGAGGAAAGCGTTTCAAATGTGTAGATTTCTTTAACTATCCCGTTTTGTAATGGACGGGTTGCTGTAATAACCGCTTCCCCTGTTCTTTGATGATCAATATTCAGGTCCCCCAGATGGTGGGTATAAATAATCTCTGGCTGAACCTGCTGAATCATTTCTTCTACTAGTTTTACGATATCCAGCAAATCCACCTGGTCAAATCGGTTATCTGGCAAATCTGCAAAGAAAATATTCTTATATCCCACAACCTTTGCGGCTTCCCATGTATTTTTATGAAGCTCCTGTATTACCTTTTCTTCTGCAAGCTCCCGTTCCTTCCATCTAGAAGTTTGTCCTTCTCCCAGAATATACCCGAAAACATGATCCCCTTTTGCAGCATGTCTGGCAACTGTGCCGCCTACTCCTAAAATCTCATCATCTGGATGAGCTGCCACTACCAATACCGTACTCATTCCTTATTCCCCTCTGCATTTTGTATTTTCTTTTGGAAATAGACATAATCCGCTGTTTCTGACTTCTCATACTGCATCTGTTCAAACTTTCTTTGAGAAGGAATATTATCAAATTTAACTTTTCCTGCTAAAATTTCAATTTCAGGTCTTTCCTTTTTCACTTCTTCTTCCACCAAAAGTAAAATTAATTTTCCATATCCCTTTCCTCTGAATTCAGACGCTATACTATAACTGATATCTGCTTGATTTTTGGTAATGTCTAACCGAATTTGACCAACTGGAACTTCCTTTTCACACAAAATGTAAATACTGCTCTCGTTATCAGCCAGCTTTTTCTGAAACCATTTTGTATGTTCTTCCAATGAAATTATTTCTGAATGGAAAAAATTTTTCCTGCACTCCTTGTCATTCACCCATTGAAATAAGGTCATTAAATCTGATTCTTGGGCTTTTCGTAATTTTCTTATACACATTGGTTACACTCCTGGATTTTCCATATATTTCTTCTTACACACAGTATCAAAGGTGTCCCACTTTAGCCGATCAATACAATCAAACCAAATATCTTCTTGTTCCTCAATATGGACTATTTTTTCGTAAAATTCTTTTGTATGCTCTTCCTTTGGTATAATAACTACTCCACAGTCATCACACACTGCAATACTTCCATTATATTTTGCATTATATTCTTCATACATGGCAGCTGCGATATCTTGAAAATCTTTTTTGTTAAAACATCCCTCTGGATTGTAGCCTTTACACCATACACTATAATTTTCTTTTATAATATTTGGTACATCTCGGACATTTCCATTTACAACAATTGCTCCTGCCTGAAGATACAACAAGGCATATTTAGCTACTAACTCGCCTAAAATTGCCCGATTGCCACATTGAAATACATCTACCAGAATAATATCATTTTCCTGTACCTTCCGAATCTGATCATGTACATTCCAGTTGCTTTCTCCACTGGCATAAGTCCAAAATACATTTCCCACTCTAAAATGTCCTCTGTTAATAGGATGTATTCCATACAAACTCCCCTTTTTCCCAAGGCAGTCAGCTATCTCCGTTGTAGATACACGGTTTCTTTTTATATACTTTATAATTTCTTCTTTCATAAATGAACCTCCATATACGCTAAGATTTTTTCTGCAACTCTCCTGGCTCCATTCCCATCCAGAATTCTTTGTCCTGCTTCACTAAGCTGTCTCCGAAGGTTTTTGTCTGCAATCACCATCTTCAGACTGCTCCCTGCCTCCTGTTCCTGGAAATTCTCCAGCTTTCCCATTTGGATGGTGGTTCCCTTCTCACTCATATACTGCCCCAGCATGCTCTGATCGTAGGATAACAAAAAACTAATAGACGGTGTTCCTGTTGCAGCTAATTCATACAAAATGCTGCCAGATGAGGTAAGGAATAAATCTGTGTTAAGCATGACTTCTTTCATACTCGGCTGAAAAAGAAGCTGAAAGCTGTTGTCACCCTCTACTGCTTTTTTTATCCTCTCAACATTGGTAAAATACGGTCCAATCACAATTTTTTTTTGAATCGACGGTACTAAATATTTTTTTACCAAACCAATCATGACTAAAGTAAAGTCCATGGGATCACTGCCTCCCGATGAAATGGTAACTACTTGAACGGTATCCTTTATTGCTCTTTTAGAAAGATTAGAAAACTCATCTCTCAATAATGTATACTCACACCCCAGAAGCAAAAATTTTTCCTTGCCTTCCTTTTCATAAAAAGCTTCTGTTGCATAGGCATTACCATTTACAATCACATCAACGTCATATTTTTTACAAAATAAATCATCCACATATGTCATAATTTTTACATAAGGTCTTAACTCACTGAAATACGTTTCTGTCACACCATAACTGTCTACAATCAAACAATCTATCGTATTACTTTTTAAAAAAGCTTTCATTTCATCGATTTCATCTTCTATAGACAGATACTCATAACCTGTCCCATCTACAATATCCAATGCCTTTTCAAGCTTCTTTACAGGAAACACTATGTTTTCTGGCAGACTGCTTCTTGTAATAAATTGAATTTCAGCCTTATTGCTTTTTTGAAAGGCATCTGCCAATGACAGACAGCGGATATAATGACCTGAGCCAATTGTTTTGCCCCAGTCTAAACGAAATACCACTTTAAACATCACAATACCCCATTCACATACTTCTCGTAAAAGAGATTAAAATTAGTTTTCATTAGTTTTTCTTTATTACTTTGTTCAATGTGATAGGTAGAACAAAACAATTCAAAATAATGTAATGCTTCTTCTAGACTATAGTACGGAGCATCTGAACCAAAAAAAGTTCTCTCATAGTTCAGCTTATGCAGTACAAATGCATAATCGGTAATCACACTGGAACCCCACCAAAAGGGTAGGGTATAGGCTATATCCATGTATAGATTATCATATACCATCATCAACGATAAGGTATCTAATACTTTCACCATCCCTCCATGAGCTAATATAACAGGTGATTTTATATGATGTCTCAAAACATATTCTGTCAGTTCCACACCATTGGTCTGGTAAATCAGTTCTGATCCGTAAGAACCACAAATAACAACTATCATTCCATACTGTTCTATGCACTTACATAGATTAGCTACTTTATCATAATGTTCTCTTTTAATCATCTGTTCATAAGGTAATAGTTTTACAAAACGGATCCCATGTTCTGATAGGTTTTTTATATCATTTTCCATATTCTTACTAAAAGGATTTACCATTATACTTGGAATAATACGATTCCCCCAATCAGCTGTATAGTATTTCTTATCCATAGAATCCTCGGAAATAATATGAAGTAGTGCCTTTTCAATTTGATATTGTTCCAACTGCTGTCCTATTTTTTTTATATCCTCAGCTATTTCTCCCCCACAAAAATGATAATGATAATGAACATCTATCATACTATTTCTCCCTCCTATCCTATTTTCCCAAAATTACCATATATTGCTTATGTTGATTTGAACCATAATTATGAATTAGTTCCACATTTTCAGTAAAGGAAAACGCCATATCCAAAATTTCTTTTGGTTCATGATAATAAACAAAATCTTCTCGGGGATAATCCTTTGTTAATCGTGTGCTTAAAAAATCTAATATTAGCTTTTGTCTTGCCTTTTGAAATGCTTTTTCCATAAAGATATCGGTATAAACAATGTTATCAATTTCTGTTAATTTGTAATTTAAGGTTCCCAATGAAATAACATAATCCGCCTCTGGAATATCCTCAAAATCCAATAAAATATTTTTATCGTAAAATTCTGCTTCTGGAAACTGTTCTTTACAATGAGAAATGAACTGAGGAATAATGTCAATTCCAATATACGTACAAGGAATTTGCTTTTCTTTTAAATACACATAAAAATCTCCAAATCCACACCCAATATCTAAGATTGTCTGATTAGACAAATCATTATATTTTGTAATAACCTGAAATCGTTCTAGCTGGTCTTCTTTACATCCCCATCCCAATGCCTGAGGAACTACACCTAATTTTTCATATCTCTGACTATAACGCTTTACTGCATCCTCTTGAATTTTCTTAAACATTTCTAACTCGCTCATACAAAGTCTCCCTTCTCGTAAATTTTATTAATATGGATAAATTCTTCTGCAAGCTGTGCGATTTCTTTTTCCACCAGCTTTGCTTTACTTTCAATTTCATCAAAGCTGTCACCTGATAATAAAATAACGCCTGTTCTTCTTCTTGCATCTGTCATGCCTCTCTGGGTTCCTGTATCCAGTGGGTTTAAATGCATGGCAAGCACTTTATCCCCTTCCCTTTCCAAAAATTGCTCTGGACTTGTATTTCCTTGCGACGCCAGAAAATACATCATGGTTTTACTGATATACTCTTTATTAAATTTTATTTTTACTTGTTCTCCCATTGCCATCTGAATCAATGCCTGATTAAAATCTATTCCTGTGATGGATTTTAATATTAAATTAGATATAAATACTCCCCCGCCACGATTTGCTGCCTCTACAAAATAAATATTCCCTGTCTGTTCCTCTAATATGAATTCAAAATGAGTAAAACCAAAACATATCTCACAATGTTCTACAATTTCTTTTACATATGCTTCGATCTCATTTACCTTTTCTGGATGTAATTTCCCAGGGTAATACAAAACCTTAGCTACATTTTTTGTTTCAGGATATGTCTCCTTTGTTGAAACACTAATAAAATGAAATTTTTCACTATCGTAAAATCCCTCTGCCGTTACAACAGCACCCTCAATAAACTTTTCCACTAAAACCATTCTGGAGTGGGCATTGGAAACTGCCAGATACCAGGCAGTTTTCAGTTCTTTTTCCTCTAGAACCTGTACGACTCCAATGCTGCCTCTGTTATCCACTGGTTTTACAATGACGGGATATCCGATTCTGGCTGCTGCCATTTGTAAGTCCTCATAATTCCAGCAAAGCTCAAACTCTGGCTGTGGAACATTGGAATTTTTCATTTTGTCCCTTTGTAAATACTTATTATTTGTAATTGTTAGCGCTTTTAAACCCGGTCCCGCCAGATTATATTTTTCTGTGAGCCAGGCAACTGCATACATTGAATAATCACACTCATCTGCAATAATTCCATCTGGTTTTTCCTTTTGAAAAATAAGTTCCAAACCGTCTAAATCCCTTGGTTCTGCCTCATATACTACATCAGCCGGAATCAATTCTTTTTTCCATGTAGTAACTGCTACTGTCCGAAAACCCAGTTTTTTTGCCTCATGCACCAAGGGAAGCTGTTCCCATCCAACACCGATTATCATTATTTTTTTCATAACATCACCCTAGTCAATCAAATACTTCCCGTATATTGGCTCTCCTTTCTCAATGTACTGACCTGCTTTCTTTCCCAGCACCAGATTCACATCCCATGCTGAAACCGCCTCCTCACTGCCTCGAAGAAATACTAAATCATCAGAATGTATCTCTTCTCCTGTCATTATGCTGCGACTGGCAAACAAACGCATTTCAATTTTTTTCCTAAAATCCCGTTCAAATTCTGTCAGCTGGGGTTTTCCCGAATCACCTAATGCTTCTTCCGTTTCCCGTATTGCTGATACCATTTCTTTGAACTCTCCTGGTTCAATGGCAAAGAAGTGATCTGGTCCTTCCTCACTCCTTGACAAAGTAAAATGCTTTTCGATTACTTTAGCTCCTTTTGCCACTGCTGCAATGGGAATATGATACCCTAATGTGTGATCCGAATATCCTACAATGGTTCCAAACATGTTCTGCAAAGTAGTCATAAAGTTTAAATTTACATCGTTTGGTGCAGTTGGATAATTAGCCGTACAGTGCAATAAAACTAATTTACTTTTGTTAGAACAGCAATTTACCGCCCGCTCTATTTCTTTATATCCACAATATCCAGTTGACAAAATCATAGGAACATTTGCTTTATCAGCCCTTTGAATTAACTGTGGAAAGCCATAGACCTGTGGAGAGGCTATTTTTAAAATAGGAACTCCATACTGTACTAGTAAATCCACTGCTTCCAAATACGTCGGTGCACTTGTACAAATAATTCCTGCCTTTTCTGCAAGGGAAAATAGCTCCCGATACCACTCTTCCTTTAATTCAATTTGCTTCATTAATTTTTTCTCATCATTTGAAAGCTTGTCCATATGGTACAGCTTATCTGGCTTAATGGATTGAAATTTAACAGCATCTGCCCCACATTCCCTGGCTGCCAGCATCATTTCTTTTGCCTTCTCTAGTGACTGATTGTGATTAGAACCAATTTCGGCAATAACGAAGGTCTTCTCTCCACCAATCTCTTTCGTACCAACATTTATTTTATGATTCATATACTTTTCCTTGTTTTCATAATAATTTTTTTTACTAATTATCTTTTTGCCCACAAACTTGGAAATATAATACTTTTCTCAATGTTTTGAAAAGCTTCCCTAGTTTCTTCTATAAATTCCTTGGGAACCGTTTTCTTTACCGCACATTCCAAGTCCTCTAACAACTGCTGCTTCGTATCTACTCCAAACACAAAATAGTCAACATATTCATTATCTAATACAAAATGTATTAGCCCGTTTACTTTTTCAACATTATATTTTTTTAAAATGTCATCAAATTTTTTCAAATATGTTTTAGAAGAATTTAGATACTCTGGTATTGTTTCTTCTTCCATCATAATAAGCCCTTGTAAAAAACCACTTCTTGCAAATATCGTTACATTGTTCTCTTTAGCATAGGATAAAAACTTTTCTTTCATTCCTCTTTGATCCAATATACTGTAGGGCAATTGAATATAATCAATGATCCCTGTATTCACAGCCGCAACACCATCCTCTATTTCATAAATAGAAATTCCTATGTTTGTTACAAGCCCCCTTTTTTTACATTCCTTTAATCCTTCTAAAATTTGCGTATTGTAAATATAAGCAGGTGTATGAAGCAAATATCCATCTAGCTTATCAACCTTTAGTCTTTCAATGGATTGTTTTGCCTCCTCTGTTACAAGCTTAACCACATCCTGTTCATTTCCATCCAAAATATTAGGCTTTAATTTACTAATAACATCCAGCTTCCCTGACAGTTTTCTCTTTTCTATAAATTTACCAAGAACATCCTCAGCCGTTCCATAGGCAAATGCCGTATCAAATTTTCTAATTCCGCTTTCATAAGCAAGATCCAGCATCTCAAAACATTCTTCCTCGGAAGGCTGTCCATTCTGATTATGGATTCCATACTTCATTCCAAATTGCACTGTACCCAGACACAGTTCTGCCATCTTAACACTCCTCTCTAGTACAACCCCCAGCCACCGTCAATGCTAATCAATTGTCCCGTACAAAATTTATTTTCTTCCGCAAGGCAGAATCTTAATGCCTCGTTAAATTCCCCTATTTCCGCCATCCGGTTCATTGGTGTCCGCATACAATATTGATCATAAAAATAATCATTTTGCCTGTCTTTATCCCGTATTCCCCCTGCTAAAATTGCATTTACCCTCACATTATTTTTTGCATAATGGACAGCCAGATATTTTGTAATATAATTCATTGCTGCTTTTGAAGACGCATACACTAGGGAAGTAGGTATCATATGTTTATCGTAAACCCGGTTATCTGGTATATTTACACTATAGAAAGAAGATATATTTACCACTGCTCCCTCTTGTATCATTAGTTTTTCAATGACCTGTGCCGACAGATACGTGTTTGCAAATACATTTATTTTATAATGTTTTTCCCACTGGCTCATTTCCAACTCAAATGCATTATAAATGGTGTCCCTGCAAACAGCACAATTAACAAGCCCATAAACCGTCTCGTATTTTCCCTTGATACGGTTTACAAACAAATCCATTTCTTCCTGTGTTTCTAAACTTAGCAGCTCTGGAAAACAGTTTTCTTGTAACGCTGGTTCTAACTGTTCTCTATAGCTTTGCACATTCTTCTCACTTCTGGAGGTAGGTATTACCACCGCACCCTGTTCTAACAGATATTGGGTAAATACTGCACCAAGGCCAGCACAGCCTGCTGTTACAATAATTTTTTTTCGCTTTAAAGACATTTTTTATCCTCTCCACTTACTAACATTCTGCATAAATCTAAATCAAACTGGCTTCTTATGTGAATTGCCCTTTCCTCTGGCATTTCTGTACGCATGATATGATCGCCAAAAAAATGCCTGTATTCTAAAACCTTTTCTGTCCGTCCCACTTTGATTGCTCCATTAGGACGATATACTGGGTTAAGCAGACTTCTGTCTACTAACATCTTTTTTCCAAAGTATAATTCTGTCATACCATTTTCACGTTCCTCTAATGCCCAATGAAAATAATGAGGATCAATGATTGTGGTACTTAATACATATTGGCATTCAGGATTTTCCTCCAGAACCTTATAAGCATTAATAATGTCCTCTGCTGTTTTTAAGGGAGAGGTAGGCTGAAAACACCATAACAGGTCATATTCCTTTTTTAATTGTTCATAAAAATAAAGCAATGGTTCGGCTGAACTAACCAAATCTCCTGCCATTTCTTCTGGCTCCAGAAAAGGAACCAATGCACCATATTTTTGGGCAATTTCTGCATATACTTCGCTATCTGTCGCCACAAATACTTCTGAAAATATGCCGGCATTTTTACAGGCTTCGATGGTGTATGCCAATACAGGCTTTCCACTTAAGTCTAAAATGTTTTTATCCTTTAAACCTTTTGAACCGCTTCTGGCTGGTATAACACATAGTGATTTCAACATTTTTTATTCCTTCTTTCCATAAGGTACTGGGCATATAAAAAATCATCCATTGTATCAATATCCATTGAATGGGATGGCTCTAATCGTAACGCCTTTGAATTTTTATACCAGTCAAACTGATTCTCCTTCAACCGGTTCCATCGTGCAATCCGCACTGCTCCTGTTATTTTATAATAAGTAGGAAGCTCCTGCCGGTTCTTTCGCTTTACCTCTTCTGAAAGAAAACAATCCATTCTTCCATCTTCCTCTAATGTATTGCACCACAAAGGACTTACATCTACTTCCGTTACCGAGTTTACCGTATCAATTTCTGGCTGCTCTAACAAGATTTCAATTCCCTTATCAATATCCTTTCCCGTAATCAAAGGAGCGGTAACTTGAAGAAATGCAAAAAAATCAAAGTTCATCTTCTTTTCTTCAAAATAATTGATTGTGTGTATAATGGTATCTGTAATACTAGCCGTATCCGTTGATAATTCTGGCGGACGTAAAAATGGTGTTACAGAACCGTATTGTTCACCAATTCTGGCATATTCCTCTGAATCTGTATTTAACATAATGTAATCCTGGTCTGCATGATAGTATTGAGAATTCTGAATTGCTTGTATCATATAAGCCATCAATGGTTTTCCATGTAAATCCTTTATATTTTTATCTTTAACCCCTTTTGACCCCGATCGAGCCGGTAAAAAGTATAATATTCGCATCGCTACACTTCCTCAAGTTTATTTAAATACTCTAAAATAAGACAATAGTGCTGGGGTTGATGTTTGGCAACAACCTCCATAATCAAGTCCATGCCTTCTGTTTTATTTAGACTTTCTAATGAACCCTTTAGCCATCTGTTATTAGTTTCATTAAATTCACACGAAATCTTATTATTCATTACCAACATATATGCCAAATAGGCATCTTCTAACTGGCTGGCTGGTTTAATCTGCCCTTTTACTGCTGCTGCAATTTTTGCAAAATAATCTTCTTTTGTTACAGCCTTTTGTACAAAATCAAATTCTGAATAATAACACTTGGTATGAGTGATTACTACTTTCCCCATAAGAGCCGCCTCTACACCTACTGTTGAGGAATAAGGAAGCACGACTTTACAGTTTTCTATTACCGAATACGTATTTATTTTTTCATAGGAAGCTGCAAAATAAAAATTCTTATTTTTTTGAAAACGATTCTTTAATACATCTTCTAATCCCATACAATTATAGTCCTTTAATCCCTCTTGAGCAGGATGTTCCCGAACCATAACCTTTGCTTCGGTATGTGCCAGTATAAAGTCCAATGTCTCCATCAGCCACTCCTCTGTATTTACAAAAATCTCATCTAACCCTATTGCCGCCACATCAAACATTACATTTAATGGAATCACAATATCAAATTCATGCCTTGCTTTATTATCTGCTGCAACTAATTGACAGTTTGTTGTTCCTGGTTTTGGCTTTCCATATCTTCTTTGTAAAAAATCTCTATTTGCCTCAGAAAGAAGGATTGCTTTCTGCTTATCATTCAACATATTGTTTTTAATTGTTTCTGTTATCCCAAACTGATGACAGCATGGCTTGTCATTTGCCCAAATAGCCCTGTTCTTAGCTTCACTGCCAGCTCCATCATAATTTGAAACCCTAATCCCATTTTTATCTGCGAAATAAGAGTACATACTCCTTCTTTCTGTAATTCCTGAAAATATATTTAAGTAAGCAAACGAATACTTTTCAAAAAATCCCTTTATATATTTCATATTTTCAAGCCCTGTTTCATAATTCCTTGAAATCAATTTCTCCCGATCCATTGATCTATCTCGGAAGCCCAAATGCCCCAACTGGGAAATTGCTGTACAAGGCGCAATTTTTTTCATTTCTTCTTTCTCATTTTGGGATAATTCAACAGGTTTTATTTTATCTACATAGATAATTTCTAGCTCTGGAAACTTCTTCTTTAATACTTCTATAACCTCTTCCACCATTTCTATGATATCTTCTGTAGCTCCCTCATAGGTCATAATTTCAGGAAAACCAGGCAAGTAATCTATAATAAGGCTTACCTGATATCCCCTTAATTTAAGCAAAAGGCAAAGAGCAATATCAAACCAGACTGCCAATCCAGATGCGTTGGATAATGCCACTACCCCTATTTTTTCATCAGATACCTTTGTTACTTTTTCAAACACATTATCTGGAGTCCGATTTAAAAATGCTATAAACTCTTCCTGAGTGTCCAGTGCCTTCTGCAATCTGAAATAACGTTCAAATAAGGAATACAAACAAAAGAAGCTTTTTCCTTTTTTCAGTCCATACTCTTCTAACTGCTCCGATATTTTCAACTCGTGCCTGCTTACAATAAAAACACAGATTTCTTTAGGGTTTTCATCTTTTAATATTTCTGGATTTTTTATTTCCAGATTTCCCAGACAGCTCCCCCATTTATTAGAATCGTTATCTAAAAATGCGGCAAGCTGATAGTTGTCACCAATAATCCTTAGAATAATCTCTCCAGCCGTTCCCCCACCAAAACAATAAATTTTCTTTCCTTTTGCCTGATCAAAATGGTCAAATACTTTACTTTCGTCAATATATTTATCAATTCTCATAGTACTCTCCTATATAAAAATTTAATAATATTACACACTATATATCTCTGGCTTTATCCCTTGCTTTTCAAAGGTTTCTTCAATATAAGTCTTGATTTCCCCAATGGAAAATAGAGAAGTCACAAGAAATACTGTATTTCCTTTTTCTATCGCTTCTTTTAATCCCATCACAGAAACACCTTCCTTCTTAGTTCCCCAAATGGATTCCTTTCGATCGATAAAACATGTTGTTTTAATCCCATATAGCTTGCATATAAAATGAAATTGTCTTCCATTTTCTCCAGCTCCATATAAAGCTGCTTCCTTAATACCATCTTCACTCATACTTTCTACTACTTCCTGCATACTTTTTATAATATCATTTCCAGCAGAATTCTTTAACGCTCTTCTTACATAATAAAACTCATCCTTTAATGTAACTAACCCTTTTGGCCAGACAATATTGGAATTATGATACGTATAACTGACATTGCACTTATCCACATAATCAGTACCTTTGTCCTCAAGTAAGGCAATGTTTTGTTCCGTAATAATAGGTTCCTTATAGTTTGTTCCAAAATTAGTATCCGCTTCAAATTTCATGAGCAGCGAAACTTCTGAACGTAATGGCATATCAATAAGTCTATGCAATATTTTCAAAGTGTCTCTCCTGTTATTTATAACTTCTTGTGCAATCTCTGCCTTATGTTTTCTGAAATAAAACCAATATTTCTGAAAGGTCAAAACTCCTTGAAATACAATTTTCGTATAAACATCATTTTTTACCCCTTGTGCTTGTAGAGGCTTAATACCCTGCGATATTCTTTCGTATCCAATAGTACTTCCTTCACAGACACTGGCTAGTTTTTCGAGAACATCAGGAGAACGATAAATTGTTGTCATTAGATCCTGGTTTTCTGCATAAGTACCCATATATCCTTCAATTCGCATTCCATTATAAACACGTTCACCTGTTATTCCCATGGCAAAAAAATGACTCATCTGTGGTTCTATTCCTTCCATCCTTAAAGCCTTTTCGGTCCATTGTTGAATTCTTCCTACCGAACCAATATCTACAGTAGCCACATTAGAAAAATCCCCAATTTCTTGTTTCAAATAATCAACATATTTTTTTCTTTCTAGACTAACAAACTTTTCTATTTTGGATATATTCTCTGGCTCAAGTAAACGTGTAATGATATATTCTTTCAGTGATGTTTCCTTCTGAATTAAAATTGTATGCGAAACCTTTAATTTTGTATCAAAATATTCCTCTAGTCCTTCAAAAGCTTCCTTTTCAAGTCCAAGAACCTCTATCAGCTCCAATATAGTAATATTTCGTACCCCAATAATATTTTCAATTTCTTCACGATTTACCTTTTCAATGGCGGGAATATAAGAAGCCTTTCGTGAAGTATAAATTGGATTTACCTTAATAGGCAGGTTTTGTTCCTTACAATCATTTTTCAATAGTTCACCCAGCAAATATCCTTCTCGCATTAATGGATAAATTGCATGAATTCCTAGTTGCTGCATACGATTGATTACATGAGACACAAATATAGTAAGAAACGGACCTATGATACTAGCACCTATTTCAAATGCCAGCTGCTTTTCCGGTGTATCATAGCTACATTCATGTGCGGCTATTTTTCTAAGAGACAAAATGGCTGGCTGGGGAATATCATGTCTAATTTTTTCATAGTCATAAATACTATTTAGTTTGTTTGGTATTACATTATAATGATGTGCTTCTATTCCAAACTTTTGTGCTTGTAAGTAATCTCCACTCTTGTTATCACCGATATGAAGGATTCTGCTCTTTGAAACCTCAGGAAATAGTTGTTCCAGCTCTTGATATAATTCTCCTGATTGCTTATTACATTTTTTTTCACTTGATATCACAACATGATTTACCCATGACAAATCAAATCCTCCACTAGCCAATAATTCTCTGATTTGCTTTTCTGTCAAATACATATCTGATAATAAAATAACTTTTTTGCCTTGTTTTCTGAAATCATCTATTAATTCTAAAATATCAGGGTTCAAATATCCCATTTCTTTTTCCACTTCAACTTCTAATTTCACTAAATCAAACTGCTTTTTCACAATGTAGGGAGGAATTTCTTGGTAGATATCTGCTAATGTAATTTCTTTATGAGATACCCTGCTTCTGGCTCTTCTCTCCATCTCAACCCGTAATTTTAAAAACTCAAACTCTGTCAGATCCATTATATTCTGACCTTGCTCCTTTACGCGTCTCCAGACTATTTCAAATATATCAATGGGCTTTGCCACTGCTCGCAACCACAATGTATCAAAAATATCCAGACTTAATACATCATATTGTTTTACATCCACTAAAAACTTCATCTCACAATACCTCCAGATTATTCCTTCCAGTCCATAACTGTTTTCCCTAAGCTCTTTGCAATATCACTTTCAAAAGCACTCTGAATATCCGCAATCGAATGGATTGGTATAACAGCAGCAACTATTTTTTCCAGATGCTCTATTACATCATTATGCTCTGTTATGAATTCGATCAGCCCTTCAAAATCTTCCCTGCCACTTCTGCTGCTGCCATAAATCCTTAATCCCTTTTCTAACACCATGCGGGTATTGATTTGAATTGGGAATTCCGATACACCCATAAGTGAAATCGTTCCTTCTGGTTTTATCAAGTCAACAATCTGCTCCAATGCTTTCTGCGAACCAATATTCCCTACACACTCAAACACATGATCTAATTCCATATCCATTGGCAGCTCCGTTATCAGATAGGTTTCATCTACAAAAGTAAAATCACTTAATTTATAATCGTGAACACCAATTACAGTAATTATAGACTGGGGAAACGTTTTTTTTAATAAAAGAGCCGTAATGTAGCCCAGGTTTCCATCACCCCAAACACCAATGCGTTCCTTTCTGCTGTGGGAAAAGCACATAAAACGTTGGATTGCATGAAAACTGACCGAAAGCAGTTCCACAAAAGCACCTACTGTATTGGGTATCTTTTCAGGCAGTCTTACCAGACGGGCTACAGGTATTTGTACATATTCCTGCAAAAAACCGTCTATTCCACTGGAGCAAAAGCCAGAATCCCGTCGGTAGTTTTCCTTTATCACGTCATCCTGTCTGCCTGGAATATTAGGAATCAAAACCACACGTTCCCCAATCGAAAAAGTTTTTGTAGGATCATAAATCACTTCGCCCATTGCTTCGTGTATTAATGCCATCGGCAATTTCTGTTCCAATATTTTAGGTTCTCTAGAACCTTGATAATATCTCTGATCCGCATTACAAATAGATAATTTCGTTGGGCGCACAAGCACTTCTGGTTTTGTCAAATCGATATCTTCAAATGCGATCTCGATTCTTCGTGGTGCCACCAGCCGATATACCGCATTGATCATTCTGTTTCTCCTTTCAGCAGTGATTTGGCAACCAGTACGTCAAATGGGTACGTTATTTTAATATTAAACACTTCACCTTCTACCAGCTGTACCTTCTCTCCCTTCAAGACCAAAATTTTTGCTGCATCGGTTAAAATGGCTTTTTCTTCTTCGGATAATTCCATAAAAATTTCTTTTAGTCTTTTGGCACGAAAGGACTGGGGTGTCTGCCCCTGATACATTTTTGTCCGATCAGGAATGGAGGAAATGGCATTTCCATCTTCACTGCATACAATCGTATCTGTAGCAGAAAGAACCGTATCACAGGCTCCATGTTCCATTACCATATGAATGTTATCCTGAATAATCCGGTGTGTCACAAAGGGACGTACTGCATCATGTGTTACAATTACATCTTCTTCTGTTAAGCCATATTCTTTCTCTATATAAGTAATCCCCTGAATAATCGTATCATTTCTGGTTTCTCCACCTTCGATGACACATATTTTTTCCGTTTCCGGGATAAATCTGCGAATTAAGTCCTCTGTATGGCGAATCCATTGTCTTGGACATAATACAAGAACCTTTTGAAATTCACTCATAACAAAAAATTTCTCAATGGTATGAATAATAATCGGTTTATTTCCTAATTCAATAAACTGTTTTGGCTTTTCCATATTTCCCATTCTGGAACCTACACCACCAGCTAAAATAATAGCAAACACTCTCGCTTCACTCATACAAACCCTCTTTTCTGCATGTCCTATAGTCTATTTTCATTCAGAACTTACTTTTCTACAATACGTCTGATTTTTTTTACCAACCGTTCACTGGCTTTACAATCCACATAAGAAAACATTTTACTTCTTAATTCCACCCTTCCAGACTCACAATTATCCTGGTTTCTAACCGAGGCAATGCCGTCCATGAACTCTTTCATCGTATAGGTTCTAAGCTCCGGCATATACGAATCATAGTCAAAGTAACATTCTCTTGTATCCTTTGAATACTCGTCCAAGTCATATGTAAATAACACAGAAGGACGGTTCAACATTAAGAAATCTGTATGAATGGAGGAATAATCTGTGGTCAGCATATCCGCAAAACCTAATACCGAATAAGTATCAATATCTGTATCCATATTTTGAATGTTAGAATAACTAACCATTTCGAACTGCTCTTTTAATTTTGACTTTGGATGAAGTTTTGTAATAAAAACCATTTCATTGTCCTTTAGAAACTGATTAAAAACCACTAAGTCCATAGCCTCAAAAAACATTTTTTCAGAATCACGAAAGGTAGGGAGGTAAAAAATAATATATGCTCCCTGCTGCTTTAACCCTCTTATTGTAGAAACCGCTGCTTCCTCTTTTTTTGTATAAACAGGCTTTATTTCACACTGGGAAAACAAAACATCATTTCTCGGATAACCGTCTACAATAATGTGATTTCTTGGTACAGCAAAGGCAGATGAAAAAATATCACCCATCATTTCAGAAGTCGCCAGAATATAATGGGATGGCTTTTCATTGGAAATAGTAATCAAAAAATTTTTAAACCGTTCCCAGTTATTCTTTGGATGACGCAGCTTATCAAATTTGTTATCATAATTAATCTTTTTATTTCCTGTACCATGCCATAAATTAATTTTTTTTGCGCCTCCTGAAAGCCAAAAGGATATATCTTTTGAATAGTTATCAAATAGATACACTCCTGCCCGAAGGCAATAATAGATACCTTTCCAAGAACGGTACGTATATGCCTCCAAATGATTCTGTTTCAAAAAATCCACAATCTGCTTATCCTTTGAAATCCAAATAGGTCTTTCTTCACAGGACTCCATCTGGCTGACATATAAATACAGATACCGTGGGTTGTCTGCAAATCGTTTTCCAAAACTGCTTCCAAACAGCCAAATCTTTTTGCTTCTAGGCGTAATAAAGGAAACGCCATACACTGGAAGTAAAAATAACTGAGCCCAGTATTTTAAAAATCCCATTACTTTCCTTTTCATATTACCAGTTCCTTAAAATAGTCTTTCTTTCAATTGGATCTAAACTTCTAATTTTCTCATCTTCATAATAGGAATCATTTCTAACGTGTGTGGTAGACACTTCTTCAAAAATAGCACCGTTTACTGATGTAAAGGAATGGTTCTCACTTCTCAGAACCGTCTGGATATCTCCTGGTGTCATATTAATCATATTTCCCTCAATACACACCTGCATATCTCCATATAAAAGCTGAAAAGTCTCTTCTTTCACCTTATGGGCATGAAGCGGATGCTTTTGTCCAGGCAGCACAATAATCAGCTTTTTACAATATTCCCGATTAATTATATTAATAATAATTGCACCAAACTGTCTAAAATGCTGCATTCCATAATGATGTGACAGTTCTACTTCAAAATCATTTCCCAACGCAATTCCTGCTTCATACAGCATACCTTTTGCATCATGAATCACACTTCTAACCAAGTTAATATCAGATAACTTCTTTTTTTCCTGAAGTTGTTCTTTTGCTTTATAGTCTCTGCTTGCTGCCACTCCATCATAAAATTCGCCACTGGTCATCTGTTTATCAAAGCATGGCATAGCAAAAAATACGTCGTCCCTTGCAATAGTTTCTCCAGCTTGAATATCACGCTTTACATATACTCCTCTCATTAAAGAGTGAAGAGAATCAATTTCATCTTGGGTAATATATTTTTTACTTTCGTTTTTCATGGAACAAATTGTCTTAGCATTCAGTGCTGCCTGCACCCAGCGTTCTGCCTGCTCTGGATTCATTGAATATGCATTCAGCGTAATTTTTTCGTTAGGAAGACCTACGTGTCTTTCTAAAATCTTCGCTCCCTTGGCAATAGCAAGCATAGGAACCGTATTATCCTCTGGATTTTCATGTCCTGAATATCCAATAGTAATGTTTGGATACCTCCGGCTCATTTTATTGATAAAATCCAATTGCAAATGCTCCATGGGAGTAGGGTACTCTGCTACACAATGCATAAAAGCAAATTCACAGTTTTTGTGAACAAGAAAATTGTAAATTTTATCTATATCAGAAATGGATTTCCCTCCTGTGGACAGAATAACTGGCTTATGGGTTTTTGCTATTTGTGTAAGCAGCGGCCAGTCTAAGGCACTACAGCTTGCCACCTTAATAATATCAATTCCTTGATCCATACACCATTCCACACTATCCTCATCAAATGGTGTTACCATTGTTACCATTCCTTCTTCCCGAATGGCTTCCACAATGACACTAAACTGCTCATAAGTAAGCCTGGTTCCCATAAATCTTGGAACGTGAGGAATATCTTCCCGGTTCACATAATCGGGGTGTATAAAAGTATCCAGATTACGATATTGCAATTTTACCGCAGCCTTAATATTATGCTTTCTTGCAATCTTTCCCATTGCATGTACAATATCCAAGCCATGCTCTACGCTTCCCTGGTGGCTATTGGCCATTTCAAAAATAAACAAATCATTAAACATCTGTTTCATAGATTCACCCTCTTTTCTTTTACTGTCTCACAATATTTTCAAGAATTACATTCTTCATTCCACTTATATTAGCACCGCCCTCTGTTGCATTTAAAAATATAACGGTACTTTCCCTCTTAATTCTGGCTTCTATCCATTGACGGTACTTGTCCATGGACTGGCTTGTATAAACCTTTTCTCCATATATATCTCGAATCTGACGCAGATTTTCTGTAACCGTTAATTCTCTTCTTGAAGTATCCGATGCATGTACAAAATGATTGCTATATGCCAGATCCAGACCAACACAAATAATTCTTGCCGCACCCATCTTTACACTTAAATCAATTGCCACTGTAGCAACTGAACCTCCGGTCTCACACAAAAAGGTACCTCTGCTGTCTGCCTCCTCCTCTGCCATTGGAAAATCCTTCTGAAAAATAAGGTACTTTGATCCTTGATACTGGGAGGCAAATCCATGAAAAGCCGTAGATAACAATAGTAATGGTACTCCTGCATTTTCTAACCCACTAATTTGACCAATTACTCTTTCATTAGCCTCTGAAATTACTACATAATCCGGTTCAATTCCTGCTTTCATCAATTTTCGAAATACGGTTCCTACTGCTAGAATAATTCCTTTTTCTTTTTTCACTTTTTTTAACTGTACAAAGTTTTTATCGAGAGAAGGTCCTGCTGCAATAATATAAATATCTTTTCCAACCCATGAATCTTTCAATTCCTCTGCTGTTTTGCTGCACTTCCTCACATTTTCACGAAAGTTTCCACACAGAAGCTTTCTTTGGTTTTTTATCGAACTATACTGCAAAAAATAATTTTCCAGTTTTTCCTTTAAGGCTCCTTTTTCGAGATTTTGTAACGACGGATAGTGTATTACAAAACTCGTCTGTTCTGAAAGGTTCCCTATTCTTTTTTGTAATTTAGTAAAATCCTTATCATATATAATTTTGTGATTAGACTTTTTTAAAAAAGAAGAAAGAACTCCATATTCCAAGGCTAGTCTTAAAACTTCTTCCCTTGATTCATATACAGTAATGGAGACATTAGGATCTATACTTCCCAGCTCCAGTGCATGGTACCCCAGTCCAAATCCATACACTACATACTCTGTCCTGTCTTCCTCATACCAGGATGCTGCCAGTTCATACGCAGCTTGTTGTGGTTTATGATTACTATGATAATAAATTGTTTTTTCTTCTGATTTTCCAGCCAGTGTAAATTCTCCATAGGAGGTAAGTTCCACCTGAAAAAGTTGTTTTTCTTCTTTATATGGAACTGCCTTTTTTAATAAATAATATAATTCCTCATCATAAGCTTTAATATTCAGGCACTCTTCCTGATAGTTCTTTCCTTCTGCCACAAAGGCTTCTGCCTCGTTCTGAAAAATAGCCTGCTGTAAAGAGGAAAAAAACGGCTGCAAGCGAAGTTCATACAAATCACTTAACAATACATAATCCATATTTTGCTGCGCCGATAAAACTTCTGTCAGCATTTCATTTATATTTGCCATGTCAACATACACAATTCCAGATTCATTAAAATACCCTGCTTCAGCCAGGAGAACTTCCAGCATTCCAGTCATTTTATCCAGTACTGCAATTCCATTACGTAACCCTGCATCAAAATTCTGCTTTTTCAGGTTTCTGGTTACCCTTTCTGCCAGAGAAATAAGCTGCTTATTTTCCTCAAAAATTTTCTTAATAGATTCTTTCAAAGAACTATCCTCACATTCCTTTTCACTCTAAAAAATATCATATAAACTATTTAATGAAAGCATTTTGTCATCTACATAATAATCCGCATTGGGCTTTCCAAAATGCAGCTGGTGATACTTTAATCCCCATCTCCCTAACTGCTCCTTCGTCACATCTGTCCAGTCAATTCCTGTTACATATCCTCTTGCTGTAAACAGAATAATTTCATTTCCATACTCATATAACTGGTTAATGATTCGAATCATTGGCTCATTTGGCTTTGCTTTATCATAAGCCAGCTTAGGTTCTAGTTGGGCAATCACTCCGTCTATATCAAACACAAACCGCTTGCCGCCAGCCTTTACCTTCAAATATAACTCTGCCTTTTGAAATTCTTCCTCAGTGTCAATATCATAGTTATGCTCCATCTGATATCCTAATATCCTTGTTCCATTCATGGATTTTTGCTCTAAAATAACCTGTCCTCGAACTATATCAATACATGCATTTTGATAGTACACTTTAGGAAGCTCCTGTCTGGGCATGTTGTAACATTCTTTTATATCCTTCATAATAGGTGTCAAAAATCCCTGTTCGTCCATATGCCACATCTTATAAGCAACTTCCTTTGCAGGCGCGATGCTTCTTACCGACTCAGCACTTTCATTCTGTAGGAGCAGTTCAATCATGGAATCAATATCTTCTATTTGCCTGATGGGATACGTAGGCCGTAACTGAACTACAATATCTGCATCATACTGTTCCTTTTCTTTCAAATAACTTAGGCAATGATAGAACACATCAATATCTTGTGCTGTATCTGTTGCATACTCCTCTGGCCGTAAAAATGGAACCTCAGCACCATACTTTCTTGCAATATCCGCATATTGTTCACTGTCTGTACTAACTACAACCCGATTTACATACTTTGATTTTAAAGCATGCTCAATGGAATACGCAATCATTGGCTTTCCATTCACATTTCGAATATTTTTATGCTTAACGCTTTTTGACCCGCTTCTCGCAGGAATAACAGCAAGTATATTCATATAACACCCCTTTACTCCTCAATAAAGCTATCCATTGCTTCCTTCAGAACCGGCTTCAGCTCACTTACCACTTCATCAATGGCATGAAACATACTTCTTGTTGTATCAAATACTTTTAAACTATTACTTACTTCATCTGTTCCCAGTGAAGTGGAATCAATAAATTTTTCCTGAAAATTCTGTTTTACTGCCGCATCCATAAAAACATAAATAGGCTGTTCTAAAATAAATTCATTAATACTACGTACTTTTTCCAAGCTGCGATCTACTGCTCTCGATTGCAGCCTTCCCTTTTTTGTCATGTCAATTAAATCACAGCAAACTCTTACACCATCTTGTGCCTTCTTTTTAATCTGGTCTAATATCTTAAAATTTTCCTTTAAAAACTCAACTACTTCCAAAAATTCAGCGTCACTAAAGGTTGGTGGTATTTGT
Source organism: Anaeromicropila populeti (assembly GCF_900112775.1). GTDB lineage: Bacteria > Bacillota > Clostridia > Lachnospirales > Lachnospiraceae > Anaeromicropila_A > Anaeromicropila_A populeti. Next base: position 391,444 of record NZ_FOYZ01000001.1, read on the forward strand.
TCTAAAACATCCTGTACGTCCAAACACTTGTCATTCTCTATTGATACAGCTTCTTCCAATGACATATTTTTCGTACCCATTATTTTAGCACCCTTCGTTTTCGTATCAATCACTTCAATTTGAGGGTACAACTTTATAACATCCTCATACCACATTATAAATTCCTGCCAGTCATAACGGGAAGGGACTTTATTCCCATCTACGCCTTCCACCATAATAACATCACTGCTGTAAGGATTGCTTGTTATACCACCTGCATGGGTTGTACTTCCACTATAAGCCAAATCCTGTCCCACTAAAACAATTTTCCGAAAACCAATCTGCACAGCTATGGAAAATGCAACCGTTGCAACAGATGCACTGGTTGGCACCAAGGGAGCGTATCCTTTGATTTTCTCAAATATCTCTCCTATAAAGCTGCCCACGTTACAAAATATTTTTTTCCCTTTATGTCTTTCCATAATTCCTGCTTTTGAGTCCATAAAGCAAAATAAAGGAACAGCTACGTCATCCCGTTTTGAAAAATTAGTAATTAATTTGTTGGGGTCTACTGACACTACAAAGTCAGGAACTATCTCACGATCCAGTAAAAAGTCTAAAATACGATCTACTGCTATGATAATTCCCTTTCCTTTCATTTTCCGTAAGCCTTCTATGCTTTCTTCAACGGATGGTCCTGCTGCTACCACTACAACTGGCAAATCTGTTGGAATGACCTCCCGCAGTTCAATAAATGTATTACATTGCCTTAAATATTTTATATTTTGTAATGTATTTGTCATGCTGACCTTGGCAAAATACATCATTGTATTATGATTGATCACAGCATGAGAAACACAATTTTTTATATCTTCTTTAAATTCTGACCAGGAGTCTTTAAAAATTTCATCATATTGAGGATGAACGCAAATTTCATGATTGCGAAGATTAGTAATGTTTAGCGCTTCCTTTAATGCAATATGAACATCAAATTCATTAATTCCTTCCACTCCAATTACAATTCGCTCATCTAAAATCAAATCTCGTAAATCATACTCCTCCAAAGCATGAAAAAAGATATCTGGTGACGGTTCATAAATAAAAAAATGTCCTTCTTCTGTAAGCTTCTTTTGTATAGCCTTGCAAAAATATCCATTTCCCAATCCAAACATTGTAACAACATTGGTCACATTCTGAAAAGAATATTGCTTTGCCCACCGTTCTGCCTCTTCCATTGGTCTGAATCCACTGTTGAGCCGGACTTTTCTATCTCCCACTATAATGGTTACCGCAAAGTTGCCATCTCTAGTTACATTAGACTCTACGCCTTCTAAAGAATTAGGCAATTGCTCCTTTTTGCCTTCTACTTCTGTCACTTTTTCATGCCAACGGCCATTTCTCTCTGCAATTGCTGATAAATTCAAATCATAAAGACTCATTTTTTATCCCCTTGTCACTTACTTATTTTCGCAATCTATTAAAGTCTGTAACTGTTCTTTAATATTATAACTGAACAAGTCTGCAAGAAGTACATTATCCCCCTCCTGCATTGCTGTAAAGGCTTCTGTAATACTTTGCAGCAGTTCCTGTTCATCTAAAATCTTCTCATTATTCTCTGCCTGATATTGCACCAGTAAATTAATCAGCTGTGTTAAACCCTCAAGAATAACATTTAAATACTGGTATGCATTGGTGTTCTGCTGATAAAACAGTTCTGTCATTATATTAATTTTTTCCTGCATTAATTTTGCTAATTCCACTATATTTTCCATGAGCGATACCATACCTTTTCTATTTATCTTTATTCTTTCAAACTTCTACTATATCTATTCTATCTTAAATCACAATATATTTCTACATTTATTTGCCAATTTTGGCTATAATCATTTTATAATTATTTAAAAAAATAAGACTGACAATTGTCAGCCTTATTTTCAACTATGATTTGATTATCCCAAAATAGATAATACACCTTGAGTAGCTTGGTTAGCTTGTGCAAGCATAGACTGAGCTGCTTGTTGAAGGATATTATCCTTTGAGTACTTAACCATCTCTTGAGCCATATCAACGTCACGGATACGAGATTCAGATGCTGTTAAGTTTTCTGCTGTGTTATCAGCGTTAGCAATTGTATGCTCTAATCTGTTCTGAGTTGCACCTAATGAAGATCTTTGTGCAGATACTTTATCAAGAGCATCTTGAATTGTAGTGATTGCAGCTGTAGCATTTGCATAAGAACTAACTTTTTCACTAATTCCAGAAACGCCTAATGCATTAGCTGTCATTGACTTAATACTAAATGTAATGCATTGTCCTTCATTTGCACCAATCTGAAGATTAACTCCACCAGATAAACCACCGCTTAATAATTTCTGAGTATTGAACTCTGTCTGAGATGCAATACGAGTAATTTCTTTTTCTAATTCTGCTAATTCTTCTTTAATAGAAACACGGTCAGCAGTTACGTTAGTATCGTTAGCTGCTTGTACTGCTAATTCTCTCATTCTTTGAAGAATTGAAGTAGTTTCATTTAATGCACCTTCAGCAGTCTGAACTAAAGAAATACCATCCTGAGCGTTAGTAGAAGCTTGCTCTAAACCTCTAATCTGTCCACGCATTTTTTCAGAAATCTTTAAACCAGCAGCGTTATCGCCAGCGCGGTTGATTTTGTATCCAGATGATAATTTTTCTGTAGATTTAGCAAGGTTTCCATTCGTAATACCTAATTGTCTGTTTGCATTAGCTGCAGTCATATTGTGTTGAATTCTCATAGTTTATTCCTCCTTGAAATTGAAGTAGCATCCATGCTACTTATTATTTTTTTAATTTATGCAATGCCAACTTTAAATAGTTTATTATCCAAACTTTATTTTAAAGTTAACTTACATTTGTACTATATATATCGGTTAAAATTTTAAATACTTAATAGCAAAATATAATTTTTTTTATTTTTTTTGATCCAAAAAATAAGATTGCCCCTGTACCTGACTAGTCATATTCTTATAATAGCTTGCTGCTGTCTGATTACTTAATCTGACTTCTTTAATTTTTTTCTTCTTATCTATAATTTTACGTTCCAGTACAGGCCGGTTCTTCTTTTCCAGAACCTCCACATCCACACTTAAAGCTGTTATTTCCGAAATCAGTTTCTGCATCAGCAGAATTTCCTCTTTTAACTCATTCCGACATTCTGCAATCTCATTTTTTACGCGCTGGTAAATCAATTCAAAACCATTATCCAGTTCAACCAGCTTTTTAATATAACATTCCTTTTCATCCATTTTGCTATTAAATGCTTCTTCGTCAAAGCTTTCTGCTTTTAAAAGTTCTTCCTGCTGCTTTGTTAATTCTTTCAGCATCTTTAATGCTTCCTGCTTTCTGTGTAAGGTATCATTCAAAATACGCAAATATACTGTCTTCTCCAAATAAAACTTCCTTTCTAAACTTGTGAAGTTTATTTTGTTTTGCTGGCAGCCATAATCTGCTTCCACATATCTCGCATATCACGGATCTCAGCCAGAGCTTCTTCCAATATTTCACTGCTCTTTTTTATATTAGCCTGAATTAACTTGTTGTTAATATAGTTATATACTACTTGAAAATCTTTTGCAACAGGATACTTAAAATCCAAAGTTGCCAGCAGTTCATAAATAACACGTTCTGCTTTTATAATATTAGTATTTGCTTTTTGAATATCATTCTTTTCCAACGCTAATAGAGCAATATTGCAAAATTTAATTGCCCCCTCATAAAGCATTAGTGTCAAATCAGCTTTTGAAGCTGTCTGCACTTTACTGTTTTGATATGCCAGAGCTGCATTCAATGCCATATTCCCTACCTCCATGTGTCTCAATTAAAAATTATACTTCCTCTTAACCTGCCTAATCGCTATTAACTTCCCAATAGCCCTGCTAACGCATTCTGTTGTGACTGTAAATCAGCTAATGCTGTTTCCATTGCCGAGAACTGGGCATAATACTTATCCTCTAGTTCTGTTACTTCATCCTCTTCCTTAGCGATCTTTTTTGTATAGGATGTAATCTGCTTTGTAATTTCTTTGTCATTATAAAATGTCATGGCACTACTCAGACTAGTCTTTTTCATCTTATCCTGCATAGTATCGTACAGTTTACCTGCAACACCAGAAAAGACCTTCATAACCGTTTCTGGGTCACTTTCCAAAGCAGCCATTAGTTTGTTTTTACTAGTAGAATATAATTCATCATCACTGTCTCCTCGAATATGGAGTAAACCCTTTTCCGTATAATCCGTAGATGTCCCAACTCCAAAGCTGGCAAGTGAATATCTCTTTCCATCTACTTCAACTGATGTCTGCATAGCACCCTTCATGGCATCTAACAAGGAACCCATTTGAGAATCTCTTCGTAAAATAGAATCCTTTATTGTTGTTTCCCACTTATCTATCTGATCATCTGTCATGCTTTCTTTTTCATCATCTGACAATGGATCATATCCACGGGTAGATTTTGCATAATATAAATCGTTCATTTCCTCCAGAATAGAATTATATTCAGTAATGAAATCCTTAATCATCTTATAATTTTCTTCTGTATTACTGGCAACATTCAGAGTAACATCTCCACTGGTAACCCCTTTCAAATTAATGGTCAAACCATTTACCGAAACAGAATTATTACTGCTTTCCATCTCTACTCCGTTATACTTGATTACACTGTTTTTTGCAGCAATTACTGTAAATCCTCCTACTGTTTCCGTAGAATCTGCATCCGCTGTATAGGAACCAATCTCACCCAGCCCCAAATTAATCAATGCACTATCTGCGGCATTCACAGAAGTAGACTCTCCTGCCCCACCCTGCACTAACGCCTTGTAATCAGCTATTGCGGTTTCCATACTCGTCGTTGCCTGACTTGTACGTGTTGCCTTATCCTCAAATGTATACGCTGCAATTTCAGTTGGATCCGATAATCCCAATGCCGCTGTTACTGTGGCATCATCTATCCCATTCTGGGTAGCGTCCGTTACATATGTCTGGTACTCTTCTGTTGCATAAAGTTCATCTGCTGCTGTCTGTACTGCTTTATCAATTGCTGTCTGCCGTTCTGTTGCGTCGGCAATACCAGCGTATTGTGCTTCTATATCTGCCATTTTAGCAGCATCATCTGTAATAGCCTTATAGGCAACTGCACCATAAAAATCCTGAGCCTTTTTGCTTGCCTGGGCATCTACATTACTTACAGCCAAATCTACAAGAGTCTGTTCTGTAGCTGTTGTATCTCCTCCATCTCTGAATGCCTGTAATGCATTGTTTACCGTTGTTACATTAGCAGAAATGCTCATATCTACCAGACCTTCAATGTTATCTCTTGCAGTCAGACCATCACTGGTAAGAGATGCTGTTGTAATAGAAAATGCGCTGTCCTCACCACTTGTCTTGGAACTGATAAACATCCTTTTCTGTGTAGAATCATAGGAAGCATTCAATCCGGCACTTTGACATGCAGAAAGGAAATCCTTCACTGTTGTTGTACTGGATACTTGAAGCTGAACCGACTTATCTCCACCATTGATGTTAATAACGGAAGCATCAGCAGTAAATCCAAGGTCTGTTAACTTTGAAGCAGTGCCAAATCCATCTGTAGTAACCTTATTTCCAGTTACATATTGGGCGCTGGCCAGTTGACTACAGCTTACTACATGAGAGCCCTCTGGCGTAGTCGTCCCTGCTGTTACCTCAACCTTTGTGTCATCCGAAGAAGTTACTTTTTTAGTCAAATAACTTCCTTGTAACCTTACCTTTGATAAATCTTCTGTATACAATGCATATAGTTTCTTATTCAAATCCTGCCACTTTTCCTGCTTCCACTCCAGCAGGGTCTTTTTATTGGTTGTTTTCTGATTTTTCATCTTCTGTGCATCAACCAAATTCTGAATTAAAGTCTCCGTATCCATACCCGAAATCAATCCTGTCATACGAATTGGCATATTTCAGACCCCCTTACATTTTCTCATCCACAAGCAAACCCGAAAGTTCCCACATTTTTTCCACCATTTCAATTGTCTTTTCAGGCGGAATCTCTTTGATTACCTCTTTGGTTTTCTTGTCATAAATCTTAATTGATATCTTGTTGGAAACCTCATGATATGTAAATTCAAATCCAGTTCGCTTCACTCTGGCGTCCTCATTCGCCTGTTCCACTGCTGTTTTTACTTTCTTTTCCAAATCACCTTGATTTCCCTGTTTTCCTTGATTTTCTTCCTTTGTTTCGCTGCTCTTACCAATATCCTTTACCACTCCAGCTTCTTCTGATTCACGAGCTGGATTCAGCTCTGAACCAGACACCTGAACTGGCTTCACTTCATTGGAATATTTATTTCCTATTCCAACAATCCCATCTAACATAAAAACACCTCCATGTTACCCATCGATAATCCTTTATCTCTCTCATTCCTTATTCATTTTATCGGTATAATCCCTAAATAAGTTTATACCTGTAGGCTATTTTAATAATTTTTTTAATTCATTTACCCTCTCTATATCTGAAACAGATTCTTTATTTGCTTCTTGAATCTGCAAATATATTTCCTTTCTGTAAATAGGAACTGATTTGGGTGCATTAATTCCTATTTTGACTTGATCACCTTTAATTTCTAAAACAGTAATCTCAATGTTATTACCAATTACAATTGTTTCATCTGTTTTACGCGAAAGAGCTAACATGTCCTCTCTCCCTTCTTTTCACGATTTTCCTCAAAAATGCAGTATCGTACTGAGTAATCCTGATTTTCTACAATAATTTGACATCCCTGCCTTGTATCTGAATTAATAATAATCGGCGCCTTTAGATTAGCTGTTGTCTTTTTCACGTCATTGGGTACTGTTACAACAAGCAATACTACAATATTTTCGCTTGTAACATCTCCTAAAGGCTTAAGCAGTTCATCTTCAATGGTTGGATTATAATCCTCCCTTACATGCAGGGGATTAATTACTGGAAGTGCAAGACCTGGCTCCTCAATACATTGCAGCCATGAAATAGCTGACTTCTTTTCATCTTCAATATCATATAATATTGTAAATTTCTTATAATCTTCAAAACCCATTAATCCATCTGCAAAATGGATAATTTTATTTTCCTCTAAATCTATTTCCCCAAAACACTTTGTATTAATTAACATCTTGTATCTCCTTTCGCTGCACAGGTAACCCCTTTGAACACTATCCTATAAATAATCCAGCAGACTTACCTGAGCCACCTTCGCACTAGCACTTAATGAAGCATTGTACACCGTCATAGCCGATGTGTAATTTACCACTGCATCTTCGATATCCACTCTGTCATTTTTCGTTAACATTTCTGAAAAAGAAGTCTGCTGATCCGTTAATCTTGCTTCAGTAAGCTCCAGTCTCTTATACCGGCTTCCCAAATCTGCAAGCTCTGTATTTACATCTTCCTGAACATTAGTAGTTGTGGTCAGTCCGTTCCCAAACTTTTCCTGCAAAACATTTTTCTGAAGCGTAAGTTCCGTATTTGCCTGTTCCAATAATTCATTCATGGCATCTTCTGTACCTGTGTAAGTTTTATTCTCTATCATGCTTTTAATTTTAGTTAGCTTTTGTTCCACTTCATCTACCTTTTTTAATTGTCTGATAATATCATCAATTTGATTCCCCAGTTCAGCAGTAATGCATTGATTTGCCATAGTATTTACCGTTATTTTCTGGCTGAAATTCACTTCGTACTGAATTTCCTGCTCCTCTGGCTTTTCATATTGTTTTAACGTACCTGCAATAACAGCTCCTGTTCCATCTAAATCAGATACCTTACAATCAAAATAATGTTCTGGGCGAAGTTCGTCCTTTTCAAAGCTGCTTTTCTCATAATCGGCTTGAATATCTGTTGCAGTGGCTAGCGTATCATACGTACTCCCTGAAATAATAATCTCACCCGTTTCCTTTACCCACAGAGCATCATAAGTTGTGCCATTTGCCGTATTGTAAGCATCAATGTCATAAGCATCTGCATCACTCATGGAAACTTCATGAATCGATAGGTTATTGGTGGTTCCCCCCGTCGTATAAGACAAACTGGTAAGACTATCAATATTGCCATAGGAGAGCTGCATTCTGTATGCAGTCTGCTGTGTTGCTGCCATAGAAGCATAGTCCTGTGCTGTATTACCTGCTGTATATTGTATATCTGCTTTTACATATGAAATGGTATTCACTTTATCAAAATCTAACTGTTCTGATATCTCATACAATTTATTCTCTGTTTTCTCTTCGAATACCAATGGTGTATCGGTGCGATATCCTGTAAATAAATATCTTCCTGCATTATCCGCATTGGCACATTCATAAACCTGCTCTTTATATTGCTTCAAAGTTTCAATAATAGCTGATCGATCCGTTGTCTCTAAAGTATCATTTGCCCCTTGGTTAAAATACGTGTTCATTTTTGTCAAAATATCATTCACATTGTCCAAAGCACTTTCTGTTACTTCCATCCATGACATGGCATCGGGAACATTTTTTTCTAAATACTGATCCAGTTCTGCCAGATTTGTCCTGTACTTCAAAGAACGCACTGCAATAACAGGATCTTCAGACGGTCTCTGTATTTTTTGCTGCGTAGCATACTGATCTGCTGCTTTTGACATGTTTGTTTTATTTTTATTAATATTACTCAACATACTAGTCGTCATCATTTTACTGGTAACTCTCATATCATCATTCCCTTTCTTACCTCACATTAACAATCCTATATGCCAAGTCCATTAATCAGCACATCATACAGTTCGTTCATAGTTTGTATTGCCTTAGAAGATAAATTATATGCATTTTGATAACGGACTAAATTCATACTTTCTTCATCTGTGTCCACACTAGATATAGACATTCTTTGTGTATCAATAGATTTTAATATATTACTTTGACTGCTGGTAAACATACTGGATTTCTTTGTATCTGTTCCAATATCAGAGGTGAAAGTCTCTAAAAATCCAGCTGGTGAGCCTACTGAGAATACCGTGGTATCTGTTTTCAAAGCAACCAGTTTTTCCAAAATATTCTTTTCTTCAATACCATTGTCCCGCTTTTCACAGGTCACAATTCTGTCCGGATCCTCTGTAACTGTTTTGGAAACTGCAAAATTCAAACATGTCATATTATAATAAGAAGCATCTACGTATCCATTTGCATTCTTTATTACATTGCCTGCTGCATCTGTAGCTACAAGGGAAGAAAAAGAAAAACCAGCTTTCAGCTCGCCAAATTCATAATCGCACTCTGTAGTTGGATCTGTGCCCACAAAAAAATCTACTCCCTGTACCCCATTCAAATCCTCACCACTATTATGCAGCTTGTTGAATTCACTGGAATAGGTTCTGGCAAACTCAGTCAGCTGATTCATATAATAAGGGATTCCCTTAAAAGAAATACTCCTCCCCACTTGAGCTGACACATCTGTAACATCGGTTGCTAAAGGTTCTGACAATTGAAATGTATAAGTATAGTTTCCGGCTGCATCTACTGTAACATCAAAACTATCATAGGCACATTCCTTGTTCCCAACTTTAATCAAACCATCCTTTTCTGGCAGATTCAATTTGGTTATATCATTGCAAGTAGAATCTGTAATTGTGAGAGTGGTAGAACCCAGTGTTCCATTACTATTTCCACTAAATACTTCTTGATTATTCCCATCTCGCAGCTCAAACAATGCCTGCAATGTTCCTCCCAGGCTTGGGCTGGATTCATTAAAGGACTGTCCGTCACTCCAATAAACATCATATAAACCATCTACATCGCACTGATTGGTCTTAGTTTCGCTTGGAACACATTCTAAAGTACTATACTCATAATTATCCACAAGCAGCTTACCATCTATACGAACTTCAAATGTGGTACTTCTGCTGTTGGGAGAGTCATATTCATTACTTGTAATCTTGACATATTCCGAAAGTCTGTCTAGCAATACATTTCTGGAGTCCCGTAAATCATTGGCATTTTGCCCTGTCATTTCAATCGTATTAATCTGCTTGTTTAAAGATGCGATTTGTTCTGCAATTGAATTAATAGCATCTGTTGTATTCTTAATTTCAGAATTCGCCTCCTTTTGCAGCGTCTGGAGACTGATTCCTAAATAATTCACAAATTCCGTAAAACCTTCTGCCATACTGGCCGTCTGGGTACGCATCGTAGTATCCCCTGCACTTTTTTGCAGTTCAGAGAGTGCCTCTGAAAAATTACTAAATGTAGCAGTCAGTCCCTCTGAATTGGTTTCTTTAAAATAATCTTCAATACTTAGCAAAAAATGCTCCTGGGTAGAATAATAACCATAGATAGTACTATTATCACGATATTTTAAATCATAATATTCATTACGAACCTGAGTAATACTGTTCACATCTACTCCCGTACCAACCATTCCATAGCTGCTGGTAAGTGATATAGGAACACTTGCGGCAGCTGATGCCTCCTGTCTTGTATATCCTGTTGTATTTGCATTTGATATGTTATGTGAAGTGGTATTCATTGCTACCTGACTGGCATAAAGCCCTGATGTACTTATCGATAATCCAAAAAATGTTGATGGCATTTTCTTCTTCCTTTCCTCAAAAAAATCTGTTCCGGCCTCTGCAATTCAGTCCTTACATCCTGTTAATAATCTGTTCTAACATATCATTAATCACAGATATATATTTTGAACTGGCGCTATATGCATATTGAAACTTTATCATATTAGTCAGTTCCTCCTCTGAGGATACTCCCATAACTGTCTGTCTCTGGCTGTCTAAACTTTCCACCATTCCCGTCTGGTTTTCCGTCATGGTTGCCAGTGCATTGCCTCTATTCCCAATGTTTCCAATCAAAGCCGTATAGTAATCCTGAAACGTATAGCTGGTCAATTCATTTGGAGATAGGGTAGAAAAATCATTTTCAAATAAGTCCGCCAGTTTTTCACAAGTGTTCATGTCATACGCATCTGTCAGGCCGCTTTCAGAAGTCCCGCTTAGTGGAAGATTGGCTACATCCTGCAATACGTTTGAATTTACTTCCATCGCACCTAATGAATATAAGCTATATGGATCTGATTTATATTCCTGCTGATACACGTATACTTTTTGGGTCTGAGTATTACCACTGCCGTCAATATATGATATTTCTGCTTCTTTATAACGTTCTGTGTTGGTTCTTTTAAATAGAACTTCACCAGGTTCCTCCTTTTCCTCCTTAGTAGTAGGCGCAATTCCCTGATCCCAAAGCAAAACCCCTGATGTGTCATTGGTCAAATTAATGGATTGGGAAACCCCGTCAATGGTCAATATCACATTAGTTGCTGCGGCTGTGTCAATTCCAATATTATCCATTACCTGATTAATTGTATTATTAGGTGCCAGTACATCATTAATAGCAGTCACTACTCCGTGAATTAACTGGTCAAACTCTGCCTGAACTGTCATAACAATAGATGGATCTACCGTATTATTGTAATCTTCTACCGCTTGGTTATACAAAACTTCCGTAGCATAATCCTCAGGCTTTGGTATATCTTTATAATTAGCCTGCTCATTTCCTCTTGCAATCAGTAATCCCTTTAACGAGCCAATATTGGTATTCAGTTCAGAGTTACATTCAATAGAAAAATCAAATACTGGATAGCCGTCCATACCGTCCCACACTACCTCCAGCATAGAAGAACCACTGATTTTCTGGGTAGCCATCTTATTATAGCTATCTTCTGTCACAAAAGGATAACCCTCTGCATTAATCGTCACACTACCTATGGAATCTTCCCTGTAAGTAAATTTAACCAGTTCCCCCAGTTCATCCATCAGTGTATTTCTCGAATCCCTTAAATCATTGGCATTCTGCCCGCTGCTTTCATATTTAACAATATCAGAATTAAGCTGTGAAATCTGTTTGCCAATTTCATTAATCCGGTTAACCTTTTCAGAAATCTGCGTATTCAAATTCACCTGGTAAGAATTCAGCTGGTTCGAAATGTTCTCTGCACGCTCTAGAAAAGTTACTGCCGTTTCCACAAATGCAGAACGTTTCACCCGGTTATCTGGCTCTTTTACCAATTCCTGTAGATTAGTCCAGAAATCTGAAATCGTTTCATGGAATGCTTCACCTTCTAATTCTCCAAACAAATCTTCAATTTCAGAAACTGCTTCCTGCTGCACCTCATAAAACCCCTGCCTTCCCACCTCAAGCCGGTAAGATTTATCCAGAAACGTCTCTCTTATCTGCCTGATAGCGTCCATATCCGTTCCTAATCCAACCTGCAAAGAGGAAAGACCTGATGTGCCAATGGACTGGTATAAAAAGTCCGACGCAACAACCTGCTGCCTTACATATCCTTTTGTATTTACATTGGCCAAGTTATGACTTGTGGTATTCAATGCTGCCTGATTGACCTGAATCCCAGAAACGCCAGTATAAATACTTGTCATAATATTTCCCATTTTTCCACCTAACCTTTATCTATTTCCTATTGTTTGGCATCAAATATGCCAGTTTGGTTCAACGGCACATTTACTGTGGACGCTGCCCTTGTATAATTATTCCCGGGAACCATCCTTGCACTTTGCAGATAATTCATATTAAACTCAATCATCTCCAGGGACTGTTCTATCAATATCTTATTCTGGGCATTTACCTCCCGTATTCGGTTCAAAGACTTTGCCAGCCGATCATGCAGTTCACTCAGCTGCTTTTGTTCCTTGGGCTGTTTTTGCAAAATCTCAACTAAAACCTTCAAAGTCAATGTATCTGCCTTTTTCCCCAAAACCACACCTATATTTTGAACGATACCAGACCGTTTATGTTCTAATCCCAGTATTTGGTCTACAATTGTCTGTTCTAGTGCTGAAATTGTTTGCAGCGCTTCTAAATCATTATCAATAATAACTTTTGTCTTTTTTTCCACTGTTGGAAGCAATTCTGCATATAAAGCATCCTCTGCTTCCAACGTTATAATTAATTCTTCAATCAGACTTGCCAATCGTAATCACCTTTTCCGTTCCTTTTCTTTCAACCATTCCTTCACACCATTTCCCTGGTATAGTTAAATAAGTGTGTTAAAATAACTCTCGGCAATCTTATCTGCTATTTCTTTTGCCGAAACATCATAAGTTCCAGACTTCATCCTGCTCTTTATTTCCTCAACCTTCTCATAACGGATATCTGCTGACTCAGCAATGGCTTTCTTTGCTGTCTGTAAGTCCTTTCCCAACTGGGATATCTGAATATAATCCTGTGCCCCCTTTACGTCAGGCTTAGATGACGCTTTTGCAGCACTGCTGCTATATGCCTGACTTACTTTCTGTAATGTATCAATTCTCATTCCAATCACCACCTGTTTTCTATTTTTCAAATTGCTTATGTTGTATTTATCGGATATTTCAGAAAAAATCATTAGTTTCTTTTTCAAAATAAAAGGATTTCTTTGACACAAGCTATCATCCTGTCAATAAGAAATCCTTTTCCTTTTATTCCAATATTATAAAGAATACCCTTTTATAGTCTTAATATTTCACATCTTTTAAAATATCGCAAAAATCAAATGTTGCAAAATAATCTTCTGGTGTCTCTTTGCGGCGGATTAATTGAGCTGAGCCATCTTCCTTTAACAAAACTTCAGCTGACTTTAATTTTCCATTGTAGTTATAACCCATTGCAAATCCATGAGCTCCTGTATCGTGAATCACCAAATAATCTCCAATGTTGATTTTAGGAAGCATTCTGTCGATTGCAAATTTATCATTATTTTCACACAACGAACCTGTTACATCATATTTAAAATCACAGGCAGCATCTTCTTTACCAAGAACGGAGATATGATGATACGCTCCATATATGGCAGGACGCATCAGATTTACTGCACAAGCGTCTACTCCAATATACTCTTTGTAAATATGCTTCTGATGAATTACCTTTGTAACCAGACAGCCATATGGTGCCAGCATAAAGCGTCCCAGCTCTGTGAAAATAGAGACATCTCCCATTCCATTTGGTACTAGAATTTCTTCAAACGCCTTTTTCACGCCTATACCAATTTCCATAATATCATTTCCCTCTTGATCTGGTTTGTATGGAATTCCCACACCGCCAGACAGGTTGATATACTTAATATCTGCACCTGTTTTTTCTTTTACTTCTACGGCTAATTCAAATAAAACCTTTGCAAGCATTGGGTAATACTCATTTGTTACGGTGTTGCTTGCCAAAAATGAGTGTATACCGAAATTTTTAACACCTTTGCTCTTTAATATTTTAAATCCTTCTATTAACTGTTCTTTTGTAAATCCGTATTTTGCATCCCCTGGATTATCCATGATATCCGTTCCCAGTTTGAAAAACCCTCCTGGATTATATCTGCAAAAAATGGTTTCTGGAATTCCACATGTTCTCTCCAAAAATTCAATATGCGTAAAATCATCTAAATTAATAAATGCACCTAATTCCTTTGCTTTTACATATTCTTCTTCTGGTGTTACATTGGATGAAAACATAATATCCTTGTTTTGAAATCCAAGTGCCTCAGACATCATCAGCTCTGTCATGGAAGAACAGTCTGTTCCACAGCCTTCCTCCTGTAAAATTTTCAATAAGAATGGGTTTGGCGTTGCTTTCACTGCAAAGTATTCCCGAAATCCTTTATTCCATGAAAATGCCTCCTTCAACTTTCTTGCATTTTCCCGGATTCCTTTTTCATCATATAAATGAAATGGTGTAGGATACTCCTTTACCAGCTCTTCTACTTGTTCTAATGTTACAAATGGTGTCTTCATATATTTGTTCCTCCTTGCATTTCCAATAGTTTAATTTCATTTTTTAACATTTCTTTGAATACATCTATTAGATTTTTATTTTTTGAATACAGACAGGTTGCATTATCTCCTTCTTCCATTTCACCAGTTAAAACCTCTATAGAATCTACGATAATACCTATTTGTTTTTCTCTCCTGACATTATAATAAGTTGTCACCGATTCTAAAGAAAAACCTTTTTTGTCTGTTATTACTACTACCTTTAAACCCTTTCGGGACAATTCCCGCAGCTGTTCTTCTAGAATCCCAAGCAGTGACTGTCCAACAGACAGGTACACTCTCTTCTCCGCTCTGTCCAACATATTTTCAATTTGATTTTTAATATGCTTTTCACCCTTTATTGTAATATACCCATCGCTTTCTATGCGGGGTTCCGGCGCAAGATGAAGCAGTCTTTTTTGAATTCTCTGCAATTCACGTATTTTATTATTACTGAAATTCTCCACATCCACTGCCATATATTTTACTACAACACCCTCTATTACATAAGCAGCTCCCTTTTCTACCAGACCTGCAAGGCCATTATATGTGTTGGAACGCGAAATACCTGTCAGCTTAGCCGTTTCATATCCGCTTGACTCGCCATTGGTCAGAAGAGCAACATAGATAGAAGCTTCCTGTCTTGTCAATCCAAAATTCGTGAGTAGTTCAATGAACTCCATAAATCCAATACCTCTTTTTTAGTATTTCCTTTTAGGAACACTATAATATATACCTTGAAAAAAGTCAAGCACCCGACTAGTAAATTTTATCATTACCAGTAAGATGCCTGACCATCTATGTAAAAGTATTTTTATTGAAATAACTCCACAATCTCTTCTACCGTTTCTTTTCCTTCTTTAATATTTAAAAACATGTAGCAGTGGCAGAAATCCTTTTTAATGTGATATTCAATATCAACCCTGTCTTCCTCTGAACGTTTTTTCAAATGACGCACATATGGATATAGCACGTCTTCTTTACTGCCATAAATATAGGTCTTTGCCAAACCTTTAATATCCCCATACAAGGGACTTACCATATAATTCTTTCGATCTTTTATTGGTCCTGCCCACCATTTCCCTATTTCAGGAAAAGCATCATATGCTAAAAGGAAATCTCTTTTCTCTATTTCTCGAATTAAATTGTAATCTTCTTTTTCCGCATCTGCCAAGCTAAGCATCGGAGATAATAGCACCAAACGCTTTGGCTGCATAATGTTTTTCGCTTTACAATATTGTGCAAAAGACAAGCTGATGCCTCCACCTGCGGAATCCCCAGCAAAAATAATTTTTTCAGGCAATATGGTTTCCAACATTTCTCTGTATATCACTTCCAGCATTTCCATTGTTTCCAGGCAATTATGCTCAGGCGCTAATGGATATCTTGGAATAACTGCCGTTGCACCTGTCTTTTCCAAAAAATTAGAGAGCTGCTTCCAATGTGTCTGTGTAATATCTAAAACGCAGCCTCCTCCATGGGTATATAAAATATACTTGTCGCTGTGTTTCACCTTAGGGCTCATATAATAATATGGGTATCCCTTATAATCCCGCACCTGCAAATCAAACATGTGCTTAATCTTTTCATTTGGCTCTGAATTTATACCTTTCCTCACACGTTTTATCTCGTGAACCAGTTCATCTCCTTTACTTCCAAACATCTCTCTGGTTCCCAGCCTTTTAAAAAATAACTTTAAAACTTCATAACTAATTCCCATATGTATCCTCCTTATGTATTTTTAGCATGTGCTAATTTATTTAAGTAAATTTATATCCTCATCAATTCTCTGATTTCTGTATTATGCATATTATTATTGTAACACAATTACAAACTTTTTCAACTTTTAATTGCAATTTTGCACTTTTTATACAAAATTTATCTTTAAGAATGTAAATTTAAACATTAATGTTTTTATGGAATTTTGTTACATGCTATGATATAATACCTAATTATTAGTTTCCCACACATGTGGGCTTTTTTATGGTTATGACTATGTTACTGCCTTAAAAATATAAAGGAGTTATTAAATGGATCAATATAATGGAAGTCAAATTGTTGTATTAGAAGGTTTAGAAGCAGTCCGCAAGCGCCCCGGCATGTACATTGGCAGCACAGGGCAGAGAGGGTTGCATCATTTAATATGGGAGATACTGGATAACGGGATTGATGAACACCTTGCTGGCTTTTGTTCTGAAATTACCATTGTTATGCAAAAAGATGGCGGAATAACCATTGCGGATAATGGACGTGGCGTTCCCGTGGATCTCCATCCAGCAAAAAAAATTCCTACTGTCAGAGTTGTGTATACTATTTTACATGCGGGAGGCAAATTTGGTGGTTCTGTATATAAGGTTTCAGGTGGTCTTCACGGTGTCGGTGCCTCGGTTGTAAATGCTCTTTCTGAAAAAATGCTGGTAGAGGTAAAACGGAATGGAGAAGTTTATCGTGATGAATATGCAAATGGTGGACATCCTGTCACAGCTCTGGAAAACGGACTTCTTCCTGTTGTTGGAAAATGCAGAAAGTCTGACACTGGTACACGGGTAACATTTTACCCAGACCCCCTCATCTTTGAAACAGTTGAGTTTAAAGCAGATACCATTAAGAAAAAATTAAAAGAAATTGCTTTTTTAAATAAGAATTTAAAAATTGTTTTTATGGATGAAACCGCTGGCACTACTGATGTATATCAAGAGGAATTTGGAATCAAAAGCTTTGTAAAGTACATTAACCGGGATACAGATGTTTTGCATGATGAGGTTATATATGTAGAAGGAGCAAGTGGTGACATTGAAGTAGAACTTGCTTTTCAATATACAAGCAGCTACAGCGAACAGATTAATGCCTACTGCAACCGGATTAATGTTGTGGACGGTGGTACTCTTGTTACTGGTTTTAAAATGGGATTGACAAGAGTCATGAACCAGTACGCCCGGGAACTGGGAATTTTAAAGGACAAGGCAGAAAATTTTGACGGCAGGGATATTCGAAATGGTATTGTTGCCATTATTTCGATTAAGCATCCTGACCCTCAGTTTGAAGGACAAACGAAAACAAAGCTAGGTAATACAGATGCTAAAAGTGCTGTAGATGATGTGTTCAGCACACAAATACAGCGCTATTTCGATAAAAATGTAGATGTGCTGAAGAAGATTCTGGAAAACTCCATGAAATCCTATAATGCAAGAAAAGCCAGTGATAAGGCCCGTACTGCTGTACTAAAGCAGTTAAATGATGTGGACACCCGGAGCAAGCTTGCCTCCTGTTCTTCAAAAAAACCAGAGGAATGTGAAGTTTACATTGTGGAAGGGGATTCAGCCGGAGGCACTGTTAAGACGGCTCGAAACAGGAAAACACAAGCTGTTTTACCTTTACGGGGCAAGATTTTAAATGTTGAAAAAGCCACACTGGAAAAAATTCTTATTAATAATGAAATTAAGTCAATGATTGCATCCTTTGGCTGCGGAATCGGTGATGAGTTTGATCTTAGTAAATTGAAATATGATAAAATTATTATTTTAACAGATGCCGATGTAGATGGGGCACACATTAGTACACTGCTTTTGACCTTTTTCTATCGGTTTATGCCTGAACTAATTCACGAAGGGAAAATTTACCGTGGATTGCCGCCTCTTTATAAAGTGGAATATGAAACTTTCTCTGAGGATGGCAAGAAAGGAAAAGGGAAAAAGAAAAAGTCGGAATACTTATTTAACGATTTTGAATTGGAGAAATTCAAAAAACGTCCTGGGAATAAAATATTACATGTGCAACGTTACAAAGGTCTTGGTGAAATGGACGCTGAACAGCTTTGGGAAACCACCTTAAATCCAGATACAAGGGTTCTTGCACAAGTGACAGTTAGTGATACCGTAGAGGCTGATGACATCACAACCACCCTTATGAGCAGTAATGTTCCTCCCCGCCGTGCATTTATAATGGATGAAGCCAAATATGCAAATCTAGATATCTAGTTTAAGCACTTTAGGAGGAAAAAGGTTGACGAAAATGAAATTGTAGAAAGGAATACCATCTAATATGAGTAAAACTACTGAAAATATAATTCAACTGGATTTTTCGGAGGAAATGCGGAATTCCTACAGGGATTATGCCATGAGCGTAATTATTGCACGTGCCCTTCCAGACGTAAGGGATGGCTTAAAACCCGTACAGCGGAGAATTTTATACGCGATGAAAGAGCTTTCCTTGTTTCCGGACAAACCACATCGAAAAAGTGCCCGTATCGTTGGTGATACCATGGGTAAATACCACCCTCACGGTGATACGTCTATCTATGATGCACTCGTTCATATGTCTGAAGATTATTCCCTTCCAATTCCTTTGGTAGACGGTCATGGGAATTTTGGTTCCATAGATGGGGATGGTGCTGCTGCCATGCGTTACACCGAAGCACGCCTTTCTGCTGGTGCTATGACCATGCTTGATCATCTGGAAAAAGGTCTGGTAGAATTTGTACCTAACTTTGATGAAAGTGAGCGTGAACCCTCTGTACTTCCAGCTATGATTCCAAATCTTCTGATTAATGGGACAACTGGCATTGCAGTAGGTATGGCAACTAATATTCCACCGCACAATCCTGCCGAGGTAATCGATGGCGTAGTAGCCTATATGGATAATCCCTCCATCTCTCTTGATGAACTTATGAATTATATTAAGGCACCAGATTTTCCTACTGGTGGAGCGATTATCAATGCAGACGATTTAAAAACTATTTACCAGTGTGGTGAAGGACGCATTAAAATTCGAGCAAAAGCAGAAATTGAAACTAGTGACAACGGCAGAAAAAATATTGTGATTACAGAAATACCATATACTGTTGCAGGGAATAAAACAAAGCTGGTTGAAAATCTAGTTTCTCTTATGAAAGATAAGGTTTTTGATGAAATCTATGATGTCCGGGATGAATCCTCGAAAGAAGGAATCCGGATTGTAATAGAAGTAAAGAAGGATCGCAATATTGAAAACCTAATGAATGGGTTATATAAAAAAACTGCCTTGGAAGATACGTACAGCATTAATTTGCTGGCAGTAAAAGAAAAACAGCCCATTGTATTTCATCTAAAATCCTTAATTGAGGAGTTTGTTCAATTTCAGGAGGAATTATATACAAAGGAATATGAGCATTTACTTCACAAGGCAAATCAACGATTAGAAATTGTAAAGGGGTTAATCCGTGCTACAGATGTAATTGATTTGATTATTGAAGTACTAAGAGGCAGTTCTTCCATTAAGCAGGCAAAGGAATGTCTAATCCACGGGGTTACTGCTGATATCCGTTTCAAATCAGAAGGTTCCAGAAAGGAAGCCTCTGCTTTTGATTTTAGTGAACGGCAGGCTGATGCTATATTGACCATGCAATTAAGCAAATTAATTGGACTTGAAATTTTAAAGCTTCATGAAGAAAGTGATACTTTAATTGCAGATATAGAACATTACATGAAAGTTCTGGGAAGTAAAAAGGAACTGTACAAAGTAATAAAGAGCCGGCTGAAAACATATCGAAAGTTGTTTTTTAGAGAAAGAAAAACTCTTCTCATGAATACTGAATTGGCTGAATATATTGAGGAAGTAAAGGAAGAAGACTTATATATCCTAGTAGACCGTTTTGGCTATACTAAGTCTATTGACTCTGCCAGCTATGCACGTTTAAATGAGGATACCTTAAAAGAGTTTACACACTCCGTATTTATGAAAAATACAGATAAGCTCTGCCTCTTTACTGCTCAGGGTAATATGTACCAGATTAAGGCAATGCAAATTCCTAAATGTAAAATTCGTGACAAAGGAACACTAATTCACAATTTATGCAAGCTTGGTAAAGAAGATGTTTTAGTTTATCTATCCTTTGAGGCATTGTTTGAATCCCAGCTTTTAATTACAACACGGCACGGCTATATAAAATTGGTATCTGGCGCGGAATACGAAACCAACCGCTCTGTAGTTGCTGCCACCAAATTAGAAGATGACGATTGTATGACAGGTATTACGATACTGTCTGGTGCACAGATGCTGTCGGGAAACATGAAAGTAATTCTGCTCACGGAGAAAGGGCTTTCTTTGGGATTTTCTCTGGATGAAGTAAGTGAATTAAAGAAAAACAGCCGAGGTGTCAAGGCAATTACTTTGGAACCTTCTGATTACGTCTGCTATAGTAATGCTTTACCATCTGACCAGGAAATTTTTACTTATCAGGACAAGGTATTGAAGGCAAAGAAGGTGAAACTGCGAAAGCGAGGTGCAAAAGGACAACGGGCTCAATTGGAGTAACTATATTTTAGGAAAGGATGATAGTATGAAAAGAAAAATACTTTTGAATCTGATTTACCTGCCACTTTTTCTTTGTGTGCTTTTTTTATCAGATAGTATGGTATATGCCGCAGATACACAAACAATTCAGTTGAATCAGGAAATTTCAGACTCATTGACTACTAACAGTGATGAGAACTGGTATACTTTTACTTTAGAAGAAAGTGGCGTTCTTTCTCTGGAATTTTTTCATGAGACTATAAATTCCGAAAGCTGGAGCATCACTTTATATGATAAAAATTCCCTGCCTGTTTTTTCATCCTACAATGATAAAACAAAGCTGGTTTCTCCTTCTTATGGACTTTCCGAGGGCAGTTATTCCATAAAAATAACTTGTCCTTATCAATATTCCACATACACAAAACAGACTTACCATTTGAAGGTCAGCTTTACCATTACAGATACCTGGGAACAAGAAGGAAACAATGTTTCTTCTGATGCAAATGCCATAAAAGTGAATAAACTTTATTCAGGCAATTTGTATAACAACCAGGATGAGGACTGGTTTTCCTTTGCCCCATCAAAAAACGGCTGTTTTTCCTTTGATTTTTTACATGAAGCAGCTGAGGCAGACAGCTGGAGTATTACTCTTTACGACTCTGCCATGTCGCCTATAAAATCCTTTTACAGCAGCGCTGCCACAGACTCTACTTCCTGCTACGGAATTTCCAGCGGTACTTATTATGTGCATGTGACTTGTCCTTACAAATATACTACTTATACAAGCCAGACTTATTCTATTCGTGTAAACTTCAAGGTCTCTGCTGCTTATGAATCAGAATCAAATAATAGTTTTTCCACAGCTGATGTAATAAAAACAGGAAAAGCTTACACTGGAAATTTGTATGTAAATAGTGATATTGATTATTATAAATTCACCGTTTCAGCAAATGGATCATTCTCATTTCAATTTTTAAATGCTTATGAGGATAGACACGCCTGGAAAATTACTCTTTACAAAAAGGACAAAACACCTATTTTTAGTTATTATAATCGAAATACCGCACTGACTTCTACTAAAATTGGGTTAGCCAAAGGAACTTATTACTTTTCCGTATGCTGTCCTTATCAATATACCACTTATTCAGATGCTTCTTACCAGATGAAATTCACTTTTAAGAAGTCAAGTTACTGGGAAAGCGAGGGAAACGGCAGTTTACGTACTGCTGATACCATTAAATTAACCAAAAGAACCTCCTCAGTAACCGGTTATATATATGGCAATTCTTCTTCTAATACCGATAAAGATTATTATACATTTATGGTTTCAAAGAAGGGCCAAACCACCATTACATTTTCACATAGTGTATCGGAAAATGTAACCTGGAAAATCTTAATTTATAACAAGAAGGGCAAAAAAATTACTGAACTGAACAACCAGACGAAAAGCAGCAGCAAAACCATAACCTTATCCCCTGGAACCTATTATGTAAAGGTAGTAACATCTTCTTCAACTTATTCCTGGACACCCTATAAGGTTTCTATAAAAACCAAGTAAAATACCTTTATTTCATATAAAAAGAGGCTCCCTCGAGCCTCTTTTTATATGCCTATTATATTCCGGATAATGGTATACACAATTAAATAGAAAACCATAATCCATATAATAATATTCTGTGCAAAACTTATTTTCTTTTTCCCTGTTTTTATGTATCCATATAATACCCAAACCAAGAGAACAAAAAGAAATGGTAACAAAATGACTACTCCAATATTATAGTGAACCGCTTCTTTCGGTTTACCCTGTATAAAAGCCATCATCATTCTGGTACTTCCGCACCCCGGACACCTTTTCCCTGTTATTTCATAAAAAACGCAAGGGATGCTGATTCTTGTTAACTTAATAAAAAACGCATAGAGCAATCCAATTAAAGTAAGGATTCCTATTCTTTGCACCACTCGAAAAAATCGTTTTTTCATTTCTCTGATGTCATACTAATTATGCTAATTTATTTAACTCGTTTTGAGCCAAGCAATATGAAATGATACTCAATCCAAAAATAGTAAGCACTAGATATAACACACCTGTATTAGCACTAGTCACTCCACGGCTTGCTTTTGCCATATCAATTCTATCGCCTAATTTATACATCCAGTAGATAGTATAAATTCCACAAGTAACGATTGATAATAAAATTAATAAACCGCCTGATACTCCTGTATCCTTTGATACTATCTGCGAATCGCTGTTTAAGCAGATCATCCAGTATAGTCCATAGATTCCACAAGTAATAAGTGTTAAAATAATACATAGCGCAATGTTTCTTTGTGTAATCATTTTTCACTGTCCCCTTTATATTTTTTTTATTATTTTTTTACTTTTTTATAATAACTTATTTATGCTATACTGTCAATGATTTTCCATATTTCTAAAGAAACATTTCCCTACAAATTTTTTTACCCGACTTTGTTTTAAAAATCTTTTCAAATGCGATTTTAACAGCCTTTTCTTCTAACTGATCTTCATACATATTTACAAGAAAATCTGCTTCCACCAAAATCTGATAGTCCTGTCCTGTAATCTCGTTATAGGTATGGTGATGTCCTACTAAGTAACATACTCTATCAATTATCTTAGTGGAATATCCAACCCTTTCTAATAGCTGCCTGGCAGCTTCAGGACCCTCCTTTTCCTGAAGCTTTCCATTGCAATTTCCGTATTTTTCTTCACAAAGCTTAATTCCGATATCATGTACCAGTGCTGCTGCCTCTAATTGCTCCAGCACATCAGAAGGCACTTCCTCCAGTTCCCCTATTAATTTAGAAAAACTATGTACCTTAATAAAATGCTGGATCCGCTTTGGATCTCCAGCATAATATTTTATCATCTCACTCATCAGTGTATTTATCATTCCATATCCACCCTTTCCTTCTCCATTAAAACACTACAACCAACAGCATCTTAAATTTTTCTTCTGCATATACAGCATGTGGATGTCCTGCTGGCATTACGATACTTTGACCTTCCTCCAGCCTGAATTTTTTATCATCAATTGTAATCTCACCAACCCCATCCAGGCAAACTACAAAGGCATCTCCTTTTGACTCATGGCTGCTGATCTCTTCTGTCTTATCAAATGCAAATAACGTCATACTCACATTAGAATTTTGAATTAAGGTCTTGCTCACTACTTGATTTTCCATATATGCTGCCTGCTCTTTCAGCACCAGTACCTCTGCTTTTGAAATATTTTTCATTATCTCTTTCATTTTGTGCCTCCTATCAAAAATTTTATAAATAAAATATAACAAATGTCAATATGTTTTTCTGTAACGTATGTTACACAGAAGGTTTTTTCCATTTATTGTTCTACATTATTTGCATGATTATATTGACTTATTCATGACGGTAAATATAATTAATTAGGTCACTAAACAAAAGAGGTTACTAGAGAGGAAAACTATTATGAAAAGCATTAAAACAAAATTAATCTCACTATCAACAAGTTTGATTGCATGTGTTATTTTAGGTCTTAGCACACTTGTACTTATAATGGCTTCAAAGGCTTTAGAAAACACCGCCAGTAATGTAATGAATTCACTGGCAGCAGAAAGCTCCAAATTAATTGAAAGCCGTATTAAGGAGCAGTTAACTATTTTGGAATTGATTGCATCCAATACCACACTTACAGATTCTACTGTATCAACTACACAACAATTGGCTTCTATTTCTGCATTTGTTGAAAAATACCAATATAATAAAATGGGAATTGCCAGCTTAGAAGGCAATATAACTTATACCGATCATTCCAGCGGAAATATTTCTGAACTAGACTTTTTTAAAAATGCTGCCGCAGGAGTATCTACTGTTTCTGATCCCTATATGAGTGATGCTGATGGCATAGTTGTTGTATCCTATGCCGTTCCTATTATGAAAAATAATACCGTAATCGGAGTACTGACATCCACAAAAAATGATTCTGAAATCAGTAACCTGGTCAATGATATTACCTTCGGAAAAACGGGCCGGGGATTTCTCCTTAACAAGCAAGGAGTTAAAATTGCCCACTACAACCAGGAGCTTGTTATAAATATGGACAATGATTTTGTAAATGTTGAAACAGATAAAAGCCTGACCCAGGTTGTGGAGTTAGAAAAAAAGATGGTGAATGGCGAGACTGGTTCTGGAAATTATGTATATAATGGTGTAAAGAAATTTATGGTTTATTGTCCAGTCAATGGTACAACCTGGTCTCTTGGTATTGCTGTCCAAAGGGATGAGCTGCTATCCGAACTAACTGAATTAATCCAGATAGGATGTGTATTTGCTGCTGCTTTCTTAATACTTTCTTTTTTTATTGTATATTTTATTGCCAGAAATATAACCAATAGAATTCAGCTTGCAACAAATTACATTTTACCAATGTCTCATGGTGATTTTTCTTGTACTATTTCTGAGAAACATCTTTGTATGAAAGATGAAGTCGGACAAATGCTGCAGGCTGTCCATACTATGCAGCAGTCCGTAAGGGATATGCTGAAATCTATGACCGTCCATTCCGGAGAGATTGACGCTGATGCCCAAAGCTTATCAGCAGTTGCACAGCAAATGAGTTCTTCTTCTAATGTTGTGGCCGCCTCCATACAGGAAATCACAAAAGGAACTATTACACAAACAGATTCTCTTGTATTAATTGCTGATAGCTTTAACGAATTCTCCAATGCCATTGAAAAAATTTCAGATGACATAAAAACAATAGACCAGCACACCCAGGATATTATGACATTATCTGCTGACAGTAATAAAAATATGTTGGATTTGGCAGGTTCTGTACAGAATACAAACCAGACCTTTTCTCAATTTAAAACAGGCATTATGCGATTAGGTGAAAATATTAGTGAAATACATGAAATTACAAATTTAATTAATGAAATATCCGATAGAACCAATTTATTATCCTTAAATGCTGCTATTGAAGCTGCAAGAGCTGGTGAATCTGGAAAAGGCTTTGCCGTTGTTGCAGAGGAAATCCGGAAACTTGCTGAGCAGGCCAAGGAATCTTCTATTGACATTTCCGCATTAATTGCTACGATTTATAATGAGAATACACAAATGATTCAGGCAACGAATTCTGTTGGCGAAGAATTTTCAAATCAGACCAGCGTCATTCATAATACAGTTGACTCCTTTAATCGTATTGTGAAAGCAGTAGAAGAAGTGCTTCCAAACATTACAACAGTCAACATTGCAGCTGAAAAAATTAATGTAGAAAAACAAGATATTTTAAGAAAGGTGGAAGATATTTCTGCAATTTCAGAAGAAACTTCTGCTTCTACCGAAGAGATATCTGCTTCTTCTGAGGAGATGGCCAGTTCTTCGGAAAATGTAGCAAATTCCGCCAGCAATCTAGGTGCTAATACTGCTCAGATGATGACGGAAATTAAGAAATTTAAATTGTAATTCTTCCTTATCCCACTCCCCTCAAAGTCTATTTCTTTGACTTTGAGGGGTTTTTCTATTGCAAATTACATATTATTCTTCTAAATGTCATAATTAAACACTAGTTATTCTGTCATTTTTTTGATATAATTGTATTCACCCAGTCAGCACTTTTATTTTCAAGACGCAGGATACTTTAAGAAGCATAGTGCTAATACTTAAAATATTTTAAGGAGTGAACAATTATATGAAATCAATCAAGACTAGATTAATTGTCGTATTTACATTAACGATACTGATGGTCGTTGGACTGTCAGGAGGGATTACCATATTATTAATTCGTAATAATTTACTAGATAATGCACATTATGATTTAAAACTAATTGCAAATGCAAAAGCAGAATATGTAGACATGAAAGTACAAGAGCAACTAAGTTACTTGCAAGGATTGGCACAAAATCCACTGATAAATGATCCGAATGTAACACATGAAGAAAGAATTGCTTTTTTTGAAGCAGAAGCAGAACGAGCAGGCTATCTTGCCTTTGCACTGGCGGATTTGAATGGAAACAGTGTAACACTAAACAGTTCCGGAGATACATTGAATATTAGTGACAGAGAATATTATAATAAAGCACTGAATGGTGAGGCAAATGTATCGGATATTCTTATAAGCCGTGTTACTGGTGAACCAGTAGTAATTTTTGCAACTCCCGTTTTTCAAAAGGGAACATTGTGTGGCGTATTATACGGAAGGAGATCTGGTACGGTTTTAAGCGAAATTGCTTCTACATTTAAATATGGAGAAACGGGTTATGGATACATGGTTAATACTTCTGCAACTCTCGTTGGCCACCCTAATTCTGATTTAGTATTAGAACAGCTCAATGCTACAGAGGAAGTTCGAGAAGCTACCAGTCCAGAAGGTTTCTCAGAGTTATTTTCAGAACATATTTCGCTAGGGAATGTGGGAACAGGCAGCTACAGTTTTCACGGCGAAAAACTTCTTTGTGGATATGCACCGATTCCAAATACACCTTGGTTTATGATTTTGGTTCTTTCTAAAAGTGAAATTTTTCATGAAATAAACACTATAGTATATACATTGGTCGGTCTTGCTATCTTAATGACTATTCTGGGAACAGTCACTACCTACTTTGTTAGCAGGACAATTGCCCGGCCAATTGTTATGGTTACAAAAGTGCTTGAGAAGCAGTCAAACTTAGATTTTTCGCAAGAGGAAGATGCTCAGACTGAGAAGTTTAAGAAACGAAAAGATGAACTTGGACAAATGATAGTATCTCTTCATACCATGCAGCACAATGTCCGGGATTTAATTATTAAAACTTCAGACTCAGCCCAACAGGTAGCGGCTTCTTCTGAAGAACTTACTGCCACTACTGAACAAACTGCACTTGCGGCAGAACAAGTGGCAAAGACCATTGAAGAAATTGCACAAGGTGCCACCACACAGGCAGCTGACACAGAGACCACAGCTCTCAATGTAAAAGAACTTGGGGATTTACTTGAGCAGGATGCGCTATATCTTTCAGAACTGAATAAGGCTGCTATGGACATTAACCATGAAAAAGAAGAAGGCTTTCAGATTCTTAAAATACTGATTGATAAGTCAAAACAAAATAGTGAAGCATCCCATTCTGTATATGATGTTATTTTAAGTAATAATGAAAGTGCAGAAAAAATTGAGAGTGCAAGTTCCATGATTCAAAGCATTGCAGACCAGACTAATTTGTTAGCTTTAAATGCGGCGATAGAAGCGGCAAGAGCTGGTGAGGCTGGAAAAGGCTTTGCGGTAGTTGCAGAAGAAATTCGGAAGCTTGCTGAAGAATCCAATAATTTCACAAGCGAAATCAGAACTGTAATTACGGAATTAAAATCTAAGTCTGAAAGTGCTGTCCAGACAATTACTGACGTACAGCAACTCGTTGATTCTCAAAATGAAAGTGTACAAGAAACAGAAGAAAAATTCAAAGGTATTGCAGAAGCAATTGATTTAATTAAAGAAGTCATTGAAAAATTAAATGCTTCAGCAAAGCTTATGACACAGAATAAAGATAAAATTATTGAATTGACTCAAAATTTATCTGCTGTATCCGAAGAAAATGCTGCTGGGGCACAAGAATCCTCCTCTTCTTTAGAAGAACAAACTGCAAATATTCAGGATTTGGCTACTTCTTCAGAAGGACTGGCAAATATTGCTCAAGAACTACAGCTATTAATATCCAACTTCAAATTTTAATTTCTTAGGAGTAACTAGTTATTCATAATTAGTTACTCCTATATATATTGACACTGAATATATATTTCTGCCTCTGTATAAGGAAAGCCTTCTATTACAATTGCCGTATATCTCATAAATATAATTCCAGGAAATAATTCCATTTTACCTTTTTTGATTTTTCTTTTCGAAAAATTATTGTCTGTATTAAAATAAAATCCATCTGGGGACAATTCCAGATGTGCTTCCATCTGTTTGCAACTTATATTCATTACTGAAATCGTAAATAAAGAGCAATTGGAGCAATCAAAAAGTATTTTTGCCTTTCCCTCCTGTGTCAACATAATTCGATAACGATAGGAACCAAATTTACCCTTTTTTTCAAACCTTGCCATTCTTATAATTCCATTTCTATAAGTTTCGTCATAATTAAACTGCTCCACTCTATTTGAAATATGAGTATTAAAGTCTTTCATATTTATTCTTCTCCTCATCTAATGACATTTAGCCGAACATTACAAACTAATATATTGTATTCCTAATATTGTTGTTTGTTGACTTTTTATGGTCTTTTCAAATTATTACAAATAAATCACCTTTTCATATATTTTTCATAACATAATATTGCACATGATGTAATATTAATTTTTATGAAAGAGGTAATACTATGAATAATTTAATTTTTAATAACACTGCATCCGAATTAAAAACTGAAATTTATGGTTCGAACACCACTGGCGATTCTCAGATTTTAGCTGTTGCCGATTCCGGCGAATTGAAAACCTTACTGTATGCAGTTGATGATGCTTCTGTTATTACTCCATTAGAGGTTGACGACACTGGAAGCTTACGTGTTAACCTTACAAGCAGCTCTAACCTGACAGTTGAAAGTAACTTCTACGATACCGTTTCTGTTACAGATGCTGTTGTTGGCTTAACAAGTGTTACAGTCCTTGCTGATAGTGAAATCTCCAAATATAAAGTTGCTTCTATGTTCTTATACAATGTGGGTACCGGTAATATTACCGTTGCATTAAATTTAAGCCCAACTACAACCCAGACTTATTATATTCCTGATGATAAATATGGTTCTATCTTGCTTGCTGAAGGTACTAGTACCATTATTGAACTGCCTACTCATGCTCATTATGCAGAACTTGTATGCATTGGTTCTGATGCAGCTGGTGCACTGACAGCTTATGTAAATGCACAATCTTAATCTACTTTAGAATTCACCTGCATATATTAGTTTATGAATGTTCTTATCATGTCATAACTAATAGGAGTTGATGAATTCATATGAATCGAGAAAAAACAGTTAGTCTCTGTATGATTGTAAAGAATGAAGAAAACTATTTAACAGAATGCCTAAATAGTGTGAAGGGTATTATTGATGAAATTATACTTGTGGATACCGGTTCTACCGATAATACCCTTCTCATTGGTGAAAGCTTTGGAGCTAAAATTTTTCACTACCAATGGGATAATAATTTTGCCAACGCACGAAACTTTTCCATTAGTAAAGCCAGTTCTGACTGGATTTTATTATTAGATGGGGATGAAATTTTTGATAGAAACTATTTAGATGATTTTATTCAATTAATTAATGAATCTCCTTATGATGGATATCTGTTTACCATATATAATTATACTGGTCATCTAAAGGACAAAGATTTTTCTATTCATCATGCATTTCGTCTATTAAAAAATCATAAAGGCTATACTTTTAAAGGAGCCATTCACGAGCAAATTGTATCTTCTGATCAGCAGGTAACTAGTCTTCCTTTTGAAGCCTCTCCCATTGTTATTCATCACTACGGCTATCTGATTGACGTAGTGGCAGAAAAAGATAAACGGGCACGAAATATACCCATTATTGAAGAACAGTTAAAAGACGATCCCGAAAATGCTTTCTATCTATTTAATCTAGGAAATGAATATTTGGCAGCACATCAGCTTGAAAAAGCATTTGAAATTTATTCGTTATCACGCCAGCATTTATCTAAAAACCCTGCCTTTGCACCTTATTTGTATTATAGAATGATTATTTGCTGCACCATTTTAAAGAGAAATGAAGAAGCCATTCTTTTGGCAGATGAAATACTTACACAATATCCCTCCTTTACGGATATTGTATACTGCAAAGGTATTCTTTTTTTTAACATGCATCAGTATACTATGGCACTGGATACCTTTGACCAATGTATAAAAATGGGACCTTCCCCTCTTCTGCTTACCTTTTTAGATGGCTGCTCCACTTATAAACCATATCTGATGAAAGCAGATATTTACCGGCGCTTAAATGACTTAGACAGAGCAATCTACTGCTTTTCCCAGTCCTTTTACTTAGACAAAAAAACGCCTCAGGTTTTATATGATATTGCTGCACTGCTGCATAAAAAACACAAGGAAGAAAAGAAAACTGCGGAAGAACTGGCTCATTATTTATCTGATTCCTTGCCAGATTCTGTCCTATATATCGATATTTTAATATCAGAACAGTTATATGAAACAGCTAATGAACTGCTTCAGCAGCTTAGCCGTACACATCCCTCTTCTGTTGAAATACTCTTTTTAAGAGGAAAGCTTCATTTCTATTTACAAGAAAATCCACTGGCAATTGATTGCTTTCAACAAGTACTGGATATCAGCTGTACTAGTGAAATATTAAAGGATATCGACTTGGAAAGCTTGAAATATTTGTTTACTCTAAATCTTATGGAACAGCAGGATAAACTGGATTCTCTTATTCAGCAAATAGAAACAAAGGGTACCCCAAACCTTTTAAAAATTTATCAGGAAATTTATAATCTTCATTTGGATAAAAAAGACACTCTTTTTACAGAAGAAGATGACCCTGGTATCTATCTGCCACTTATTTTTGATTTTCTGGATAAATTGTTAAAAATAAAATCATTTGATCTTTTTGAAAAATATGTTTATTTATTAAACAGACTGGAGACTAATGTAGTATTATTAGAGTTAGCCCGGCTGTATGAAAAGAATGGCTATCAAGAAATGGCACGTAAAACTTTTATTAAATCCCTTCGGGATTTAGATGTGATAGACATTCGTTCTTTAGATTTTCTGGCAACCATGTACTAAAGCACAGAATTTTTCTTATAATGATAAACAATATAAGAACATGAACCTTATTTTTTTCATATTATGACATTAAATAAACTAATTTGCAAGGAAAGTCATATGAATAATTTTGTATTTAATTCTAATCCAGAGACTTTAAAAGTCCTGCTTTATAGCACGAATAATGGGGAACCTATTTCCCTTATATCTGATAATGATGGTATTCTCTACGTGAAAAACCTGAATACCAATGACGAAACTCAGAATATCCCACTTACTGCCTTTCGGGAAGTACGGGTTGCTACATTGACTCCTGCTGCTGGCTGGACTTTTAATTATAATATAAATCCTAACCTAATCACAAGCACTACAACAGGTTCTGGAACCGTAACCCAAAGCAATAGTAGAGCCATACTTCAGACAACTGCTGCTGCCTCCTCCAGTGCTTCCATTCAAACAATCAATGCCTTGACCTATACTCCTGGTATGGGTGGACTTGTCCGATTTACAGCAGTTTTTACTACAGGAGCAGCTGGAAGCACACAGATTATCGGCATAGGTGATAGCTCGGATGGATTTTTCTTTGGATATAACGGCAGTTCCTTTGGTGTCTTAAAAAGAAGGCAGGGTACGGATGAATGGATTTCCCAGAACGATTGGAATAAAGATAAAATGAACGGCACTGGTCTTTCAGGTGTCACTCTGGATACCACAAAGGGCAATGTTTATTCCATCCGTTACCAGTGGCTGGGGTACGGAATAATTGAATTTTATATTGAAAACCCTTCTACTGGAGATGCCATCCTTGTCCACCGGATTCAATATGCCAATGCCAATACGGAACCAAGTATCTATAATCCAACACTTCCTGTCTATGCTAAAGCAGAAAACACTACCAATAATACCAATATTACCTTGCAGACTCCTAGTGCCATGGCATTTGTAGAAGGCCAGCCTAATACGATAAACAGTATAAGGAACAGTATATCTGCCTCCAAAACAGGTGTCACAACTGAAACTGCCCTGCTGACAATTCAAAATAAAACCACCTACGCAGCAAAGACAAACCGTGTCCGAGTTAAGCTGGATTTTGTTTCTGTCAGCGTAGATGGTTCAAAAAATGCCCAATTTCGTCTGGTTAAAAATGCAACTCTCAGCGGAGCCAGCTATACCGATATTTCAACAAGTACCAGTGTTGTAGCTTATGATACAACTGGAACCTACACCGCCAGCAGTGGAAAATCCTATCTTGCCTTTCAGTGTGCCAAAACGGAATCGCTGCAATTTATGCTGGATAGCTTGAATCTAATTCTTGCTCCTGGTGAAACCTTAACTATTCTTGCCTCATCCAGTGCGACTACAGAGCCTTCTGTTTCTGTCAGCTGGCGAGAATTATTTTAACTTTTTTACTCCAGTTCAAATGCCCCTGTGTACAGCTGATAATATTTTCCTTTCTCAGAAATTAGTTTATTATGGCTGCCTCGTTCAATAATCTGTCCTTGTTCCAGTACAATAATGGCATCCGAATTTTGTACCGTAGAAAGCCGGTGAGCAATAACAAATACTGTCCGTCCCTGCATTAATGCATCCATTCCTTTTTGAATAATAGCTTCTGTTCTTGTATCAATACTAGATGTAGCCTCGTCCAGTATCATAACGGGAGGATCTGCCACAGCGGCTCTTGCAATTGCTAACAGCTGTCTCTGTCCCTGTGACAGATTTCCTCCATTTCCAGTAAGCATCGTCTGATAACCATTGGGAAGCCTTTGAATAAAATCATCTGCATTGGCTAACTTTGCTGCTCTGTACACATCTTCCTCTGTTGCATCTAAATTTCCGTATTTTATATTCTCCATTACCGTTCCAGTAAATAAAAAAGTATCTTGTAACACAATACCAAGAGAACGTCTTAAATCACTTTTCTTAATTTTATTAATATTAATTCCGTCATAACGTATTTTTCCATCTGCAATGTCATAAAAGCGATTGATTAAATTGGTAATAGTTGTTTTACCTGCACCTGTAGCACCAACAAAAGCAATTTTCTGTCCTGGCTGAGCATATAAAGAAACATTTTTAAGTACTATTTTATTTTCTGCATAGCCAAAGTCTACATCAAAAAACTCTACTTTTCCCGTTAATCTGGTATATGTTACGGTTCCATCTTCATGAGGATGTTTCCATGCCCAGATTCCAGTCCGTTCTGCCGTTTCAACTAACTCTTCCACTTCTTGTCTGGCATTTACTAGAGTTACATATCCTTCGTCTGTTTCCGGACTTTCATCAATCAGCTCAAAGATTCTGGATGCACCTGCAAGTGCCATAACAATTGCATTTATCTGCTGTGACATCTGATTAATCGGCATAGTAAAGCTTTTAGTCAATTGAAGAAATGCTGCGATTCCCCCCAGAGTCAGTCCACCTACATGATTTACTGCCAAAGCACCACCTATCATGGCAATCAATACATACTGTAAATTCCCTAAGTTTGCCATAACAGGCATAAATATATTGGCAAACTTATTAGCCTGATAAGCCACCTCATTTAATTCATCATTTCGAACATCAAACTCTTTCTTTGCTGCTTCTTCATGGCAGAATACTTTGATAACCTTCTGACCATTAATCATCTCTTCAATAAATCCATTCAGGTTTCCAATTGCTTTCTGCTGTTTTCTAAAATATACAGCACTGTTACCAGCAATCTTTTTGGAACATGCCATCATCAACCCAATGGTAATTAGTACAAAAATGGTAAGATAAATGCTTGTAAAAAGCATGGCTATAAAAACAAACAAAATAGTAATTAAGGAAGAAAACATTTGCGGTATGCTCTGGGCAATCATTTGTCTCAACGTATCGGTATCATTTGTGTAATAGCTCATTACATCACCATGAGTATGGGTATCAAAATATTTAATTGGAAATGTCTGCATATGCTGAAACATTTCATCACGTATTTTCTTTAAAATTCCCTGTGCAATCCCCACCATAATCCAGTTATAGGCAAAAGAACAAAGGATTCCTATTAGATAAATTGCAGCCATTAAAGTAATCGCCTTCCATAGTCCATCAAACACTGGATTTGCCTCCAGTAATAGTGGGGAAATATACTTATCAATTAGTGTTTCTAAAAAAAGCGAACCTGCCACACCTGCTGATGCACTTAAAATAATACAGACTAATACCATCCCAAATGTTACTTTATACTGGTTCAAATACAGCAACAGACGCTTTATCGTTTTTCTCTCTGGTTTTGCTCTATTCATTCTGCATACCCCCTTTCACCTGTGACTCATATACTTCTCGATAAATCGGATTTTCTTTTAGCAGCTTGGAATGGGTACCAATTGCATTAATCCTGCCTCCATCTAACACAATAATTTTATCTGCATTTTCTATGGATGAGATTCTCTGGGCAATAATAAACTTTGTTGTATTGGGAATTTCTTCTATAAATGCTTTACGTATCATGGCATCTGTTTTTGTATCAACTGCACTGGTTGAATCATCTAATATTAGTATTTTAGGCCTGCTTAACAATGCTCTTGCAATGCATAAACGCTGCTTTTGTCCTCCTGATACATTGGTTCCCCCCTGCTCTATATAGGTGTCGTATCCGTCTGGAAAGCTTTGTATAAAATCATGTGCCTGTGCCAGCTTACAAGCATGTATCATCTCTTCCTCCGTAGCGTTCTCTGCTCCCCAACGAAGATTTTCTTTGATAGTCCCAGAAAAAAGCACATTTTTCTGTAGCACAACGGCAACCTCTTTACGCAATGTTTCTATATCATAATCTCTAACGTCAACACCACCTACTTTAACAGAACCGCCTGTAACATCGTAAAGCCGGGGAATCAGCTGAACCAGACTGGTTTTTGATGAGCCAGTACCTCCAATGATGCCTACGGTTTCTCCCGATTTAATTTCTACATTAATTCCAGAAAGGCATAGCCTGTCTTTATCCTTTACATAACTAAAATCCACATTTTGAAAGGATACCGAACCATCCTGTACTTGATATACAGGTTGATCTGAATTACTCAGATCGCTTTGTTCGTCTAAAATTTCAACAATACGCTCCGCTGAAGCACGGGAAATAATAATCATAACAAATACCATGGATAGCATCATCAGACTCATCAGTATCTGCATGGCATATAATATAAGACTCATCAACTGCCCAGTTGTTAATTCACTTCCCCCAGATAATACAATTACCCTTGCACCAAACCATGAAATAAGCAGCATACAGCTATACATACAAAATTGCATTAGTGGCATATTAAATGCCAATATTTTCTCTGCTTTTGAAAAATCCTTATAAATATTTTCTGAAACCTTTTCAAACTTATTGATTTCAAATTTTTCCCTTACATAGCTTTTGACTAAACGAATGCCATATAAGTTTTCCTGCACTACAGTATTTAACTTATCATAGACTTGAAATACATGCTTAAAGACTGGATGGGCGGATGACACAATCAAATAAAGACCAAACCCTAATACAGGCACTGCTGCTAAAAAAATCAGTGACAGCTTAGCATGAATACTAAATGCCATTGTCAAAGAAAATATAAGCATAGCCGGACTGCGTACAGCAATCCGGATAATCATCTGAAATGAATTCTGCACATTTGTTATGTCAGTTGTAAGTCTTGTTACAATACTTGCTGTAGAGAATTTGTCAATATTGGAAAAGGAAAAATTCTGTACATTATAGTAAATATCATGTCTTAAATTCTTGGCATATCCAGCCGATGCTTTTGCCGCATACTTGCCAGACAATGCTCCAAAAGAGAGAGAAAGTCCACATAAAGCTACAAGTAAAATACCCGTTTGCAAAATATAGGACATGTTCCCCTTATCAATCCCCTTGTCTATCAGCTTTGCCATAAGCAACGGGATAATTACTTCCATGATTACTTCCATGGTTACAAATACTGGTGCAAGTACAGCAGCCTTCTTATACTCCCTTACACTCTGTGCCAGCTTTTTAATCATAATCTTGCCTCCTTTGTAAATTGGTTCCCAAACCCTTTTTTATTTTGTTTATCATAGTTAAAAATTGCCTTCTTTCTTCTTCCGTAAGACTTTGATTGATTTGATCCTCTAGCATTTCAATTGCATCCATATGTTTTTTATGTAATTCAATTGCCTTTGGCATAAGTACCAGCTTCTTGCATCTGGCATCATGAGAACCTGTTTTTCTTTGAATCAATCCTTTTGTTTCCATTAAGGTTAGTATGCCTGAGGCACTGGATCGATTAATACAAAACTCATATTCAATATCCTTCTGGTAAATATCACTATTTTGATTTTCATAAAGAAAACCAATGATCCAATGGTGCATAAGAGTAAGTTCCTTCTCTCCATTTTCCCGAATCTGATTTGTCATTTTACGACGTATTTGATTTTCCAAGGTTCTTAATTCAAAACCAATCCTGCCTTCATGAGTCATTTTTACACCTCACAGTTTTTCCTCTTAAAATAGTACGTTACCGAACTATTTTATATCCAATATTATTTAATGTCAATACTAAAAGTCTATCCAAAAAATGTAATGACAGCTCTTTTTTAATAATATATATAGCATAAGAAAAGGAGAAGGGATACATGCATGACGCTAGAAGAAGGAAAGCGCATTTTCAGTAATGAATATGCTGATTTACTCATTCATTACTATGGTAATACAGCTATGCTGGAAAATTTCAAGGATGCTACTATTCAGATTATTGATTACTTTTTCGCAGTAGTATATGTTCCTGTGGAGCAGGTTACAAATAAAACAATTATGGAATTGGGATATTCTTCTATGCCATCCTTGTCTGGAATTGTAAGCAGTTCTAGCATGGATGCCTCAAATATTACAAAGCTTCGTAACTTTCCTGCCTTTAATCTTCGGGGCGAGGGGGTACTGATAGGTATTCTGGATACAGGTATTGACTATACCAACCCTATCTTCCGCAAAGCAGACAATACCAGCAAAATTATTTCCATCTGGGATCAAACCATTTATACGGATGATTTTAAATCCAATACTTATTATGGAACAGAGTATACCCAGGAGCAAATTAATGCTGCATTACAAAATGAAAATCCCTTTTCTATTGTTCCGTCAACAGATGAAATAGGCCACGGTACAATGATTGCTGGAATCATTGCCGGTAACGATGTGCCAGAAAGTAATTTTTACGGTGTTGTCCCAGATGCAGAACTGGTGGTTGTAAAGCTAAAGCCTGCCAAACCTTATTTAAAGGAGTTTTGGAGAATTCCCGAAACAGCAGTCTGCTATCAGGCAAATGATATTATGTTTGCACTTGAATATTTGGAGCAAGTGGCTATTCGTTTAAATCGACCTATGTCTATTTGTGTTGCTTTAGGCAGTTCTCTTGGTCCTCATGATGAAAGAGCCGATTTGAATGACATTTTATCAAAACGAGCTGAAAATATGAATTTTTCTATTGCAATTGCTGCTGGCAATGAAGGAAATGCGAAAAGACATTATTCTGGCAATATACTATCAAATGTAGGTTTTGATAGTGTGGAAATGACTGTAGGGGAAAATGAAAGTGGCTTTACCCTTGAGTTATGGGGTGACTCTCCCGGTTTATTTTCTATTGATATTATTTCTCCTTCTGGCGAAACCGTCCCGAGAATTTTTCCTACATTAAGAGAAAACAAAGTAATAAATTTTTTATTTGAAGAAACGGAAATTATAGTGGATTATCAACTGGTAGAATCTCAGACAGGAGACGAATTAATTTTAATGCGGTTTAAAAAACCAGCTCCTGGTATATGGATTTTTAATGTTTATGGTATGGGTACTTCTAAATTACATTTTAATATGTGGCTCCCCATGGAAAGTTTTATTACCAACAACACTTATTTTCTACAGCCTGACCCTGATACCACTATTATATCACTGGGAAATAGTACGGTTCCTATAACGGTAACTGCCTATAACTCTGTAGATGAAAGTATCTATCAAAAAGCCGGAAGGGGATATACCCGTACTGGACGGTTTAAACCTGATATCGCTGCTCCTGGTGTTTCTGTCATCAGTCCTGCATTAAATCACGGTTTTACTGAAGTCACTGGAACAAGTCCTGCCACAGCCCATGCCGCTGGTGTGGCGGCAATGATATTAGAGTGGGCTATTGTAGAACGGAACCTGACCACTATTAATACCATTGATATTAAAATCCTAATGATTCGAGGTGCCAGAAGGCTGCCTGGTTCTTCCTATCCTAATAAACAATGGGGATATGGAATACTGGATGTTTATAATATTTTTGACAGCCTTAGAAGAGGATAATTTAGATAGAAAAGGAGACCTTTTATGACTGTTGAAGAACAATATAGAATAACCAGTGAAGATTATATTGACTTATTTATAGAATATAATAGGAATGAATATCTGCTTAACCGTTTTCCTGACTCCATTATTCATACAATAAATCCAAGATATGCTGTTGCCTATGCTCCCGCCAGTATTTTGGTTCCAGATTTCATTAGTAGATATGGATATTCTTCGCTTCCTCATTGTTATGGCCTGACCAGCGAAAAAAGTCTTGAAGCATCTGGGGTTTATAAACTCCGCCGTTTTCCTGCCTTTCGTTTAAGAGGAAGCGGGGTTTTAGCTGGAATAATTGATACGGGCATTGACTATACCAATCCTATTTTCCGACGTGAGGACGGAACCAGCAAAATTGCATCCATCTGGGATCAGACAATTGCTTCTGCCGTATCTCCATTAAATACCTTTTACGGTACAGAATATACCAACGAACAGATAAATAAGGCATTAGCCAGTTCAAATCCCCTTGCTGTCGTACCTAGTACTGATGAGAATGGACACGGCACAATGCTTGCTGGAACAATTGTAGGTAAAGAAATGCCAGAAAGTGATTTCTCTGGTGTTGTCCCTGATGCTGATTTGATTGTCGTAAAGCTAAAGCAGGCAAAGCAAGTCCTTATGGAATATTATGAAATTCCACTGGATGTTCCCTGTTATCAGGAAAATGATATAATATGGGCATTAACTTATATATTAGAAACAGCACGCATACTAGGACGCCCCTGCTCCGTCTGTATTGGTCTTGGAAGTTCACAAGGTTCTCATGATTCGAGAGGTCCGCTTAATAAAATGTCTTCTTTTATTGGAGATTCACCAGGTACGACGGTTTGTATTTCTGCTGGAAACGAAGGAAATTCCAGACGACATTTTTTTAGTTTAGTGGATCCTTCTATTGGTTATAGTACAGTGGATCTTACTGTAGGCGAAAATGAACCTGGCTTTACGATGGAACTTTGGGGAACAGCCCCTAATACCTACTCCATAGACATTTTATCCCCAACAGGTGAGTATATTCCCCGCATACCTGAAAGCATACGGTTTAATCAGCAAATCCGTTTTATATTTGAAAATACGACGATATATTTAAATTATCAACTGGTAGAAACTCATACTGGGGAACAAATTATTATTCTCCGCTTTCAGAATCCAACTCCTGGTACATGGAAATTCCAGGTGTACAGCAAAGGGGATTTGACAGGTTCCTTTCATATTTGGCTTCCTATGAATGGTTTTCTATCAAAAGATACCTATTTTGTAAAATCAAATCCCTATACGACCATTACTTCACCAGGCAACGCCTTGTCTCCTATTACTTTAACAGCCTATGATTCTGTAAATAACGTCCTCCTGGCTCAGGCAAGTAAAGGCTATACCCGAACTGATATAGTTAAACCTGAGCTGGCTGCTCCTGGTGGTAATGTAGTTGTTCCCACCTTGGATCATGGCTTTACTACTGCATCTGGGACTGGATTAGCTGCTGCACATGCAACTGGCATAACAGCCATTTTTCTTGAATGGGGAATTATACAAAACAATCATCCTGAAATTTCTTCTACTGAAATTAAAAAATATTTAATTCGCGGAGCAAAAAGAAACGGCCTATTAGAATATCCCAATCCTGACTGGGGATATGGCATCATTGACTTATACAATTCATTTAATATATTACGTGGTGATTTTCCAAATAGATAACTTTTCTTATATAATCTGCTTTAATCTCTCAAAATCTCTTTTTTTCCCATTCATGCAATAAGGACAAGTTTCCACCATATATCCTGCTTTTTCCATTGCATTCTCATAACATTCTTCTGCTGATAAAAATCCCAGCCTCTCTAATTTTTCAAACCAATACTGAAAAACTGCATCATCCTTTGGAATTTTACAAAAGCCTATATTATGACACTTGACACAAATTTTAACAGCATTTGCAAAAAGCTCATTATTCCCCACATTATACAACTCCTTCCAAAATTATACTAACACAATTTGGAATTTTTTGCAATATGTAATCTTTTGGAAAATAGCTTTTTCTGTTTTACTAAAACCTAATTTGTAAATATCCGTCATTAAATTTTGCCCCTGAAATTTCCCTTTCCCAAAGTTCTGATGGAAGTACAAATCTTCTTGTCTCATTTTTTACACTCAATATCAGTTCATTTTTATTTTGCCGCAACTCAAGTTCACCTTTATCTGCAAAGGGTAACCGTATTTTCAAATAAGTTTCTCCATCTCTTTTTTCTATTAGATAAATCTCTTCTTGAAATAAAACTTCTGTTATATCAATGGCTCCAAATATTTTTTTTCCAATACCATTTAATATAGGAAGGGTACGTATTTCACTACGCTGAAGCTCCAGGTAAAATTTTGGCACCTGAAAAAAGCTTTCCTCTATTTCCTTCAGTCCTTCCTCCTGCATGGAAATCCATTTGCTGAAATAGCCTTCCATAGCTGTTTTAGGATAAATGCGGTTTACAATGACAGCATCTACATTATAATTGTATAAATGCAGACAGGTAAAATTTCGTTTTGCTTCTTGAATTACAATTTTCTCTGGTGTCGTAACAATACGCAAGCTGACAATATTTTTATTTAATAACAGCTTTTGCAGACTTTGCATTTTATTCATTAGAAATTCAACATCATCAAAAACCTGATTGTCTGGCATTGGAATTTTCATTAGCTTTTCAACTGCTGGTCCCGCTACTTTTAAGCTTTTTCTCTTAATCGGCAATACCTTTTCAATTAAGTCAGAAAACATTTCTGGATATTTTAGAAGAGATAAGGTTTCCCCTGTGGGCGCACAATCTACAATTAAAATATCATACTCACCTTTTTCGTATATTTCAAGAATTTTAAACATAGAAAACAGTTCTTCCATTCCGGGAAATACTAGAAGTTCCTCAACCTCAATTCCTCCATTTCCCTTTAACGTAAGCATTTTTCTCATATAATCTTTTAGATGTCCCCAGCTCTTTTCACTTTCATATACTGTATCAATTTCCATTGCATACAAATTTTTTGCAATTTCAACTGGTTCCTTTCCTAATTTTACATCAAAGGAATCTCCCAGGCTATGTGCCTGATCCGTACTCATAATAAGTACACGCTTTCCTTCCCCTGCTATCATACATCCACTGGCTGCTGCTATACTTGTCTTGCCAACTCCACCTTTTCCTGTATATAAAATAATTCTCATAGCTTCCACTCCATTCTCACCCAATTTTTACCTTCTTAACGTTGCTCTCTTTTTCCTGCTTCTTATTATCACTGCATTTTTCTTCTTCACTGCTTTTTTGTGCAAAAAACTCAAACACAAACTCTACCACCATTTCCTTTATTTCGTTTTTCATTACTTCTATGTGTTCTGACTGGGAATCTGGGAACAAAGCTTTCATCGCCATTAATTCGTATTTTTTTGCTTCTCGAAGCCGATCTATCATTTCTCTATTCATTGCTTTCATTTCCCCTTTCAAATTGCAGTTTTAACAAACCATCCTCTAGCTTTGCTGAAGCAATCGAATAAGTCCTAAGTACATTGGGAAGTGGAATATTTCTTTTGAAATTCCCCAGCTTTACCACCACATCTGTGTCTGACTGATACAAATCCAATTCTTCCTTTTTTGCATACGGAACAGAAACAGTAAGCAAATATCCATTCTCATTTTTTTCAAAGTTTTCTCTCTGTGTTATCACTTTCATATCAAAAACCTTCTCTGTAGAAAGGGTATCTTTGCAAATTCGCTTTACTGCCTTAATTCCCCGCAGTTCTTCATCATACCATGGAATCCTGTAAATCGGCAGTGCTGCAAAACTTTCCTCCAATTGAAGCAGATAGGCTTTCTGAATTTGCAGCCAGTCTTGAAAAAATGAGTTTTCAATATCCCCTGGTAAAATCCGGTTGATATAAAGACCGTCTACATTAAAATTGTAAAGATTCATATACATATAATTTCGTTTTGTTTCTTCCACTACCATCTTTTCAGGAATTGTAACAAGTCGTATGCTGGTAACTTCTCGGTTTTTTAATAGTTCCTGTAGCTCATACAATTTCAAATACATTTTTTCAATATCTGTCATTGCTGCCTTGTTTGGCAGCTCCACCTTGAAAAAGGTTTTTGATATTGGTGCCAGCATTTTTACTGCTAATTTTCCTATTGGAAATAATTTTTCCATATACCAAGAAAGCAGTTCAGGAAATTTTAACAGTGACAGTGTTTCTCCCGTTGGTGCACAATCCACAATAATTCTGTCATATGTTCCCTCTTTGTAGACTTCTGCAATTTTCAGCAAAGAAAATAGTTCCTCCATGCCTGGAAACATTCCAAAGTTTTCTACGCTTTCATTACTAAATGAAACTATTTTTCCCAAACATAAAATCATTTCCTTAAAATCATGCTCCATAACATAATTAGGATCAATTTCGTATACTTCCAGATTTTTAATAATTTCAACGGGTTCTTTTTCGATTGAAACAGAAAACAAATCCCCCAGATTATGTGCCATATCTGTGCTGACTAAAAGAGTCCGATATCCGTCCTCCGCACTTTTCACTCCATGAGCTGCTGCTACACTTGTTTTTCCAACGCCACCCTTACCTGTAAAAATATAAATTCGACTCATTTTCTTTCCCTCCAATATATTTCTTTGAACGAATAGTTCGTTATCCGAAGTATTTATTTAAAAAATAAGAAACACGTCTTTCGAGTTTCTTATTTTTAGTCAATTGAAATTTTTCTTATCTTTTTCTTTGATATTTCTTTTGAAGCTTCTTCTTTCATAATATCAATCAATTTGTTCATAATTCGTAACAAAAGATTTATCTCCTCTGATGTAAAATCACCCACTAATCTTGCACCATAGTACATTGCTTTCGTCATAATGTCCTGAATCTGATTTTCTCCCATTTCACTCAGGCATATAGTGACAATTCTTTTATCCTCTTTGCTCCGCTGCCGAATGACCAGATTTTTCTTTTCCATACGATTCATAATTCCTGTTGCTGTGTTCAGCGGTACCTTTATGTACTCTGCAATCTGCGTCATATTCACCTCTTTGCTCCGATAAAGCAGCCAAAGAATAAATAATTCATTTTTAGAGCAGTCCAATAAAATGTTCTGCCACATTTCCAAAGATACAAGTTCTTTTATCTTTTCTACATATTGAATGATCTCATTTTCAAATTCATTACTAGTTATCTGCACTGGTTCCACCACTCATTTATTTCTTCCTTCGAAGTAATTTAATTCTACACCCGAAGTATTTGTTTGTCAATTCTTTTTTACTATTCTTCTATTTTTTCCATGTTTTATTTCTTCTACTTCAGCCCTAATGTATTCGGTATCTGCCCTCTAATTGGCGCTGTCATATATTCCATCTTTATAACAGGAATCTGTCTTGCTGTTTTTATAAATACTTTTTATTGTTTCATAGTTAAAGCTGTCATTTGTAATCTGGTGGCGATGTCCTTCTTCGTCTAATACAATTCCATTTTTATCTACGATC
Source organism: Anaeromicropila populeti (assembly GCF_900112775.1). Lineage (GTDB taxonomy): Bacteria > Bacillota > Clostridia > Lachnospirales > Lachnospiraceae > Anaeromicropila_A > Anaeromicropila_A populeti. Next base: position 436,120 of record NZ_FOYZ01000001.1, read on the forward strand.
CATCTAATTTGCTCACCATCCAACGTAAAGCTAATTGTAAACTGGGACTCCACGTTAATATCAAGTCCAGTAGGTTCCATTTCACTGGTCTGATACATATTGTACAATAATTTTTTTGTTTCATCATCTGCTCCGAACATGGCCCAACTGCTATAACCGTAATAGATTGCAACATCTTTTACGTCTGTCAGTTGGTTGTCCTTGCTTACATTTTTTGATTGATTTTCTGTCTTTGCTCTGACATTTAATAAAATAATCCCAGCCCCTGCAAGAACTACTACTGCTATCACTGCCAACAACACAATTTTTCTTAGATTATTATTCATTATTCGGCTCGCCTCCAGATATTTAATCTTCTTTTCTTTATATCATTTTTTAGGATGTAAGGCATTCCATGCGTTTTCTAAACTAATTTTATGTTGTAAGTACCATTTATGTATGTCATCGAAATCTTTCTGTAACCATTCCTTCTTTCCACATCTATATAACTCACCATTTTTCAGAGTAAATACTGCTGCATACTCCTTATAAGAAACATGAAAGTGAGGTGGATGATATTCAAATTCTTTTGCCCTAATTTCTACTTTATATTTATTATCAATATACCATGTTTGAATTTTGGGTTCATTTTTCCACCAATTATCCGTATAAATATTTTCTAATAAGCATTCTGTTTCTTTGTTATTTTTTTCTATTAACATCTTTAATTCATCTTGCCTATATGAATTATGCAAAAAAGATAACTAACTCCCGACCCTACATTTACAGGTCTTGCAAACAATGCATCTGAGCTCATATTCGCTAAATTATTGTTATATTTTACCTGTAAGTAATTTGTTTTTTTTAAATCCCTTATTGATAAAGTCATCCCTATAATATACTCAAGCCAATAATTGACTTGATCTAAAAAACTATCCGTTAATCCTTCATTTTTTATGGATAATTTATCCGCTAGTGGCTTCCCTTCGTTTTTTAATAAGTAAGCTAATGAATATTCACCGTCTATTCCAAAATCTGTGTCATCCATCATATTCTTTGCATAAATATCATTGGCACCAATGCGATGACACGATAAATAATGAAATCCCGTCTTATATGTCAAAGGTATCTCCATCTCTCCTTCTTCCGAACAACTAATACTATATGTTTCATTGTCTTTGTTTTCTACGAATTCAACCCATGCTGGTTTATTTTCATTATCTTTCCACCATTCAATTTTAATATTCTGATGATTCATATAATAATTTCTTACTTCCCGAAACTCTCCCAGCGAAATTAGTTTTCCATTCAGCCCCATTTTATCTGTGCTATTTTGTGCTGCCAGCAATATTGCCTGCAAAAATGTTGATTTCCCCGATGAATTTGTTCCTACAAAAATGTTTAAATTGGAGCAATTCACCGTCATCTCTCTAATTGACTTTAAAGCATATATGTGCACTCTATCAATCATTTTAAATCTCCTCAGCTATTTTTCTTATCATATCAAATCTTTGATATACTTTATTTTTATTATCCCTGCTATTTCCAATTGCATTTATAAAATCTGACTTGGTAATTGTTCTATATATTTTTTCATATATCTCGGTTAATATACGCTTATCACCATCAATATTTATTAGTGTCATTAAATACATTGTTGTCTCAAATATATTCATATTAATCGGTTTTGATTTATTGATATCTCTTCTAAATGCACCTTGCCCTAAAATTTTATATGACTTTTGCAGGCATGCTATCGTTAACTTTTCCAGTTGTTCGAGCATATCCTTTGGTACACTATTTAAATACTTTAATGTTTTTTCAAGCAGACTATCAATGTCTCCATTATAAATATAGGTTTCCTTATCATCCCTTAGTTTATTGTTAAACAGCAAATAGAATGCTAAAAACCGTGTTAACAAATAGGACCCTTTCATTCGGCTATCTTTTTCTTCAGTAATTCTTGTTGCCATTACAAATTCTGAAGATTCTGTTATTCTTTTTAGCATTTTAAATCCATTTCCATGATACAACGCATTTCTGATCTCTTGCTTGTTAAGCTTTGTTCCTCCCCGATTTACTCTATCAAAAATATCAAATAATACTTTATCTGGTGTAGGCGGTAAAATAACGTGGGAATATACTTGATAATCTTCCAATTGAGTTTGATAAATTCCTAGATTTTCTACTAAGTCATTAAATTTTCTGCCATTTAGAAAACTCAAAATTTTTAAATTCTTAAGTTCAAATTTATTTCCTAAAAAATCAAACAACGTAGATAACCTTTGTTTTCCGTCTACTACCACATAAATTGTATCATCTTGCTGTTTAAAATAAAAGATTGGTAATGGTAACCCCATTAATATACTTTCAATTAATTCACTTTTTTGTTTATCTCCCCATACATTCTTTCTTTGAAAGTCTACTTCTAAAATTAGTCTTCCATTTTCATATCTTCTAAATAACTCAAATATAGAAAAATCCTTTTTTGTAACTCTTACAGACTTAAAAACAGGGTAATCACTGGTATCACTGTATTCTAACAAGTCAAGCTCTTCTGCATTTTCTATATTAATATCATCCTCATATTGAACAGCCACTTTAATACCTCCCAATAGCACTAAATATCGTTACACCCATTATAGCATTTCTTCCCAATAATTTGTAGTAAATTATTCAAATATTAAGATTGCTTCCTTCTTATAAAATTCCCATTACATATTGCATGGACAGGCTGACCACCGCTATTGCCACCCAACAGCAAAATCCAAGCAAAATAGGCTTAATTCCTGTTTTTATCAGCTTTACAATATCCGTATTAAGTCCGATTGCACCCATTGCCATTACAATAAAAAACTTACTCAGCTGTTTCAAAAAATCAAACACCTGATTTGCCGCCAGTAAGCTATCGTCACTACAAACCGCTGTAATCATTGTCGTAATAACAGAAGCAAGTACAAAATAAATAATGAACATAGGAAAAATTGATTTTATTTTAATCTTTGACTCCTCTGAACTTCCAGAACTTTGTGCCTTTTTTAACCGCAGTGCTGTCAGCACCATTGTAATTGGAATAATTGCCAATGTTCTGGTCAGCTTTACAATGGTTGCTCCTTCTAGTACGGCTCCCTTTGTCCCATGAAGAGTATCCCAGGTCGCTGCTGCTGATGTTACAGAAGAGGTATCATTAATGGCTGTTCCTGCAAAAAGAGAAAATCCCTCATTGGAAAGATGTAACACACCTCCCAGCATAGGAAAAATCAATGCCGCAATTACATTAAATAAAAAAATTACAGAAATCGCCTGGGCAATCTCTTCATCATCTGCTTCAATTACCGGAGCTGTTGCTGCAATGGCTGAACCCCCGCAAATAGAAGACCCCACTCCAATCAATACAGAACTTTTTGATGGAATTTTAAGAATTTTCTGCAATATAAACGCCACCAATAATGACGTTGTTATGGTTGAAACAATTACTGGCAAAGAGGTCACTCCAACTTTTCCAATGGTAGTAAGATTCAATCCAAACCCTAAAAGCACTACAGCTCCCTGCAAAATTTTTTTAGAAGTAAATGCAATTCCATTTTTTAAATTACTCTTATCCTTTATAAAGGTTGTAAGTAGCATTCCCGAAAGAATCGCAATCACAGGAGCACCGATTACCTCTAATACACTAAAATACTTTACCAGACTCCAAGCAATGCATGCAATGATAAAGCAAATACCAATACCTTTTCCATTTTTTTTAACAAAGCTCATTTCATTTCCTCCCTTGTACATTTTCGTGACTATCATCATACCAACTATATCATCCATTACTTATAATGAAAAATTATTTATATTTATTTTATCATAAAATTATGTTATAGTTATGCAAAAGGAGGGATTTAATTTGCTTGATTTTAGAATAGAGACATTTTTATGTGTTTGCAAATATATGAACTATACAAAAGCTGCGGAAGAACTAAACATAACTCAGCCTGGAGTATCACAACATATTCACTATCTGGAGGAATATTATCAGACAAAATTATTTCAATATTCCAATAAAAAACTTTCGTTAACCTCCTCTGGTGAAAAATTGAAAACCTCCATGTTGTCCATGAAACACGACAGTATCCATTTAAAAGAAACGATGTCAAGTCTGGAGTCGTCTAAAAAATTTTTGAAGTTTGGTGCAACTTTGACTATAGGTGAATTTGTAATTCCCCCTAAGCTAGCTGACTATATGAAGAAAAATCCACAGGTGCAAGTTGAATTTATCATTGCAAATACCCAGAAGCTTTTGGATTTGCTAGATGAAGGGCTGATAGAATTTGCTGTTATCGAAGGCTATTTTTCTAAAAGTGAGTATGAATTCCGACTGGTTTCTAATGAAGATTACATTGGTGTATGTGGCAGCGCTTACCCGATTGACCATATTACAGATTTGTCCCAGTTATTTTCCCATAACATGCTTCTTCGAGAAAATGGTTCTGGCACCAAAGAAATATTAGAGCATTACCTTGTAGAACAAGGCTATTCCTTTACTAACTTTGAGCATATCTCCCAAATTAATAATCTTCATACGATTAAGCAATTATTGATGCAAAATTGTGGCATCAGCTTTATGTATAAGATTGCGGCTCAAAAACAGCTAACGGAAGGTACGCTCAAAGAAATTTGTATATCAGATTTTCATGTTACACATGAATTTAACTTTGTGTGGCGAAAAAACAGTATTTATAAAGAACATTATAAACAAATTTTTTACTCTCTTTTCGCCTAGCTCCATTGTCCTGGCAGCTTTAACTTCTCCATGTATGGAAATTTTTTATCATACTGGTCTACTTCTTCTGGAGGCAGATTTTCAAAGACCTCTGACTCTGTAAATTTGCCTTTTGCATGTGCTAGTGCACCTTTTTCCAGTTCAATCCCCATAAATGCGTCGAAATTTTTTCCATCCTTTGTGGTAATTCCAAAATGATCGCAAGTAATAAAACCATGCCTTGGATAATAGTCTGGCTCTCCAAAAATAATAATTGCCTTGTATCCCGCCTTTTTTACTAGTTCCATTGTCTCTCTCAAAAGCATTCCGCCAATCCCCTTTTTCTGAAATGCTGGTTCAACACACAATGGTCCAAAGGTTACTATCTCTATTTTTTCTTTTTCTGTATGGACATGGGCTTTGGAATACCAAATTGCTCCTACGATAACACCATCTACTTCTGCCACACGGGTAAATTCCGGCAGATACGCCGAATCCTGCCGAAGCTTATGCACCAGATAATGTTCACTGCATCCTGGAAAATGCAGATTCCAAAACGCTTTTTTTGTAACATATTCGGTATCATACCAGTCTTCTATTCTTTCTTCTCGAATACTTACCTGCATTCTACACCCTCCTTTTTTCATACGCAAAAGGCAACAAAACCTTTCCTTTGCTGCCTTTTGTTTTATATTCGTTTTTCTCTTATTGTCTTACTTTAATATGCACTTCACGAAGTTGGGTTTCTGTCACTTCATTTGGAGCACCACACATAAGATCTTGTGCATTACCATTCATTGGGAAAGGAATAATCTCACGAATATTTTCCTCATTTCTTAACAGCATAATCATACGATCCACTCCTGGTGCCATACCTGCATGTGGTGGCGCACCATACTGGAATGCATTGTACAAAGCACCAAACTTCTGCTGTAAATCTTCCTCTGTATATCCAGCAATTTCAAATGCCTTTACCATAATATCAAGATTATGATTTCTCACTGCACCTGATGAAAGCTCAATACCATTACATACAATGTCATACTGATATGCAAGAATTTCTAATGGATCTTTTGAATTTAATGCTTCTAAGCCACCTTGTGGCATAGAAAATGGATTATGTGTAAAAATAACCTTTTTTGCATCCTTATCGTATTCAAACATTGGAAAATCATTAATAAAACAGAAACGGTATGCATTTTTTTCGCAGAGGTCAAGTCGATTGCCCAGTTCTGTACGTAACTGTCCTGCGTAAAGCGCTGCTCTTTCTTCTTTATCTGCAATAAAGAAAATAGTATCTCCTGCTTCAAGTCCTGCAATATCAGCAATTTCTTTCTTTTTATCTTCTGGAATAAATTTGTCGATTGGTCCCTTATAGGTCATATCCTCACTTACTTCCAGATAGCCTAATCCACCCATTCCAATGGATGTTGCAAACTTCAGTAATTTTTCATGAAAACCCTTTGACATATCTGCATGCACTTTTATGGCACGTACCGTTTTCCCGTGAAATGGCTTAAAAGTACAGTTTTGGAAAAATTCTGTTACGTCAACAATTTTTAACGGATTGCGTAAGTCTGGCTTATCTGTTCCAAATTCAAGCATAGCCTGCTTGTAACTGATAATTGGATATGGTGCCTCGGTTACGGTGTACCCTTCTGGTGAAAATTTTTTAAACGCAGCCGTCAAGACTTCTTCTCCTGCACAAAATACATCTTCTTGAGTAGCAAAACTCATTTCAAAATCTAACTGATAAAATTCTCCTGGTGATCGGTCAGCACGAGCATCCTCATCTCGGAAACATGGTGCAATTTGAAAATACTTATCAAACCCAGATACCATAAGAAGCTGCTTATATTGTTGCGGTGCCTGTGGTAACGCATAAAACTTTCCTTTAAATTTACGTGAAGGAACAATGTAATCTCTTGCGCCTTCTGGTGAAGAAGCACATAAAATAGGTGTCTGAATTTCTAAAAATCCCATATCCGTCATTTTCTGTCTTAAAAAGCTGATTACCTCAGAACGGAAAATAATATTATCTCTTACTTTCTTATTTCTTAAGTCCAGATAGCGGTGTTTTAAACGTAAATCTTCACGCGTTTCCTTTGAAGTCATCACTTCAAAAGGTAGTTGTTTGTAAACTCTTCCCAATACCTCAACAGACTGTGCAGACAGTTCAATTGTTCCTGTGGGAATTTTAGGATTGTAGGTTTCTTCATCGCGATGTTCTATGACACCTTCAATGGAAATACAGTCTTCTTTGTTGATCCCCTCCAAAAGCTTTGTATCACGCATAACAACCTGCATTGTACCATACATATCTCTCAAGTCAACAAAAGACACACCGCCATGATCACGAATATTCTCGACCCATCCAGCAATCTTCAGCGTTGCACCTACATCACCTTCACTAATTTCATTTAATGTCCGATTACGATAAATGTTTGATGTGTTCATAATTATCTCCTTTATTACTATTTAAATTACCTGTTACAGAATGGAACTACGCAGAATTTCCTTTTAACTAAAAAAACTGCCCGTCCAAAACTTAAAAGTTCAGGACGAACAGAATATGTCCGCGGTACCACCTGATTTACTGGTTCCCAGTCACTCTACGGTAAAAAACCATGCTGTTTGTCGCACAGCCTACGGCGCACCTACTAATCAGAATCTTCCACTACTTTTATAATTACTGTAGTGCACAGAATTCAAATGTTCAGATTGCAGCTGGTAAAGTGTTATTCACGCAAATTCACTTTATGGAGTTCTCACTATCCTCCACTCACTGGAAACGATAAGTTGCGCTACTTCTCTTCGTCATAGCCTATTAGGAAAATTATATAATACTGCTATTATGTTGTCAACGGCTTATTGCAATTACTTTCCTTGAGCGTATTCTGTACTTCTCAAAACAGATGTAAATTAATCGTAATCATGAAACCCATTTAAAAAGGCACCTATTGCTGAAACTATGGGTACTGTCAGAATGATTGCGATAGAACCCGAAAGGCCTTGCATAATTTCAATACCAATAGAATACATATTTAAAGTTTGGTGATAAGATAAATGATACACATAAATCCAAACAAGGATATTAATAGAACCCCCTGTAAATGCCAGTATTAACGTATTGGACATAGTTCCCATCATATCTCTTCCCACACGGATACCCGAACGAAACAGTTCCATTCTTGACAAGGAAGGATTCCTTTGAGATATCTCGCATATTGTGGAAGAAATGGACATTCCAATATCCATAACAGCTCCCAGTGATGCAATTAGAACACCTGCAAACAGCAAACCACCTATTTGTAACTTTGTATTATTAGCCATATAGGTGAGTTCTTCAATATCCGATACGTTATACCCATTGATATGTGCAAAGTGCCCAAAAATCTTTGCCATTATTCCAGCAAGAATGACACCTGAAATAGTTCCTGTTATAGCTGTTACGGTTTTTCTTGTAAATCCTCCAATTAATACCATAGTTACAAATGTAGTTAAAATTACAACTACCACAGCAGAAAGGAATGGTGAGTATCCTCGATACAGCATAGGAAGAAAGAGAAATATAATACAAATAAATGTAAAAATTAATCCGATTGCTGATTCGATTCCTTTACGTCCCCCTACCAAAGCTAGTACAACAAAGAAAAGAAGAAGAAAAATATAGATAACAGATTCTCTGTCATAGTTATATACGGTAACTATTTTTTCTCCTTCTGAAACACTGACATTAACAATAACTTTTGTTCCTGGCTTGCATGTTGCACCATATAAATATCCTGATGCACTGGTAGCAATTACTGAACTTCCCTTAAATGCTCCTGAAGTTAACCGTAAACGAACCTCTTGATACCCAACGCGTGTCCCATCTGATTGCAGATTATCAGTAAGAATTTTTTCTACTACAGCTTTCTCATAGCTATTTCCTTCCCTATTTACAAGCTGTACCTTTTCCACTTGATTTATTTTTATTAAAACAATACAAAATACAATTATGCCAACTGAAAAAAACAACCACATCCATTTTTTATTCATGAAAATCCTCTATTTTTTCAACGTAAACGCTTGATCAATCTTTTTGCCGTTATCTGTACGATAAGTATTAATCGTTAAAGTTGAACTTGTAACATCAATAATAGAGTAAGTTGGTACATCCTTCTGCCATCTGGCTGCAATATATGCTTGTTTTGTTTCAACTAAATCATAATACTTACTTCCTGATGCAGAGTTAGCTGTTATATAAAGAATTCCTTTTGGCTTTACTACTTTGGAAACTTTCTTTGAAGCGATTGCATAGGCATCTTGTATGGATTCTAAATATTCTTGATAAGACACATTTTCACCTACATAAGTAACATGACTCACTGCTTCTAAATCCTCTTCAAAATATTTTTCGTAGTCATCCTCACTTAGCATACTTGTCATATCTACTACTCCACCATTCATAAGATATGATCTTGAATAAGTATGATCATGACCAGTCAGCACAACATCTATACCATTCTTTTCAAAAATTGGAATTAGTGCGTATCGCAACTCTACAATTTCTGGTTCATTAGAGTGTTCTCCTGAACCATAAATATCCTGATGCAAGGTCACTACCTTCCATTTCGCATCTGAATGACTGCCAATAGCTTTATCCATAAACTGCTTATGCTCAGCTATATTCCTGTTATTTGTATTTAACATAATAAACAATGTATTTCCATAGCTAAAATAATAGTCTCCGCCTGCATAAGTATCTCCAAGAGTTGTACTTGCATTTGGATTATTAAAATGATACGTATAATTTGCACTTAATGCATCATGGTTTCCAATAGTTGTTGCTACTGGAAGGGACATTAATGCATCTGCACTAAGATATCCTGAATACTCAATTTCATTATCTGTATAGGTTTTATAAGTCTTATCTGCTGTTTTTTTATCTCGAGACTGAATCTGATCACCCGCAGATACAACAAAACTCAATTTACTATTCTTTTCTATAGCAGCATTTAAAGTGCTATTCCAGTTAAAGCTATCATTTCTCACTGCGTTGGACTGTCCCAGACTTTCTGTACTTCCAGTAGGGATATTGGATGCTGATGAACCAATCTGAGGATCTCCCACAAAAGCAAAACTAAATGATTTTATATCCCTTGTTTTATAAACAGTCGCTGCTGTCCATTTTCCATTAATTGTATAACTATAATAATACGTTTTGTTATTCTTTAATCCTTTTGCAGTTGCCTTATTTGAAAGATATCCTTCCACGGCATTTTTTGTTTCTATTTTTATCAAAACGGCGTCGCTTAAGTCTTTCTTTGTGCCAATTTTTATTTTTGCTTTCTTATCGGTTGTTTTGGAATACCATGCGAAATTTAACTGTGAAGCATCCTTGCCTGGAGTTAAAGACATTTGAGTAGGGCTGTCCTTTATAGTTTCCCATTCCTTGCACCAATTTTCCCACTTATCATTTTGAGCTTCCTGTGTTTGTGGAGCCTCTGTCCAGCCATCATTATCAGCAGCATAAAGAGCTGTTATGGGAGCAACTAACAAAGTTGCAATTAAAAGTGTGCCTACTGTTCTCCTGATTTTATGCATTTTTTCTCCTCTTCTCTCCGTCAATCCTATTATTTATCAGTTTACGAAGCTAAGTATATTCATATACATAATTAAAATCAAGAGCAATTACCTTTATTTAACATAATTAACAAAAGCTTAACCTAGCAACTACATAGAACCTCTTATTTTACAACCGATAATAATGAGGAACTATATCTTGATATGTCCCGTCTTTCATCAAAAATCCCTCTGGAATTACTCCCAGCTTAATAAATCCCAGCTTCTCATATAAATGCAGCGCACTATAATTCGTATTCACAACTGCATTAAATTGTAAAATTCGAAACCCTAGCTCTTTTGCCTTTTCCATACAGTCTATCACCAATTTTTCACCAATATGACAGCCTCTTACACCTTGCTTTACAGCATAGCTTGCATTAGAAATATGACCGCACCTGCCCACATTATTAGGATGGAGAATGTAAAGTCCTGCTATGTCATTGTTGTCCTGATTCACTGCAACCCCTGTAAACGACTGGCTATTGAAAAATTCGTAACCACTTTTTTCATTCAAATATTCCATTTGAGGAAAGGAAATTCCTTCCTCTACAATGTTATTCCAAATCTGGATCATCTGCCCCACGTCTTCTTGTGTAAAAGATCTAATCTGTATATTCATGTTATCTCTTCCCTTACCTGTATTCTTTCTATGTATTATGCTATCACATATTTTGCTAAAATACACTATAGTACGTTTCCTTGTCATCTTTTACGTACACAATATTTATTGTACTAACCTTCCATTCTTGAAATGTTAAGTAAACATATTCACTTTCTGAAATAGTTACAATTTTTCCAGAAGTCCTATTATATCGTTCATCCTGGTAATCTAAGTATGTGGATTCAAATCTTTTGTTAAATTCTTCTTTATATTCTTGTTCTGTTAATTCTTCTAATGAATTCGTTTCTATTGAACAACGGTATGCCGCCATCCATTTGCCTGGTGCTTTATAGAAACTAATCAAAAACTGACTCCCCTCTTTTAATGAAGTACATTGGACAAGACAGTCCGAATAGTTTTCTTGCATAAATGATGCTATATCATAAGATTTGGTTAACACCTTATTTTTCACATCATAAATGTATACATCGCAACATTCAAAAATCACTTTTTCTGTGTCTGCATAAAGTAAATTCGGCGGTTCGGCACCAATTACTAATTCATCTATCCTTTCTAAATCAACCGAGTTAATTATAATTTTACAGGATTTTGAGGCCGGATTGCTCTGTCTTATGTACGCAAAATACAGTACTAAGCATCCTAATACAATCACACCTGCTACTGCAATAACATTTTTTTTCACTTTTTATCCCCCCTCAATTACTGTTCCTTTTCTATCTAGTTCATTACAATTTTACTCAATAACCTCGAATACACTATACAACATTTTAGTAACTCTTGCAATACGTCACAAATTCTTCACACTTTGGTCATTTTCCCAACATATTTTCCACGTATACTATACTTATAAAAATTAATGAGGGCAGCAACAAAAAGCGCGCACCGTTGCTATCCTCGACTAATAAAACAATTATCCTTTTATATAGATTAACTTTTTTTCATAAAAATCTCCATTCCGCCGCCAATCGGCGGCACAAATAGTAATGAAAGTCTTCACTTCTCTCTGTTTCCGTGAAATAATAACTTCAAAAAGCTACACTACAAAGCACGGGAGGGGGAGTTGTAAATTCTTTCTCGTTTTAGACAGCATAAAAATCAGTGTAAGTTCTGCCTGTTCAAGCACAAATAAGTGGCTCTATAAGACCGTACACTAAGAATTGTTTTAACTCCTTGGTTAAATTGTGTGGCAGAACAGTCAATGGCTTCTTACTTTACTTTGAAAGGAGCTTGACTATGAAAGTTATCTACCAAACCTGTTGTGGTGTCGATGTTCACAAATTATTTCTCGTTGCCACAATCATTAAAACAACTTCTGGTGTTGAACCTACCTATCAGAAAAAACGTTTTTCTACTTTTAATAATTCTATTCTTGAATTCAAGCAGTGGCTGATTGAAAATAAATGCCGCGACATTTGTATGGAATCTACTGGCAAGTACTGGGTTCCTGTCTTTAATCTTCTGGAAGAAGATATCAATGTCACAATTGCCAATCCCAAATGGGTGAAAGCTGTAAAAGGAAATAAAGATGATACGAAAGACTCCAAATGGATTGGAGATTTGTTTCGACTTGGATTAGTTCCTGGCAGTTACATACCTTGTAAGCCGATACGTATCTTAAGAGAATACACTCGTTATCGGTACAAGGTAGTCTGCTGTCATTCCAGTGAAAAGAATCGGTATCAGAATGCGCTCACTGTATGCAATGTCGCATTAGACTCTATTGTATCCGATATCTTTGGGAAGTCCTCTACATCCATTATTGATTCCTTACTTGAACAGTCTGGCAATTCAATCAACCACGAAGAAATCGCATCTAAACTCCTAAAAAAACTCAAGGAGAAAGAATCTGATGTTATAGAATCCATTGAAGGATATCAGATGACTGATGCCCAAAAATATCGTATGCGCCTTGTCCGTGCACATATAGATTATATCACAGTTGAAATTCAAGATATAGATACTCAGATAGAATCTTTGATTTCTTCCCATACTGATTTTGAAAATGCTATCCAGTTTCTCTGTACTATTCCGGGTGTTAAACATGATAGCTCAATCACCATCATCTCCGAAATAGGTATTGATATGTCTCAGTTCTCAAGTTCCAAACGGCTTTGTTGCTGGGCTGGATTAACCCTAGGCAGCAACGAATCTGCTGATAAGAAGAAATCTGTTCGGATTACATGTGCTGGAGTCTACCTCAAACCTGCATTGGTACAATATGCTCATGCAGCCGTAAAATCTGACAAATCTCCTTACTATAAAAAGAAATACGAATCAATTGTAAAATGCCGTGGAAAGAAAAAAGCCATTATCGCCATCGCTCGGATGATCCTCACAGCCATTTATCAAATGCTGTCTAGTGGAGCAACATGGAATCCAAGTGACATTTATAGAGTCGATATGCCTGCCACCTTAGTTGAAAGACAAAAGGAAAAGGCCATCGAGCAAGCCAAGAAGTTTTTATTACGCGAAGGAGTTATTACAGAATCACAATTGATTTCTTGACTTTTTAACAAATAATTAATTTTCACTTAAAAGCTACCATTTGATAGCTTGTTTAAGTGCGTCATTTTCTGGCTGTCCTCTACTTTCTTTCACACTAACTCCCCTTACAAGACTGTCGCACTAAATGATTAGTGCGACAAAGTGTGTGTTTCTTATAGTTGATTAAAATCGCGAGAGTGTGTGGAACACACTTTGTTCTTATGATGAGACGGTACCTAATTTGTATTTACAGAAAAAAATAATTTAGGTATAATAAAATAATATAAATTAGGTATATATCTACTATATACTCAATTTTTTATCAATTAAAGGAGATGTATCATGAAAAAACGTTTTATTATCTTATCTATTTGCACAATGATAATACTAGTTTCATGTTTTCACACAAGTAATAAAAAAGTTAGTTTGCCCGACTATGTTGACCTAGACACACTACCAGAAAATTATTCAATTAGCAATGCAAAGGACGATAACTGTGTTGTATTTGAAGATCAGTTTTTAGTATCAGGTGAAAGCCAATGGAATACTTTTCTTAATCTAAGGGACAATGAACAGGCTGCTACTATACGTATTGCTAACTGTTACTTGAATGATGATAAGGTTTATCTTCAAGATTTATCTTTTGATGGTTCATCTTATTCCGTAAAGGAAAAGAATGAAAAAGAAAAACAGTATTCTGATATTGTCAATATCTCTTTACACTTTTTTCACAAGGATGTTCGACCTATGCCGCATCCTGTAAGGAGGCATAGTATTGTTGCCTCTTAATCATTGGAGGTAATCCACCATTAGTAGAGCAGATTCTCCTATTATTCCAATAGCTGATAAAATATCTCCAGATTAGTGTTTTTACTTCTATTATAGTCATTTTAGATGTATCATAGCGACCATATAAAAGTTCTTCCTTAAGTCTTGCCCACATACTTTCACAGCGTGCATTATCATGACATCTTCCACCAGCACTATTCATACTTTGTTGAATACCATATTTTTTTATAGCATTACGA
>NZ_FOYZ01000014.1:0-2256 GCF_900112775.1 Anaeromicropila populeti
TGTAGTTTTGAAGGTATAGGAAAGAGGCAGCCGAAAGGCTGTTTTTTTGTGTGTCAGGAAAGTTTTATTTTTTTAAACTAGTAGTTTATGAACCTATTACATAAAAACGCTCCGCGAGGATGCGCACTTGTGGGGTATGTTTAGATGTATTTTGAAAATCTATGTTTGAATACAGTATTTGTATGATTTTAATTATATTTAGTTAAAAACACAATAAAAATGATTCTTTAAATTAAGTAAAAATCATTTTATTTCTAGATAAAATCATCCTTAATTTTAGCCAACATAATACGTAATAAAAAAGTATATGATAAGCAGAGGCAATTGTATAAATAGCTAAGAAATGGTATTATGAAAGAGTCATGAAATGAGAAAAGCATTATAGGTATGAATGAATTCATGAAATATTAAAGAAAAGGAAGTGGGGCAATTGAAGAATTTTAAAAGATGTATAGTGCTGGCTTTATGTTTTGCACTAACAGTAACCATGTTTCCAAGCCTTTCATCAAGCCAAAAGGTAAAAGCGGAAACAACAACTACGAAAACCAAATCCCAGCTTTATGTTGACGCAATGGGAAATGGATGGAATTTAGGAAATTCATTTGACGGATTTAATTCTGATTATTCACAAGATACAGGTGAAACATCATGGGGAAATCCAGTAGTAACAAGAGAACTTCTTCATAAAATTAGGACAGAGGGATTTGAGAGCATTCGTATTCCATTTACTGTAATGGGACGTTGTGATGCTACAAATAACTATAAGATTGATGAAGATTTCTTTAACAGATATGTTCAAGTAGTTAACTGGGCATTAGATGAAGGCTTTTATGTAATGGTTAATCTTCATCACGATTCCTGGAACTGGATGAAAAACTGGCAGATGAATGAGTATTCACCAGTTTACAAAGAATATGTAAGTATCTGGACACAATTAACAGAAGCATTTAAAGATTGCGATGATCATTTGATGTTTGAATCAATTAATGAACCACAGTTTAACGATGCATCTATGAGCTGGGGAATTGCAACTGGTGCAAAGCATACAAATGAAATCAGTAAAACGCTTTATGATATTTGTAGAAATTCTGGCGGTAATAATGCAACTAGAATGTTAGTATTCCCTACATACACAACAAATGATTGTCAAGAATGCTGTGATGGATTATATAATTTTATTAAAGAGTTAAATGATGAAAACATCATTGCTACATTCCACTACTATAGCCAATGGGTATATAGTGCAAATTTAGGTAAAACAAGATTTGATGAAGTATTGTGGCAGACAAATGGGGTAGACATTACTCCTAAGAATTCTTTAGAAGAATCATTTGACCGTGTCTACAATACATTTACAAAGAATGGTATTGGTGTTGTTTGTGGCGAATATGGTTTATTAGGATTTGATAAATCTGACTATGGTTTACAGAACGGTGAGACATTAAAATATATTGAATACATAAACAACTATGCAAGAGAAAGAGACATTTGCTTAATGCTTTGGGATAATGGTCAGCATATGAACCGTACACAGCTTCAGTGGAACAATCCAAGCTTTGGTAGTATGATTGAAGCAAGCATGACAGAACGTTCTTCCTATTCGACTGGTCTTGATAGTATTTATGTAAATGATAATACAAAATTAAGTGATGTAGCTATTCCATTAACATTAAACGGTAATGAATTTAAAGGTATTTACTATGGCTGTGTTCAATTAGTTGAAGGAACTGATTATACATATGCAAATGATACAGTTACATTAAAGGGCAGCTTAATCAATAATCTGATTTCTGGAGAGTATGGATTAAAGGCTACGTTAACAATGAAATTTAGTGCAGGAGCTGATTGGACACAGAAGATTTATTATTATAATACTCCTGTTCTAGAGGCTTATACAGGAACAACAGATGCATTCAAAATCCCAGTAGATTTTAATGGTACAATTCTTGAAAAAGCATCTTCACAGACAAGTTCATTCGCATATGCTTCAAACAATACATGGTGGCCATATTTAGAGTATGACTATGAAGTTACAGCTGATTATACTGCAAGCACAATCAATATGTTGCCTAAATATTTTAGTGCTGTTTCTGATGGAACATATAATTTAATTTTTACTTTCTATGATGGAACAGTAGTAACATATCAAATTGTTAAGAGCAGTGGTACTGTTACTGGACAAACTACAAAAGTAGAATCTTCTGTTGGAGAAGCACCAGTGGTAACACCAACACCAGTAGTAACACCAACACCAGT
>NZ_FOYZ01000014.1:2266-96290 GCF_900112775.1 Anaeromicropila populeti
GTAACACCAACACCAGTAGTAACACCAACACCAACAGCAGTAACAGGTGTTAAGCCAGTTGTTAAAGTTACTAGTCAGTTTGGAAATTCAGTAAATCAGCAATACAGTATTTCTGCAGCTGGTACTGAAAGTGTTGATTTCTCTAAATTAACAATTCGTTATTACTACTCAAAAACTAGCACAAAGCCTCAGACATTCTGGTGTGATAATGCAGGTTTACAATTAAATGTAGATCCATGGTATGTAAGCCTTACTTCTAAAGTAAATGCTACATTTGAAGATGGATATATGGAAATAACATTTGATAGTAACTATCAGTTAGCTCCAGGAACAGGAACGTTAGCATTAGGAGTTCGTTTTGCTCAATCTGACTGGTCAGCATATACAGATTTTGTTGATAATGGAGTAAAAGTATTTTATGATGGTACACAAGTAGGTTAATAATAATTAGATAGCTCTCTTTTGGCAGGTTAATATATACTTGTCAAGAGAGAGTTTTTTTAGTTAATTAAAACCGCCAGAGTATGTGGAACACACACTTTTTTTGTAAATAGATAGCCTGATTCATAATGAATTTTGATGCCGAATTTCTTGCATATTTTACTTGTTTTAATTTGATAAATGCTAGAAAACTTGCATAAATCACTGGGTAAAAAAGAAGTTACGAATGAAGTACAATTATTTCTTGCAAAATCATACCATATATATTAAAATGTATTAGAAAATAGAATATGGGAAAACTAGTTATAGTTTTGTTAGAAAAATTAAGGTGGTGCAATTATGGCGTTATCATTATCAAAAAAAGCCCAGGCAGTTAAGCCTTCTTCTACATTAGAAATTACTGCTAAGGCTAAAAAATTGAAGGCAGAAGGAATTGACGTTGTTGGGTTTGGTGCAGGAGAGCCAGATTTTAATACTCCCAAGAATATATGTGAAAAAGCATGTGAAGCTATAAACAGTGGTTTTACAAAGTATACTCCAGCATCAGGAACAGACGAATTAAAGAAAGCAATTTGTCAGAAATTTAGTGATTTCAATCATATTAAATACGAACCAAACCAAATTGTAATCAGCAACGGTGGAAAGCATTCATTAACCAATATTTTTGAGGCGATTTTAAACCCTGGAGATGAAGTGATTATTCCAGCGCCCTATTGGTTGAGTTATCCAGAGATTGTAAAACTCTCAGATGGTGTTCCAGTAATTATAGATACAACAAAAGAACAAGGATTTAAACCAACTGCACAGCAGATTTTAGAGGCTTGTACAGATAAAACAAAAGCCTTAATATTAAACAGCCCTAGCAATCCAACAGGAATGATTTATTCTAGGGATGAGTTAGAGGAAATTGCAAAAATTGCAGTGGAAAAAGATTTTTATGTTGTGGCAGATGAAATGTATGAGTATTTAACATATGACGGAGCAGAACATATTAGTATTGCATCGTTAAATGATGAAATATATAAGCGTACAATTACTTGTAGTGGTGTTTCTAAAAGTTATGCAATGACTGGGTGGAGAATCGGATATACGGGTTCATCTGTTGAAATTGCTAAACTAATGGGTAGTGTACAAAGTCATCAGACATCTAATCCAAATAGTATTGCACAAAAAGCCGCTTATGAAGCTTTAGTAGGCCCTCAGGATGCAGTAGAAGCAATGAAAGAAGAATTTGATAAGCGTAGAAAGTATATGTTTGAACGTATATCAAAAATGCCATATGTTTCAACTCTTGAACCAAAGGGTGCTTTTTACGTATTTATCGATGCGGGTGAAGTTCTTGCAAAGGAATATAAAGGTAAAGTAATTGGTGATATAGCAAACTTTGCGAGCATTTTAATTGAGGAATATAATGTAGCAGTAATTCCTTGTGCTGATTTTGGCTGCGATGAATTTATCCGTTTATCCTATGCAATTTCACTGGAGCAGATTGAAAAAGGATTAAATCGTATTGAAGAATTTTTAAAGGCACTTTAAAAAATGATAATATAGGAGAGAAGGTTAATAAGATGGGTTTATTAGGATTTATTGGTATGGGCAACATGGGATTTGCAATGCTCAAAGGAGCATTAAAGGTATTTCAAAAAGAACAGCTGGCATTTACCTGCCTTGAAAAAGAAATTAAGGAGAAGGTGAATGGGGAAACAGGGGTTAAGTATTTGGAAAACAATGTTGAACTTGTCAAGTCTAGTAAATATATCGTGCTTGCAATTAAACCACAGGTTTATGAAAGTGTGTTAGATGAAATAAAAGAAAGTGTAACAGCAGACCATGTTATTATTTCAATAGCTCCTGGAATAGATATAGCTTATTTACAAAATAAGCTGGGAACAGATGTGTTAGTGGCTCGTGCAATGCCAAATACACCGGCATTAGTAAATGAGGGTATGTCTGGTCTTTGTTTCTGCAAAAATTCCTTTACAGAAGAAGAAAGAAATACTGTAGTACAGTTTTTTCAGTCCTTTGGCAAATGTGAAGTAGTAGATGAAAAATTAATGAATGCCGTAGTTTGTGCTAGTGGAAGTTCTCCAGCTTATGTATATATGTTTATCGAAGCATTAGCAGATGGGGCAGTAAAATATGGAATACCACGAGAACAGGCCTATTCTTTTGCAGCTCAAACTGTATTAGGTGCTGCAAAAATGGTATTAGAAACAAAAGAACATCCAGGAAAACTGAAAGACCAGGTTTGTTCACCAGGAGGTACAACAATTGCCGCAGTTTCTGCTTTGGAGGAATATGGATTCCGTAATGCAGTGATTAAGGCTACTGATCGATGCTATGAAAAAACAACTGCATTTAGCAAATAGAAAATTTTTGTAAAGGGGAGTTGTATACGTGGAGGAATATAAAAGACTAAAACGAGAATTGATTCATAAGGGGAAGATTATTGACTATTACTGTGATTATATGCAGATTCCAAATGGAACAGTTGCAGAGTGGGATTTTATAAATCATAAAGGTGCCGCAGCAATTGTACCTGTTGATTCTGATGGAAATATTATTATGGTAAGACAATACCGGAATGCGCTTGAACGATATACTTTGGAAATCCCAGCCGGCGGTCTGAATGCTGGAGAAACCATGAAGGAATGTGCGGTACGGGAGCTAGAAGAAGAAACTGGATATCGGACAAAGGCTGCGGAACATCTTATTGACATTTATACAACAGTAGCATTTTGTAATGAGAAAATAGGTATTTATCTTGCTGAGGATTTAATGCCAGGAAGACAGCATTTGGACTCAGATGAGTTTTTAAATGTTGAAAAGCATTCTCTGACGGAATTAATGGAACTGATTTTTACTGGCAAGATCGAAGACAGCAAAACAGTATCTGCTTTATTAGCATATAAGGCAAAAAGAAGTTTGTAAGAAGTTTCATAAAGACATGATGGCTTTCATATTCTATAAAGTAAGGATATGGAGGTTGTCATGAAAATACTAGAAAATAATTTAAAGAAATTGAACATATCGAAAATTATGTTGTTGGCTTCTGTGACAAGCTTTGTTGCAGGGATTGTTGTTTCTAAGCTGACAAAGAACGGGTATACAGGATTTTCTGAATACATAAATAACATCTTATTATCTGAGTTTCATTCCAATGATAAAATTCCATTATTTTTATATATTTTACAAAGAAGATTAAAGAACTATATTTTAGTATGGTTGTTCAGTGTTACAATTTTATCAGTGCCATATAATTTGAGTTACATTTTTTTGAAAAGCTTTTCATCTGGCTTTGTATTAGGCGCATTAGTTATTTTATACGGATGGAATGGATTTGCAGCTGGTTTGTCATATGCATTTCCTCACTATTTAATCTATATTCCAACCATGGCCACTGCAATAATCAGAACTTGGAAGCTTCATCAGAGAATTCAAAAAGGAGTATATGCAAGAAAGGGAAAACTTATTTTGGAACAAATTCCGATTTTTTTATGCCTTTTTTGCTGTATGATAATAGGAAGCGTGTTAGAGACATTTGTAAATCCATCTTTTATTGAATGGATACATATAATATAAGAGAACAATGCCTATGTTCCATACATTTTTGCGTTCTTAGTAACTAAAAAAAGCAGGAACCAAGATAGTCCTGCTTTTCAATAAATATTAAACTAAATCGGCAACACGATAAATCAGTTTTTCACTTTCACTCCAGCCAAGACATGGATCTGTGATGGATTTTCCATAAATGCGGTCAGATATTTTCTGGCTGCCTGGCTCAATATAGCTTTCGATCATGATACCCTTAACAAGGTCACGAATATCATTTGAGTTTTTACGGCTATGCATTATCTCTTCAATAATACGTGGCTGTTCAAAATACAATTTATTTGAATTTGCATGATTCGAATCAATTATAGTAGCTGGATTCTGTAAATCTAATTTATTATACATTTCCAAAAGCCTTTTCAAATCCTCATAGTGGTAATTTGGAATACTTTGACCATGCTTATTTACGGCACCTCTTAGAATCGCATGTGCAAGAGGATTACCATCTGTTTTAACTTCCCAGCCACGATATAAAAATGTATGCTGTGCCTGAGCGGCGATGCAGGAATTCATCATTACGGAAAAGTCACCACTGGTAGGGTTTTTCATTCCACAAGGAATATCTATACCGCTAATGGTAAGACGATGTTGCTGATCCTCAACAGAACGAGCACCAACAGCTACATAAGACAAAATATCAGATAAATAAGGCCAATTTTCTGGATAAAGCATTTCATCAGCTGCAAATAAATGAGACTCTTGAATGGCACGAATATGCATTTTACGCATTGCAATAAGCCCTTCACATAAATCAGGTGCTTTTTCTGGGTCTGGCTGGTGCACAATACCCTTGTAACCTTCTCCTGTAGTTCTAGGTTTATTCGTATAGATTCTAGGAATAATTATAATCCTATCTTCAACTTTTTCTTGAACTTTTGCCAGTCGGGAAATATAATCACAAACAGCATCCTCGTTGTCAGCTGAACAAGGACCGATTATTAAAATAAACTTCTGGGAGTGACCGGTAAAAACATTTGCAATTTCAGCATCTCTTTGTTCTTTTAATTTTGCTAAGTCTGCCGGGATAGGATAATTAGTTATCAACTCGTCCGGAGTCATAGCTTCCTTTAAATAATGTAAACTCATAGTATAAAATCTCCTTTAGTTCGTACAAATCATCAATCAAGTTCATTCTATACTTTTTTATACTATAAGTCAACAATTATACTAGAAATAGATTATCAACAGCCTAAGCTGCAAATTCCTGTTGACTGGTTAAAAGCATTTCAATATAATACCAGATAGAGACATTTATTTTGAAAGTGAGGAACAACAAGATGACAGAAGAAAAAGATGGAGTTCATTTAGTACGGGTTAAAAAAGAGAAGAAACAAACAAAGAAAAAGGAAAAAAAACCAGCGCCATATAAAAAAACGGAAGCTGGTCTTGAGAAGAAAAATCAAAAAGTACCAGAGCAGACAAAAAAAGCAATTATCATTAATATAGTTATGTTTTTGACCGCAGTTATAATTCTAATACTGGCAGCTAAAGGAATTTTAAGTGATATGTTAAGTATTATATTGCTTATTGTGGTGTCTTCAATCAGCCTGCTTATTACAAGAATTTTTCACTATAATTAAAAGCTACAGAATATTTATAAAATAGGCGATATAACAAATGACCATAATGCCGCCGCCGATTCTGCCCAGTTTTTTTGTTTTGAAAACGCATAACCAGAGTAGCAGAACTGATAAAATACAGATAATATTATCAAATATAAAGCCTTGAGCATAATTAATAGGGAAAAGTAATGAAGTAGTTCCTAAAATAAATAATATGTTGAAAATGTTACTTCCTACTACATTTCCAATGGCAATTTCATCTTTTCCTTTTCTTGCAGCCATAATGGATGTAATTAGTTCAGGTAGAGAAGTGCCGAAGGCTACAATAGTAAGACCGATAAACCGTTCGCTTAATCCCATGATACTAGCTAGGGCAGATGCGCTGCTGACTGTAAACTTACTTCCGGCAACAATAGAAATAAGGCCAATAATTGTGATAATGATTAATTTGAAAAAGGAGTCATTTTTATTAGCTGCCGGGATGTCATCTGCGGCTCCATTATTCTTTCTGGATAGTTGTATTAAGTAGATAAAAAATATAATAAATAGTACCCATAATACCACTCCGTCCATTGTAGAGAGCTGATTCCCGTTTTTGCCAAGAAATAAAAGTACAGCTGAGATAGCAATGACAAATGGAACTTCAAAAAATAAGGTTGACTTTTGAATGGAAAGTGGTAATATCAGAGAAGTGATTCCGAGTATTAGCAAAATGTTTAAAATGTTGCTGCCTACTACGTTACCAAGTGCAATATCCGCATTTCCATTGGCACTAGCGGCCAATCCAACTGCAGCTTCAGGAGCACTTGTTCCAAAAGCAACAATGGTAAGCCCGATAACAAGCTGTGGTATGTGAAATTTATCTGCAATTTTTGAGGCTCCGTCAACGAACCAGTCTGCACCCTTAATTAATAGGAAAAATCCTATTATCAGTATTAATAATTCCTTTAAAATTTCCATTTCAATTGTTCCTTCCTATTATATAAAAAATTAGTAGTAAATGATAATATTGTAGAATTTTACAGTATGTTTGTCAAGGCAAAACTACTAGTAAAACTGATTAATAAAACATATACTAGTAGTGAATAAATTTGTGAGTAAAAAAATGAGAAAAACTAAGTGTATTTATTTTTTAAATGTGTTTTTTTACATAGCACTGATTATGTTGGTAATGATTTTATTGTTTCCGTATACAAAGTTTTATGAAAATAAATCGTTATTCCAGTCTTTTTTTGAACGAGTTAATACGAAAACTATTTATATGGAAAAGGGAAGTACATGTAAAATGAATTTATTTTTAGTAAATCAGCGAGTTACCTATCAGTCACAGAATTTTCGTATTGCAGATATAAATCAATTTGGAAAAATCAGTGGAAAAAATACAGGGAATACAATGATTTTAGTGAAAACTAAAAAGAAAACTCTAAAGTGCCGGGTATACGTAATCGCTTTAAATAAGGGAACTATATCCTGCAAAAAGGGTGAACAGACTAATTTGAAGGTAAAGGGTACATCTGCATGGGTAAAGTGGAAGAGTGAGGATCAAAGTATTGCTAAAGTAACTCGTTTTGGTAAGGTAACAGGTGTGAAGAGCGGAACCACTTATGTAATTGCCAAAGTAAAGGGAATTACTTTGAAATGTGAGATTATTGTTATATAAAAAGTCTTAACAGTTGTCATAAAAATGAAACGTAGCTATTAAAATAGTAGTAATCATAAAATTGTAGCGGTGTGTAAGATGAAAAGAGTAGTTGCATATTTTTGTTGTATCATTCTATGTATGCAGATAATTAGCCAGAAAAACATTGTATTTGGGAATTCTGCATTCCACACAAATCGTTCCTTGATTTCCAATGAAACGGAGGAAAAGACATCTGAGCCTGATTTGCAGATAACGTCACAAAGTGCTGTATTGATTGAAGGTTCAACAGGAACCATACTTTATGAGAAGAATAAAGATGAAAGACGGTTTCCAGCAAGCATTACTAAAATAATGACACTTCTGTTGATTTTTGAAGCATTAGAAGACGGAAAAATCAGTTTAGAGGATGAGGTTACAGTAAGTGAGCATGCAGCGTCTATGGGAGGCTCCCAGGTTTATGTAGAGCCAAATGAAAAGCTGACAGTAGATACAATGATAAAATGTATAACCATTTCCAGTGCAAATGATTGTGCAGTAGCAATGGCAGAGTTTTTGGCTGGTTCAGAGACAGAATTTGTTACTAGAATGAATGCCAAAGCAAAAGAACTAGGTATGAATAATACTAACTTTATGAATTGCTGTGGTCTTGATGATGAAATTACAAAAGGTCATTATTCCAGTGCTTATGACATTGCACTCATGTCGCGAGAGTTAATCACAAAACACTCTGAAATCACAAAATATTCTACTGTCTGGATGGATACATTTACTCATACAACGAAAAAGGGAGAAAGTGAATTTGGACTAACAAATACAAACAAACTGGTACGTACATATAATGGAATTACAGGATTAAAAACAGGTTCGACCAGTAAAGCAAAGTACTGTTTATCAGCGACAGCTAATCGAAACGGAATGGATATGATTGCAGTAGTCATGGCTGCTCCAGAATCTAAAACAAGATTCTCGGAGGCAGCTAGAATGTTAGACTACGGCTTTGCTAACTGCACTATGTATCAGGATGACAATAAAGATACTGTTTTAGAACAGATTGCTGTTAAAAGAGGATTAAAGGATTTTATTGTTCCTAAAATAGCAAGTACCTTTACCTATTTACTTATGAATGGAGAAAGTAGTGAGAACATTCAAAAAGAAATTATATATGAAGCTGATGTAGAAGCTCCAGTTATGGAGGGAGATGTTATTGGAGAAATTAAGTATACATATGGAGGAAAGGATATTGGAAGTGTTCCAATTGTATCCTCTGAAAACATAGGAAAAGCAAAGTTTAAAAATTATCTAGAAAAAATTGTAAAGAAATTTTTTATTGCAGATTAGGTATTAGGGAGGAAGAGAGATTTTTCCTCCCATTTGTTTGCAAAAGAACACTTGCGAATTCTTTCATTTATTAGTAAAATAGTTTCGAAGCAGACAAAAATACGGATTAGAAGAGAAGAATAAGTGAGAAGGCCAGGTGTAGAATGAGTATTAAGGTAAAGCTGGAAGTGTTTGAGGGACCACTTGATCTACTGTTGCATTTAATTGATAAAAATAAGGTTAATATATATGACATTCCCATTATAACAATTGCAGAACAATATATGGAATATATTCAGGGAATGGATTCAAAGGATTTGGATTTAATGAGTGAATTTTTAGTAATGGCAGCTACGCTTTTAAATATTAAGTCAAAGATGCTTCTTCCTAAGGTGCAGCAGGATGATACAGAGGAAGAGGAGGACCCAAGAAAGGAACTGGTAGAAAGGCTTTTGGAGTACAAGCTTTATAAATACATGTCGTTTGAATTAAAGGACAAGCAGATAGATGCTTCACGGATGCTTTTTAAGAGAGCTACGATTCCAGAGGAGATTAAAGAGTTTAAAGAAGAGGTAGATACTGGTGCATTGCTTTCTGATTTGTCATTACCCAAGCTTCATGCTATTTTCCGGTCAGTTATGAAAAAGCAGGTGGACAAGATTGATCCCATTCGAAGCAAATTTGGCAGGATTGAAAAGGAAGAAGTGAATTTAAATGAAAAGATGGAGTTTATTGTAAATTATGCAATACAACATAAAAAATTTAGTTTTCGGAAATTACTTGAGCGTCAACGAGGGAAAATAGAAGTAATTGTAACATTTCTTGGGGTACTGGAACTAATTAAAATGGGAACCATTTGGATTATGCAGGAAGAGATTTTTGATGATATTACAATTACATATGTAGATAGGAGCAATGAAATTGGAAATTAAGAAAATAGAGGCACAGGTGGAAGCCATTTTATTTACAATGGGTGAAGCGGTGGAATGTGAAAAGCTGGCAGCAGCCATTGAACATGATGTAGAAACGATAAGAAAAATTATTCGGAATATGATGGACAGGTATGAGGAAGAGGATAGAGGAATTCAGATAATTGAACTGGATGGCGCTTTTCAAATGTGTACAAAGGCTGATATGTATGAAACGTTAATCCGAATTGCACACATACCTAAAAAACATGTATTAACAGATGTGTTATTAGAGACACTTTCTATTATTGCGTATAAGCAGCCGATTACTAAAATTGAAATTGAAACAATTCGAGGTGTGAAAAGTGATCATGCAGTTAATAAGCTAGTGGAATATAATCTTGTATGCGAGGTTGGCAGGCTTTCCGTACCAGGAAAACCTATTTTGTTTGGAACAACAGAAGAATTCTTACGGAATTTCGGGATTCAGTCATTAGAAGATTTACCGATGGTTAATTCTGAAAAACTAGAGGATTTTAAATTAGAGGCTGAAGAGGAAATGCAGTTAAAACTGGATATTTAGGCAGAAGGCAGGTTTAATTATGAAAGAAGTGATTGTTATTCTGATTGTGGCGGTTATACTGGTACTTTTAGAAATATGGAGAGAGCTTCACAGCTTTAAGATAGAGGAATATATTGTTGAGACCCATAAGTTTAAGAAGAACGGCAGAACGGTCAAAATTGTTTTCTTGTCAGATATTCACAATTTTGAGTATGGAAAAAGAAATAGCAGATTACTTGCCTCAATTAAAAAGCAAGTACCAGATTTTATTTTGATTGGTGGAGATTTACTCGTTTATAGTGAAAAATTTGAAACAGACAAAATGGAATATCTTTTGGAAGAGTTGTGTAAAGTGGCTCCTGTTTATTATTCTTATGGAAATCATGAAAAAAAGCTGCTTCAGTTAAAGGAAAAAACTGCTGGTAAGCTTCAAAGGTATGTGGAGCGGGCAGAGGCAGCAGGCGTTCAATTCCTAAGAAATGAGTCAGAAACTATTTTAGTGAATCAGCAGCAGGTTTGTATTACAGGGCTAGATCTAGATTTGGAGTATTATAAAAAGGGACGGAGGATTCCACAGCTTACTAGTGAAAGATTAAGTCAATATATTGGCACAAGGACTGGTTCTGGGAGCTTTCAGATACTACTGGCGCATAATCCGCTCTATTTCAAGCAGTATGCCAGCTGGGGGGCAGACGTGGTATTGGCAGGACATGTGCATGGAGGAGTTGTCCGGCTGCCGTTATTGGGAGGAGTAATCTCTACAACATTTCAGCTTTTTCCTAAGTATGATGCAGGGCGGTTTCAGGAAAAGCAGTCCACTATGGTTTTATCACGAGGTTTGGGCGTTCATACAATAAAAATGCGTTTATTTAATATTCCAGAAGTTTCTGTTGTTATAGTAAAAGAAACTTTCTAGAGTAAGACCATGACTTTATCAAGGTTTAAAAACAACTTGTATATACGACCATACAAGTGTATGATATATACTATAGGAGTATGGAGGTATGGTATGGACAGCAATCAGGGTAAGCCAAAATATTATATATTAATGGAAGATTTAAAAGAAGCAATACGCAGTGGTAAAATAAAACCTGGAGATAAGCTTTTATCTGAAAACCAGTTGACTGTTAAGTATGGTGTAAGCAGACATACGGTTAGAAAGGCTTTATCTATGTTACAGAATGACGGATATATTGTAGTAGAGCATGGCAGAGGAAGCTTTTGTGCGGATACGGTTTTTACCCGCGGCAGTTCGAAGAACATTGCTGTCATTACAACCTATATATCTAATTATATTTTTCCTTTATTAATTAAAGGAATCGACAATGTATTGACGGAACAAGGTTACAGTATTATTCTGAAAAACACCAAGAACAGCAGGGCTATTGAGATGGCATGTCTAGAAGATGTGTTAAAGAAAAATGTAGATGGAGTTATTATTGAACCAAGCAAAAGCCAGATTTATTCCAGACATTTGGAAATATATAAGAAATTTGATGAGTGTAATATTCCCTGTGTATTTATTCATGGGACATACCCACAGTTTAAGGACAAGCCATCTATTGTTATGGATGATGAAAAGGGAATGTATTTAATTACAAAGTATCTGATTGATTTGGGACATAAAAATCTGGTGGGTATTTTTAAAACAGATGATAATCAGGGTTTTAGGAGGCATATCGGATTTGTAAAGGCACTGAATGAATGCGGAATAATGTATAATCCAGAAATGGTGATTTGGTATCATACGGAGGATAAGCTTCTGAAGCCAAGGGCGGAAATGATAGAAATGATACGGAATGGAGTGCGGTTTGACGCTGTTGTCTGTTATAATGACCAGCTGGCACATATTATGATTAATACATTAAGAGAAATTGGACTTTCTGTACCAAGAGATGTATCTGTAACTGGTTTTGACAATTCCTATTCAACAGAAATCGGAGTATTAGGTGTAACAACAGTAGAGCATCCAAAAGAAAGACTTGGAGCCATGGCAGCAGAGCTTTTGTTGGAACGGATAAATGGTGTGTCAGAAGAAAACAGCAGGGTGCCAAGAGTTATTGAACCTCAATTGATTATTAAAGATTCTTGTATTGCCAGATAAGGGCTCTACAGTGTCTGTGTCAGAAGGAAATACCGATCAAATTAGAAACAACTTGTATACACGACCGTACCAGTTGTAAAATGTGATTATAAGAAAAACAATAGGTATTTTAAGGAGGACATTGTATGCTACAGAGTAAAAAGTACAAGTTTTGGTTTGCAACGGGATCACAGGATTTATATGGGGATGAGTGTTTGGCAAAAGTTGCGGAGCATTCAAAAACAATTGTAGCGGAATTAAATAGATCAGGAATATTACCCTTTGAGGTTATTTGGAAACCTACACTTATTACCAATGAATTAATTCGTAGAACATTTAATGAGGCAAATGCAGATGAGGAATGTGCGGGTGTTATCACATGGATGCACACTTTTTCACCAGCAAAGTCATGGATTTTAGGCTTGCAGGAATTTAGAAAGCCGCTGCTTCATCTGCACACACAGTTTAATCAGGAAATTCCATATGATACAATTGATATGGATTTTATGAATGAAAACCAATCTGCACATGGAGACCGGGAGTACGGTCACATTGTAACGCGTATGGGACTGGAAAGAAAAGTAATTGCAGGCTATTGGAACGACAAGAAGGTACAGGAAAGAATGGCAGGCTGGATGCGGACAGCTGTTGGTTTGATGGAATCTTCACATATCAGAGTCTGCCGTGTTGCAGATAATATGAGAAATGTTGCGGTTACAGAAGGTGACAAAGTGGAGGCGCAGATTAAATTTGGCTGGGAAATTGATGCTTATCCAGTAAATGAAATCGCAGAATATGTTCAAGATGTTGCACAAGGAGATATAAATGCACTGGTAGAGGAGTATTACAGCAGGTATGATATTCTCCTAGAAGGCAGAGAAGAGAGCGAATTTAGAAAGCATGTAGCAGTGCAGGCAGGTATAGAAATTGGTTTTGAAAAATTCCTGACAGATAAAAATTATCATGCTATTGTGACACATTTTGGCGATTTGGGTGCTTTGCAACAACTTCCTGGGCTTGCCATTCAAAGGTTGATGGAAAAAGGATATGGATTTGGTGGAGAGGGTGACTGGAAAACCGCTGCCATGGTACGATTAATGAAAATTATGGCAAATGGAATTAAGGATGCAAAAGGAACCTCATTTATGGAAGACTACACATATAATCTTGTTCCTGGCAAAGAAGGTATTTTGCAGGCACATATGTTAGAAGTTTGTCCAACTGTTGCAGAAGGCAGAATTGGAATAAAAGTAAATCCACTTTCTATGGGAAACAGAGAAGATCCTGCACGTCTTGTATTTACATCAAAAACAGGTCAGGGAATTGCAACTTCTCTAATTGATATGGGAAATCGTTTCCGTTTGATCATAAATGAAGTGGACTGTAAAAAAGTTGAGCAGCCAATGCCGAAGCTGCCAGTTGCAACTGCATTTTGGACGCCAAAGCCTGATTTAACAACAGGTGCAGAGGCATGGATTTTGGCAGGTGGTGCTCATCATACCGCATTTTCTTATGATTTAACAACAGAACAGATGGAAGACTGGGCAGCTGCTATGGGAATAGAATGTGTGGTAATAGATAAAAATACCACAATCCGCAGTTTAAAAAATGAACTTAGATGGAATTCAATTGCATTTAAATAAATAAGATAATGTAGAATGCAAAAAGGAGTAGATGAGCATGGAAAAAAAATATTCAATTGGCGTTGATTATGGGACGCAATCTGGCAGGGCTGTTTTGGTAGATGTTGTAAATGGTGAGGTAGTTGCACAAGCAACTAAAATATATACACATGGGGTGATGGATGAATTTCTGCCAGATGGGACGAAATTAGGACCTGACTGGGCTATTGAGCATCCGGCGGATTACCTTGAGGTTTTAGAAGTTACGATACCTGCTGTATTAAAGGAATCAGGAGTGAATCCTGCTGATGTGATTGGACTTGCTATTGATTTTACAGCATGTACGATGCTTCCAGTTGACAAAGAGGGAACACCGCTTTGCTTTCAGGAAGAACTTAAGAGCGTGCCTCATGCATGGTTAAAGCTTTGGAAGCATCATGCAGCACAGCCACAGGCAAATAAACTGAATCAGATTGCGACACAGCGTGGAGAAGATTTTCTAGCAAGATACGGAGGAAAAATATCTTCCGAATGGATGATTCCAAAAATTATGCAGATTTTAGAGGAAGCTCCAGAAATTTATGATAGAACAGATCGTTTTATGGAAGCAACAGACTGGGTTACGTTGAAAATGACTGGTGTTGAGGCAAGAAACAGCTGTACAGCAGGATATAAGGCTTTGTGGCATAAGCAGAAGGGGTATCCATCTAAAGAGTTTTTTAAAGCACTAGATGTAAGGCTGGAAAATGTAGTAGAAGATAAACTAAGTACAGATATTCATTCATTGGGTGAAAAGGCTGGTGAATTGACAGCAGAAATGGCTGCAAAAATTGGCTTGCTTCCAGGAACAGCAGTTGGTGTGGCAAATGTGGATGCACACGTATCTCTTCCAGCAGTGGGTATAACAGAGCCAGGAAAAATGCTTATGATTATTGGAACATCTACTTGTGACATTTTACTTGGAACAGAAGAAAAAATAGTACCTGGTATGTGTGGTGTCGTAGAGGATGGGGTACTGCCTGGATTTTTTGGCTATGAAGCAGGACAATCTTGTGTAGGGGATCATTTTGAATGGTTTGTAAAAAGCTGTGTTCCAGCGGCTTATTTTGACGAGGCAGAAAAATTGGGAATATCTATACACCAGTTTTTAACGGAAAAGGCTTCTCAGCTTGCGGTAGGAGAGAGCGGATTGCTGGCACTTGATTGGTGGAACGGTAATCGTTCTTGTTTGGTAGATGTTGACTTGACGGGCATGATGCTTGGAATGACTTTGACTACAAAACCAGAAGAAATGTATCGGGCGTTAATTGAGGCAACAGCGTATGGTAAAAAAATGATTATTGAAACCTTTGAAAATTCAGGTGTACCAATCAATGAATTGTATGCCTGTGGGGGAATATCTAAGAAAAATTCAATGATGATGCAGATTTACGCAGATGTTACGAATAAAGAAATATTTATCGGTGCTTCTGACCAAACTCCCGCACTTGGTGCAGCTATGTTTGGAGCTGTTGCAGCTGGTGCAGAAAAGGGAGGCTATGATTCCATTTTTGATGCGGCAAAAAGAATGGGTAAGGTTGAAGAGAAAACTTATAAACCAATTCCAGAGAATGTGGTGGCATATCAGAAATTATACGTTGAATTTAAAATGCTTCATGATTACTTTGGCAGAGGTGAAAATGATGTTATGAAGAGATTAAAAGCCATGAAAGCGGAGGCAAAGAAATAGATGTTAGAACAGTTAAAGCGAGAAGTTTATGAAGCTAATATGGAGCTGGTAGAAAAAGGGATGGTTATCTATACATGGGGGAATGTCAGCGGAATTGACCGTGAAAACAGTCTGGTTGTCATCAAACCAAGTGGAGTGGACTATGATGTAATGAAGCCAGAGGATATGGTGGTTGTGGATTTTGATGGAAAAGTAGTGGAAGGAAATTATAAGCCTTCTTCTGATACGGCCACGCATATTGTGCTTTATAAAAATTATCCCGACATAGGAGGAGTTGTGCATACTCATTCTACATGGGCAGTTACCTTTGCACAGGCGGGGATGCCAATTCCAGCGCTAGGAACTACTCACGCCGATTATTTTTATGGAGATATACCTTGTACAAGAGACCTGACCCAGCAAGAGATTGAAGAGGCATATGAATTAAATACGGGAAATGTAATCGTAGAGACGATTGGGACTTGCAATCCAATGGCAATTCCTGCTATAGTAGTAAAGAATCATGGTCCTTTTGCATGGGGGAAAACCCCAGCAGGTTCTGTGTACAATGCAGTAGTAATGGATAAAGTGGCAGAAATGGCATATAAAACCATGACGTTAAATCCAAATGTTTCCAGGGTGCAGCAGTTTTTACTTGATAAGCACTACAATAGAAAGCATGGTGCCAATGCTTATTATGGACAAGGTAGTGAGGAACATTAAACAAAGCAGGTTATTAATTTATATAAATTTAAGGAGGATTATATATGAAATTTTTTGTGGACACAGCCAAAGTAGAGGATATTCAAAAGGCAAATGACATGGGAGTGATTTGCGGTGTAACTACTAACCCATCTTTGATTGCAAAAGAGGGCAGGGACTTTGTAGAAGTAATTAAGGAAATTACAGCTATCGTAGACGGACCAATAAGCGGCGAAGTTAAGGCAACTACAGTAGATGCAGAAGGAATGATTGCAGAAGGCAGAGAAATTGCAAAAATCCATCCTAATATGGTAGTGAAGATTCCTATGACGGTGGAAGGATTAAAGGCGACTAAGGTTCTTGCCAGTGAGGGAATTAAAACTAATGTTACATTGGTATTTTCTGCAAATCAGGCACTTTTAGCAGCAAGGGCAGGTGCAGCTTATGTTTCACCATTTTTAGGAAGACTGGATGATATTTCACAGCCAGGAATTGATTTAATACGCACAATTGCTGATATATTTGAAGTTCATGGCATTGAAACAGAGATTATTGCAGCTAGTGTACGTAATCCAATTCATGTTACAGATTGTGCACTGGCAGGTGCAGATATTGCAACGGTACCTTATAGTGTAATTGAGCAGATGACAAAGCATCCTTTAACCGATCAGGGAATTGAGAAATTCCAGGCAGACTATAAAGCAGTGTTTGGAGAATAACATAAGATATTTCATCATGGCTATACATATAATATAGTAAATGTATAGCCATGATGGGAGTAAATATGGACTATGTAATAATACTAAGTGATATTTGTATAGGAATAGAGTCACCTTCTGTACGTTATCGAAAAGAAGTTCATGAAAAAAATTTAATTACAATTTTTAATGATATTATAGCATATGCTGATCAAATAATAGAAGTTATACTATTAGGTGATATTTTTGAATTTTGGGCATATCCGCCTCAACAGATTCCTCCAACGTTGGATGACATTATTGCAGCAAATCCTGTTATTTTGGGGCAGGAAGGAAAACTAATTCAGGCATTAAATGCATTGAAGGGCAGAATGGTATATATTCCAGGAGATCATGACATGAATGTGAATGAAGGGGATATGCAAAGGTTTAAAAGTTTGGATGGCTATACCATAAAATATCGTTCTGTTGCTTATATTCCATCGTATGACAAAAGGGTTCTATTTACGCATGGACACCAGTTTACCATGTTAAATGCTCCTTATTTTGATGGAAAGTTAAAACTTTTACCGTTTTGGTATTTTGTAGAACGCTCTTTTGCCTATAAAGGACAAAATTGCGATACTCAGAAGTCTAAATGGAAAATAGAGAGTGGATTAATGGAGATTGGATTAACAGACAGTACGAATTTCATTATTAATATAATAGATGTAGTTTCTGAATTATCTGGGATGTCAAAAGAATTACCGATTCAAATAAATGGGCAGATGGCCGTTTCTTTAAATGATGTAAAAGTAATATATCAGAATCTTTTGAAAAATTTCCCTGCTTCATTAATGAAACAGGGGCTTTACGATCAAGAAATAAATAATCTTAGTTTTTCAAATCCTTTACAAGCGAATTATTTACAATGGTATGTACAAAATGTTTTTAAAGATGCACTTGATTTAGTGATGACTGGAAATTCTCACTCTTCTATACAAGCTTCTCACGAATTTTTTAGAATTTATAAGTATACCGATCGTGGTTTGGAATCTTTAAAGGGAGCGAATACAGATAGCAAAGAAAATGAAAATCCAATAATACCTCCTGGAGGATTTACGTTTGGGTGGTCTGTTTATAATGCTTCATGGGCTTATTATATGACAATGCAGATGGGTGTTCTTACAAAAGCTGAAGAACTTGGAATTAATGTTATTGCTCATGATCAAAAAAGTAATGCTGTTGAAATGGAAATAGGATGTATTAGTTTAATTAATAATAATGTGAATGCACTGTTAATCTCTCCTTATTATCCAGAAGGGGTTCCTTATATTGCTGAATACGCAGCAGAAAAAAATATACCTGTTGTTGTAATAGATGGTGGAACGGGCGGAGCTGACGTAGCAGCCTTTATTGTTTCAGATTCCTTTGGTGGAGGAATACTGGCTGGTGAATATGCGTTAATTTTAATTAAGCAACATAAAATTAATAGTAAGAATATTGCGATTATAAAAGCAGAAAAAACAGCTACGTATGCTTTACTGCGAGGAAAGGGTTTTAAAAGTGTAATGCTGGAAAAGGGATATCAGGTAGTTGCTGAAGTATCTGCAAATGGGGAACAAGAGGATGCTTATTTAGAAATGACGGCTATATTGCAATCTTATGCCAATGATTTAGCAGTGGTTTTTTGCGAAAATGGACTTATGACAGTAGGAGCTGCTCAGGCACTTGAAGAAGCTGGTAAGAAAGGTGTAATTCTAATCATTGGATTTGATGCAGATCCGGCTGTATTGGAAAAAATACAAGAAGGGGTAGTGCAGGGAACGGTTGCACAACAGCCCTATCGGATGGGTGAAATTGGGGTGGAAATAGCTAATGCAGTATTACTAGGCATTCCAGTAGTTTATGATAATTATGAAAAAAAAGAAATACTAATGGAAGTTTATTTGATTAATCAATATGGGGAGGCTGTTTTTAAGTTGTGATATTTGTTAAAGAAACTTGTCAACATATACAAATACACGTATAATAGGATTCAAAAAATGAAATGCACAAGGAGTATGGTTTATGATATATAGAAATCCAATTATAGCAGGTATGCATCCCGATCCAAGTATATGCAGAGTGGGAGAGGATTATTTTTTGGTAAATAGTTCCTTTGAATATTTTCCAGGTATTCCAGTATTTCATAGTAGGAATTTGATTCAATGGGATTTAATTGGTCATTGTATTACACGAAACAGCCAATTGACGATTAGAAAGGGGTTTCCTAATGAAACAGGTACGTTTGCACCAACTATTCGGTATCATAATGGTACGTTTTATGTGGTATGTACAAATGTAACATATGGTGGTGCGGATGATGGAAATTTTTTTGTGTGGACAAAAGATCCTTTTGGGGAATGGTCTGATCCGGTGTGGCTCGATTGTCCAGGTATTGATCCTTCGTTCTTTTTTGACGAGGATGGAATAACATATTATATAGGAACAGCTTCTGGACAAATTTATTTATGCCAGATTGATCTGAATTCTGGAGAAAGAATTAGTGAGTATGAGAATATATGGGCTGGTACTGGTGGAAATGATCCAGAGGGGCCACATTTATATAAGTATAATGGATGGTATTATTTGTTGATTTCTGAGGGTGGTACTGAATATTGTCATATGATTACGGTTGCTAGAAGTAAGTCTGTAAAGGGACCGTATGAATCCTGTCCACGGAATCCTGTGCTAACAAATCGGAGTTATGGATTGTCTATAAAGGCAGTTGGTCATGGAGATTTATTTTTTGATCAAAATAATAACTGGTGGTCTGTATGTCTGGGAATTCGACCGATTTCATATCCGTATCGTCATAATCTTGGCAGGGAAACTATGTTGGTTCCAGTAGTGTGGGATAAGGATGGGTGGCCTGTGTTTGGAAGAAATGGATTGCTAGATGAGGAAATTGAAACGGACAGGCTTCCTCTTACGGATGATACTTGTGAAGTAGGACTTTTTCCTGATATGGTTTTGGATGATTTTCGCGGAGTATTGAGGAAGGAATGGAATTTTATCTATAATCCCATTGAAGGAGCAGTGGAACTGGGAACTGAAGGTCTTTCTTTACAGGGAAATTCAGTGAGCCTTTCGGAAGCTGATTCCTTGGCATGGATTGGACGAAGACAAGAGCATCATGTTTTTTATGCAAGGACTTTGCTTTATTTTGACCCCCAAAATGAGGGAGAAGAAGCGGGTTTGTGTATTTATATGAATAACAAGCATCATTATGAAATTGCTATAACCTGGGTGAATGGTTCTAGGATACTGATGTTCCGAAGGCAAATAGGCTCTCTTTGGAAGGTGGAGCAGCAGATTCCGTATGAAAAAATGGAGGTAGAATTTTTTTTGAATGCGGATAAGGAGCATTATTTTTTTGGTTATGTGAAAGGCTATGAAAGAATTGTATTAGGGAGTGGGGAAACGGCTTATCTAACTACTGAGACAGGAGGCAAGTTTACTGGAAATTATATTGGATTGTATGCAACAGGAAATGGAAGGGCATGTTGTAATAAGGCAGTTTTTAAGTGGTTTGAATATGTTGGGAAATAGAGCTTGATAAATTACGATTTATGTAAATGAAAGTTCTATTATGCTGGTATATGATTAGTTGATTTTGATGGAAAAATAGCTTATATGAATACAAGGTTTTGAGGTCGACCTCCAATAGGGTAAAAAGTACGGAGGGTCGACCTTTTTGCCTTTGCTGTTTTCCGGGCATCAGCAAATGTTTTTGTAAAGTTAGGGATTTACATGTCATGGAGGATGTGATAAAATTAGGGATGAAATGGGTTTTAGAGATACCTATGAGGAATTGAAACCCATCTGTCCATAGATTTTCTTCCACAAACATCTGAGTTTTAGAGATACCTATGAGGAATTGAAACTCAATAGTGGATTCTTCTCCATTCCACAAACATCCGTTTTAGAGATACCTATGAGGAATTGAAACTCGCTATTTTTGGTGCTTTGATACGCAAGGGAGGTTGTTTTAGAGATACCTATGAGGAATTGAAACATTTCTTGCATTCTATTCCTCCTCCACAAAGTTTTCGTTTTAGAGATACCTATGAGGAATTGAAACTCACATCTGATTGAATTTTCTCAAGTTCTGATGTTTGTTTTAGAGATACCTATGAGGAATTGAAACTACCTCCAATTCTTTCTTTAGGTAGTATTGGTGTAGGTTTTAGAGATACCTATGAGGAATTGAAACCACTCACTCCAAAAAGATATGGTGGAAAAACACTTGCGTTTTAGAGATACCTATGAGGAATTGAAACGACTGTAATATATCCTTTTTGTCTGTATTCATCATGTTTTAGAGATACCTATGAGGAATTGAAACTCCCTTCTTTTCCGTATGATGGTACGCCATACACCGTTTTAGAGATACCTATGAGGAATTGAAACAAGAAAGAGCGCGAGAAGCGAAAAGAATTGCAAGAACGTTTTAGAGATACCTATGAGGAATTGAAACTTGGAAATGGCCCATATTCAATACCTTCTTGTGTGCGTTTTAGAGATACCTATGAGGAATTGAAACTAGAATGAAATGTTTTCAATGTCAACAAAAATATAGTTTTAGAGATACCTATGAGGAATTGAAACGAAAATTCAGGACTGGAGCCAAGAGAGATGCGACTCAGTTTTAGAGATACCTATGAGGAATTGAAACTCAAAGAAAGGTATCCCATGCATGTGGGAATGTGGTGTTTTAGAGATACCTATGAGGAATTGAAACTACATGTACTGGTTTCACTCATTTTGTACATGAGCGTTTTAGAGATACCTATGAGGAATTGAAACCCGATCTCTTTTCCTGTTTTGAAATCTTTCTCAGGTTTTAGAGATACCTATGAGGAATTGAAACTCAAAAACAGATTGTTTTGAGTTATCGGGCAATTCGTTTTAGAGATACCTATGAGGAATTGAAACTTTGTCTGCCAGTTGCCATGTTGTATCCATTGCTTACGTTTTAGAG
Source organism: Anaeromicropila populeti (assembly GCF_900112775.1). GTDB lineage: Bacteria > Bacillota > Clostridia > Lachnospirales > Lachnospiraceae > Anaeromicropila_A > Anaeromicropila_A populeti. Next base: position 24,129 of record NZ_FOYZ01000014.1, read on the forward strand.
ATACCTATGAGGAATTGAAACCAATATGGGTACATATCGTTTAGGGTTTACTACTGGTTTTAGAGATACCTATGAGGAATTGAAACTTCAAAAAGATTTATTCCTTCAAAAATCTTCTGGATTATAGAAACACAGATAAATAATCAGCACTTGACAAACATTTGTTCGATTGGTATAATTTAGTAAATGTTTTAAGATTATTTCTATGCGTGTAAAACATGCCAATAATAAAAGCATGTGTAAAATAAAGCGCGGCAATTTCCAGATGGTTTATGCTAGAAGTATGAGATAATAATAATTAATAAACAGTGATAGGAGAGAACGCCAAATGAAATGAAACTGATTCATTTTATTTGGCTTTTTTTGTGCTATTAAGATTATTAAATGGAATTTTTAGAAAGTATTTGTCCTTTTGTAGGAAAACAAGAAATAATTTCAATTATTAAAATAATGACAAAAAAACAACATATTTGTTAATATGGGTAGTATAATAGGTAAAATAATCATTAAATGTAAAAAAAGTATTGATCTTTTCAAGAATATGGATTATAATAGCAATGAGGTGATGAAAATGAGTATTAAACTATTAGAAGTAAACAAGTACTTTTTTGCTCCAACCGAAAACATAGTCATGGAAAGGGGTGAAGGTATTTATTTGTGGGACAGTACTGGCAAACGCTATATAGACTGTGCTGCTGCAACATTTAATCTAAGCCTGGGGTATAGCAACCAGGAAGTGTTAGAAGCAGTCGCAGAACAGGCGGATAAGCTAGTACATATCACATCCAGTTACATGAGTGAGCCAGTAGCAAAGCTAGTTGAAAAACTTGTAGAAGTAACACCTAAATCATTAACCAAAATACATCTAAAGGTTTCTGGAGGCTCCACAGCAAATGAAGGAGCTATCAAGATGGCACAATTTTACAACAAAAAGTCAGGTGTCATTTCTTTATTCAGGTCTCACGTAGGACAGACAATCTACACAATGAATGCTTCAGGATTAGGATTTCGCAGGCAGCCATTTGCCAGCCTAGGCAATTCTGGAATTGTTCATGTTCCACCAGCTTATTGCTACAGGTGTTTTTATAATCAAAAGCCATGTAGCTGCGGAATGCTCTGTGCAGAAAGAATTGAAGAATTTATTAAGTATGCAGGAAATGACAGTATTTCTTCTATGATAGTAGAACCAATACTGGGAAACGGAGACAATATTGTTCCGCCAAAAGAATATTTTGTAAAACTAAGAGAACTGGCTGATAAACATCATTTTACTTTAATTTTTGACGAAATACAGACAGGTATTGGAAGGACAGGAAAAATGTTTGCTGCCGATTATTTCGGAGTAGAACCGGATATCATGACGATTGCCAAAGGACTGGGGGGGACTGGATTTCAAATTGCAGCTATTGCCACAAAGGAAGAATATGCGGATATGGATTCCCACTATCATTCTTTTACCTATGGTTCCAATTCTCTGGCATCAGCTGCTGGAGTTAAAACACTGGAAATCATTACGCGGCCAGGATTTTTGGACAATGTAACATTAGTGGGCAACTACATTATAAGAAGGCTGAATGAGATGAAGGAAAAGTATTCCTTTATCGGGGACGTTAGAGGTGTAGGACTTATGATTGGTTTTGAGATAGTAGACGAAAAGGGAGAAGAGTCACTAGAATTAACCACTCAAATTAAAAACATAGCCTTTGAGAATGGACTAATTATGAGGACATCGAGATATGGAATTGGAAATGTGCTTAAGATAAGACCAGCACTTATCCTAACATTAGAGCAGGCAAAAGAAATTTGTGAAATACTAGAATATACTTTTGACCAAATAGAAGTACACTAAATACCAAATATTTTTTAGTGACGGAGGGAGAGAATGAGAGAGTATATTAATAAACTGGCCGACTATGTGTTTGACCGCATTCATGGGTGCAAAGGCGTTTTAAAAAACCGGGGAGTGAATGGTGTTTCACCAGGCGGTGATGCCCAGTTTAATATCGATAATATAGCAGAAGAGGCAGTTTTAACATTTATTAGGGAACAAAATGTTGATATAGCATACTATTCAGAGGATACGGGATTAAATGTGATAGGGGAGAGTCCAAAGTACATATTAATTATTGATCCGATTGATGGGACAAGACCTATGGCAGCAGGGATGGAAATGGCTTGTATTTCGATAGCTGTCGCAGAATATACACCAGATGCGAGAATAAAGGATGTAAAATATGCGCTTTTGAAGGAATTAAAGACAGGAGCAAGTATGTATGCAGATGTGGAGAGTGAAGACATACATTATCAGGGATATCATGTCAATTTACCAAATCTAAACAGGGACGCAGATTTACGACATATGTTCTGGGCCATCGAAATGAATGGACATCCAGCGCAATTAATGACAAATGCATATGGACATCTGATAGACTATTCTGCCAATACAGGAGGAGTATTCCTATTTAACAGTTCATCCTATGCAATTTCAAGAATAATTACTGGTCAACTAGATGCTTTTGTGGATATTGGAAACCGCATTTTAAAGGACAATATTAGCCTTTTGGATAAATTTAAGGATGTTGGAAATGGATATGTACTTCATTTATTTCCTTACGATATTGCGGCAAGTGTCTTTTTGGCAAAGAAAGCAGGTGTAATTATTACCGATGCATATGGAAATTCATTAGATGAAATGAAATTAATGGATATCAGCTATGAAAATCAGCAATCTTGTATTGCGGCTTCAACAAAGGAGCTGCATCAGCAATTGTTAGAGCATATAATATGGTAAAAGAAAACAGGATTAGAATGTAAGGAGGTATTATGCAAGGAATTGTGTGGACTGAAGATAAACGTTTGGAGCTGCGGGAAATGGAAGAGCCAGTAATAAAGCATGAAAATGATGTGAAAGTAAAAATATATGGGACTGGCATCTGTGGCACAGATCTAAATCTTGTAAAAGGAAAAATGACAGCAAAGGCAAACATGATCATTGGACATGAAGCAGTAGGTACAGTTGTGGAAACGGGAAAAGGTGTGACAAATGTTTCAGTAGGTGACAGAGTAGTAATAGATCCGACCCAATTCTGTGGAAAGTGCAGTTATTGCAGACAGGGCCTAACTTGTTTCTGTGATTCTTTTGATGAGTATCAGCTTGGAATAGGGGCACATGGTACCTTTGCAGATTATTACGTAGGAGAGGACAGGTTCATTTATAAAATACCAGATGACATGAGCTGGGATACTGCAATTTTAATTGAGCCGTTGACGTGTGTTTTAAATATTGTTACACAGGCGAAGTTAAAGCCTGAAGATGCTGTACTGGTTATAGGATCAGGACCTATTGGTGCGATATGCCAGTTGGTATGCAGTAAGATAGCTGGTGTAACAGTAGCAGTTGAATTAAATCCTTACCGTAGGGAAATGTCTTCTAGAATTTGTGACTATGCATATTTTCCAGATGAATTAACAGAAAATGAGGTGCATAGAATTAATAATGGAAGAAAATTTGATGTGATTATTGACGCGGTAGGGAATCAGATGCAAAAAGCGCTTCCTCTTGCAGGAAAAGGATGCAGACTGTTTGCAGCAGGATTTGACCAGACCTATGAAATGACAATTAATACTTTTCGGTTTCTGGAGAATGGTATTAGCTTAATAGGTACTGGAGAAGTGCATCAAATGACAGAATCCGCAGTAAGATATGCATCCAAACTAAAAGGTCTGGATGAATTAGTTACAAAGAAAATCCCCTTATCTAAGTATCAGGAAGCTTTTGACGAGCTTTTACATGTAAGTCAGGAGGGAAATGCATCTGGAACAATGAAACTTGTTCTATTATCAAATATTACAGATTAACATGAGGTGAATTGTGAATAAGAAAGATGTTATGATAAAAGAAGATTCCACGAAGGATATCGTAAAAAAAATAATCAAATTAGCAATTCCAGCTAGTCTGGAAATGATATTTCAAAACTTGTTAGGGTTAATTGATATCGTCTTTATCAGTGCATTAGGTGATGATGCAATGGCGGGGGTAAGTCTGGTAAACCAGATTATTACACTGCTGCTGCTGGTTTTTGGAACATTGGGTGTAGGCGGAAGTATACTGATTGCACAGTATTATGGGAAAAAAGACAAAGACTCTATTGTTACAATAGTCGGACAGCTTTTTCTATTTGGATTAAGTGTTTCTGCAATTACAATTATCCTGCTAACCCTTTTTCAGCAGAGAATACTGACAGGAATAGGAGTAACAAAGGAAGTAATGGGGTTTGCAGAAATATACTTTCGAATAGTAATAATTAGTATGCCAGTTGCTGTTTTTATTAATCTTTTAACCAGTGTGCTAAGAGCAGTGGGAAATACTAGGACATCGATGCTGAGTAACGTAACCTCATTAGCAGTCAATACGGTTTTGAACTATGTGCTTATTTTTGGAATAGGCAGCTTAAAGGGGTTTGGAATAGCTGGTGCTGCATATGCAACATTGATTTCAAGATGTGTTGGATTTATTATTTTGACCACGTACCTGCTGTTTTTCAACAAAGAGTTCGACATGAAAATAAAGGCATTTATTCAGTTTAATAAAGAAAAATTTTTACACATGTGTAAGCTGAGTATACCAGTAACAGTTGGAGAAGGAGTGTGGGCAGCAGGAAGCTTTTTATATACGCTGCTGCATACCAGAATCGGTACAACTGCCTTGGTAGCTAATCAGATGCTGTTTAGTGTAGAGGAAATCTTTATTATGTTCTCTTTTGGCTTATCAGTAGCTGGTTTAACCGTAGTCGGTCAGGAAATTGGCAGAAAAAATTATGATTTAATGCACCTGAAAGCAAAAATAATATTAAAAACAGGTTTTGTAAGCTCCGTTATTTTTGGAATATTATTTTTTATAACATCTTTCTTTTTATCATTGATTTATTCCCATGTTGCAGAAGCAAGTATTCAGTTAGCCGTCATTGCCATACACATTAATGCCTTGTTTCAGCCTATAAAAGTAACAAACCTTATTTTGGGAAATGGAATTTTAAAGGGTGGAGGGGATACAAGCTGTGTAATGATAATTGACACAATAGTAGTAACTATCGGAGTAATAACAGCTTATATTTTAGGATATGGATTTGAGCTGGGATTTCTGGGTGTCTTCTTTGGTAAACTAATAGAAGAAATCATAAGGTTTTTATTCATGATGGGACGATACAAATCAGATAAGTGGTTTAAGCTGTTAGTATAAAAGGAGGAACAAATAGCATGTATACCGTATGCGAAAAGGAAGGAATCTTCTATGTAGATGGGAAAAAAGAGTTTTTAATTTGTGCGGATTATCCGTATTACAGGGATAAGGTTGACAATTGGGAAGATCGTCTGAATAAACTGAAACAGGGAAATGTAAGTGTTGTAACCTGCTACATACCGTGGCGGCACCATGAAATTCATATAGATAGGAAAAACGTAATAGATTTTGAGGGAAAAACAAAGCCTAACCGAAATTTAAAGTATTTTCTTACCTTGTGCAAATCGGCCGGACTATATGTAATCTTGAAACCAGGACCATTTATTCATGCAGAGGTAAATTATGGTGGATTACCAGACTTTGTGAATCCAGAAAAGAATCCAAGTATTCCTCCTATGCTGGATTGGGAAGGAAAACCGATTACATATGAACATTCTCTGCCAGCTCCTTATGGTGAAAAATATAAAGGAATGGTGGAAAAATGGTATCAGGTGGTAAATCATCATATACTAGAGCCATTTCAATACCCAAATGGATCTGTGATTGCCGTTCAGATTTTTAATGAAGGAATTTATTCAAATGCAAACTGTTTTACAGAAAACTATGATTATTCACCAGACAGCCTAGTCATTTATGACGAATTCCTACAAAAAAAATATGGAACAATTTATTCGTATAATCTCATCCATAATACGGAGTATGATGCGTTTTCAGATATAAAGCCACCAGTAAAATGGAATACTTGCAAATCCTATCGAGAGATAATGGAGTATTATGACTGGTCAGATTACCAAGGGACTTATTTAAGCAGAATTTATTCCTACTATGCAGATAAACTGACTGTAAAAATCCCTTTTTTTGCTAACATTAATGCCCCATTAGAAGGTAATCGCGGACTGGATGCATGGATAACCAGAGTCAGACCAGAGGAACTTTCTCCTATTGTATACGGGTATACTAGCTGGGTTGGCGTTGTTTCACATGATGAAGATGCCTATAGTAAGTTTCTGGTTCTTGCAAAAAGAAAAAGAGGACCAAATTTGGAGGGGAACTGGGGATTTTCAAAGTTGTATGATAGTAAGTTTAAGTACCCAGTGATTCCTTTTTATCAGACAGTATTGTCTATTGCATTAGGTGCAACTGGATACAATATATATACAGGTGTTGGAACAGCGGAATGGGATGAGAATGTTGATTGTGTTTACGAAAGACCATATCCAGACAGCAGTCCTATATCTAGTAAGGGTGAACTGACTGAAAAGTATTACGTAATGAAACTATTAAATACATACATGAAAGCATACGGGAGAGAAATACTAGAAAGCAGTACCCGAAAATGTATTGCCTATGGAATGTATACACCAGACTGTTATTTGCCAACATGGAAAGACAGTATTGAAAATTTAATGGAATTATCATTATATCAAAAGGGAAATGGGACAAAGGGATTAGAATGTTTTCAACGTAATGTCAGAAGACAAAATTATGATTATGCGATTCTAGAATTGCAATATTGCACAGAAGATGAATTACAAAAACAGCCTGTAATAACAATTGCAGGAGTACGTTTTATGAGTGCCAGTGTACAAAGAAAACTGGTTTCTTATGTGAAAAAAGGTGGCAGGCTGATTGTAATAGGAAATCTACCAGTATTAGATGAAACCTTAAATCAATGCGAGATTGTAAAGAAAGAATTGTTGGGACACAAGGTAATTGGGACAATGAAAAAGGCAAAGGCAGATGGCTTCTCTGAAGAGTTGAATTTTGTTCAGGAGTTAGCAGATATAAAAGGGATTATATTATATACTTCAGAAGGCAAGCCATTTGCATACAAGAACACAGTAGAACAGGGAGAAGTTTTTTATATTGGAGCAGGTTTATTTGCAGATGAGAGTAAAAAGTATTCTGAAATTTTTTTAGATCTGCTTCAGAAAGTGATAAGTTCTTATGATGTGTCTGCTTATAACCCAGATACACAAGTATGGTGCTACCACCATCCATCAGGAATAAAACAAATATTTATTCTTTCTAGGGCAGAAGAAGCATTCTGGCATAAAATTGAGGTAAAGAATCATAAAGGGACGTATGATTTGCTCAGTATAAAGCTGCCTGGAAAATCTGCTGCTATAGTCAGGCTGGAGCAGGAAGAGATTACGGCATTTATAGCAAAGGGAAGGAATGAATTAACTGGAAAAGGAGAGGGTGTTGAATTATCATTTCATTCTTATAAATATAAATCCTCTGGAAAAACAAAAGATATCTTAATGATAGACGGAAAAATGATAGAAACAGATAATCAGGGAAAGGAAAATATATGACGTATTTCATTGTCGTATAAGGTTGTTTATGAGAAAAATAGATTTACACATTCATTCTGAGTTCAGTTCTGATGGTGAACTGGCAATAAAAGATATTCTGGATTTAAGTAAGAAAACAAATATGGAAGTAATCGCAATTACAGATCATAATTCTGTAAAGGGAGTTCAGAAAGCAATAGAGTACGGAAAAATGATAGGTTTGCAGGTTATTTCTGGGATAGAAATGGATTGCACGTATAAAGATATTAATCTGCATGTTTTGGGATACTTTATTGATCCTTCCAGAAAAGAATATGAAGAATTGGAAAACGATATTTTTCAGCAAGAAGTAAAGGCAGCAGTTGAAAAAATAAACCGGTTAACGCAGGCAACGGATGTTATTGTAAATGCAGACGAGATTTTTACTCAGGCAGAAGGGAAGATAGTAACAGGTGAAATGATTGCAGAGAATATACTGCATAATCGGAATAACTTGGACAAGAAGATAGTGAGGCCTTATTTGCCAGGAGGAGAAAAAAGTGACATGCCATATGTTCATTTTTACTGGGATTTTTTTTCACAAGGAAAAGCTGCGTATGTTCCTATTCATTATGTGTCCTTTCGAGAAGCAGTATCATTAATTAAATCCAGCGGTGGAGTTCCTGTGATTGCTCATCCAGGAAATAATTTAAGGGAGAAATTAGAAATTCTGGATGAGCTGATACAAGAGGGACTTGAGGGAATAGAAGTATTTAGCACGTATCATTCAATAGAACAAACAAGGTACTTTTTCGAGAAGGCAGTTCAAGAAGACCTGTTGATTACTTGCGGAAGTGATTTTCATGGAAAAAATAAGCCCAATATTCAAATAGGCAGTTATACAAAAATAGAGCAGGATGTGGACGTTCTGCGGGGATTGCAAAAGTACCTTTAAGCAAGTGGAGGTAGATAAAATGAAAGAGGATTTTAAAAATGGAACAGCAACCTTTGTAATTCCTCATTGGAGATGTGACAATGAGGCAACAAGAATATATTTTGATAAAGCGATTAATTCAGTAAAGAGACAAACAGATCCGAACTGGCACATTGTTGTGATTGATGATTGTTCACCTTGCATAGAAGCACGGGAATATGCTCAAAAACTGGGTGCAGAAAATCCTGACCAAGTTACGGTTATCTGCTTGGAAAAGAATATGGGGCCAGGGGGAGCCAGAAATGAAGGAATCCGATATGCTTATGAGCATGAATCACCATTTATTTTGTTTCTAGATGCAGATGATGTATGTGATGAAAGAAGACTGGAGGTTGTCAGAAAGCATTTTATTGAAAATCCGATTGTAAATGTTGTATACTCAACGTTCCGGGTAATTGATGAGGATGACCAGTTTGTAAAGGATGAGGATATAGCGCCTAGCATTTATGAAACACTGGAAGGGCATAAGCACAATGTAGTTGAAGGGGAAAATGCATGGATTTCCATTGCAACAGAAAAAAATTATACGAATCTCACTTCCTCAACCGCAGTTAAAACAACAATTGCTTATACAACACCATTTCCAGAAATGGTTAAATGCTCTGAGGATGCCCATACATGGATGCGTTATGGCGCAAGAAGAGGTGTTTTTATCTATGATGAAACGATTCCTTCTTTATACCGGATTCCACGAAATACAGAAAGCAATTCAAGGGCTATCATTGGTAATGATTTCTGTGCAATGAAAGTGGAGGTTGATGAGGATGGTTTTATGGAAGCAATGAAAATTGCAATTTCTAATGGTAATATTGACCGAAGCGAAAAGAATGAACTGTCTGTTCTCTTTTATATTAAGCTGGCTGAGTCCATGATTTATGCTAACAGAAAAGACATTGCTCTACTTCAGGTTGAAAAAGCTAAGAAAATTTCAAAGGAATTAACAGAGAAGGTTTTAAAGCAAAAAAAATTAGCTATTCCGGCGATATAAAAAATTGTTTTAAAGGAGATATGATTATGAAAGCAATTATTTTGGCAGCCGGCTTAGGAACAAGATTATATCCATTAACGAAAGAAAAGCCTAAGTGTCTTATGGAGGTAAAAGGGAAACCATTATTACAGTGGTGGTTTGAATTGTTTGAGAAATATAAGGTTGATGAAGTACTGGTTAATACACATTATTTAAGCGGCCAGGTGGAAAGTTTTATAAAACAGTATAAGGGAAATGTGAAAATCAGTACTACCTTTGAAGAGAAACTGCTTGGGAGCGCAGGGACGATTAGAGAAAATATAAATTATGTAGAAAATGAAGAGGATTTTTATATTGTAAATGCGGACAATATTACAAATATTAATTTGGAAAAAATGTTAGCTTATCATAAGGAGAAACATTCTGATTTTACATTGGGTATTTTTCATACAAACAAACCAGGAGAATGTGGGATTGTAGAGGTTGGAAAGGGAAACAGGGTAACAGACTTTATTGAAAAACCCGATTGTCCGAAATCTAATCTTGCTAATGCAGGAATTTACATTGTAAACAAGGCAGCTTTACCTTGTTTTCGGAAAGAACAAAATGTAGATATTGGCAAAGATGTTCTGCCTCAATTAATAAACAACATGTATGCATATTTTGTAAAAGAGTATTTATTAGATATTGGGACGCCAGATAATTATGAAAAGGCAAATCGAGAGTTTATGGATAAGTAGTAGTTTACTTTATTTTTCAACAAAAGCGGGAGTGAAAAAATATGAGAACAGTTTTAACAAGAACTCCTCTTAGAATAAGCTTTTTTGGAGGAGGAACAGATTTAGAGAGTTTTTGGAGTAAATATAAGGGACAGGTTTTGTCGGTCAGCATTAACAGGTACATTTATGTGGCAGTGCAGAAATCAGTTACTCCATACTACACATTAAGTTATTTAGACAAGTGTGAGACAGTAGATACAATTGATGACATTAAACATGATATTGTAAGGGAGTCACTACGTCTTACGGGGACAGATGAAAAAGTGTCTATTAGTATCAAGTCGGATGTAACCAGCGATGGCAGCGGATTAGGTGCATCAAGTACGTTAGCAGTGGGTATTCTTCATGCTCTATACCGATTTAAGGGAAAAGAGATTTCTGTTGAGGAGCTGGCAAGGCAGGCCTGCTATCTGGAAATACATATTTTAAAACAGACTATCGGAAAGCAGGATCAGTATATTGCTGCGTATGGTGGCATGCAGCACATTTCATTCTTATCAGATGGAACAGTAGAACTGCGGAGAATCAGTAATCTAGCAGCAATAAAAAATCTGGAGAGCCGTTTGCTGTTATTTCATACTGGAATAGGCAGGAAAGCAGGAGAGATTTTGAAGGAGCAGAATGTTCTGGATGAAAGCAAAGCAAATAATTTGCTGCTCATGGCAAGTCAGGTAGAAGCGGCAGTAAACTTACTTGAGGAAAACAAGATAGATGATATAGGCAAGTTGCTAAAGGATGGCTGGATGTTAAAGAAACAGCTCAGCAAGAAAATTAGTAATGTGTTTATTGATGAACTTATTAACAGACTGTTTCAGGCTGGCGCGGAAGGTGTTAAGGTAACAGGAGCAGGTGGTGGGGGTGGAATACTAGTTTTTCATAAACCTGGGAAGGCGAATCAGATTCGAGAGGCTGTGAAGGAACTAGAGGAATATCCATTTTCTTTTACAATGGAAGGAACACAGGTGCTGGAGGCGCAGTATTAAGGAGGCGGAAATATATGGTGCTAAATGAAAAGATTTATGAACTGAATCGTATCGTTTATCACATAGATAAAGATAAAATTAATGCCATAAGCAATATTCTGATTAAGGGAATAGAACAAGGAGGAACTATCTTTTTCTGTGGAAATGGTGGTAGTGGAGCAACTGCAAATATGTTTGACGAGCTGATTTTAAAAATGAATCAGGAACTGGAAGAACTGGGAGTTGCGAAAAAAGTAAAAAGTTTCAGTTTAAATGCCAGTACAGTACATATGTCTGAAATAATAACAAACCAAAGCTATGAGTATATTTTTTGTCAGCCGCTTTTATATAGTGGAACGGACAAGGATATGTTGATTGCAATCAGTGGCAGTGGTAATTCACAAAATGTTGTGGAGGCAATTACTACAGCAAAGCAGCTGTGCATGCAAACTATTGGTCTGACAGGAATGAGCGGAGGGAAAATATCTCAATTGGTAGACGAGGGAATCATTGCGGATAGCCAGAATATGCAGCAAATTGAAAATGTGCATAGTATTATACTGCATATGATTTTAACGAAAGTAAAAAACCAGTTAATTATTAGTGATAATAGAAAAGTCTGATAAAGGAGGAGTTTCTATAGAAGGTTTAGTTTACGATTATGAAAAAGAGCTTGCAAAAGTTGCTGATACCATTAATGTGACAGAATTTGAAGCTGTTAAAAAACGAATTATTCATTCAATAATCCAGGGAAAGAACATTTTCTTATTAGGCGATGGAATCAATAGTGCCATAGCGGATCATTTTGCTGTTGATATTACAAAAAATGTAGGAATTGCATTGGGCAATAATGGATTACGTGTTCAGGCCATCAGTATGAACCAGCCCATGCCACTTGTAACAGCATTGGCAAATGACGTGAGTCAAGACATGGTTTATGCAGAAATGTTGCGCTTGTTTGCTGTTCCAGGTGATTTGTTAATGATTTTCTCTAATGAATTTTCATCAGAAAGTATAGAAAATGCAAGAAAATATGCATATGAACATGGCATTAAAATTGTATCTATTTCAGGAGAAGAGTCCTGTAAAAGTCTGACACCAGCTCATGCCGTTCTAAAAATAAAATCAGATAATCCGTTCATTATACAAGATATCTTGTTATTTCTTACACATACATTAACAGACTGTTTAAAAGAAGAGATAAAATATCCAGTAGTTTTTCTGGATCGGGATGGCGTAATTAATGTTGATAGCCCAGACTATATAAAGAGTATAGAGGAATTCCGGTTAATAGAAGGAGTACCAGAGGCTATCAAATTACTAAATCTCAATGGTTATGCAGTTGTAGTAATAACAAATCAGTCTATTATCGGGAGAGGTATGGTTAAGGAAAAGCAGGTAGAGGAAATTCATCAGCATATGAAAAAGGAATTGTTTGAAAAGGGTGCTGTAATTAATGGGATATATTATTGCCCTCATGCCCCAGCCGAGCATTGTACATGCCGTAAGCCATCGCCACAGCTGATTCAGCAGGCATTTGAGGAAATGCCTCTTGCACGGGAAAATGCATATATGATTGGGAACAGTGGAAGTGATATTGAAACAGGATTGAATGCAGGAATCCGTACTATTTTTATTGGTGAGCCAGGTGAATTGGGAGAGAACCTGCAATGCCAGAATACCTATGCTGCGGGAAATCTTTTTGATGCAGTTACGTGGATTATAAAGAATCGTTAAATATCATATTATTGGGAGGTAATAGAGATGAACAAAGTTCTTGTTATTGGAGGCGCGGGATTTATTGGGCATAATACGGTGAAGAAGCTTTTGGCAGAAGGTTATGAAGTGACTATAATGGATAATTTGCAGCAACGAGTACATCCTTACGGAGATATCAGCCATCTTGACAAACGGGCAGATTTTATTAAGGGAGATATTACTAAAAAAGAGGACCTGGAGAAAGCGTTAAAAGGAATTGATATTGTATTCAATTTTGCAGCATATCAAGACCACATGACAGATTTCAGTACGTTCTATGAGGTGAACAGTGTAGGAACGGCTCTTTTATATGAAACTATTGTAAAAAATAATTATCCTGTGAAAAAAATAATTTTTTCATCTACTCAGGGTGTTTATGGAGCTGGAAAATTTAAATGCAATCATCACGGTTATTTTTATGGAGAGAGAACGAGGGAATTGCTAGAACAGGGTAAATGGGAAGTCACTTGTCCAATTTGCAATGAAAAAGCGGAGTTTGCTTTGCTTCTAGAAGAAGATGCGGCACCGAATACAGCATATGGTATTTCCAAATACGCAGCAGAAATCACAGCATTGCGCTTTGGGCATAAGTATAATATTCCTACGGTTTGTTTAAGGTATTCTCTTGTACAGGGAAGTGGACAATCTATTCATAATGCCTATTCTGGCATTGGTAGAATATTTAACCAGCGTTTATTGCGGGGGAAACCAATTATTGCATATGAGGATGGAAACCAGATTAGGGATTTTGTGCATGTAGAGGACGTGGTTGATGCAAATCTACTTGTAATGAAGTCAGAATTGGCTGATTATAACACCTACAATGTTGGTGGTGAAAGACCTGTAACAGTAAATGAATATGCAGATAAGCTGAATGCGTTGTTTGGAAGTGAATTAAGGACAGAAACTCCTGGTATTTACAGATGGGGTGATCCAAGACATACTTGTTCTTCTTCTGAAAAGTTAGAAGCCATTGGATGGAAGAGAAAACATACAATTGATGATATTGTAAGGGATGCACATGAATGGTTCAGCCAGATGGCATTCAATCCAACATTTGAGGAAGCAGAACAACTTATGCTGCAAAGAGGTGTTTTAAGAAAAAGTGCTCAGTAGAATAAATGGCTTAGTTGTGAATAAGTAACGTTTTCTTGCAATGCGTTACACGTTAGAATTAGTTTTTAAAAGGTTGACCCTGGATAAGGTATTTAATGAGGGGGTCAGCCTTTTTAACTGTGGAAAGAAACAAGTAGAAAATTATTATTTATTTATGTCAAATTATATGAGATGAAAGTAAAAAAAAATGAAAACTTGTAAAAGAAATACTTTTAAGGTAATATATGTATAGAGTAAGGAATTAGGTAATATTCTTTGTATTTAATAGGATAGTGACAGAATAGAACTGACTAGAACACACGAGTAATAGAAGAATTATTACGTGTGTTTTATTTTTGAGACGGCAAGGGTGCAAGTAGTTTATAGAAAAAAGAATTAATCTATTATGACGAAATATAAGAATAGTCTGGAGGAAAGAGTGAAAAATAAAGTGGATTTTAAGCCACACTTAAATAAGGGTTCATAGAACCCTGCTTCTAAAGAGATTAATTGTATAAGTATTAGTAATCGTTGCGTTTTACTAATTGAGAACTATCGTATCCAAGAGATTCGAGATAGGCAAAAATATTGTTTTCGTTTAAAACAACTCTTTCTACATGATTTTAAGGGTTCATCAATTCCTCATAATCAGTAGGAGTAAAGGGTTTCTTTTCTGAAACCATGTGATAAATACAGACCATCATCATACGAGCAATAGCGATAATGGCCTTTTTATGACCGCGACGTTTTTTGATTCGCCCATATTTGATTGCAAAATAAGGATGCCCGATGGATCTAAAACATCTATTACACTATGCGAGGGCTTTAGAGATACCTTTAAGGAATTAAAATCACGCTGTTCCTTTTGTGTTTGCTGGTGGTGCATGTTTTAGACATACCAGAAAAATTAAAACTTATATATCATACCACCATATTGGGCATTTACAAAAAAATCTGATTAATCCAAAAGTAATATTACGGCCAGTATAAACATAACTATTAAATAAATAGAAAATCGGAAGTGTGCTACTTTGAAAAAAATAGTTAGTATGATAATCATAATTCTTCTTACAATTTGCAGCTGTCTTGAAGTATCTGCACCAATAAAAGCAGATGAGATAGACACACTATACGCTCGTTCTGCTTGTCTGGTTGATGGCAGTAACGGGCGTGTTCTTTATGAGAAGGACGGGTATAAAGAGATGCCCATGGCAAGTACTACAAAAATTATGACTTGCATAGTAACCTTGGAACAAGCCAAACTAGATGATGTAGTAACTATTTCAAAAAATGCAGCCAGGCAGCCAGATGTCCAATTAAATGTAAATACTGGAGAACAATATTGTTTAAAAGATTTACTCTATTCCTTAATGCTGGAATCTCATAATGATGCAGCAGTTGCGATTGCAGAACATGTGGGTGGTTCTGTAGAAGGATTTGCAGACCTAATGAATCAAAAAGCAAAGGAGTTAGGTTGCGAGCATACCAATTTTGTGACACCGAATGGACTGGACGCAGACGGACATTACACAACAGCTGTGGAACTTGCAGAAATCGCTCGATATGCCATTCAAAATAAAACGTTTATAGGCATTACCAACACACCTTCCTGGTCCTTCAAAGAAATAACAAAGGGACGCGGATTTACTGTGACAAACAAAGATAAATTTTTGTATTTATATGACGGGGCAATTGGTGTAAAAACAGGTTTTACTGGAAAGGCAGGGTATTGCTTCGTGGGAGCAGTTAAGAAGCCAGATCGGACGCTGATTTCTGTTGTGTTAGCATGTGGCTGGCCGCCAAATAAGAACTATAAATGGTCAGATACCAAAAAATTGATGAATTATGGAGTGAATAATTATACACTAAAAGAAGTTTTTGAGGCAGATAAAGATTTTCAGCCTGTTATGGTGGAAGATGGTAAAAAAAACAGTGTCAGAGTAGTTATGGATTCCGCTTCTTTGGAGATGCTTTTAAGAGAAGACGAAAAAATACAGGTAGTGTATTCTCTTCCTGATAAATTAGAAGCACCTGTAGAAAAAAAATGTGTGGTGGGCAAAGCAAGCTATTACTTAGGAAATACACTGATTCAGCAATATCCAATTTATACAGTGGAAGAAGTAGAAAGAGTAGATTACCTTTGGTATTTAGAAAAAGTATTCGATTTATTTTTGTTTTAATTACAAGTTTCATCAATTTGCTAATTTGTTAAAAATAATACAAAAGTCTATTGCTATTTTTAAGTAAATGCTATACAATTATAATCGGCAGAAAATTGGTTTTACTTTTATCAATAGGACATAAACCAGTTCTATTGTCATTATAAAAATACAAATGGAGGGCTGAAAATGAGTAACACAGCACAAACGTCAGCAATGGAGAGAATTCATGCACTGCTGGACGACAATAGTTTTGTTGAAATTGGTGCAAAAGTAACGAAAAGAAGCACTGATTTTAACCTGCAAGAGAAATCAGTTCCAGGAGATGGTGTAATTACCGGATATGGAGTGATTGAGGGTAATCTTGTATATGTTTATAGTCAAGATTCAAGTGTATTAGGCGGGTCAATTGGAGAAATGCATGCAAAGAAGATAGCACATATTTATGATATGGCATTAAAAGTTGGTGCGCCTGTTATCGGATTAATTGATTGCGCAGGCTTAAGACTTCAAGAAGCTGTTGATGCGCTTGCAGGATTTGGTGATTTATACTTAAAACAAACTTTAGCTTCTGGGGTGATCCCACAGTTAACAGCAGTATTTGGAACATGCGGAGGTGGTTCAGCAATTTCATCCGCACTTAGCGATTTTACTTTTATGGAAGAAAAAAAATCCAAATTATTTGTAAATTCACCAAATACTTTAGATGGAAATTATACTGAAAAATGTGATACTAGTGCAGCAAAATTTCAGGCTGGAATAGGAATGGCAGATTTCGTAGAGGCAGACGAGGCTGCTGTTCTGAATCAAATCAGAACATTAGTGCAGATGATACCTTCTAATAATGAAGACGATGCCTCTTATGAAGAATGTACCGATGATTTAAACAGACTTTCTGGTAATGCTTCTGCAAAAGACAGCTCTGTTGCTTTAGCAGATATAGCAGATGATAATTTCTTTATGGAAGTAAAAGCTTCCTATGCTAAGGACATGGTGACTGGATTCTTACGTTTAAACGGAATGACAGTGGGAGCCGTGGCAAATCGAAGTGAAATTCTTGATGCGAATGGTAAAGTAAGTGAAAAATTTGACGGAACCTTAACAACAGACGGTTGTAAAAAGGCAGTTGAATTTATTGCATTCTGTAATGCATTTCAAATACCTCTTTTATCCTTAACAAATGTTACAGGTTTTAAAGCAACAATGGAGGAAGAAAAAACAATTGCAAAAGCAGTGGCAAAATTAACATATGCATTTGCAAACGCAACTGTTCCAAAGATTAATGTGGTTACTGGTAAAGCTTATGGTAGTGCTTATGTTGCCATGAATTCAAAGCACATTGGAGCGGATATGGTATTTGGTTTTACTGGTGCTGAAATCGGCATGATGGATGCTAAGCAGGCTGTTAAAATTATGTATGCAGATGAAATCCAAAAGGAAAAAGGTTCTTCTGCACTTGTAGATGAGAAAGCAAGTGAATATTCACAATTACAGTCAAGCGTAGATGCAGCAGCTGGAAGAGGATATGTAGATGCTGTCATCGAACCAGAAAATGCAAGAAAAAATTTAATCTATGCATATGAAATGCTATTTACGAAAAGAGAGAGCCGACCAAGTAAAAAGCATGGAACAGTATAGAACGAGGTGATATATGATGAAAAAGAGAATTGGTTTACTGTTGTGTCTATTTGCCTTTACTATGCTAAGCTTTTTTGGTGGTAACAGAATGGTTGTAAAGGCAGCATTAGATGAAGCAACAGCAAAGGATCAGACATTGCAATTTCTGCAAGTTTGGAATACTCAGGACTTTTCTACTTATGCGACAGAGTATGCTGACTATATGACAGAAGAAGACATTGTGATGTATGAAGGATGGGATAAGCTGCAGAAATCTTTAGGTGCATTTGTTGAAAATGGTGATGTTACTATTACCGAATCTGAAGATGGTACGCATGCAATTGTTATAGCAACATATGAGAATGGAAAAACAGATTTTGAAGTAATTTACGATGCTGATGGCAATATGTCAAATGTAACAGTATCTGAACATGTTAGTTCAAAAGCAAATTTAGGAAAAGCTGGATTAAATACGATAATGGGTCTGGGAATTGTATTTGTTGTGTTGGTATTGATTTCCTTCATTATTTCATTAATGGGCTTTATACCTAAGGTTCTGTCCAAAATGGAAGCAAAAAAAGCAGCTGAATTAGAGAATTATTCACAGATGTATTCACAGATGGATTCACAGATGGTTTCAAAGCCTGTTGTAATGGAAAAGGTAGAAGATGTAACGGATGACTTAGAACTTGTTGCAGTTATTACAGCTGCGATTACAGCATCTATGGAAGCAAGTGGAGTAGAAGTTCCAGTGGATGGATTGGTAGTTCGTTCTATTAAAAAGCGCAGTGCTAAAAAGTGGCAAAGTGCATAAATAAGTTATTTACATGATTATTAGGAGGAAAAATAGATGAAAACTTATACAATTACAGTGAATGGTAATGTTTACGATGTAACAGTGGAAGAAGGAGGAGCAGGAAGTACAGCAGCACCAAAGGCAGCAGCACCAAAAGCTGCAGCTCCAGCAGCACCAAAAGCAGCGGCTCCAGCAGCACCAAAGGCAGCAGCTCCAGCAGGATCACAAGGTTCTGTTAAAGTAAATGCTCCAATGCCAGGTAAAATTTTAGGTGTTAAAGTGAACCCTGGACAAGCTGTAAAGAGAGGCGATGTTGTTGTAATTTTAGAAGCAATGAAAATGGAAAATGAAGTAGTTGCTCCACAGGATGGCACAGTAGCTAGTGTTAATGTAGCAGTTGGTGACATGGTTGAATCAGGAGATGTTTTAGCTACATTTAACTAGGATTCATATATACGTGAATTCCAGAAAATCAAACTGGGAGGTTAGAAATAAAATGGATTACGTTGTAAATACGCTGGAAAATCTATATCAGCAAACTGCCTTTGCCTCATTGTCATGGGGAAATTATTTAATGATGGCAGTAGCCTTGTTATTTTTGTTTCTGGCAATTAAAAAAGGATATGAACCACTCCTTTTAATTCCAATTGCGTTTGGTATGCTATTAGTAAATATGTATCCGGCAATTATGGAAGAGGGAGGATTATTACATTATTTCTTCTTATTAGATGAATGGAGTATTTTACCTTCACTGATATTTTTAGGTGTTGGTGCCATGACCGATTTTGGACCTCTTATTGCAAATCCAAGGAGTTTCTTAATGGGTGCAGCAGCACAGCTTGGTATTTTCGTGGCATATATTTCTGCTATTTTGTTAGGCTTTAATGATAAAGCGGCGGCAGCAATTTCTATTATTGGTGGTGCTGACGGTCCTACGTCTATCTTCTTAGCTGGAAAATTAGGACAGTCCAATTACATGGGAGCGATTGCAGTAGCAGCATATTCCTATATGTCTTTGGTACCAATCATACAGCCGCCAATTATGAAGCTTTTCACAACAGAAAAAGAACGTAAAATTAAGATGGAACAGTTACGTCCTGTTACAAAGTTAGAGAAAATACTATTCCCAATTATCGTTACAGTTGTAGTAGTTATGATTCTTCCAGCAACTGCTCCATTGGTAGGTATGTTAATGCTTGGTAACCTATTTAAAGAGTCTGGTGTTGTAAAACAATTAGCAGAAACAGCTTCCAATGCACTTATGTATATCGTTGTGATTTTACTTGGTACAAGCGTAGGTGCAACAACAAGTGCAGAAGCATTTTTAAGAGCAGATACGTTGAAAATTGTTGGACTAGGATTAGTTGCATTTTCTTTTGGTACCGCTGGCGGTGTATTGTTAGGAAAATTAATGAGTAAGTTATCTGGCGGCAAGATCAATCCTTTAATTGGATCAGCTGGTGTTTCTGCCGTTCCTATGGCAGCCAGAGTGTCTCAGAAGGTTGGTGCTGAAGCAGATCCTACCAATTTCTTATTGATGCACGCAATGGGACCAAACGTTGCAGGTGTAATCGGAACTGCTGTAGCAGCAGGTGTGTTTATGGCTATTTTTGGAGTGTAAAATAGGCAAAGGAATAGATATTGAATATCATAAGGAGGTAAAGAAATATGGCTCAAAATAGACCGGTGAAAATTACGGAAACTATATTGCGTGATGCGCATCAATCTTTGATAGCCACTAGAATGACTACAGAGCAGATGCTGCCAATTATAGAGAAAATGGATCAGGTAGGATATCATTCAGTAGAATGCTGGGGTGGAGCAACATTTGATGCTTCATTGAGATTCTTAAAGGAAGATCCATGGGAAAGATTAAGAAAGCTGAGAGCAGGATTTAAAAAGACAAAATTGCAGATGCTTTTCAGAGGACAGAATATTTTAGGATATCGTCACTATGCTGATGATGTAGTAGAGTATTTTGTACAAAAATCCATTGCAAACGGTATTGATATTATTCGTATTTTTGACTGTTTAAATGACCTTAGAAATTTGGAAACAGCAGTGAAGGCAGCTAATAAGGAAAAAGGACATGCTCAGATAGCTTTATGTTATACATTGGGTGATGCCTATACATTAGATTACTGGACTAAAATGGCGAAAGATATCGAAGCACTGGGAGCAAATTCTATTTGTATCAAGGACATGGCTGGTTTATTAGTTCCAAGTAAGGCTACAGAATTAGTTGGTGCATTAAAGAAAACAGTTAAGATTCCAATTCAGCTTCATACTCACTATACATCAGGTGTTGCATCTATGACTTATATGAAAGCAATTGAAGCAGGCTGTGACGTAATTGATACAGCAATGTCTCCATTTGCTATGGGTACAAGCCAGCCAGCTACTGAGGTTATGGTAGAGGCATTTAAGGGAACGGAATATGATACTGGTTTTGATCAGAATCTGCTTGCTGAAATTGCTGATTATTTCAGACCAATGAGAGATGATGCACTTGCAAGTGGCTTATTGAATCCAAAGGTTATGGGTGTAGATATAAAGACACTTTTATATCAAGTACCTGGTGGAATGTTATCAAACATGGTATCCCAGTTAAAAGAGCAGCATGCAGAAGACAAATACTATGAAGTATTACAAGAAATTCCTAGAGTTAGAAAAGACTTGGGAGAACCACCACTAGTTACGCCTTCATCTCAGATTGTAGGAACCCAGGCTGTGTTAAACGTAGTAATGGGTGAACGTTATAAGATGATGACAAAGGAAACAAAGGCTGTATTACGTGGAGAATATGGTCAGACTGTAAAACCATTTAATAAAGAAGTTCAGAAAAAAGCACTTGGCAATGATAAGCCAATTACTTGCCGCCCAGCTGATTTATTAAAGCCTGAGCTGCAAACAATTGAAGCAGAGATGGCACAGTGGAAAGAACAGGATGAAGATATTTTATCTTATGCTTTATTCCCACAGGTTGCGACAGAATTTTTCAAGTACAGAGAAGCACAAAGTACAAAAATTGATTCAAAAGCTGCTGATTCAAAAAATGGAGCTTATCCAGTATAGGGCAAGAAAAAATTACTCCGGAAGTTTGTATATATAAACTTTCGGAGTTTCTTTTATTATTAGTAAGTATTGAGGTCCAGCTTGGCTTCAACAAATCCAGCAACATAAGGGGCAATTTCGTAGGGATTAAAATAGATTATGATTCCGTTATCATTTATATAGTAGTGGAAATCTGATAGTGGTGTATTTTCAATTGTGTTTATTGCTTCCGGAAAAAATTGCTCAGGATTTTTTTTGATTTTTTCTAAAAAAATATTTATAATGGCTTGCTTTATTTCAAATGGTTTCTTTTTTGTAATGTTAATTAGGTTTACCTGTTCTCCTGTGGTGAGGGAAAAAGTATAAGAAGATCTGGTTGTATTGGGGTGAGCTCCGCCAGCATAAACAAAATTTGTTTTTAAAAATGAAATCAAGTTATTTTGATTGTAAGTAATCTCAATGATTGTCTGGCTTTCAAAAGGAATAGTACGATAGTATTTATTGAATTCCACAGAATCTGCAAGAAGTGATTTTTCTTGTAAAAGTGCTTCTGCTTTTTGCATTTCCAGAAAATAATTAATAGACTGAACGGCGGAGGTATTATCCTTTAAAATAGGGCTTTGGTAAAAAAAAGTTAAAAGAACATTGCCGTTATGATCTCTGTATTTATGATGAATGGTTTCTGAAATAATTTCCATAACAGTAATTCCTGACTCAATAATTATAATATTATATGTAAGAACACGATTATTGGGAAATAAAGCTGTCAAAATAATTGCTTGACAAAACATATAAAATTGGTTATACTACCATCTGTAAAGAAAATTACTTTACAGGTGGTGTTTTATTTGGAAGTTAATAGTGTAGTGGAGTTATCTCTTCTCTATGATTTTTATGGAGGATTGATGAAGGATAATAAGCGTAGAATCTTTGAGGATTATGTGCTGAATGACTATTCTCTTAGTGAAATTGCCAAAGAACAGGGGATTTCAAGACAAGGTGTGCATGATACTATTAAGCGGTGTACCAAAGAATTGAGAGATTACGAAGAAAAATTATGCTTAATAGAAAAATTTCAAAAAACTAAGGAAATGGTAAACCAGATTCGTAATATTTCAAAGAATGTACAGGAATCTGGGAATATGGTGGAGATTGCTAAAATCGAAACATTATCAGCAAAAATATTAGAGGAATATTAGCATGTATGATATAATATAGATGATTCGTAACGTTTTGATAGAAAGGAATGGTTTTATTTGGCATTTGACAGCTTATCAGAAAAACTGCAAAATGTTTTTAAAAACCTGAGAGGAAAAGGTAAATTAACTGAAGCGGATGTGCGTACTGCATTGAAAGAGGTTAAGATGGCTCTTTTAGAAGCAGATGTTAATTTTAAGGTAGTTAAGAACTTTGTTAAGTCTGTAGAAGAGAGAGCAATTGGACAAGAAGTGATGAGCAGCTTAACGCCTGGACAGATGGTAGTTAAGATTGTGAATGAAGAGATGGTTAAGCTTATGGGTAGTGAGACAACAGAGATTAAGCTGAAGCCAGGAAATGACATTACGGTTCTCATGATGTGTGGTCTACAGGGAGCTGGTAAAACAACTACTACAGCGAAGCTTGCTGGTAAGTTTAAGCAGAAAGGGAAAAAGCCTTTGTTGGTTGCTTGTGACGTATATCGTCCTGCGGCAATTAAACAGCTTCAGATTAATGGTGAAAAGCAGGGAGTTCCTGTGTTTTCCATGGGAGATGGGCATAAACCAGTAAACATTGCGAAAGCTGCCATTGAACATGCTGAGAAGAATGGATTTAATGTTGTAATACTTGATACAGCAGGACGTCTTCATATTGATGAAGGCATGATGGAAGAGTTAATTGAAATTAAAGGAAATGTTTCGGTGGATCAGACGGTACTGGTAGTGGATGCTATGACTGGTCAGGATGCAGTTAATGTTTCCGAAATGTTTCATAATAAAATTCAGATTGATGGAGTAATTTTAACGAAGTTAGATGGTGATACCCGTGGTGGTGCCGCACTTTCTATCCGTGCAGTCACTGGAAAGCCAATTTTATATATTGGTATGGGCGAGAAGCTGTCTGATTTGGAACAGTTTTACCCAGACAGAATGGCATCCCGTATTTTAGGGATGGGAGATATTCTGACATTGATTGATAAGGCACAAGCTGAAATTGATGATGATAAGGCAAAAGAATTAGAGAAAAAGATACGTAAGGCAGAATTTAATTTTAATGATTATCTGGACTCTATGTCACAGGTGAAAAAGATGGGCGGAATCTCCAGTATTATTGGAATGCTTCCTGGTATGGGACTTCCAAGTGATGTTGAGGTAGATGATAATGCATTTAAAGGAGTGGAAGCAATTATTTTTTCCATGACTACAGAAGAAAGAGAAAACCCAGAACTTTTAAACCCATCTCGAAAAAAGCGTATTGCAAAAGGTGCTGGTGTTGATATTAGTGAAGTGAATAAACTTGTAAAGCAGCAAGAGCAGATGAAGAAGATGATGAAACAGATGAGTGGATTAATGTCTGGAAAAGGAAAGAAGAGAGGTTTCAAACTGCCTTTCGGATTATAGAAGGAGCAGAGTTTTTGTTTTGCTTATAATTGCTTAGTGATGTTTATGAGGAATTTTAGTTCCAATATATAAAAGGTGGCTGGCAATTTATAATATACCAACGAATCTTTGAGGAGGTGAAAAGTATGGCAGTAAAGATTAGATTAAAGAGAATGGGACAGAAAAAAGCTCCTTTCTATAGAATAGTAGTTGCTGACAGCAGAGCGCCAAGAGATGGTAAGTTTATCGAAGAAATCGGTACTTACGATCCAACAAAAGAGCCAAGTGCATTCAATGTAAATGAAGAAGCAGCAAAAAAATGGCTTTCTAATGGAGCTCAGCCAACAGATACTGTTGGAAAAATATTTAAAAACGCAGGTATTATGTAAGTAACAGTGTTATAGTTCTTAGGGACGGCGTTCCTATGTGAGCGTCGTTGCTAAGAATGATGTACTACTATTTATGCGGAGGCGGATTATATGAAAGATTTAGTTAAAGTTATTGCTATGGCATTAGTGGATCATCCAGAAGCAGTGGTTGTAACTGAGAAGGAAGAAGATAATGCGATAACAGTAGAATTAACCGTTTCAACAGAGGATATGGGGAAGGTAATTGGAAAACAAGGCCGAATTGCTAAAGCTATCCGGACGGTTGTGAAAGCAGCTGCATCAAAAGAGGAAAAGAAGGTCACTGTGGAGATTTTACAGTAAGTTACATTGGGGATGTTGCGAAGCACATCTCCTTTTATGTTACTGTAAGGCTTATCACAATATAGGTGGCTGCCAGTCTGATAATAGTGTACATCAGATTATTGGAGGAAGAAATATGGATTTTTTAAGAGTTGGTGTAATATCTAATACACATGGGATTCGTGGCGAGGTAAAGGTATATCCAACAACTGATGATGTCAAACGATTTAAGCAGCTCAAGGAAGTGATTCTGGATACTGGAACGGAGCAGCTTGTCCTTG
The DNA here is from genome assembly GCF_900112775.1 of Anaeromicropila populeti. Taxonomy (GTDB): domain Bacteria; phylum Bacillota; class Clostridia; order Lachnospirales; family Lachnospiraceae; genus Anaeromicropila_A; species Anaeromicropila_A populeti. The sequence continues at coordinate 49,371 of NZ_FOYZ01000014.1, forward strand.
AAATTCAAGCAGTTCGTTTTTTTAAGAATATGGCAATTCTAAAATTCAAAGGGATTGACTCTATTAATGATATTGAAAAATATAAAGGTAAGGATTTATTGGTTACTCGTGAAAACGCGGTAGAATTAGAAGAAGGAGAATATTTTATCTGCGATGTAATAGATTCCAGGGTGATCACAGAGGAAGGCGAAGAATTTGGGGTTTTAAAGGATGTACTGACAACAGGAGCAAATGATGTTTATGTTGTAGAAACCATGGAAGGTAAAGAAGTTTTACTTCCTGTAATTAAAGAATGCATTCTTGACATAAATATAGAAAGCAAAATAGTAACAGTTCATATTTTGCCAGGTTTATTAGACATTAACTGAAGAATGGGGTAATATAACTATATGAATTTTTATGTGTTAACTTTATTTCCTGAAATGATAGAGGATGGTATGAAAGTTAGTATCATGGGAAGAGCGATAGAAAAGCAGCTGTTATCGATAACTACCATTAATATCAGGGATTTTGCTGCAAACAGGCATGGAAAAGTAGATGATTATCCTTATGGAGGCGGCGCAGGAATGGTTATGCAGCCAGAGCCTATTTACCAGTCCTATTTACACGCACTTAAGCTAATTAGAGAGAAACGTGGATTAGCAGCAGATGAGGAATTGACCAATATCCGTACTATTTATCTAACGCCACAAGGAAGAGTATTTAAACAAAAAATGGCAAAGGAATTTGCAAAAGAAGAGGATATCATTTTGCTTTGCGGTCATTACGAAGGTGTGGACGAGCGGGTACTGGAGTTGATTGTAACAGATCATATATCAATTGGAGACTATGTGCTGACAGGCGGAGAGCTGCCGGCAATGGTTGTAATGGATTCTATTTCTAGATTAGTTCCAGGAGTTTTGAATAATGATGATTCAGCAGAAACAGAGTCTTTTTCGGACAATACATTAGAATATCCTCAATATACAAGGCCTGTAATTTTTATGGAACGTACGGTACCAGAGGTGTTACTCTCAGGACATCATAAAAATATTGAACATTGGAGAAAAGAAGCGTCTTTAAAGCGTACGTTAGAAAGAAGACCTGATTTGTTATCAGGCAAATCCTATTAAACAATGAAAATCAATATGAAAAGAAAAAGTACTTGCTTTTTGAAATAAATTGTGGTAGAGTTAAAACGTTGTGAGATTAGATGGTCCTCTGTTACAGTGCGCTATATATGCACGTTATGTATTAAGAACATCAAAATTATGAAGGAGGAACAACAAATGAATAATTTTATTAAAAGCATTGAAGATGCACAATTAAAGTCAGAGGTTGCTGAGTTTCATGTAGGTGATACAGTAAAGGTTTATGCAAAAGTAAAAGAAGGTACTCGTGAGAGAATTCAGATTTTTGAAGGAACTGTTTTAAAAAGACAGAACGGTGGTTCCAGAGAAACATTTACAGTTAGAAAAACATCTAATGGTGTAGGTGTTGAAAGAACATGGCCTGTTCATTCACCTAGAATAGAGAAGATCGAAGTAATCAGACTTGGTAAAGTAAGAAGAGCTAAACTTAACTACTTACGTCAACGTGTTGGTAAAGCAGCTAAGGTAAAAGAATTAGTAAAATAAGAACAAGTACTATAGTCGTATAGTTCGTATATGGATTCCCACGAGTAATCGTGGGAATTTTTTCTAGGCTGAAATGAAAGGGAATCTAAAAGGTGACAAGTAAAAGACGGTTGTGATATAATAATTCTATTACAAAAAAGGAGTTATAGTTCATGAAATCTAATTATGGTTTGGATGAAAAAGAATCACTTATTAAAAAGATAATACGTGAGCTAATAATATGGGTAGTAGAAATTGCAGTAGTAATACTATTAGCCTATTGTATAATTGCATTTGGTGTTGTGAAAATTTCTGTTATTGGAACTGCAATGTCTTCAACTCTTGAGGATGGAGATAAAATTTTGGTGAATAAAATGGCTTATCGGCTAAAAGGACCAAAAAGAAATGATGTAGTTGTTTTTATGCAGTCAGGAAAAGAACATAGCTTCTATCATGTAAAAAGAGTGATCGGACTCCCTGGTGAAACCGTTCAAATCATAGATGGCAAAGTATATATTAATGGAGAAGTGCTGGACGAAACCATTCAGTGTGAACCTATTGCCAATGGCGGTCTTGCCAATGAGGAAATTGTGTTAGAAGCAAATGAATATTTTGTGCTGGGAGATAATCGAAATCAAAGTGAAGACAGCAGATTTGCAAGTATCGGGAATATTCTACGGGGTGATATCCTGGGAAAGGCGTGGATACGCTTAAGTCCATTTGATTTTGTTAGTAAAATAAATTTAAAGAAAACAGAAGAATAGAAAGATTATAGGTGATTAAAATGAATTTTCAATGGTATCCTGGTCATATGACAAAAGCAAAAAGAATGATGCAGGAGGATATAAAATTAATTGATGTAGTAATTGAATTAGTAGATGCCAGAATTCCATATAGTAGTAAAAATCCTGATATTGATGAACTGGCAAAAAATAAATCAAGGATTATATTATTAAATAAGTATGATTTGGCAAATGAGGAAGAGACAAAGAAATGGAGAAGCTGGTATGAGGAGAAAGGCTTTTTTGTTGCAATGGTAAATTCTAAGACTGGAAAAGGGGTAAAAGAGGTTCATGCTGTTATACAAGCGGCATGTAAAGAGAAAATAGAGCGGGATAGACGGAAAGGAATTTTAAACCGTCCAGTACGTGCTATGATAGTGGGGATTCCTAATGTGGGAAAATCTACATTTATTAACAGTTTTGCAGGGAAGGCATGTGCGAAAACAGGGAATCGTCCAGGTGTGACAAAGGGTAAGCAGTGGATTCGGTTAAATAAAAACGTAGAATTGCTAGATACACCAGGAATCTTATGGCCAAAATTTGAGGATCAGGCTGTAGGTCAAAGACTTGCTTATATTGGTTCTATTAAAGATGAAATCTTAAATGTAACAGAACTGGCATTGGGATTAATTAGTTTTTTGAAGAAGAATTACAGTAAATTACTAATGGAACGTTTTTCTTTAGAAGAGGAAATGGAGGAAGTTAAAATCCTTGAAAAAATTGCTGAAATCAGAGGATGCAGACTAAAGGGAAATGAGCTGGATTATGAAAAAGCAGCAAATCTGTTAATGGATGAATTCCGAAACGGACGAATTGGAAGGATTACTTTAGAATTTCCAGAATCCTGATAAAGGAAGTGTGAGAAATGTACAAAGAGCAGGAGATAGAGGATAGTCTGGAATTTTGCAGAGATATTTATCTGTATTACGAGGCAGAACCGAAACATAAAGGAATAGAAAGTTATCAAGAGTGGGATGGCATTGGAAAACGACAATATGAACGTTATCCTGTTTTGGATTATCTGCCTGAAAAGAAATATGAGATAGTTAAAAGCAAGGTATCTTTTTTTCATTTACTGATACAAGGTCTAATTTGTATTGCAATCGCATTTATTGCTGCAAGGGTGATATCGGATTACGTTTTCCAGATTACCGTTATACGGGGCAATTCTATGGAGCATTTGGTGCATGATGGTGATAACGTACTTATTGATAAATTATTTTATAAGACGTCCCAGCTTCAGCGGTTTGATGTAATTGTTTTTTCAAAAGAATCTTCGGAAAGGAATCTGATTAAAAGAATTATTGGTTTGCCTGGAGAAACAGTGAAAATGGAGGGAGCAAGCATTTATATTGATGGAAGTCTTCTGGAGGAAAACTATGCACTGGAATCAGAATATGATGCAAATCACGCAGATATTGAGCTGTCGTTAGAGGAGAATGAATATTTTGTTCTAGGAGATAACCGGAATGACAGCTTGGACAGCCGATATGTACAAATTGGTCCAGTAAAGGAAAATGAAATTATCGGGAAGGCCTGGGCCAGGGTATATCCTTTTCAAGAAATTCGATTGCTGCACAGTATAGATAAGAAAGATAGTTGAGGATAAGATATGAAGATAGAGGAAATTAAGTATATTTTGCAGAATACCGATATAAAAGATATCCCTTCTGTAGCAGATTCCTTTCGCAAAGATATGCGTACTGGAGTTCAAAAGCTGATTGCAAAATACCAGAGGGATTATAGTAAATATTTAGATGAACTTTCTCGGCTGGAGGTAATGCAGGAGTTTGAACATAAGTACAGAGAATATGCTTATATCTGCGGAATTGATGAAGTAGGAAGAGGTCCATTGTCAGGTCCGGTGGTAGCGGGTGCTGTAATCCTTCCAAAAGATACCACGATTTTATATTTAAATGATTCTAAGCAGGTAAGCGAAAAGCGAAGAGAGCTTTTATATGATGAAATTATGGAAAAGGCAGTTGCTGTTGGAATTGGTGTTGTGTCACCACAAGTAATTGATGAAATTAATATTTTGCAGGCGACCTATGAAGCAATGCGCATTGCCATTCGCAAACTTTCTGTTCAGCCAGATTTGCTATTAAATGATGCAGTTACCATTCCCCAAGTTAAAGTAAAACAGGTCAGTCTGATTAAAGGAGATGCCAGAAGTATTTCTATTGCCGCAGCAAGTATTATTGCAAAAGTAACCCGGGATCGGATGATGGCAGAATATCATAAGTTGTATCCAGACTACGGGTTCGATCAGAATAAAGGTTATGGTTCTGCCCGGCATATTGAAGCACTGAAAAAAATAGGTCCTTGTCCGATTCACAGACAGACCTTTATTAAAAATTTTGTATGAACAGATTGATGAGGTGATTATTTTGGAGCAAAAAAAGATGTTTGATAAAAATAGAACTGCCGTTGCCTTGTCTTATCAGGCAGGAGATGATGCACCAAAAGTAGTTGCATCGGGAAAAGGTTATGTTGCAGATACGATACTGGAAAGGGCAGCTGAGGAAAAAATACCTATTCATAAGGACGAAGTACTGGCTGAAAATCTGGCAAAACTTAATCTTGGAGAGGGCATTCCACCAGAACTTTATGAAATTGTTGCGGAAATTTTAGTATTTGTGGATGATATGGATCATATCAGGGAAAAGATAATGAAGTAAGGAGAAGGTGAAAGAATATTTCTGGCAGAGAGGAAAGAACAGGTAAAATTTATAATAAAAGAAAGTTAGGTGCAGAGCAAGAAGAGGCTGCTGTTAAGTATTTAGAACAGGCTGGATATCGGATTATTGAGAGAAATTTTTATACCAGAGCAGGAGAAATTGATATAATAGGATATGATGAAGGCTATCTGGTATTTATTGAAGTGAAATTTCGTTCCAATGCTGCTTTTGGATTTCCAGGGGAAGCAATTGATAACCGAAAGAGAAATTCTATTATTAAAACAGCAGAATATTATATTTACAAGAACCAGCTTTCCATGGAACAGCCAATTCGTTTTGATGCTGTGCTGATTCTTGGAGGCAGCATACATCTGGTTAAGAACGCTTTTCAGGCGGGATAATGTTTAAGTGAGGTAAAGGATGCAGATACAATATAAGACCAGTAATTCATTTTATCATATTTTGTATAATGAAAATCGGACGGAAAAGGCTCAACTAGATGTAAGTGGTGAAGTGCCACTTATTACTTTTCCGGTTTTAAAACACCTTCCATTTCTAACACATGGTTTCTCAACAAGATTTGGCGGGGTCAGTGCAGGAGAATTCAGTACTTTAAATCTAAGTTTTCAAAGAGGAGATAGGGAAGAAGACGTAATAGAAAATTATAACCGCATTTGCCGGACTCTAGGGGTAAAAACGGAGCAGTTAGTTTTTTCTGATCAAGTGCATGATACAAAAGTTGTCAAGGTTACTAAGAGTGACTGTCAGGGGACTCATCTGGTTCAAAGAAAGTTGATGGGAATTGACGGGTTGGTGACAGATGAACCAGGCGTTGTGTTATGTACTTCTTATGCAGACTGTGTTCCATTATTTTTTGTTGACAAAAAGAAAAAGGCCATAGGACTGTCTCACTCTGGCTGGAAGGGTACGGTAGGAAAAATAGGAAGGAAAACTGTAGAGGAAATGGAAAAACAATTTGGCAGTGAAAAAGAAGACATAATTTGTGTCATTGGACCTTCTATTTGTTCCGATTGCTATGAGGTCAGTGAGGACGTCGCAGTACAATTCCAAAATAGTTTTCAAAAGAACCAGTCTGATAAAATTATATATCCAAAAGGAAATGGAAAATACCAGTTGGATTTGTGGCTTGCGAACTGGTTTGTTCTATCAGAAGCTGGCATTTCTCCTGAAAACATTTGGATTTCAAGCATTTGCACTTGCTGTAATAAGGAATTACTATTTTCCCACAGAGCATCTCAGGGAAAGAGGGGAAACCTTTGTGGTTTTCTATCTATTCAGTAGTTCCTGGATTTTATCAAGTGGATTTAAAATTTCATTTACAGAAGTATCATTGTTTAATGTATCAATAATAAGTGCAATGTATTTGCTTAAATCCACGCAGGTATAGTATGGCTTTTCCAGAAGTTCCTTTGAGCAATAGGAAAGATTGGTTGTAAAAATCCGATCAATCAGTCCTTCTTCATAACAAGCATCGAATTTTGACAGACCCTCTGTAAAAAGTCCGTATGTAGCAGCAATGTATACTTTACGGGCTTTTCGTTTTTTTAGTTCCTTTGCAACGTCCAGCATACTTTCGCCAGAAGCAATCATGTCATCAACAATAAAGACCGCTTTTCCTTCAACAGAATTTCCTAGATACTCATGGGCAACGATTGGATTCTTCCCATTCACAATAACAGAGTAATCTCTTCGCTTATAAAACATACCCATGTCAACTCCAAGTACACCTGCATAATATACAGAACGGGTCATGCCTCCCTCGTCTGGGCTAATAACCATCATATGTTCACTGTCAATCTGAATGGAAGGTTCTGACTCTATCAACGCACGGATAAACTGAAAGGAGGTATAAAAGTTGTCAAAACCTTGAATTGGAATCGCATTTTGAACCCGGGGATCATGGGCATCGAATGTAATAATGTTATCCACACCCATGGCAACTAACTCTTGAAGAGCCAGCGCACAATCCAGTGATTCTAATTTACTTCGTCTATGCTGTCTGCTTTCATATAAAAAGGGCATAATAACATTAATTCGATGTGTCTGTCCACGGCAGGCCTGAATGATCCGCTTGACATCCTGAAAATGATCATCTGGTGATTTTCTATTGGTCTCCTGATTCATTGTATATGAAATAGTAGGATTAACGGTATCTAATAAAATAAATAAATCCGTTCCACGAATGCTGTTCTTAATAACTGCTTTCGCTTCCCCACTTCCGAATCGGGGACATTCCGCCTGAACTAAGTAACTGTCTGCATCATAACCTAAGATAGATAAATCTGTGTGAACGTCATTGAGCTGTTCCTTACGGGATGCTACTAAATGCTCATTTACCAAATCCCCCAGTTCTTTCGAACTATCCAATGCAATAAGTTTTAGTGGAGCCACAGGCATAGCTAGATTAAGTGGTCTCGTATACATTGAAAATTACCTCCAAAAATTTGTTAGAATTTAATTAACTATAGAATTTATAACATTATAAAATTAGTTAGTCAAGTTTCCATGAATAAGTTTCCTAAAAAATACACATATACATTGTGATATTTCTACAATTAGGATATAATGGTATGGTGAAAGACTGATTTTAAAGAGAAATGGTGAAAAAAACATGAACAAACATAAAGTAAAGTGCATTGAGCCGGAAAGCATTGCAGAGGAAATGGAGATTGAACCAGGGGATGTACTTCTTCGAATAAATGACACAGAGATAAGAGATGTATTTGATTATCAGTATTTAATCAATGATGAATTTATTACGGTGTTAATCGAAAAACCAGACGGTGAGCAGTGGGAAATGGAAATTGAGAAGGAATATGGAGAAGATTTGGGTATTGAATTTGAACAGGGGCTGATGGATGAGTACAAATCCTGTTGTAACAAATGCATTTTCTGCTTTATTGACCAGATGCCTTCTGGAATGAGGGAAACCTTGTACTTCAAGGATGATGATGCCAGGCTGTCTTTTTTGCAGGGCAATTATATTACGTTAACCAATATGAAGGATTATGATATCGATCGTATTATTAAATATAAGTTATCACCAGTAAACATTTCGATTCATACCACCAATCCAGATTTAAGAGCAAAAATGCTGCAAAACAGATTTGCAGGTGAGGCGTTAAAAAAGGTCAGACGGCTTTATGAAAACGGAATTGAAATGAACAGTCAGATTGTATTGTGCAAAGGTATTAACGATGGAGCTGAACTGGAAAGAAGTATAAAGGATTTATCGGACATGCTGCCATACATGCAAAGTCTGTCCGTTGTGCCAATTGGAAAGACAAAGTATCGTGACCATCTTACGTATCTGGAGAAGTTCACGAAGGAAGATGCCATTACCGTTATTGATACGATTCATAAGTGGCAGAATAAATTACTAAAGGAGCATGGAACCAGATTTGTATTTGCTAGTGACGAGTGGTATCTGACTGCTGATAGATCCCTTCCTGGAGAAGAAGAATATGAGGGCTATGGACAGATTGAAAATGGTGTAGGAATGATTACCTCTCTTGAAACAGAATTTGAAGAATACTATAGTACTTTGACAGGAGATAATAGAGTGAAAAAGGTTTCTCTTGCCACTGGTGTTTTGGCAGCACCGATTATTGAAAAATTGTCAAAAAGAATTCAATTAAAGTATCCTGGAATTATCTGTAACGTCTATACTATTTACAATGATTTTTTTGGAAGAGATATTACAGTGGCTGGACTTCTGACAGGGCAGGATATAATAAAACAGTTAAAGGGAGAGGAATTAGGGGATTACCTGATTGTTCCTAATGTCATTTTCAGGTCAGGTGAAGAAGTACTGCTAGATGATTTATCAAAGAATGACTTGGAAAAGGCTTTACAAATAGAGATTCGTATTGTAAAATCAGACGGAACCTCTTTTATTGATACAATAGTAAATGATTAAAGAATAGAAATAAAAAGGACGAGATAAAATGAGCAAACCAATTGTAGCGATTGTTGGGCGGCCGAACGTAGGCAAGTCCACATTATTTAATGCTTTAGCAGGAGAGAAAATTTCGATTGTTGAAGATTATCCCGGAGTTACCAGGGATCGTATTTATGCAGATGTAACATGGCTGAATTATCAGTTTACCATGATTGATACTGGTGGTATTGAGCCAGAGTCTAAGGACATGATGATTAGTTATATGAGAAAACAGGCTGAGATTGCCATTGAAACAGCAGATGTTATTATATTTTTAGTAGATGTAAGGCAAGGGTTAGTAGATTCAGATTATAAAGTTGCAGATATGTTAAGAAAGTCTCACAAGCCAGTGGTACTTGCTGTTAATAAGGTTGATAATTTTGATAAGTTTATGGCTGATGTATATGAATTTTATAATTTGGGTATGGGTGATCCAATGCCAATTTCCTCAGCATCCAGACTTGGCATAGGTGATTTGCTGGATGAGGTTGTTAAGCACACCATGCAGTTAGAGGGAGATGAGGAAGAAGATGAACGGCCACGAATTGCAATTGTAGGAAAACCAAATGTTGGGAAGTCTTCTATTATTAATAAATTACTTGGAGAAGACAGAGTTATTGTATCTGACATTGCTGGTACAACAAGAGATGCTGTGGATACGGCAGTAACCTATGAGGATAAGGAATTTGTTTTTATTGACACTGCTGGGTTAAGGCGTAAGAGTAAAATAAAAGAGGATTTAGAACGTTATAGTATTATACGTACAGTAGCAGCTGTGGAACGGGCAGACATAGTCATTCTTGTAATCGATGCCCAGGAAGGTGTAACAGAGCAGGATGCGAAGATAGCAGGAATAGCACACCAACGAGGCAAAGGTATTATTATAGCTGTAAACAAATGGGATGCAATTGAAAAGGATGATAAAACCATTTATAAACATACAAAAAAGGTTCGTGAGGTATTGTCATTTATGCCGTATGCAGAAATCATGTTTATATCCGCGCTGACAGGACAAAGAATGTTTAAAATGTTTGAAATTATCGAAAATGTAATACAAAATCAGTCGTTGCGTATTCAGACAGGGGTGTTAAATGAAATCTTAACAGAAGCAGTTGCAATGCAGCAGCCACCTTCTGATAAAGGAAAGCGGCTGAAAATTTACTATATGACACAGGTTGCAATTAAGCCTCCTACTTTTGTTATTTTTGTTAACAGTAAAGACTTGATGCATTTTTCTTATACTAGATACCTTGAAAATAAAATAAGAGAAGCTTTTGGATTTGGCGGAACATCGTTAAAATTTATTGTTAGGGAAAGAAAGGAAAAGGAATAGTATGATTTTGAAACTAATTGCATGTATCGTAATCGGATATTTACTTGGTAGTTTTTCAACTGGATATGTAGTGGGAAAAATGAATCACATTAATATTCATGAGGAAGGCAGTGGGAACTCTGGTGCAACCAATGCGTTACGTACAATGGGGATAAAAGCAGGATTATTTACTTTTTTGGGGGATTTGCTAAAAGGGCTACTCCCAGTAATTGTTGTTCGTATTCTATTTCATAAGCAGCCAGACATGGGAGTGTACTTTGGCTTAGTAATTGGACTAGCAGCCGTTCTTGGGCATAATTTTCCATTTTGGTTAAATTTTAAAGGTGGAAAAGGCATTGCGGTTACCTCCGCTGTAATTCTTGGAATTGCAGACTGGAGAGTAACGCTGGTAGGGCTGATTTTGTTTATACTAATAGTGGCAAGTACCCGTTATGTTTCCTTAGGTTCCCTTATGGTAGCATGGTTATTGCCAGTTAATATGCTTTTATTCTGTAGAGACAGTGAGTACTTTTTACATATGCTGATAGTAAGTTTATTGTTTACACTGTTAGCTTATGTTAGACATGCAAGTAATATTAAGAGACTATTGAATGGAACAGAAAGAAAATTTGGAGTGAAATCAAAAAATAAATAGAAAAGCTGGAAGTATGGAGGTTGTTATATGTATAAGGTGAGTTTATTAGGTGCTGGCAGCTGGGGAACTGCTCTGGCAATTCTGCTGGCAAATAATGGACACGAGGTTACTTTGTGGTCAGCACTACAAGACGAGGTCAAAATGTTGACTGAAAATCGGGAGCATATGGAAAGACTTCCAGGTATCAAGCTCCCAGATAATATTCTGGTTACAGCAGATGCAGAAAAAGCATGTTGTGATATGGATTTAATTGTGTTTTCGGTGGCGTCACCTTATGTAAGACAAACGGCACGAAATGTGAAAAAATATATAAAAGATGGACAAATCATTGTGAACGTGGCAAAAGGAATTGAAGATAATACGCTGCTAACATTAACAGAGATAATAAAAGAAGAGATTCCATTGGCAAATATAGCGGTGTTGTCTGGTCCAAGTCATGCGGAGGAAGTAAGCAAAAGAATTCCTACTACAGTAGTGATTGGAGCAGAAACACAAAAAACAGCTTACTTTGCACAGGATATTTTTATGAGTGAAGTATTCCGCGTATATACAAGTCCAGATATGATAGGAATTGAGCTGGGTGGCTCTCTGAAAAATGTAATAGCACTTGCGGCTGGTATTGTAGATGGATTAGATTATGGAGACAATACGAAGGCAGCGTTAATGACTAGAGGGATTGCAGAAATGAGCAGGCTGGGCGTGGCAATGGGCGGAAAAATGGAGACATTTGCTGGCCTTTCTGGAGTTGGAGATTTGATTGTTACCTGCACCAGCAAGCATAGCAGAAACCGCAATGCAGGTTATCTAATTGGAAAAGGATATACCATGCAGGAAGCAATGGATGAGGTGAAGCAGGTTGTAGAGGGTGTATATTCTGCGAAAGCGGCACTAGCATTAGCAAGAAAATATAACATTACAATGCCGATTGTTGAACAGATTAATTTGGTTCTGTTTGAAAATAAATCTGCAAAAACAGCAGTATATGAATTATTATTAAGAGATAAAAGCAGAGAGTATTCCGCTTTGGAGTGGAAAGAATAGTTCTACTTCAGATTCCCCTTGCATATATTTTACAGATGACTAAGTCACGTGAATATACGGAAGGGGATTTTTATGGACAATTTTGATGTATATAATGATATTTCAGAGCGGACAAATGGGGAAATATACATAGGGGTGGTAGGACCTGTGAGAACCGGTAAGTCAACGTTTATTAAAAGATTTATGGATTTACTGGTTATTCCAAATATAGAGGATGTACATAGCAAAGAGCGTGCGATTGATGAACTTCCACAAAGTGCGGCCGGGAAAACCATTATGACAACGGAACCAAAATTTATTCCAAAGGAAGCAACGGAAATACGGATATCAGATGATAAAAAGGTAAATATCCGCTTAATTGATTGTGTTGGGTATATGGTTGAAGGAGCCCAGGGGCATATTGAGAATGAGCAGGAACGGATGGTGAAAACACCTTGGTTTGAACATGAAATTCCGTTTACGGAGGCAGCAGAGTTAGGTACGAAAAAAGTAATTAATGACCATTCTACCATTGGGTGTGTGATTACAACAGATGGAAGCTTTGGAGATATTCCAAGAGAAGGTTATCTGGCCGCAGAGGAAAAAACCATCAGTGAATTAAAAAAGCTGGGAAAACCATTTATTGTATTATTAAATACCAACCGTCCATATTCTGAGGATACCATCCGGATGGGAGAAGCGATGGAGGAGAAATACGATGTAACGGTTCTCCCAGTCAATTGCGAGCAGCTTCGTAAAGATGATGTTACAAAAATAATGGAGCGTGTATTATCTGTTTTTCCAATTGCTCAAATTGACTTTTATATGCCTAAGTGGGTAGAGATGTTAACAGAGGATCATCCTTTGAAGCAGGATTTGATTAAAAGTATCAAAGATGTGCTGAAGAAATTGTCTTTGATTAAAGATGTAAATTACGAAAATATGGGGATAGACAGTGAATACATGAAAAAACTGAAGTTAGATGAAATTGATATGAAAACAGGTCATATTAATATTACTATCGAATTTGACGACAGATACTATTACCAGATTTTAAGTGAACTGATTGGGGAAACGATTTCGGGTGAATATGAGTTTATTTCTAAAATAAAGGAATTGGCAGAGAAAAAGCATGAGTATGCCAAGGTTGGGAATGCCTGTGCTGATGTCAGAATAAAAGGCTACGGAGTAGTAACCCCTTCGATGGGTGAAATTACAATTGAGGAGCCTGAGATTATAAAACATGGCAATAAGTATGGAGTAAAAATTAAAGCGACAGCACCTTCTATCCATATGATTAATGCCAATATTGAAACGGAAATAGCTCCGATTGTAGGAAGTGAGGAGCAAGCAGCGGATTTAATTCAGTATATTAATGATAATTCAAAGGATGAACCAAGTGGGATATGGGAAACTAATATTTTTGGGAAATCCATTCAGCAGCTTGTGGAAGAAGGAATCAATAATAAAATTAATAAACTGACAGATGAAAGCCAGATGAAATTGCAGGAAACAATTCAGAAGGTTATTAATGACAGTAATGGTGGCCTTGTGTGTATCATTATATAGTCAGACAGGTTAAGAATGGCGTGGTGAAATGTAATTAATTGTAAGAGGTATTATTCGAGTATTGTAGAATAATATCTCTTTTTGTGCTATAATAAAAATAGAGAATTTATATAAAGTGCGCATGTTTTTGGGACAAGCAGATTGATTACATTATTTTAAAAGAAAGTATGACACATTGTTGACAAAAACTAGAATAATTGCTATAATAAGTACGTAATAAATTTAATACTTTTGTAACAATATTAAAACGAAATTTTCAAATTGATGATAGAACCAAGAGATTATTTTAGGAGGCAGAATATGAAAAAGCACCTATGGATGATTGGCGTTGCAGGATTAACTGGCATTACGCTATTAGCCATTTCAAATCTTAATGCATCTGTGATATCCACTGAGATTCCTATGGCAGGAATAGAGTTATCCCTAGATAAATATTATACCGCAGACCCGCTGAGCAGTCCGACACCGGCAGAGGAGGACAGCACTGATGTTATAGAGAATACGGAAAGTACTGATAATACAGTTGTTGTACCAGATGTGGAGGCTGAAGAAGCTGCGCAAGAAGAGGAAGAGACTACAGAAGAAGAGGTAGATATAAAAAGCCTTATTTCCAATATGAATTATGACAGATTAGGTATTGCAAAGGTTGACAACTATTTAAATATCCGGCAGAAGCCAAGTATGGATGCAAAAATTATTGGAAAGCTTCCTAAGGATGCAGGCTGCCATATATATAGTATTAAAAATGGATGGGCTAAGATTGTTTCAGGAAAAGTAACAGGATATGTATCCAGTGAATTTTTGGTTACAGATGAAGAGGCAGAACAGTATGCCCTTGAAGTTGGAACGTTAGTAGCTACCGTTAATACAGAAACTTTGAATGCAAGATTTTTACCTAGTGTGGATTCTAGTATTTATACGCTGGTTCCAGTGGAAGAAGATTTGGAAGTAGTAAAGGAAGATTTGTCTAAAAAGTATATTACTTCATTTATAGAAAAGCATTTTTCAGGTGAGGATGAGAAATACATTGAAAATGTAGACCAGTCTGACATGAATAAGCAATTAGAAGACTGGGTATGTGTTACAATTGATAATGAAAAAGTATTTGTGGCAAAGGAATTTGTTACGATTTCTTATCAGTTAAAGAAGGCTGTGTTTGTTGAAGAATTGGCAGAGGATGGTTCTAGCGGAGTATCTTCTCTACGGGCCAGGATGGTACAGTTTGCAAAACAATATTTAGGGAATAGGTATGTATATGGAGGAACCAGTTTGACAGGAGGAATTGATTGTTCTGGATTTATGATGAGAATCTATCAGAATTTTGGTTATTCTATTCCTAGAACGTCAGCAGCTCAAAGTTCTTATGCAAGAACAATTAGTGCTTCAGAAGCTAAGCCAGGAGATTTATTTTTCTATGGTAACGGAAGCCGGGTTTCCCATGTTGCTATGTACATTGGTAATGGTCAGGTTATTCATGCAAGTAATCCGAAAAGTGGTATTAAGATTTCTAATGCTTACTATAGAACACCTATGAAGGTTGGAAGAATTATTAATGATTAATTAAAATAGTAAAGATGTTTTCATCCAAAGCGTAACTGGCTGGGTGAAAGCATCTTTTTATTTGCTGGGTAATTACTATTTAGAATAGCAAAACTCTTTTTCGAATGGCGGTTGAATTGAAGGAATAATTTATGTATAATGTACTATGCAATGGAGTCAGGGAAAACTGGAATTATTATGGAAGGGGAGAGATAGAATGGAATATGTAATAGGGGTATTTGCAGTTCTTCTTATACTTTTTATTAAAATATTATATGATGCAAGAAATACAGAGAAGCAGAATTTATATATGCTGAAAAAGGGATGGGGGAATGTGCCACAGCAAGAATATACAGATGAAAAGTTTCAATCCTTAAAATACTATTATTTATGCAATAGAAGAGAAAACCTGGATGTGGATGACATTACATGGAATGACGTTGATATGGATTCTATTTTTATGCTGTTAAATAATACAAAATCATCAATAGGTGAAGAATATCTGTATTCTATTTTACATCACTTGGAATATTCAAAAGAGGAATTAGAAAAAAGAGAAGAACTGATACAGCTTTTTCAGAAAAATGAAGTGGTTAGAGAAAAATTGCAGGCTTCTTTTCTGCAAATGGGGAAACTGCACAATATTTCTTTTTACCAATATGTGAGTGCCATGAAGGATATTGTTACAAAAAAAACGTACAGGCATCATATACTGGCGGCATGCCTAATTGGCTGCTTGGGCTGGATTTTTGTTGCAGCGCTGTCTGGTTTTACGCTTGCACCTGCAATTATAGGAACAATAGCTTTTGTCTGCATCAACATTGTCCAATATTATAAAAGAAAAGCAGAGATTGAAAAATATTTTACCGTATTATCATATATATTAAGGCTTTTGTATAGTGTAAAAAAGATAGTGAAGCTTGGATTGCCAGAATTGAAAAAATATGAAACCGAACTGCAAAAAAATATGAAGGCTTTTCAAAAATTTCAGTCACAAGCCAGGTTTCTATTTAGCGGAAAAAATATGACTGGCAGTTTGGCTGATGTTATTTTAGATTATGAAAAAATGTTATTTCATACCGATTTAATTAAGTTTGACAATATGGTTTTAGAGGTGAAGAATAAACAAAATGAGTTGAACCAGCTGTTTGAAATAATTGGACTATTAGATAGTATGCTGGCAGTTGCTTCCTTCCGCGCTTTAGTAAAGGAGCATTACTGTAGTCCTGTATTGAAAAAGGGAAGTAGACCAGAGATTTCAATAGATGGGATGTATCATCCGATGATTTCAGAACCAGTTGCGAATTCTATTTCAGAAAAGCAATGTGTACTGATTACTGGTTCCAATGCATCTGGTAAGTCAACCTTTATAAAGACAATTGCAATTAATGCAATTCTGGCACAGACCATTCATACCTGTTTATGTGAAAAGTATGAAGCGAGTTACTTTAAAGTATATTCCTCTATGGCTTTACAGGATAATTTACTGGGAAAAGAAAGCTATTATATTGTTGAAATAAAATCACTAAAACGTATTATGGATCAGTTAACAGAAGAGATTCCTACACTTTGTTTTGTGGATGAGGTGCTCAGAGGTACGAATACATTAGAGCGGATTGCTGCTTCTTCCCAAATCCTAAAAGGGTTTTCTAGAGGGAACGTGATTTGTTTTGCAGCTACTCATGATATTGAGCTGACTTATATTTTAGAAAAATATTATTCTAATTATCATTTTCAGGAGCAAATAAAAGATAACGAAATACTATTTGATTATACCCTTTATAAGGGCAGGGCAGTTTCGAGAAATGCAATTAAGCTGTTGGAAATTATGGGATATGAGAAAGAAATTATTGAACAAGCTACGAAGGAAGCAAATACTTTTTTGGAAAAAGGTGTTTGGAATGCAATTTAAATAAAGTAAGGAGTCAATATGGAAGTTAAAATCTACACAGATGGTGCAGCAAGAGGAAATCCAGATGGTCCAGGAGGATATGGAACAATATTAGTTTATGTGGACTCTCATGGAACAGAACACAAAAGAGAACTTTCGGCAGGATATCGGAAAACAACCAATAATAGAATGGAATTACTGGCTGTCATTATAGGTCTGGAGGCGTTAATCAAACCTTGTGAAGTAGAAATTTTTTCGGATTCACAATATGTAATTAAAGCATTCAATGAACACTGGATTGATGGCTGGATCAAAAAAGGCTGGAAACGGGGCAAGAATGAACCTGTTAAAAATGTGGATTTGTGGAAACGGCTGTTAAAGGCAAAGGAGCCTCATCATGTGAAGTTTACGTGGGTAAAAGGACATAATGGGCATCCAATGAATGAAAGATGCGATTATTTAGCAACAACAGCAGCGGATGGAAACCATTTGCTAGAGGATGTTGTTGATACTACAGTTTAATTCAAAGGGGTAAGGAAATGGTAAAGTTAACACCAATGATGCAGCAATATATGGAAACAAAGGAACAATACAAGGACTGTATTTTATTTTACCGGTTAGGTGATTTTTATGAAATGTTTTTTGAGGATGCAGTTACCTGCTCAAAAGAGCTTGAAATTACGCTGACAGGGAAAAATTGTGGTCAGGAGGACCGGGCACCAATGTGCGGTATTCCTTACCACGCAGTGGATACTTATTTAAGTAAGTTAATTGGAAAAGGATACAAGGTTGCGATTTGTGAACAGGTTGAGGATCCAAAAGCGGCAAAAGGAATTGTGAAACGGGAAGTTGTAAGAATTGTAACTCCTGGCACTAATCTGAATACACAGATGCTGGATGAGACTAAGAATAATTATTTAATGGGAATTGTTTATATTGATAACTGTTATGGTGTATCGGCTGTAGATGTTACAACAGGTGATTATTTTGTAACAGAGGTTGACTCCAACCGTAAGTTGCTGGACGAAATCTATAAATATATGCCAAGTGAAATCATTTGTAATGATTCTTTTTTTATGTCGGGACTTGATATTGATGATTTAAGAAATCGGTTATCCATTGCTGTTTCTGCATTGGAAAACTGGTATTTTGATGAGGAGATTTGTAAAAGAAGCTTAAAGGAGCACTTTTCTGTTTCACAGCTAGATGGACTAGGATTAAAGGATTTTAATGTAGGAGTGGTTGCTGCTGGTGTCATTATGCAGTATTTACTGGAAACGCAAAAAAATGCTTTGACGCATCTGACGTCTATTACTCCGTATATTACCAGTAAGTTTATGCTTTTAGACAGTTCCACCAGAAGAAATTTGGAATTAGTTGAGACACTGCGGGAGAAGCAGAAAAGGGGTTCTTTACTTTGGGTATTGGATAAGACAAAAACGGCAATGGGTGCCAGACTGCTTCGGAATTATATAGAACAGCCACTAGTGGAGTCAGTGGAAATAAACCACCGTCTAGATGCCATAGAAGAACTAAATCAGCAGATGATTACGCGGGAAGAACTGAGAGAATATTTAAGCCCAGTCTATGATTTGGAAAGACTCATTAGTAAAATCACCTACAAATCAGCGAACCCAAGGGATCTGATTGCCTTTCAAAGCTCTATTGCCATGGTACCACATATTAAGTATTTATTGAACACGTTTCAAAAGAAGTCATTAAAAGAGTTGAATGAAAAAATGGATTCTCTGGAAGATTTATGTGAGTTAATCGGCACAGCCATTGTGGAAGAACCTCCTATTGCTGTAAAGGAAGGCGGCATAATTAAAGAAGGATACCACCAGGAGGTAGACAAGCTTCGGAAGGCAAAAACAGAAGGAAAAACGTGGCTGGCCCAGTTAGAAGCAAGAGAGCGGGAGCAGACGGGAATTAAAAACTTACGAGTAAAATATAATAAAGTATTTGGTTATTATCTAGAAGTTACCAACTCCTATCAAAATCTGGTTCCAGATACATGGACAAGAAAGCAGACGTTAGCAAATGCAGAGCGATACACTACAAGTGAATTGAAGGAACTTGAGGATGTGATTTTAGGGGCAGAGGATAAATTATTTTCTCTGGAATATCAGCTATTTTGTGAAGTTCGGGATCGAATCGGTAATGAAGTAAAAAGAATTCAGGAAACAGCAAAGGCTATCGCAGGAGTAGATGTATTTGCTTCTCTTGCACTGGTGGCACAACAAAATAGCTTTGTAAGACCAGCTATTAATGAGAAAGGGATTATTGATATAAAAGAAGGCCGTCATCCAGTTGTTGAAAAAATGCTGCCTAATGATTCGTTTGTCAGTAACGATACGTATCTGAATAATAATAAAAATCGTGTATCCATTATAACTGGTCCTAATATGGCGGGTAAATCAACTTATATGAGGCAGACCGCATTGATTGTATTAATGGCTCAGATTGGAAGCTTCGTTCCAGCTAAAAAAGCGGATATTGGAATCGTGGATCGGATTTTTACCCGAGTAGGTGCATCGGATGATTTGGCTTCAGGACAAAGCACCTTTATGGTAGAAATGACAGAGGTATCCAATATTTTAAGAAATGCAACCAACAATAGTTTGTTAATTTTGGATGAAATCGGAAGAGGCACCAGTACCTTTGATGGGTTAAGTATTGCATGGGCTGTGGTGGAGCATATTGCTAATCCCGCTGTTCTTGGGGCGAAAACGCTTTTTGCAACACATTATCATGAATTGACAGATTTGGAAGGAAAGCTGGATAGCGTAAATAACTATTGTATTGCGGTAAAAGAACAGGGAGAAGACATTGTGTTTTTGCGTAAAATCGTGCAGGGGGGAGCCGATAAAAGCTATGGAATTCAGGTGGCAAAGCTTGCTGGTGTACCAGAAACGGTATTAAAAAGAGCAAGAGAAATTGCTAGGGATTTAGAAGAACACACAATTACAATTCAGACAAAAGAAGCAGAAGAGAAACCACTACCAAAACAAAAGAAAACGGTAGAGAAAGCCGAGGTAGAGGGACAAATAAGCTTCTTTCAGAATTTTTCCATGCGTTCAGAGACCAATAAAGAACAGGAAGAGTTATGGGAGGAATTAAAAACTTTGGATGTAATGCAGCTTACGCCAATTGAAGCATTAAATAAATTGTATGAATTACAGCAAAGGGTAAAAAAATAGTTTCATTGTAATAGAAAGAGTGATACCATGTCAAATATTATGTTGTTGGATCAAAGTACGATTAATAAAATAGCGGCTGGAGAGGTCATAGAACGTCCGGCGGCAGTGGTGAAAGAACTAGTAGAAAATGCTATGGATGCGGGTGCATCTTTTATTACCGTTGAAGTGAAAGAAGGCGGAACAACTCTGATTCGGATTACGGACAACGGGTGTGGAATTCCAAAAGAAGATATTCCCCTTGCCTTTAAAAGACACGCTACCAGTAAAATACGTAACGTGGAGGATTTGCTCCATGTAGCAAGCCTGGGGTTCCGAGGAGAAGCACTGGCAAGTATTGCATCCATTGCCCAGGTAGAGCTTATCACAAAAACAGGGGATGAATTAGTTGGTGTCCGCTATTTGATAGAAGGCGGAGAAGAAAAAACAATGGAGGAAATCGGCTGTCCAGAGGGAAGCACCTTTTTAATTCGGAATCTATTTTACAACACTCCAGCCAGGCGCAAGTTTTTGAAATCACCAATGACTGAATCAAGTTATATCAACGAAGTTGTGGAAAAACTAGCGATTTCCCATCCTCAAATATCGTTTAAGTTTATTTCAAATAATCAGACAAAGCTGTATACGTCGGGAAATGGCAGTGTTAGGGATATTATTTATCAGATATATGGAAAGGATATTACAAAAGAGCTTCTTACTGTAAACAGGGAGGAAGGAATTGTATCAATAGAAGGATTTATTGGAAAACCAGTTGTTTCCAGAGGAAACCGAAGCTATATGACTTATTTTATTAATGGAAGATATGTAAAGAGTTCTGTCATTAATAAAGCAATTGAGGAGGCATATCGGCCTTTTTCCATGGCCCACCGCTATCCATTTACAGCATTAAACTTTATGGTCGCCAGTGAATGGATTGATGTAAATGTACATCCAACAAAGATGGAAATTCGGTTTCACGACAGCCAGGTTTTATATGGACTTATTTATGAAGCACTCCATGACGTTTTAGTAGGAAAGGAGTTTATTCCTGAAATTGATTTTGAGGAAAAAGGGAAGGAAAAGAGGAAAGAAGCACAAGCTATTCCAGAGCCGTTTGAAAAAGAAAGATTGCAGGCAATAAAAACTATCACGCCAGAAATATCTGTAAAGTCAGACGTGGTGGCAAGACCAGAACTTCCAGTAAGACCAGAATTTCCAGCAAAACCAGCTACCCCAGTAAAAGAAGACTTTGGCGGTATAGAGCATTTTATTATCAAAGAAGAGCCAGTTTATTCGGAGCAGATAAATTTATTTGAAAAGAAGCTTTTGGAACCTGAATCAGTGCCGCAGCACAGGATTATCGGACAACTATTTTCCACTTATTGGATTGTGGAATTTGAAGATAAAATGTTTTTGATAGACCAGCATGCGGCACATGAGAAGGTGCTGTTTGAAAAGAATATGAAACTGATACAGGAAAAGGAAGCACATACACAGATGTTGAATCCGCCCCTTGTTGTAACATTGGGAATGAAAGAAGAACAGGTACTGCTTCAGAATCAAGAACATTTTCGTAACATTGGTTTTGAATTTGAACCATTTGGCGGCAAAGAATATGCTATTTATGGGGTGCCAGCAGATTTTCTGGGACTTGCAGAAAAAGAAGTTTTTATGGATTTGATAGATAAGCTAGGGGAAGAGAGCAAGGATACAACATTGGAGACTGTATTGGAAAAAGCAGCTTCTATGTCATGCAAGGCAGCTGTAAAAGGGAACAACAAGCTTTCCTTTGCCGAAGCCGAAACGCTGATTGGCAGCCTGCTGAAATTAGAAAATCCTTATCACTGTCCACATGGAAGACCAACCATTATTTCTATGTCGAAGCAGGAAATCGAAAAGAAATTCAAGAGAATTATTTAAGAAATTGCATTTTGTACAGAATGGAGTTAAGCTATGAAGAAACCATTAATTATTTTAACGGGTCCAACTGCGGTAGGTAAAACAGATTTGTCCATCGCACTTGCTAAGGAAATAGGGGGAGAAATTATTTCAGCGGATTCCATGCAGGTTTATAAGGACATGAATATTGGAACTGCGAAAATAACAAAAGAGGAAATGCAGGGAGTTCCTCATTATCTAATAGATGTACTGGAACCATCCGATGATTTTAATATTGTTCTATTCCAGAACTATGCATTGAAATATTTGGATGAAATATATCAGAGAGGGAAAATACCTATTGTGGCAGGAGGCACAGGGTTTTATATCCAGGCACTGCTCTATGATGTTGCTTTTGAAGAAAATGATGCCGATATGGCATACAGGGAGGAGCTGGAACATCTGGCACAAATTAACGGTGCCAGTTTTCTTCATGCTATGCTGAAAGAAGTAGATCCAGCGTCCTGCCAGATTATCCATGAAAATAATATAAAACGAACCATTCGGGCATTAGAGTTCTATAAAAAAACGGGAATGCCAATTTCACAGCATAATGCCACAGAGAGGCAGAGAAGTTCCCCGTATAATTTTGTATACTTTGTTCTGACTGACAACAGGGAGCAATTATATGAACGGATTAATCTGCGGGTTGATAAAATGGTGGAGAAGGGACTTGTGGAGGAAGTTGCTGCATTAATGGAAAAGGGATATCACGAAGAAATGGTTTCTATGCAGGGAATCGGCTATAAGGAAATGATACGATACCTGAAGGGAGACTATTCGTTAGAGGAAGCTATATATTTGATAAAGAGAGAAACCAGACATTTTGCGAAACGACAGCTTACCTGGTTCCGAAGGGAAAAGGAAGTACTTTGGCTGAATAAAGAAGAATTTGGACAAGATGATGCACGAATTCTGGAAAAAATGAAAGAAATATTATTACAAAGGGAAATTATTTAGGAGGAAGAAATGGAAGATACAATGAAATACATTTATGAACAGGCTGGAATAGAAAAGGGAGTTTTTGAATTTTGTTCATCAATTGAAACTAATTTAAAATCTAGATTTCAGAAAATAGATAAGGTTGCAGAATACAATCAGATGAAAGTTTTACTTGCTATGCAGAAAAACAAGTTAAGTGATATTCATTTTAGTGCTTCAACGGGATATGGATATAACGATTTAGGCCGTGAAACATTGGAGGCTGTGTATGCAGATGTATTTAGAACAGAAGCCGCTTTAGTAAGACCTCAGCTGACGTGTGGGACCCATGCATTGACGGTTGCATTAGCGGCAAATTTACGGCCAGGAGATGAACTGCTGTCCCCTGTGGGCAAGCCCTATGATACATTAGAGGGTGTGATTGGCATAACAGATCAGGGAAGTAAAAAAAGAAGAGGGGCGTTGCGTGAGTATGGGATTACCTATGCCCAGGTGGATCTATTAGAGGATGGTGCCTTTGATTTTGACGGAATTAGAAAAGCCATAAATGAACGTACAAAGCTAATTACGATTCAACGTTCAAAGGGATATCAGACAAGGCCAACCTTATCGGTGGAACGAATAGGAGAATTAATTTCTTTTGTAAAAAAAATAAAGCCCGATGTAATCTGTATGGTTGATAATTGCTATGGTGAATTTGTTGAGTTAAAAGAACCAACAGAAGTTGGAGCCGATTTATGTGTAGGCTCTTTGATTAAAAATCCTGGAGGCGGCCTTGCACCAATTGGCGGGTATATAGTAGGTAAAGAGGAGTATGTGGAGCAATGTGCCTACCGCCTTACCGCTCCTGGTCTGGGAAAAGAGGTTGGGGCAACACTGGGAATCAACCAGTCATTTTTCCAGGGACTTTTTTTAGCTCCTACCGTGACAGCTGGAGCTTTAAAGGGGGCTGTATTCGCTGCTAATATATATGAAAAGCTTGGCTTTCCTGTAATACCAAATGGAACAGAGGAGAGATACGACATAATACAAGCGGTAACGCTGGGATCAGAAGAAGCTATTATTGCATTTTGTAAAGGAATACAGGCAGCGGCACCTGTAGACAGCTTCGTCACGCCAGAACCATGGGCAATGCCAGGTTATACATCGGATGTTATTATGGCCGCTGGGGCATTTATTCAGGGTTCTTCTATTGAATTAAGTGCAGATGCTCCGATTATGCCGCCCTATGCTGTGTACTTTCAGGGAGGCCTTACCTGGTATCATGCAAAGGTAGGAATTATGATGTCATTGCAGAAAATGGTTGATAAAAAATTAATAAATGTGTGAAATTTGTCATAAAACAATCATAATTTTTGCTGGTAAGGTTGTATACAAAATTGGATGATTGTGTTAAAATGTTGGATAGGGTTTTGATGGTGTATGCTTGAGGGGATAGGAGAGCATATGCAGAATGAACATTATACAATTAAAGAACTGCCCGAATCGGAAAGACCATATGAAAAATGCAGAAAGTTTGGTCCAAAATTTTTATCCGATGCAGAGCTTCTGGCAGTTATCATCCGGGTCGGCTCTAAGAAAGAACGTTGTGTAGAACTAGCCCACAAGGTTTTAAATTTATCAAAGAATTATAATGGCCTGGTTGGTTTAAATTATATTTCCATGGAACAGTTAATGGGCATTCATGGAATTGGAACCGTTAAGGCAACCCAATTAATCTGTATCAGTGAACTGGCAAAGCGGATGAACCAGATGGAGCGGAAGTCCGTTCTATCTTTTCGGCATCCCCGGTTAGTTGCAGAATATTATATGCCTGAAATGCGCTTTCTTGAAAAGGAAAATCTAGTGTTGATTTTACTGGATACAAAGAGTAATTTAATCAAGGATTTGGTTATTTCTACTGGAACAGTCAATATGACAATTAGTGATCCAAGGGAAATATTTGTTTGTGCCTTTCAATACCATGCCGTACAGATTATATTACTGCATAATCATCCTAGTGGCGATCCTACTCCCAGTAAAGAAGACATTATTACCACAAAACGAATTAAGGAAGCAGGAATTTTATTAGGAATACAGCTTATAGATCACATTATTATTGGTGATAATCAATATGTAAGCATGAGAGAAAAAGAATTAATATAGAAGAGGACTTAATTGCTTTCTTGGAAGGAGACACTTTATGGCAAGAAGAATGTTTGGAATCGATTTTGGGACAAGCATGATTAAAATATACAAAAAAGGCGAAGGTCTTGTTTTGGATGAAAAAAATGTAATTGCAACGCAAAAGAAAAAATTCTACGCCGGAGGCAATGAAGCGTATGATATGCTTGAAAAAGCACCAGAGAATATTATGGTTTCATACCCAATGAAAAATGGTGTAATTGCAGAAATTGCTAATATGCAGATGCTATTAGATTACTTTTTAAAAAAAGCTTTTGGGAAAAAAGGAGGATCTGGTTCCTCGGATTTTCTGATTGCAGTACCAACTAATATTACTGAAGTAGAAAGAAGGGCTTTTGTAGACCTTGTAAAAAATTCAGTTGGAAAAGCCAAAGATGTTAAGCTGATTGAAAAGCCAATTACTGCTGCACTGGGAATTGGACTTGATGTGGCAACTGCAAGAGGCGTTATGACTGTGGACATTGGTGCTGACACAACGGAAATTGCGATTATGTCAATAAGTGGGATAGTACTGACCAAGCTGATTCCAATCGGTGGTAATAAATTGGATGAATCCATTCAGCTGGCAGTAAAGAAGCATTACAACCTTTATATTGGTGGAAAAACTTCAGAAATAATAAAAAAAGAACTTGCTTCTGCGATGGGTTCAAAAGATAATGCTATCCGTATCTACGGGCGGGATGTTGTAACTGGATTGCCGAAGGAAACATTAATTAATGCAGAGTTAGTGAATGAATCTATTAATGAGCATCTTCATACAATTGTAGATTCTATTAAAATGATATTGGAAAGAACCCCGCCAGAAATTTCATCTGATATAATTGATGCTGGAATTTATATCACAGGTGGTTCTGCAAAAATAAGCGGATTAGAGAAACTAATTGCTGCTGAAACAGAATTAGAAGTGAATGTATCAGATGACTGTGAGAATTCAGTTGTAAATGGATTAGGTGTAATTATCGAGGAAGCTGCTTCCAAGAAACAAATACAATTTTGATAAAGAAACATGAGGATGTGAGTCATTATGAGAAGAAAAACTAAATTTTCTGTTAATCCTAAATATGTATTAATCGGTTTTTTTATCATCTGTATTATTCTTATTTTTATATCATTCCGATATACAGAAAAGGTTCAGCCAGTTAAGACCGTTGTAAGTGATTTTTTTACTCCAATGCAAAATGGAATTAATTCGGTTGGAAGCTGGATTACAGATAAAACAGAAATGATTACAACGATGAAAAAGCTACAGGATGAAAACAACGAGTTAAAGGAAAAACTGGATACTATTTCAAATGAAAATAAGATGCTTCAATTAGACAAGTATGAATTAGATAGTTTACGGGAGCTTTATGAGTTAGATCAGAAATATACCGAATATCCAAAAGTAGCGGCCAGAATTATTTCTAAGGAACCAGGGAACTGGTACTATCAGTTTACAATTGATAAAGGAACCAATGACGGGTTTTCAGCAGGTATGAACGTTATGGCAGGTGATGGACTGGTAGGAATTATTGTTGAGTGCAATCATAATAATTCGGTAGTACGTTCTATCATTGACGATCGAAGTAACGTGACAGGAATGATTTTAAAGACTTCAGATATTTGTAATGTCCGCGGAAATCTTGAATTGATTGATGACGGACGCATTGAAATCGAGGATTTAGATAAATCGTCAAAAGCCAAGGATGGTTATGAGGTTGTTACGTCGAATTATAGTCCGCGATATCTTCCAGGTATTCTAATCGGATATATTGAAGATATTACTGTAGATCCTTCTAATTTGACAAAATCAGGTTACTTAGTACCAGCAGTCAATTTTGATAAATTAGATACCGTTCTTGTAATCACACAGGTAATGGAAGAAAATTATTAAAAATTAGAAAGGATATATTATGGTACGTGTACTTGTGACAGCAATATTGATTATGATAAGCTTTCTTTTACAGACAACGGCTTTTAAGATGTTAGCATTGGCAGATGTTGTCCCTAATTTATTACTTATTGTTACGGCGGCAGCTGGTTACATGCGAGGAAGAGTAGAGGCGTTATTGGTTGGTTTTACGTGCGGTTTATTAGTAGACTGTATGTATGGAGATGTAATAGGATTATATGCTTTGTTGTTTCTGACAGTTGGTTACCTAAGTGGGTATGCCCATATGATTTACTTTAAAGACGACTATACGCTGCCGATTTTTTTGATTGGGGCAAGCGATTTATTATATAATATATTTTATTATATTATTTCCTTTTTACTACGGAACCGTTTGAATTTCTTATTTTATTTAAGAAGAATTATTTTACCAGAGTTGGTTTACACGCTGCTTGTTGCTTTAGTTTTTTACAAACTGCTACATAGCATCAATGGTTTATTGGAACGATTTGAACAAAGGGAGGGTTAGGTTTTGCTTGATACTATTTTAGATGAATTGAAAAAAATATTGAAATCCAGACTACTGCCAATTGCTCTCATATTTTTCTGTCTGTTTGGTGTTTTGATTTATCGGATATTCACTCTTCAAATTGTGAAAGGGGAGGAGTACCAGGAAAATACAGATAAGAGAGTGGAAAAGACAAATGAAATAAAAGCTACCAGAGGCAATATTTATGATAGGAACGGTGTGTTGTTAGCTTATAATGAACTTTCTTATTCTATTGTTTTGGAGGATACAGGTGAATTAAAAACAAATGATGAAAAAAATGCTATGATATATAAGCTAGTTCAGCTGCTGAAAAAAAATGATGATGAAATTGCTTATGATTTTCCCATTGGACTGGATGAAGATGGTAATTTATATTTCAAGGTAGAGGGCAATTCAGAACTTCGATTTAAAAGAGATATTTACTCAGCAAAATCTGTTGATGAACTGACCGAAGAGATGAAAAATGCTACGGCAGAAGAGGTTTTTGATTTTATACGGTTCAGCACAGAAAGCAACAGCCCAAAGTTTGGCATAGGTGAAGAGTATACCGTAGAAGAAGCTCTTGATATTATGACAATCCGTTATATTATGTTTATTGAAACATGGAGCAGGCAGCTGGATAATTATGTGCCAATTACAATTGCCAATGATTTGAGTCAGGTAACGGTTGCAGCATTGAAGGAATACAGTGATATTCTTCCTGGAGTTGAGGTAGTGGAAGAGACTAGACGGGTGTATAATGATAGTGAATACTTTGCCCATATATTAGGTTATACAGGTCTTATTTCAGCAGAGACCTTGCAGGATATGGAGGATGAGGGGAATACGTATTACAGTGCAACAGACCAAATAGGCAAAACAGGTCTTGAAAGCATTTATGAGGACTATCTCCGTGGTGTGAAGGGTACTGAAACTATTACAAAAAATGAAAATAACCGTGTTGTTTCAACTAGTGACCGTGTTGAACCGATTGCTGGTAACAATATTTATCTTACCATTGATGCAAATCTGCAAAAGGCTTGCTATCAGTTACTGGAAAAGCAGATTGCTGGTATTTTGATTTCTAAGATTCATAATGGAACGGATTCTGGATCAAAAGGGATTTCAGCGGACAATATAACGATTCCTATTTACGATGTATATTACGCACTGATTGATAACAATGTCATAAACATTAATAAATTTCAGGATGAATATGCTACTGACGTAGAAAAGGCAGTATATGAGAAATTTTTAAGTAAGCAAAAAGCTGTAATGAAGCAGATGAAAACGTATTTATCATTTCACAGTACCGCAGCGACTTCGTCTTTATCAGAGGAATATCAGGAGTATTTAGATTATGTGTATACAGTTTTAAAGGATAATGAACTTCTTTTAAGTAGTTTAGTAGATACGGATGATTCCGTTTATAAGGACTATTCCAATGGGAAAATCAGTTTAAGCGAATTTTTACAATATGCTTTGGCAAATAACTGGATTGATTTAGAACAGCTGGACATAGGAGATGAGTATTATAGCACAGAAGAATTGTATACAAAGCTGATAGAGTACACGATTGAACTTTTAAAAAAGGATACAGCTTTTAATAAGAAAATATATCATGCATTAATTTATTCATTTAAATTGACAGGAAAAGAAATTTGTCTTTTATTATTTGAACAAGGTGTGATAGAATATAAAGAGGAGGAAATTGCTGCATTAAATAATGGTACAATTTCTGCCTACAATTTTATACTTGATAAAATTAAGAACTTGGACATTACGCCTGCACAGTTAGCACTAAAACCGTGCTCGGGTTCAATTGTTGTGACAGATGTAGAGACAGGTGAAGTGAGAGCTTGTGTAACTTATCCAAGTTACGATAATAATAAGCTTGCCAATACAATTGACTCAGAATACTTTACTACTTTGCAGACAAACCAGTCGTATCCGTTTATGAACCGTGCAACAAAGCAGACAACTGCGCCTGGTTCTACCTTTAAGATACTTTCCTCTATTTTGGCATTAGAGGAAGGAATTATTGGTTATAATGAAACGATTTACGATAAGGTTGTTTTTGATAAAATCACACCATCTGCGCGTTGCTGGAGTTCAACCTCTCATGGAAAAGTTGATGTTTCAGATGCAATTGGTGTCTCTTGTAATTATTTTTTCTATGAATTAGCATATAAGATGAGCCAGGACAGCAATGGCAATTATATAAGCGATAAGGGACTTAAGTTAATTCAGAAATACGCTGATATATTAGGTTTATCAGCTAAGTCAGGAATTGAATTATCAGAGGAGGAACCAAATATTTCAAACAGAGATGCTGTACGGACTATGATTGGACAGGGAGATAATCTGCTCACTCCGATTCAGCTTTCTAGATATGTTACAACAGTAGCAAACAGGGGAACCTGTTATAATTTAACGATTACAGATAAGATAAAAGATGTCAGTGGTGCAGTGGTTCTGGATAAAAAGGCCGAGGTGCTTAATCAGGTGCAGATTCATGAGCAGACTTGGGATGAAGTGACTTTGGGAATGTATAAGGTT
Organism: Anaeromicropila populeti; assembly: GCF_900112775.1. Taxonomy (GTDB): domain Bacteria; phylum Bacillota; class Clostridia; order Lachnospirales; family Lachnospiraceae; genus Anaeromicropila_A; species Anaeromicropila_A populeti. The sequence goes on from NZ_FOYZ01000014.1 coordinate 79,571, forward strand.
GTGAATGGACCAGAAAGCTCTATTTCAAGTTTATTTAAGGATTTAGATAAGGTTGTGGCTGGTAAAACTGGAACAGCCCAGTTAAATAAGTCCAATCCTAATCATGCGTTATTTATTTCCTTTGCACCTTATGAAAATCCGGAGATTTCTGTGACTGCTGTTATTCCAAATGGATATAAATCAAGTAATGCTGCGGAAGTAGCAAGAGATGTTTATAAATATTATTTTAGTAATGAAAAGGACAAAAAGAAAATGCTTGAGAGTAAAGTAGATAAACCAGAATTAGACTCTCCAGGATTTCAAGATTAGGATTAAGGGGGCTGTTATGAACAACTCGGTAATAATCAAGGGCACAAAATCAGGGATTATCGTAGTACTAGATAGTGAAATGGATTTTGGTGAATTGGCGGAGCATGTGGCTGTTAAGTTTCAACAATCAGCAAAGTTTTTAGGAGATGCTACAATGGCACTTAGCTTTGAAGGGCGCGTCCTGTCAAATGATGAACAGAGAGTTCTTTTGAATATTATAAATGATAATTCTGATTTGAATATCGTTTGTATTGTTGATACAGACGAGAGAAAAGAACACTTATTTGAAAAAACATTAAACGAAAAGCTTATGGAACTTAGTTCCAACACTGGGCAGTTCTATAAGGGGAATCTTCGCTCTGGACAAGTACTGGAAGTTGAGACAAGCATTATTGTTATTGGAGATGTGAATAATGGTGCAAAGGTTGTTTCAAAAGGAAATATCATTATTTTAGGTGCACTGAAGGGAAATGTATTTGCTGGTGCAGCTGGTAATACGAAAGCTTTTGTGGTTGCACTTGAAATGGATCCTGTCCAAATACGGATAGGAGATTTAATTGCACGTTCACCAGATAAAAAGGAGAAAAAAGTTCAAAAGGAAACGAAAATAGCTTTTGTGGAAGATGGTAACATCTATATTGAGCCATTAAGTAAGGATGTTATTAATGATATTCATTTGTAAAATTCAATGGAATTCTTAATTCCATTGAACTAATTTATTAAGTAATGTAATATGGAGGAATTGTAATGGGAGAAGTAATCGTAATAACTTCAGGAAAAGGTGGCGTTGGAAAAACGACTACTACAGCAAACGTTGGAACTGGATTAGCTAAATTAGGGAAAAAAGTAGTGTTGATTGACACTGATATAGGACTACGAAATCTTGATGTGGTTATGGGATTAGAAAATCGCATTGTCTATAACTTAGTTGATGTGGTGGAAGGTAATTGTAGAATTAAGCAGGCTCTTATTAAGGATAAGAGATATCCAAATCTGTATTTACTGCCGTCTGCTCAGACAAGAGATAAAACGGCGGTTAATCCGGAACAGATGAAAAAGCTCGCAGATGAATTGCGTGAGGAATTCGACTACATACTAATGGATTGTCCGGCTGGAATTGAGCAAGGCTTTAAGAACGCCATTGCTGGTGCGGATAGTGCTTTAGTTGTGACGACGCCAGAAGTTTCTGCCGTTCGTGATGCAGATCGTATTATTGGTCTCTTAGAAGCAAATGAAATCAAGAGTACACATCTTATTGTGAATCGTTTACGTAGTGATATGGTAAAGCGTGGCGATATGATGTCCAGTGATGATGTGGTTGAGATTCTTGCAGTGGATCTCATTGGTGTAGTACCAGATGATGAAAATATTGTTGTATCTACAAATCAAGGTGAACCTTTAGTTGGAAATGATTCTCTTGCAGGCCAGGCATATATGAACATTTGCCGCCGGGTAATTGGTGAACAAGTACCTTTACTAGATCTTAGTGGAAAGAGTGGTTTATTAGCGAAACTTGCAAGTATTTTCAAAAAGAACAACTAGGAGGTAGGAGATGGGATTAGCAGAATTTTTTAAAAAAAAGTCTTCTGGAAACGTAGCTAAAGATAGGTTAAAATTAGTCTTAGTATCTGATCGGGCAAACTGTTCTCCTGAAATTATGGAGCAGATTAAAAACGATATTATTAATGTAATTTCTAAATATGTAGAAATTGATGCTGAGGGATTAGATATTAAAATTACACAAACGGAATCGGAAGGAAATAATGGTACAGTTCCTGCATTATATGCAAACATACCTATTAAGGACCTGAAGACTCCTAAAAAATAAGGATGATTCTATATGTTTCAATTTAAGCAATACGACTGGAAACGGTTGAATATTTCGTTACTCATGGTAGTGATTACTCTTAGCATTATAAGCGCTTATATAGTGCGTTTTGCTGCGGACGAGCAATTTAAAGGCAGCTATTTCAAAGGTCAGATAATTGGACTGGTCTTTGGATTGTTCATTATAACAGTTGTCGCATTAATAGACTATCATTTTATTTGCAAATTTGTAATATTATATTATATTGTTGGGACAATGATGGTAGCAGCAACTAAATTTTCACCATTAGGAACTGATCTAGGTACTGATTCGTACAGGTGGATTAGAATTGGATTTAATTTTCAGCCTTCAGAGGTGTGTAAAATTATTTTAATTTTGACGTTGGCAGTTTTTTTTGAAAAATTTAACCAGCAAATGGATAAATTTCGCGTGATAGTTTTATCAACGCTAATTATGATAATACCTACAGCTTTTGTATTGGTACAATCTGATTTGTCTTCTAGTATGGTTATGGTATTTATTTTTGCAATGATGCTTTTTGCTGCTGGTATCAGCTATAAGTTACTGTTACCAATTATTGCAGTTGGAATTCCTGTAATAGTTGGTTTGTTTTGGTATGTGCAGCAGCCTTGGCAGAAATTATTACATTCTTACCAATATGATAGAATTTTTGGATTTATGAATCCAGAAAAATATGCTCAGTCTATAATGTATCAACAGAATCATTCTGTTCAGGCAATTGGCTCAGGTGGCCTTTTTGGAAAAATACTAGTAGATAACAATTCTGGCGTTCGTAATTATATCTGGGTTGATGTGCGGGAAAGCGATTTCATATTTACTGTAATTGGAGAAGAACTTGGTTTTATTGGTAGCTGTATAATAATTCTATTATTGGCAACTATTATTATAAAATGTTTATTAATTGCAAAAAAATCACGGGATTATCAAGGAATGATGATTGCTGTAGGGATTGCTTCCATGTTTATGTTTCAGGTATTTGCTAACATCGGTGTTGCTACAAGAATATTGCCAAATACAGGACTGCCATTGCCGTTTTTAAGCAGAGGGTTAAGTTCTACCCTTAGCAGTATGATAGGAATTGGTATGATTATAAATATTGGTTTGCAATCAGGGAAAGGCTCCCGAAATGGATTTTCAATGAGTAATTTATGACCAAAGGGGGAATAGAGATGAATATTGGATTGATTGCACATGATGCAAAGAAAAAATTAATGCAGAATTTTTGCATTGCGTATCGCGGGATTTTAAGTAAACATGATATTTTTGCAACAGGGACAACAGGAAGACTAGTAGAAGAAGTGACTAACTTGAGTATTCACAAGTATTTAGCAGGACATCTTGGTGGAGAGCAACAATTGGGAGCGCAAATTGAACATAATCAAATTGACTTAGTAATATTTTTACGTGATCCATTATCACCAAAATCACATGAGCCTGACGTTAATAATGTTTTTCAGCTTTGTGATACCCACAATATTCCACTGGCAACAAATGTTGCAACAGCTGAATTGTTAATTAAAGCGCTGGATCGTGGAGATTTGGACTGGAGAGAAATTTTAAAATCCTAATTGAGATAATATAAAAGATTGTGTTTGCTAGGGCAGGAAGGAGAACTGAAGTGAAAAAAGTACTTCTTAGTTTTAGTATGTTATGCGCACTGCTTTTGATTGGCTGTGACCAGGTTGAGCTTTATATTCCATATGATTCGGCTGCATCCTTTCAGGGAAATGCTATGACGAATGAGGTTGCAGAGGATTCGGAAGAATTATTTTCAGAAGATTTGTGCCTGATTCCATTAAAAGAAGATGTGGATAAAGACGGTAATTTAAATGGCATTGCAACATTGTTGGTGGATATAACAGATAAGGAAACTATTTTTGCAGACAATGTATACGAAAAGGTTTATCCTGCAAGTATTACAAAAATTGTAACTGCTTTAGTAGTTTTAGAACACTGTGATTTATCTGAAATGGTGACAGTAAGTCATGATGCTGCTAATATTACAGAAGCTGGAGCTAAGAAATGCGGCTTTTTGGAAGGGGATAAAATAAAGCTGCTTGATTTGCTTACTGCTTTTTTGGTGTATTCTGGTAATGATGCTGGGGCTGCTATTGCAGATCATGTAGCTGGCAGTGTAGAAGCATTTGCTCAGCTGATGAATGAAGAAGCAAAAAAGGTAGGTGCTGTTCATTCTAATTTTGTAAATCCACATGGGCTTCACGATGACAATCATTATACTACTGCATATGACATTTATCTGTTTTTTAACGAGTGTCTAAAGCATGAAGAGTTTGTTAAAATTATTAACAACAGTTCTGTAGATATCAGTTATTCAGACGCAGATGGAAATGCAGTGAAAAAGACTTTTACTACAACAAATCGTTATCTTAATGGAAAAGAAGCAATGCCAGATGGGATTACTGTACTGGGAGGAAAAACAGGGACTACAAGCAAGGCGGGATCTTGTGTTGTGATATATAGTAAGGATAAAAAGAACCATGAGTATATCTCTCTTATTCTGAAGACAGATAGTGGAGATGCTTTATTTTCTCAAATGAGCTATTTATTAAAAATGATTAATCGTTAATTAAAGGTTGTATTTTTGTATAATATATACTATAATTATTTCATAAAACTACCGTAATTATACATATAATACAACGTGATGGACTAATGGTAATAAATAGACATGAAGGAGGAGATAGATATGATACAAATAATATCCGGTGAAAAAGGTAAGGGGAAAACCAAAATTTTACTTGCTAAAGTAAATGAAGATGTATTGGAAGTTAAGGGAAATATTGTGTATTTGGACAAAAGCAATAAGCACATGTACGAATTGAGTAATAAGGTGCGGTTAGTAAACGTAGAGGATTATTTAATTGAAAATAGCGATGAATTTGCAGGTTTTATATGTGGAATTATCTCAGAAGACCATGACTTGGAAACGATATATGTAGACAGCTTTTTAAAAGTTGCCTGCGTAGATGAAAACAAAATAGGAAAAGTTCTAGATAAACTAACTAAAATCTCAGAACAGTTCAACGTACATTTTGTGATTAGCATTTCATTAAGTAAAGAAAATATTCCAGCAGAATACCAGTCTTCTCTTATAGTTTCTTTATAAAATAACAATTATTAGAATAACCACAAGAAATAATTCATTATTTCTTGTGGTTTGCTATTCTTATCAGAATGATAAGAATAGCATTGTATTATTCATGGCTTAGACGTCCTAAAAAGCTAAGTGAATATAAACCACAAATACCTACAATTGCAAAAACAACTCTTGAAAAAACAGTTGCATTACCAAAAAGAGTACTTACCAGGTCAAAGTTAAGAAATCCTATGAGTCCCCAGTTTATTGCGCCAATAATTACTAAAATGACTGCACTGTAATCTAATGCTTTCAAATGATAACCTCCTTTCGTTCATCTTTTAGCATATCCCAAAATCAAATTCTTATGTACATATTTTTAAATTAGGGTCTTTAAAAATAAAAAAAAAGCAAGTATAATGTAAATGATATAAGAGGAGGTTGTTCATTGAGTAGCAGAAATAAAAAGGTCGTGAAGTATCGCAAGCCAGTTCACTTTAATATCGGAGTAATTGTATATCTTTTCTTATTTATTTACTTATTAATTATTGCAATCTCTTTTTTAAGTCATAAGAGATTAACTTTATATGAAGTAGTAGAAAAGAAAATTGCAGATGATAATTCCTGCTATGGGATTGTACTTCGTGAGGAAGAAGTGTTTACTTCTAAGAAAGCTGGTTACATAAGCTATTATGTAGGAGATGGAGAACGTATTTCAAAAAATTCTACCGTGTATAGTATCGATGAAACAGGAGATATTTATAGTAAGCTGGCTAGTTCAGAAGTGGAACGTGAGATATCTTCAGACGATAATAGTAAAATCCGCAATCAGATAAAATCATTTCAAAGTAGTTTTGATGAAAGCAACTATAGCGTTGTAAGAGATTTTAAGTATGATATGGAAAATACAATACTAGGATTAAATTACTCAAACATATCAGAACAAGTGAATGGAATTTTGAATAAAACTGGTAGTTCCGCCGCATTTCAATTGGTAAAATCAGAAAAAAGCGGTATTATTTCATATTCACTAGACGGTTTTGAGAATATAAAAGAAGACCAGGTAACAAGTGAGACATTTGAGCAGGATTATGAGAGACAGCAATTAAGAACATACGATGTGACAGATAGTAATACATCCATTTATAAGCTGATAACAGATGAAAGCTGGTCTATTATTTTGAATTTATCCCAGGAACAGTATAATAAGCTGGTAGAAAAGGAAACGGTACAAAAACAAGACGGTGCTTCTGTTACTTATGTAAACATACGTTTCATGAAGGACAATCTGAAGACAAAGGTTGCTTTCTCAACATATACTAAGGGTGATGCTTTTTTTGCCAAACTGATTTTAAATAAGTATCTAATCCGCTATATGAATGATCGTTTTTTGGAAATAGAGTTATCCTTAAATTCTGCAGAAGGTTTAAAAATACCTGTTTCTTCAATACTTGAGAAAGAGTTTTTAAAAATACCAAAGGAATACTTTTCAGAGGGCGGTGATTCCAATGAGAAGGGAATTGTTAAGGAACTTTATAGTGAGAACGGTGATGTTACTTTTCAGTTTCTTCCGGTTGATATTTTTTACGAGGACGAAAAATATGTGTTTGTAGATAAGTCAGTTGTAAAAATGGGTGACTGGATAAGAAATCCAGAAACACAAAAACGGTATCAGATTTCAGAGGCTGGCACATTAGAGGGTGTTTTTAATGTAAATAAAGGATATTGTGTTTTCCGGCGAATTGAGAAAATATATGAAAATGAGGAATACTGTATAGTTGCTCCAGATACCCCTTATGGTTTATCCAATTATGATCATATTTTGTTAGATGCAGCGACTGCACAGGAGAATGAAATCATTAAATAGCTAAGGAGTTGTGGTGATATTGGTACGTGAAAATTTAATTGAGGTTGAAAAAAGAATACAAGAGGCGTGTAAAAGAGCTGGAAGAAATCGGGATGAGGTTACACTAATTTCAGTGAGTAAGACAAAACCTGTAGAAATGATTTTAGAAGCTATGGAATGTGGAATGCGGGATTTTGGTGAAAATAAAGTCCAGGAAATAGTAGATAAGTATGAAATTATTAAAAAAGAATTAAATTGGCATATGATTGGACATTTACAGCGAAATAAAGTAAAATATATTGTAGACAAGGTATGTTTAATTCATTCAGTTGATTCTATTCGTCTTGCTTTACAGATAGATGAAGAAGCGAAAAAGAAAAATGTAATTTGTCCCATTCTGATCGAAGTGAACATCGCAGGTGAAGATTCAAAATATGGAGTTACCAGCGGAGAAGCTGTCACTTTAATTGAACAGATTTCAAGGCTAGAAAATGTTTCTATCAAAGGATTAATGACAATAGCTCCTTTTGTAGAAAACGCGGAGGAAAACCGCATACATTTTCGTAATTTGCGAAATTTACAGGTTGACATTAAAAGTAAAAACATTGATAATGTAAATATGGATATTTTGTCAATGGGAATGACAGGCGATTTTGATGTTGCAATTGAAGAAGGCGCAACCATGGTTCGCGTTGGAACAGGTATATTCGGTGAACGAAATTATAATATAGGAGTTTGATTAGGAGATGGCGAATATTATTAAGAATTTTCTTGGATATTTAAAACTGGGCGATGAAGATGAAGAATACGAAGATTATCTGGATGAAATGGATGAGAAGGAATTAGCACGCCAAGAGAGATTCCGGGCTAGGGAAGTGGAACGTGCTCAGAAGATGGATAGTGCAACGGACAGGAAAAGTACAAAGAAAGCAAACAGTAAAGACGTTGAGGTACCAGATTTTCAAGAATCTCGTCGTGAAAAAGTACGAACAGAGAGAACATCTAATAATAAAATTGTTCCAATTAGGACTACTACAAAAGGGTTGGAAGTATGTATTATGAAACCCACAACTTTTGAGGATTCTCAGGATATCTGTGATATGCTTTTGTCTGGAAGGGCAGTTGTCGTTAACCTGGAAGGGTTTGATCCTGATGTAGCACAGAGAATAATGGATTTTATATCAGGTGCTGTTTATGCAATTAGCGGAAAGCTTCACCAGATATCACGGTATATTTTTATTTTTTCACCAGACAATATTGATATTTCAGGTGACTATTTAGATTTGGTACCAGTAGATGGATTAACTGTACCAACGCTTAATAAAGAATTTTAGTTTTTACAGCCACTTTGCTCACAGATCAGAGAGTGCGTGCTTAGTACTCTCTATTTTGTGTATTCATATATTTTATTGTAAAAGGCAGGATAGAGAATGACAACGGATAAAGACGAAAAATTACTCTGTAATCGGCTAATTGAACTGTCTAATTTGAGTTTCCGCAGAAATACCATTACTTATTCATGGTTTTTAAATTTGAACGAGCAAAATATATTTTATAGAACTTCCAGGGATTTAGCACCGGTTTCTTATCAGCTTTACGGAGGTTACGAAAGTGCGGAGAGAAAAATAGTTATTTTTTATGCCGATGAATGGGATTACAGTTCCTATAATTCTTTTACTGGTATACTAGCTGTAATAAAAATTGAGGCTGTCAATGAGAAATTTGCAGATCAGTTAACTCATCGTGATTACTTGGGAGCTATTTTAAATCTGGGTATAGAACGGATTAAAATTGGAGATATTATCGTAAAAAATTCTGTGGCATACGTATTTTGTCACTCAGGAATAAAAGAGTTCATTTTAGATTATCTTACGAAAGTGAAACATACAAATGTGAAATGTACAATGGTGGAGAGTGAGCTGGAAGATTTCACTCCTTCCTATAAAACTATAAAAGGAACGGTATCGTCCATTCGTCTGGATGCTGTGTTGGGGGTTGCATTTCAAACTTCCCGCAGTAGTCTCAGTGGTTTGATTTCAGGAGGAAAGGTCTTTGTAAATGGTAAACTAATGGAATCGAACAGCTATCCAATTAAAGAACAGGACATTGTATCCGTCCGTGGTCATGGAAAATTTATTTTTCGCGAAGTGATGCATCAGACGAAAAAAGGACGTTATAGTATTACAATTGACAAGTACATTTAGGAGGAATTATATGTTAACACCTATTGAAATTGAAAATGTGTCATTTAAGTCCGGGAGGGGTTATAGCAAGAAGGAAGTAGATGCTTTTTTAAATACAGTTCACCATGATTATGAAGCTCTGTATAAAGAAAACAGGGAGCTAAAGGACAAGCTGAATACGTTAAGTGATGGCGTGCAGTATTACAAGAATATTGAAAAAACATTGCAAAAAGCACTAGTTTTGGCAGAAAAAACTTCTACTGAAATAAAAGAGGCGGCAGTCAGACAAGCAGAAGCAATTGAGAAAGAAGCATATCTGAAAGCCAATACCATTCTTGCTGATGCAAAGCATGAACTGAATCGGATTCAGAATCAGATTATCGCGTTAATACAAAATTTTGACCAATGTAAGGCACAGATTAAGCAAATAACAATGGCTCAAATGGAACTTTTAGAAAGTGAAAGTTTTTCCGTGAAAGTATCCTCTTTTGATTTAGAACCTTCTTTTGTTATTAAAAATGATGTGTTATCTGAGAAAGAAGAAACCAAAGAACCAGAAGAAATGGAACAAGAGATAATGCAACAGGATACTATCCAACAAGATAAAACGCAACAAGATAAAACACAAGAAGATAAAACGCAAGAAGAGGAAGAAAGAGAAATGCTGATGAAACTGTTTCAATCGATTGAAGAAAATTCAAAGCAAAAGCAGACGGACAATTCAAAGAATACAGCTGAGCAGGATTTTGAATTTTTAAATATGGATTAAAATACAATAGGGAGAATAGACAAGATATGAACAATAGAATTACGGTAAAAGAAAACAATTTACCAATATATGAAATATGGATAGAGGATAGTTATGAACAGTTGGTTTCTATTTTTGAACCATTTCATATGAAAGAATATAAAATATGTATTGTTACAGACAGCAATGTTGAAAAATTTTATTTACAGGAAGTGAAGAAACTGCTACAAGGTGTTGCTGGAAAAGTTGTTCATTATACTATGCCAGCAGGTGAGGAAAGCAAGAATCTAAATACAGTGCAGCGATTATATGAATTTCTGATTAAAGAACATTTTGATCGAAAGGATATGCTGATAGCACTGGGCGGAGGTGTAGTTGGAGATTTAACTGGCTATACAGCTGCTACATTTTTGCGTGGAATCCGTTTTGTTCAGATGCCAACTTCTTTGTTAGCGATGGTGGACAGTAGTGTTGGCGGAAAAACTGGTGTAGACTTCCTAGAATATAAAAATATGATTGGAGCGTTCCATCAGCCCAAGGCAGTATATATTAATTTGTCGGTGTTGAATACGTTGACGAAAGAGCATTATTTTAATGGTCTAGGTGAAGTTGTGAAATATGGCATGATACAAAGTCTTGAATTCTATCATTGGCTTATAAATCATGTGGAAACACTACAACAAAAAGAGCCTTCTGCACTGCGGGAAATCGTTTATAAATCCTGTACTTTTAAGCAGGAAATCGTGGAAGAAGATCCACACGAATTAAATATTCGTGCTTATCTTAACTTTGGACATACACTTGGACACGCAATTGAAAAGTGGTCAAAATTTTCCATATTGCACGGTGAATGCGTTGCACTTGGTATGATAGCTGCAACTTATTTATCTGTAAAGAGGGGGTTTATAGAAGAAAAAGAGTTAGATATTCTTAAGGATTTATTGGATCAGCTTCAACTGCCTATCCAGTTAAACGAGATTTCAAAGGATGAAGTTGTGCTAGCAACAAAGAATGACAAAAAAATGGATGCTGGAACTATTCAATTCGTTTTACTAAAGCAAATCGGAGAGGCTGTGCTAGATCGTTCTGTTACAGAGCAGGATATGATAGAGGCTCTAGAATATTTAATGCGATAGCAGTACAGGATATTTTATCATAGGAGATTATAAAATGAAATATATAAAAGCCATACTTGGCGTTACTTTACTTGTGCTAATCGATCAATTGACTAAATACTGGGCTGCAACTCATCTGAAAGGAAAAGAGCCGATTGAGATCTTAAAAAATGTTTTTGAACTAAACTACCTAGAAAATCAAGGTGCTGCTTTTGGTATTTTTCAAAATCAATTTACTTTTTTGACTATAATGACTACGATTATTTCTGTTGGGCTGTTATTTTATTTTATTAAGCTTCCCAACGATAAGAGAATGAATCCAATGCGCATTATTATTGTTTTTATTTGGGCAGGAGCAATTGGAAATAGTATTGACCGACTTAGCAATCAATATGTAATTGATTTTTTATATTTTAAATTAATTAATTTTCCCATCTTCAATGTTGCGGATTGTTATGTTACAGTATCACTGTTCATTTTGGCATTTCTCATTCTGTTTTTTTATAAGGATGAAGAATTATCATGGAAAGCTAGTAAGGAAAAAAATAAATTATAATTTGGAGTATACATGAATCAAGAACGAATTGAAATAGAAGTAGTAGAAGAATGCAGCAATATGAGGATTGATCGGTTTGTTTCCATGCATGAGCCAGATTTGACCAGGTCATATGTTCAAAAACTGGTGAAAGAAGGAAATGTCCGAATCCTGGACAAAGAAGTAAAATCCAACTATAAGGTGAAGGAAAATGAATTGGTTGTTATTTGTATTCCAGAACCAGCTGAACTGGATATTAAGCCCGAAGATATTCCCTTAAATATTTTATATGAAGATGAAGATTTAATTGTTATTAACAAGGAAAAAGGAATGGTCGTTCATCCTGCTGCTGGACATTATTCAGGCACGTTGGTAAATGCACTTCTTTATCACTGTAAGGGACAGCTTTCAGGTATTAATGGGGTAATGCGGCCTGGAATTGTTCACCGTATAGACAGAGATACAACGGGTGTAATTGTTGCATGTAAAAATGACAAAGCGCATAATAGCATATCAGAACAGTTAAAGGAACATTCTATTACAAGAATTTATCATGCCATCGTATATAATCATTTTTCAGAAGAAAATGGAATTGTAGATGCACCAATAGGCAGACATCCAGTGGAACGAAAAAAAATGGCAGTCAATTATAAAAATGGCAAGCATGCCGTTACACATTATCATGTAATAGAAAATCTGAAACAAAATTATTCTTATATATCTTGTAAGCTGGAGACTGGAAGAACACATCAAATAAGAGTTCATATGGCAAGTATTCGTCACCCCCTGTTAGGAGATGATATATACGGGCCAAAGCGTACAAGTATCAACCTGGAGGGACAAGTTCTTCATGCTAAAACGTTAGGATTTATTCATCCCAGGACAGGAACATATATGGAATTTGAATCGGAACTGCCGACGTATTTTAAAGAATTAATTTCAAAATGGAGCAATCATTAGCGATAAAAAGCACGTATTTCAGGAACAGATAAAACTGGAATACGTGCTTTGTCAATTGTAGGGAAGTTTCTTGCGGCAAAGTGCATGTCCCTTTTAGTTGACAAGGATATTCTAATCAAGTAGAATAGGCATATACATATTTACTACCGACGTAGATTTGCCATAATATATTGTACTACACTAATAGAATACATGCTTATAAATAATATATGGGGTGAAGTGATGAAGGAATTGAGGTTACATGAAGGTGAATTAAATATAATGGAGCTGTTGTGGTCAAACAAAGTGTTAGCTGCGAAGGATATTTCTAAAATTATTAAAGAATATATTGGTTGGGAAAAAAATACAACCTATACAGTAATCAAACGTTTGATCGAAAAAGGAGTAATTATACGAGAAGATCCGGGTTTTATATGTAAAGCAGCGATTTCAAAACGTACAGTTCAAAATATGGAAACAAAGTTCTTACTAGGTAAATTGTTTAATGGCTCGTTACATAACTTTATTTTAGATTTTTTGAAATATCAAGATCTGTCAATGGATGAAATAGCAGAACTTGAAAAAATAATAACAGAGCAAAAGTTTTAATTTGCACGAAGCGAGAAGCTTCCGGCTTATGGCAATGAAGTGTGAAAAAGTGGTAGTGAATGAAAATGAACTGATAGGAGCAGAGGATGATTCTGTTGCTATCAGTTTTTTACTTTCATGAATAAAATATGAGGAATTTGTAATACTTGGGAGTAGAATATTTATTTGGAAGTAAGGAAAGAGAGGTTATTCAAATGAGAATTCCAAAACATGTCGGAATTATTCCAGATGGAAATCGCAGATGGGCAAAAGGAAATGGACTGAAGAAAGAACAAGGATATGATCATGGTTTAACTCCAGGCGTAAAGGTATTACAACAGGCTCAGGCATATGGAATTGAAGAACTTACTTTTTATGGATTTACAGTAGATAATTGCAAACGACCTAAGGAACAACTTACTGCGTTCAAGCAGGCATGTGTGGAAGCAGCAAAATTGATGATGAAGGAAAAGGTTTCACTCCTGATTTTAGGGAATACAAAATCAAAGTGTTTTCCAGAAGAATTACTGGATTTTACAAAACGAACAAATTTTAATGGTGGAGGCACAAAGGTAAACATCCTTGTAAATTACGGCTGGGAATGGGATTTGTCAAAAAAAAGTGAGGAAGCGAATAAAAGCATAAGGTCTTCTCTATATTCATCCGATATATCCAGAATTGATTTAATTATCCGCTGGGGGAACATGAACAGGCTTTCTGGCTTTCTTCCTATACAATCGGTTTATTCTGATATTTATGTAGTAAAGGAATTATGGCCTGATTTTAAAACAGAACATTTGGAAGAAGCAATTAGGTGGTATGATAAGCAGGATGTTACTTTGGGAGGATAATAAAAAATTAATACTCATAAATTTTCCATATTAAATAGGGCAAATGCACTATTTAGTACGGAAAATAGTACATATTATATAAAAATACTTTATTATTTATTAAAACATGATAAAATTAAATTGGGAGCATTTATTTATTGAAATGATAATAGCTTCCAAAAAGGAAGGAGGTTAAGGTAACAGGAAATTATGGGTATGTAAAGAAAACTAAGTGTAAAATGTGTAATTTTATAAGTAGAAAGGGTTGAATGTATGAAGAAAAGAAATTTATTAAAGAAATTTAAATGCGCTTGTGCTGTTGCGGTAATTGGAAGCCTGCTGGTTCCATGTATTCCCCAAAATGGGGTTGAAAAAGTCCAGGCAGCCAGCCAATATCAGATGGAAGCGCTGGACAGAGGCTTAGTTGGTGTTAATTCAAATGGAGGTATTTTTCTTTCTTGGAGATTACTTGGAACAGAAGACTATACTACCAGCTTTAATGTTTATCGGAACGGAATAAAAATTGCCGGACCAATTACCAATTCTACCAATTATTTTGATGCAAGTGGGACAACCAGTGCATCTTATTATGTTCGTACTGTAATAAACAATGCTGAAGTAACACAATCGGATACAATTACTCCTTGGTCAAAGTCCTATTTGGATGTGCCAATCAGTAAACCAGCCAATACAACGTTAAGTGGTGCAACGGTAACTTATTCTGCGAATGATGCCACTGTAGCCGATGTAGATGGTGATGGAAAATATGAAATCATTTTAAAATGGGATCCTTCTAATTCAAAAGATAATTCTCAAAGTGGATATACTTCTAATGTGTACATAGATTGCTATGAGCTAGACGGCACGATGAAATGGCGTATTGATCTGGGGAAAAATATTAGAGCAGGTGCTCATTATACCCAGATGATTGCTTATGATTTAAATGGAGATGGTAAAGCAGAGGTTGCATTGAAAACGGCAGATGGTACAATTGATGGTACTGGTGCAGTGATTGGAAATGCAAGCGCTGATTACCGTAATTCAAAGGGATATATATTAAGCGGACCAGAATATTTAACTATATTTGAAGGAGCTACTGGAAAAAATTTAAAAACCATTACATATGAACCAGCAAGAGGAAGTGTAAGTGACTGGGGAGACAGCTATGGTAACCGTGTTGATCGTTTCTTATCTGGCGTTGCATACCTGGATGGAAAAACACCAAGCCTAATTATTTGCAGAGGTTACTATGCAAAATCCTGTATTGTTGCTTACCAGTTTAAAAGTGGTTCCTTAACCAAGCAATGGACGTTTACAGCAGATGGTTCTAACAACTCATCCTATCGCGCCCAGGGTGCCCACAGTCTTTCTATTGCAGATGTAGACAACGATGGATATGATGAAATTGTATATGGCTCTGCTGTAATTGATCACACTGGTAAAGGACTGTACTCTACAGGACAAGGACATGGAGATGCACTTCACTGTGGAGATTTTGACCCAAATCATGCAGGGCAGGAAATTTTCATGGTACATGAATCAAAATCTTCTTCTGTAGAAAGTGTTCAAATGCGAGATGCAAAAACAGGAAAGACCTTATGGAGTTATAAAAGAAGCGCTGACATTGGACGTGGTCTGATTATCAATGCAGCAGCTGAATTTGCTCCTTATGTCTGTCTTGCCGATTACGCATACAATAGTTCTGGCAGCACCATTACGAACAACCTAAAAAGTCTTGGAGAAAATTTCTCCATGTTATGGGATGCTGACTTATTGCAGGAAGGTTTAGATGGAAACTCCATACGTAAATGGAATTCCAGCACAAAAAAAGTAGATATTGTTTTACAGGATACAGGAATACATTCTAATAACACAACAAAAGCAACTCCTTCACTATCTGGAGATATTTTGGGGGACTGGAGAGAAGAGGTTATTTGGCCTACTTCCAGTGATACTGCATTAAGAATTTACACAACAACAGCAGTAACGACAAATAAATTATATACATTAATGCACGACCGTCAATATCGTGAAGCAATTGCTTGGCAAAATGTAGCATACAACCAGCCACCTCATGCAAGTTATTATATTGGAACAGGTATGTCTACACCTGTAAAACCATCTATGTATACAGTGGGAACATATAAAGAGAAGACAGTTGGAACTGTAGTAACACCAACTCCATCTGCTGCAACGGTAGAAGAAGGGCTTTACATGATTAAAAATGTAAACAGCGGACTCTATATGGATGTTGCTGGCGGAACAGCAGCTAATAGTACAAATGTACAGCAGTGGGGAGCTTCCAGTGCAGCATCTTATAATACCTGGAAGGTTGTCAGCACAGGAGATGGCTACTACAAATTGTATTCCCAGGTAGGAGATGGAAACACCTATGTATTAGATATTGCTGGAATGAAAACAGCAGATGGAACCAACGTTTTGATTTATACAGATAAAGGTTCTTCAAATCAGATGTTTAAGTTTGTGAAAAATTCCGATGGAACATATGGTATTTTATCGAAACTTGCAGGGGATGTCAGTGGAATTGAGATAGCATCCAGCAGTACTGGTTCAGGTGGAAATGTTCAGCTTTACCAGTATACAGGCAGTGCTAACCAGAAATGGACATTGGAAAAGGTAACATTAGCTACGCCAACGCCAGTAGTAACGCCAACGCCAGT
>NZ_FOYZ01000008.1:0-42883 GCF_900112775.1 Anaeromicropila populeti
TCTAACGCGTTTTCTGAGCTCAATTAACTCTTCATTAAGAGATAATGCATTATTTGGCGTATGAACAGCCTCTTTTGCCTCTAAGCGTCCCTCCTTAAATGCTTTTATCCATGTATAAATAGTACCTGTTGGAAGCCCAAGTTCTGCAGCGGCTTTATGCCCGCCTATTTCCTGTGCAAGTTTTACTGCTTGTGCTTTAAATTCTTGATCATATGATTTTGTAATTCGTTTTTCTGCCATCTCAATTCTCCTCTTCTTGTATTTATTATATATCAAAATCCTTGAGAATAGGGTGGCAATTTTTATTATACAACATCACCCCAAAGCCTGTCAGTATTCCGTACAAATACACTAAAAGAATACACGCCCCGCTGGCATAAAAATGATGCAGCCCTGCTTTTTTCAGAAGCTGGAAGAAAAACAGACACAAAACAGAAATATGTAGACCCGTCTAAACATACTTTCTTATTACTAATTAGCAAAAACAATGGGGGTAAATTGAAATACCCCCTACGGCTATCCCCCTTTACCCCCTTTGAGTTAGGGGGGATACCAAATAACCCCCCCTGGTCTAAAAGATATTGCTTCTTCTCTTAAATCATTTTTATAAGAACCATCTTCATTTTTTTGCTCCATAGCTCATTCATTCATAACTTGCTCAGAGATATTAGCTAAGAAAAGTTGTCCTTATCATTATGAAATGTCGTAAGGTACATCAGATATCTTCTCAAATTTGATAACATTGTATCCTGCGAAATCTAGCCATTCATCACCAAAAAACACCACTTTTGCAATGTCTCCGTCTAATGTTATTTTACCTTTTAACTCATCATCAAATATTTCATTTGTACTAAATTCCAATTTATTGTCTTTCACGACTCCTTTGCATTGGTCCAATGTCGTTACTCTATGAAGACCAATTTTTATCAAATATACACCATCCTTATCCTTCTCTATTTTAAGGCAAGGCTCATCAATACTTGGATCGTTATATACTCCCACATAAGGATCAGCACTTTCTTTAACCTCCTCATCTGGTGCTGTGCTCACTTCTATATCATCTTTGTTGTTTGAATCATCCAACTCTTTTTCTGGCTCTACAGTAACTAAATTGTTATCTTCAGTTGGATATGGAGTGTTTAATATCTTTTCTTCGCTTGCAACATTTTCTTTGATTCCACATGATGACAGTAGTAATGCGACTACAATCAGGATCATGTAAATTAATTTCACTCTCTTCACTTGTTTCACCTACTTCTTCATTATATCATATATTTTTGTAGCATTATCTCCTCTTTCTTTTGATTGATTTTCCATATCTTCTGGTCTTTCATATTGCTTGCAAAATATTTCACCTGCACTGCTTGCAGTTTTACTTCCTTTTTTCCATGCTTGATAAACCACTTTGTTGTAACTTCCATCTATTTCTCCTATCATAAAGTCCACTTCAATTCTAATACAATCCTCCTTCGATGGATGATTGTTTTGCGTTTTTTTGTAGTAATCTGCATAACAGTCAAGTAATTGTGTAGTTCTTGAACCAGTAAATTGGCATGTACCTAATCCAAATTTTCCTTTGTATAAAAGTATTCCATCTTCATCATAGTATTGGGTTGCTTCTACCTTCTTCTGTAATTTAATTGTCTCTTTTATCCCGACTTCACTTATGTTTTGACCTGAAAAGTTCTCTCGATAATTAAAATGGTTATCCATGTATACTAAATAATCTGGTTTACTCTGTGGCTCGGACGAGTAATTTGAACTTTCAAATTTTCCCGCCTCTCCCTCATTCATGATATTTCCAAGTACACCTGCCACAAATTCAGGCTCATATCCCTTGTTTAAAAGTTTCTCGCCTGCAACTACCATTGATGCCTTTTTATCATCTGACAATTTCAAAGAGGTATCTTTATCTAGATTATCCAGCATCTTATTAATAGCAGGAGTCTTTCCATTGAACTTTGACTCTAAGGAATTCTTATATTTTTCATAATCACTAGACGGCATCCCTGGAATATAATCTTTCGTTGTATTCTTTGCTAATGCAGTTGCACTGCTGACGACCGTTGACTTTAATGCTTGTTTCGTATAGATTATGGGGGCATCCGTTATGTATTTGACTCCACTGATTACCCTATTTATATTACTATGTACAGTTGAATTCGTACTATTAGAATTACTGGCTATCTTACCTTCCATTTTGGATGCACTGCTCACAGCAGATAAGCCTAGCATTTTGTTGCTACTTGTTTTTGTTGCACTGATAGGCTTGCTACTGCTTTCTTTTATCGTGCTCTTTGATGAAGTTGTAGTATTGCTGTTGCTTTTAGTTGAAGTTGGACTTTTGCTACTACTTGTTTTACTGCTACTCTTAGTTGAAGTCAAACTTTTACTACTGCTCGTTTTACTACTGCTCTTAGTGGCAGTCGAACTTTTACTACTACTTGTTTTACTACTGCACTTACTTGAACTCGAACTTTTGCTACTGCTTGTTTTACTGCTGCTCTTATTTGAACTGCTTGAAGTACTATTGCTTGTCTTGCTTCCACTTTTTGCAGAAGAAGTTGTTGTACTAGATGTACGGGTTACTTTCATACTCATTACGTTTCCTATATGATATTACATTCCGATAGATACCATATTCCCTTTCATGTTTTCTTGAATTCTGTTTTCTTTCACACTGATATTGCTGGCTCTCAACGAACCCCCAATATACCATTTTGCATCTTCTGTTCCGACAGGCAATTTAATATCTGTTTTTATCTTATGTAGGTTAAAACTTTAAATGAGAAGAAAAAGTACAAAATTGCACACCCCTTCCCATTTTATTAACATTTACATCTTTGACATAGAATTATATCATAAGCGCAAAAAAATGACAATAAATAATTTTACTATAAAAATACAGAATAGTACAATTTATCCTTACTGGGTACTGATGTAAACCTTCTGTTTCTTTATCCCAATTGCTACTGCCCCTGACTGCATAGTAAGATATGTTTTTATCCTTTCCTGCTCCAAGCGGTTCAATAATTCCTTGTGGGGATGACCATAAGAGTTTTTCTCACCGCAGGAAATTACGGCGCAGGATGGATGAATCTGTTTCAAAAAAGCTTCCGACGTAGAAAATTTAGAACCATGATGTGCTATCTTCAGTACATCATAGGAAGAAAGAATTCCAGAATCCAGCAGCACCTGTTCCCCCTGCTCTTCCAAATCACCTGTCAGAAGCAGGGAAAAACCATTATATCGAAGACTAAGCACCATAGAATAGGCATTGCTGCTTTGCGCGGGAAAAGAAAAGTAAGGATGCAGACATTCCAGTTTCAAATTACCGATAGAAAGCGTACTTCCCCTTCCCATATAAATCACCTTTGTACCTGCTTGCTCCGCCAGGTTCACCAGTTCATAAAACACCTCATCCCGCAAATTCGTATCTGGCATAACTAAATTTTCAATGCGGACTGTCCCATTGGGATTTTCAATGGATTCTTCCAATATTTCACGTACACCGCCTATGTGATCCGTATCCATGTGACTCACCATACAATAAGCAATACGAGAAATTCCATTCCACTTTAGAAATGGCAGCATACGATATGCCCCAACCTTTTGCACACTGGTACTTCCTCCGTCTACCAAAATAGCCTCTCCCTCCCTGTTTTCAATACAAATACAATCCCCCTGCCCAACATCTAAGAAAGTTACTGACAGGTCTTCCTTTGGGATTTTTACAAAAATAATACCTAATAGCAGAAGAAAACAGATTCCGTACTGGCGCCTGTACCATTTTTCCAAAGCTGTGCTTTTCAAAAATTTCATAAGTTTTCTGCTGGTACCAAGCAGAAAAAGCAAAATTGTTCCATAGTATAGGACAATCAAAATGCCGTCTGGTCTTCCTATAATGATTGTGCTGTATGGTATTTTTCGGGACAGCTGGCATAGCAGTTCATAAAAAGAAAGGATAGCATGAATACTACCTGCAAAAAATGTTCCTGCTGGCAACCAGAACAGCCCCAAAATTCCTGCCAGAAAGGCTAACAGAATTAATACTGTTGTGAATGGAAGAACCAGTAAATTCAGAAAAGGACTAAAGGGTGGAAATTCATAAAAGAACCACAGAATCACTGGCAGAGTTGCCATTTGAATGGAGAACCCCATTAAAACTCCCAAAGCAATCCAATGGCAAAAGTTCCAAAGACATTTTTGCAGGCCTCCTCCTTCTGCAATCCCTGTTTCCTTCCTTTTCCGAAGCTGTTCCTTAACCAGTTCCTCAAACAGTTCCGATAAGACAGGATAAATATATAGAATACCCAGAAGTGCTGTATAAGATAACAAAAAACCACATTGAAAAAGCTGGAGTGGTTTATCCAGTAAGATAAGCAGTCCACTTAAAGCTGCTGCTGATTTGGAATCATAGGTCCTCCCTATTATGCCCCCTACCATCATCGCTATCATCATAATTACCGACCGAATTACAGACACCCCAAAGCCTGTCAGTATTCCGTACAAATACACTAAAAGAATACACGCCCCGCTGGCATAAAAATGATGCAGCCCTGCTTTTTTCAGAAGCTGGAAGAAAAACAGACACAAAACAGAAATATGTAGACCCGAGATTGCCAAAATATGTGCAATACCTGCCTTTTGATATAATTCCTTAATTTCAGCATTCATTTCCCCTTTTTCCCCCAGTACCATTGCTGTAATCATTGCAGCATCCCCTTCTGGCAAAACGTTATAGTAACTATTTTTCAGCTTAGTTTTCAATGGAAATAAAAATTTATTTTCTATTGTCTGACTGTTACTCGTAACCATTATTTTTTTTGCTGACAGCTGGTACAGAATATTTATACCCAAATAATACTCTTTCTCATTGAACTGACCGGCATTATTCGGGGGTTGAAAACACGATACCGTTCCCGAGACAACAATTTCATTTCCAGGTGCAATTTCACAAAAGGACTTGTCCCGCACAATCATATCACTAAAATAAATGCCGCTTCCACACACATCCTGTAGCAGTATTTCCTGATAGGCTGTTTTTGCAGTCACCTTGGCAGCAATACCTTTTACTGATACATACTTGGTTTCTCTGCCCTCCAGCTTTAAAATATTTCCTGGAAACCTTGCCTCTGTACGATACATACCGAAAAAATAAAAAGCTATAATTGAAAGTAATAGAACAAAAGAAAAATTGAAACATCTAGATTGATTATATTTGAATTTTTCAAGCACTAGAATACTAAATATAAATAGAAGAAAAAGAATGGTAACAATTAATTTTGAATAATCATTTTTGAAGTGATAGAACACAAAAATACCCAAGACATAGGTACCAAATATATAAATCAGAGGCCGTCTGACCAAAAGCATCCCTCTTTTCTGTAGTCCTGCCACTGGCAATATTTATGAATAAAAGCAATGCCAGTGACACTTTTACTAAATTATTATGATTTATTTTTCACAAGATCCAGATTACGCTCAAATGGCGCGTCGAACCCAATCCCCTTATAGCTTTTCACCGTTTCCCCACCAATGGTAAACTGTACCTTATCCACTGTTGACATTTCCACCAGTGAATTTACAATAGAATAAATGATTACTTCTGGATCAATATCTGGAAGCTCATTTAGAAAATTTTCATTTAAATCCACATAACAGATGCCATCTTTAATTACGGTTTTTAAATAGGATGTTCCACTTGGAATCGTAGGATAGATACTATCTTCCTCTACTCCACCGATTTCATCTGGTCCATCAATCAGATTTTGCAAAATCAGCTGCTCCAGTGTAATTGTTCCATCAAACTGAGCCTTCACATGAATTTCCTTTAGTGCATTTCCCTTCTGATTTGCAAAAAACAACGTCATTGTCACGGTCTGATAGAAATCTGTTTCTCCTCCCGTATTGTCTACAAAGTCATCTGCTTTTTGGAAACCCACTGGCTTCTCATGAGTTTCCATAAGTGGTTCGCCGCCTACATAAAATTCCACATATTCTACTTTTTCAATCTGACAAAGAGTTTTGATAATAGCAGCTCTGCATAGTATTTCCTTCACTCCAGTCAAACTGAAATAATTAGCATCAAAATAAAGTGTTAACTGCCCATTATCTTTTAATTCTATATCCAGAACCTTTATCGTTTCTGGTTTTGCCACTTTCAGCTTAATGGATTCTGGTTCACGTTCCATCGCCTCCAAGTATTCCCATATTTGTTCCTCAACTTCAACAGCTTTCACTTCATAACCTTCTCCTACCACCTTTGTATCATCACTATTTACATAAAACACCTGTGTAGCCAAACTGTTAGGAGTGGTCTGTTCTTTCTTTTGACAGGAAGTAAGGCACAGGATAAACAGGATGCTCCAGCACCCAAATAAAACTTTCTTTTTCATCTGCCAGCCAACCTCCTTAAGCAATATAAGTAAGTGGAATCCGCACTGTAAAGGTAGTGCCTTCTTGTTCCTTACTATATACCTTAATTGCTCCTCTATGCATAAGAACTGCATTTCGGGTAATAGACAATCCAAGACCTGTACCGCCGGTCTCTCTGGAACGGGCCTTGTCCACACGATAAAAACGTTCAAAAATACTGTCTTGTGCATCCTCTGGAATGCCAACTCCAGAATCTGCAACCTTTAAGTAAAAAAACTTATGATCTGCATTTAAAGTAACATGAACCCAGCCATCCTCATAATTATATTTGATTGCATTTTCAATTAAATTATTAATTGCCAGTGAAATTTTTACTTCATCCACCTCTGCAATTACAGGACGGAAAGTCTCAAATACCAGCTCAATATTTCTCTTATCAGCAATAGGCTGGAGTCTTTTCAAAATTTGTTCCACCAGGCCATTAATATTTACACTGGAAATGTTCATCTCACCAGACTTTTTATCCATTTTAACAAGTGACAGCAAATCATTAATAATTTTATTTTCCCGTTCAATTTCTTCTGTAATGTCCACAAGAAATTCTTTGTAAAGTTCACCAGGAACATCCTCCTGAGACAAAAGAGAATCTGCCAGAACCTTAATGGATGTAATCGGTGTCTTTAATTCATGGGATACATTCGAAACAAACTCCTGCCTGGAATCCTCCAGCTTCTGAAGGCGGTTCAGCATATGGTTAAAGGACGCCGAAATATTTTCCATTTCCAGAAAGCCTTTAATAGAAACCTTTTCCTCCATATATCCATTGGTCCACCTATCTATAGACGCTGTCACCTGTTTCAATGGTTTCACTAGAAAAGCCGAGTAAAACGCTGCAAACATAATCACTACAATTCCCAGTACCACTAAAAAGGTAGTTGCTTTTTGATTCATATTTACATAAATTTCATGAATGTTTTTAATTGAAAAGCTCATAATAATGGCACCAAGCTTCTCTTTTGTTGTAGAATTCATAACGGGAATGGTAAGCTCAATATAGTGATTTTTATTGTCGATGTACTGACTCTCCGTTCCCCTTAAACCTTTTATAGCTTCTTCTGAAATCAGCGTCTTTGTCTCTTCCACACCAAAAGTATCCTTCATTACATGTAGATTGCTGTCTACAATCAGAATCCTGCCGTTATAAATTTCCGCCACCTGCTCAATTTCACTAATAACACTTGTAAAATCCGACTGCTCTGCATTTATAATATAATTAGAAGAAACCAGTAAGTTAGCTATCATATTGCCATGCTGGGACAATTCGGTTACTCTCTGCTTCATTGCCTGGGTTTCATAAGATGAAATAATCAGTCTGGAGAAAACAAGCATTGGCAAAGTCCCTAAAAATATACAAACCACCAGTAATTGCAGGCGCATACTCTGTAAAATTACAAAACGCTGCTTAAGTTTCTTAAAAATTGTACTCACCGCCTTCATTTCCACTGGAAAAAAGAAGTTCCGGAGAACTTCTTCAATATAAAACTAATTCTGAAAAAAGTAGCCAACTCCCCACTTTGTATGTATATAAAGAGGATCACTTGGATTTTCTTCTATTTTCTCTCGCAGACGTCTTATATGAACATCAACTGTCCTTACATCACCAGGATAATCATATCCCCACACTGTATTTAACAGGCTTTCTCTGCTGTAAACCTTATTTGGATTGAAAATCAGCAATTCCAGTAAATCAAACTCTTTTGCTGTTAGGTTTACCTCTTTGCTGGAGATATAAACTCTGCGGCTTTCACAATCTACCTTCAACTCTTTAAAGCTGACTATTTTGGAAGAATCCTCTCTCTCTGTTTTCACAGTTCCGCTTCTTCTGATAATTGCCTTAATTCTTGCCTTTACCTCCAGAATATTAAAAGGCTTTGTAATATAATCATCTGCACCATATTCTAATCCTAATATTTTATCCATATCATCACCCTTTGCAGTCAGCATGATAATTGGAATATTAGAAAATTCACGGATTTGCTGGCAAACCTCAAATCCATTCATTTTAGGAAGCATGACATCCAGCAGAACCACGTCATATTCCTTCTTTTTTACTGCCTCCAGTGCTTCCTCTCCATCATAAGCACAATCAACCTCCATGTCATCTTGTTCTAAGCTAAAGCGGATTCCCTTTACTATAAGCTTCTCATCGTCAACTACCAGCACTTTCTTCTCCAAATCCTTCACCTCGTTACTAAATCGTAATCAAATCTTTTATCTTGTTAAACACGCCTTCCTTGATACCTTCAATTTCCATTAGTTCTTCTATTTTTTGAAATCCATTATGTTCTGCCCGGTAACTTAATATGCTTTCAGCTTTGGCTTCTCCAATTCCTGGTAAGGTCATAAGTAACTCCGCATCTGCCGTATTCAGATTCACTAAACCATCCTGTTCTACATCCAGTACAGTCCCTTGGGACAGATTACCTGCCTCCATCTGTTCCGTTTCTTGACGGGAAGGAACATAAATTTTCTCTCCATCCTTCACGACTTGAGCCAGATTTAAATAATCACATGCTGCATCCTTGGTAAAACCACCAGCATCTTCAATCACTTTCTCCAGCCTGGTTCCTTCTGCAAAAGAGTAAACCCCAGGCCGTAATACTTCACCACATATGTGACAATAATATGTGCTTAACTCGTTCAATGTACTGCTTTCTTTGGGTTGATTTGTTTCTACCGCCAGAACTGCATCAGAAGTATTCACATTCTCCGAATTTGATTCCTCAAGATCCAACGTCCACTGTTCTTCATTTTGGATTTTGTCTGCATTTTTTAGAAATTGATATCCGATATTTAATATGCATATGCACAATGCACCTACAATCAATAGTATTCCTTTGTTTCTGAATTTATCCAAGATATCTCCCTTCCAAACCCTCTATGTCAGGAAATAAATGAGATATATCTTTATTCTACATAAATAAATGTTGTAATACAATAGCAAAATAATTTTTTTGATAAATTTATAAGTATTTCACAAAAAATATTTTTTTCTTTTAAGTTTCCCACTTAAAAAGTATAATCCCAGCAATTGTAATGGCTAACCCTATTATTTTTTTCCATTCAAAATCTGCCTTTTCTGCTCCAAACCAGCCCAATAGCTCAATGATATATGCAATTGCCAGCTGTGCCGTTACAATTAACATAACAGCCCTTGCAGGTCCCAGGCTTTCCATACTCTGAATAACGGTGTACGTAATAAAGGCTCCAATCACACCTCCTAGCAGCATATATTTCCCGTCTATTTTGAAAAGATCTGTAAAATTACTCTCTCTGCCTGTAATAAACCATGCTGCTACACATACCATAAGCGCTGAAAGCTGTACAAATCCAGCTGCTATCCATACACTAGTCTGTTTCGTTACTCCTGTGTTAAATACGCCCTGAATACTCATCAAAGCTCCTGAAAGCAATGCAATAAAAATACCCCACATCTGAAATACCTCCTGTTTTTGATAGTATTTCGCAGATGTGGGGGAAATATGCAGATTATGAATACTTGTCTTTTCCTAAATGGATGCCTTCAGCTTATCAATCATTTCATCCACATGTTCCTTTGTAATTACCAGCGGTGGAACAAAACGGATAATGTTGGTACCTGCTGATACCAGAATCAGACCATTCTCTAACGCTTTCTTTACCACTTCACTGACCGGCTTATTAAATTCCAGCCCCTGCATTAGACCTTTTCCACGGCGTTCCACAATACAATCATATTGTTCTGTCAGTTCCTCTAATTTTTGTTCCAGATATGGAGCAATTTCCTTCACATGTTCCAAAACCTTTTCCTGCTCAAACAAATCAAAAACAATATTTACAGCACTGGCTGCCAACGGATTGCCTCCATAGGTAGTGCCATGATCTCCTGGCACCATGGCATCCCCAACCCTCTTGGATGCCACAACAGCGCCAACTGGTATTCCACAGCCTAATGCTTTTGCACAAGTCACCACATCTGGTTTGATTTCACACCCTTCATAAGCAAACATCGTTCCAGTTCTTCCCATTCCGCACTGAATTTCATCACATATCATAACCAAATCCTGCTCATCACATAATTGACGGATACCTTGTAAAAATTCCTTATCCGCTGGATAAATGCCACCTTCACCTTGTACTGTTTCCACAATAATGGCACAGGTATTGTCATTTACTTTTTCCTTCACACTATCCAGATTATTGAAATCAGCGTATACAACGCCGCCAATAAGCGGCTTAAATGGCTCCTGGTATTTCTGATTTCCCGTTACCGTCAAAGCCCCCAGACTCCTTCCATGAAAGGAATGATTCATTGAAATAATCTCTGTCTGCTTCTCTGGATTTTTAAGATAAGCATATTTACGTGCTATCTTAATTGCACCTTCGATAGCTTCCGTTCCACTGTTTGTAAAGAACACCTGATCAAGTCCTGTAGCTTCTGCAAGTTTCTTGGATGCCTCTGCCAATGGCACATGATAAAACAAATTTGAGGTATGAATCAATTTATCAATCTGTTCCTTAATTGCCTGGTTAAACTCTTGCTTTTGATACCCAAATGCAAAGACTGCAATTCCCGCCCCAAAATCCAGATATTTTTTACCGGAAACATCATATAGATAGACACCTTCTCCCTTATCCAATACAATTTGATGGCGGTTATAGGTATGCAGTAAATGGTCTTCTGCTGTCTGAATTAATTCCTTTTCCATATCTTCCATTGAAAATTTCCCTCCTACTCACTTTCGTGTGGGTACAATGTTTTCTTATCATCAATAATAGCTGTGCCAATACCTTTTTTTGTAAAAAACTCAAGCAATAAGCAATGATCCCGTCTTCCATCCAATATATGCACTCTGCTGACGCCATTTTCTACTGCATCTATACAATTTTTGATTTTAGGAAGCATACCGCCTCCAATATAGCCATCATCAATTAATGACCTTGCCTCATCTAATGTTAATACCGAAATTAATGTACTTTTATCAGCTGGATCCTTGCACACTCCCTCTATATCCGTCAAAAAAGCTAATTTTTCTGCGCCTATTGCTGTAGCAACTGCACATGCTGCATCATCTGCATTAATATTATAGGATTGATAATCATAGCCAAGTCCAATTGGTGCAATAACAGGAATGAAATCATTATCTAGAAGTGTATCGATTAAACTGGCATCTACCTCTTTAATATCACCTACAAAGCCGATATCCTCACCTGCTACAAGCTTTTTATTTACTTTAAGAGTTCCTCCGTCTTTACCACTAATTCCTACTGCCTTTACCCCAAGCTGCTCAATCATCTGAACTAAATTTTTGTTGACACGGTTTAATACCATTTCTGCAATTTCCATTGTTTCGTCATCCGTAACACGAAGTCCCTGCACAAACTTTGCTTCCTTACCAACTACATTCAGCCACTTGCTGATTTCTTTTCCGCCGCCATGAACAATAATTGGCTTCATACCAACTAATTTTAACAGAG
The DNA here is from genome assembly GCF_900112775.1 of Anaeromicropila populeti. Lineage (GTDB taxonomy): Bacteria > Bacillota > Clostridia > Lachnospirales > Lachnospiraceae > Anaeromicropila_A > Anaeromicropila_A populeti. The sequence continues at coordinate 11,896 of NZ_FOYZ01000008.1, forward strand.
CAACATCCTTAATAACGCTTTCTTCCAGTTTCTTATCTAACATGGCACTTCCGCCATATTTAACTACAACCTTTTTATTATTAAAATCACGAATATAAGGTAACGCTTCAATTAAAGTCTCTGCCTTTAGAAGAATTTCCTTCATATAATTTTCCATTCCTTTATCCTCCAGTTTCCTGTTACATTAACAATAATCTGCTCCTAAGAACGATAATCTCCATTTATTTTCACATAATCATAAGTCAAATCACAGCCCCATGCGGTAGCTTGGCAGGCTCCAGCTTTCATGTCAGCAATGGCAGTAACGGTCTTTCCTGATAAAATTTCTGTTGCCAAATCCTCACTATAGTCTGTTGCCATACCATTTTCCACAAGCTTCAGCTTACCTGCCTCACTCTCAATATATAAATCCACCAGATCAGGATTAAATTCAATTCCTGCATATCCCATGGCACAAAAAATTCTGCCCCAATTTGCATCATTTCCAAATACAGCTGATTTTACAAGATTAGAAGTAATCACTGATTTACTAAGTACCTTTGCCTGTTCCACAGATTCTGCATGAATCACCTGCATCTCCAAAAGCTTGGTACATCCTTCTCCATCTGCTGCCATCTGCTTTGCAAGCTCTCGGGAAACGAAGGTAAGCGCTTCTACAAACTTTTTATAATTTTCATCCTCCACCGTAATAAGATTATTTCCTGCTTTTTGATTCGCCAGTATTACATAGGTATCGTTAGTGGAAGTATCTCTATCTACTGAAATCATGTTAAATGTATCTTCCACTACCTCACTCATTGCTTTTTGCAGTAATTCCTTTGTAATGGCAATATCCGTTGCTGCTACACACAGCATAGTTGCCATATTAGGATGAATCATGCCTGAGCCTTTTGTCATGGCACCAATGGAAACTGTTTTTCCTTCTATTTCAAACTCTACTGCACATTCCTTCCGGTAAGTATCCGTCGTCATAATTGCTTCTGCCGCTAATGCACCTGCTTCTACTGTATCTGACAGTGCCTCTGCTAACATTTTCGCACCTTTTGTCACCTTTTCAACTGGTAACAGCTGACCGATTACTCCTGTTGAAGCGGTTAAAACTGCTTCTTTATCTATTTTCAAGCCTTCTGCTGCGGCAGCTGCCATTGCTTCATCTGCCTCTTTGCCAGGCTCTCCCGTACATGCATTAGCATTACCTGCATTCAAAATAACTGCCTGAACCGTTTCATTATTCTTTACAATTTTAATGTCTCTTTGCACAGGTGCTGCCTTTACCACATTTGTTGTAAACACTCCTGCAACTGTTGCTGGTACCTCACTAAAAATCAGTGCCATATCAGTTTTTCCATTCTTCTTCACCCCTGCTGCTACACCTGCTGCCTGAAAACCCTTTGGAATCGTAACGCCTCCATTTATCTGTTTCATAGGAAAACCTCCCTTTCTTTTCTCAAAATACTGTCTCGCTTTTCTGTCATTAAAATTTTATGGAAACATTGGAACTAACTGTAGTCCTGTATTTTCAGGCAATCCAAACAAAATGTTCATATTCTGCACTGCCTGGCCAGCTGCACCCTTTACTACATTATCCAGGGCACCCAGCATAACAATCCTGTTTGTTCTAGTATCAATTTTAAAATTAATATCCACAAAATTGCTTCCTTTTACCCATCTTGTTTCTGGCATAGCATCTTTATCCAGAACCCGCACAAAATACTCCTCTTTATAATATTTATCATAAATGCTTTTTACTTCTTCATAGGAAACTTTCTTTTGAAGTGTTGCATATGCGGTTGCCAGTATCCCTCTGTTCATAGGCACTAAATGAGGCGTAAAATTAATGATTACCTCTTTTCCACTGGCATATGAAAGCTGTTCTTCTATCTCTGGTGTATGCCTATGAGTGGATATTCCATAAGCCTTTATACTTTCATTTACTTCACAATATAAATTACCCACCTTTGTTCCACGCCCTGCACCAGATACTCCAGATTTAGCATCCACAATTAAGGACTCCATCTGAATCAGACCTTCTTTTGCCAACGGATATATGGTTAAAATAGAACAGGTCGTATAGCATCCTGGATTGGCAATCAACCTTGCTCCTTTAATGTCTTCCCTGTTAATTTCACACAATCCGTACACTGCTTCTTCTATATATTGAGGTGACTTGTGTTCAATCCCATACCACTCCTCATAGATTTTCACATCTTTAATGCGGAAGTCAGCACTTAAATCAATTATTTTTACTTTCGATAAAATCTTATCATTTACCAGTGAAGCACATAAGCCCTGAGGTGTTGCAGTAAAGATAACATCCACCTTTTCCGCTAGTTCCTCCATGTTATCATCCAGACAAGTTTGATCCACCAGCTGAAACATATTCCCGTACACCTCTGCATACTTTTTATCTATATAACTTCTGGAACCGTACCATTCAATAGAAACTTCTTTGTGCTGAAGTAATAAACGCACCAGCTCCTGTCCTGCATATCCTGTTGATCCGATAATACCCGCTTTAATCATATCAATTCCTCCTGACGTTCTGTAAATTGTTAATAATTATACATCAACAATGTATTTTATGCAACCTCTTTTTTAAATAGTTTTCCTATATACACGCTAAAAAATTCTTTGAAATAGGACTTGAATAATCATAAGGTTTGTTGTATATTTATAATCATAAATTAGGATAATAATTCTGATACTATTTGAATGGAGGTCTATTAATTATGAAGGAAAAAGTAATACTTGCTTATTCAGGCGGATTAGATACCACTGCTATTATACCTTGGTTAAAGGAAAATTTTGATTATGAAGTTATTTGTTGCTGTATAGACTGCGGACAAGGAGAAGAACTAGATGGTTTAGAGGAAAGGGCAATTTCCTGTGGCGCTGAAAAATTATACATTGAAGATGTTATTGATGAATTTTGTGATGAATATGTGGTACCATGTGTACAAGGAAATTCTGTTTATGAAAATAAATATTTATTAGGAACTTCTATGGCTCGTCCTGTTATTGCCAAACGACTTGTTGAAGTAGCAAGAAAAGAAGGAGCTACTGCAATCTGTCATGGTGCTACTGGAAAGGGTAATGACCAAATTCGTTTTGAATTAGGAATTAAAGCACTTGCTCCAGATTTAAAAATCATTGCCGCATGGAGAAATGATGCCTGGACAATGAATTCTCGTGAAGATGAAATTGAATATTGTAAGCAGCATGGCATTGATCTTCCTTTTTCAGCAGATACCAGTTACAGCCGTGACCGTAACCTTTGGCACATCAGTCATGAAGGTCTTGAACTAGAGGATCCAGCTTGTGAACCAAACTTTGAGCATCTTCTTGTATTAGGTACGACTCCTGAGAAGGCACCTGATGAAGGGGAATATGTTACCATGACTTTTGAAAAAGGAATTCCTGTCAGCGTAAATGGAACAAAAATGAAGGTTTCCGATATTATACGTACTTTAAATGAATTAGGTGGAAAGCATGGCATTGGTATCATTGATATTGTGGAAAACCGTGTAGTTGGCATGAAATCTCGTGGTGTATATGAAACTCCTGGGGGAACTATTTTGATGGAAGCACACCAGCAATTAGAAGAATTAATATTAGACCGTGACACTCTTACCATGAAAAAGAATATTGGCAACAAGCTTGCTGATATTGTATACGAAGGAAAATGGTTTACTCCACTTCGTGAAGCAGTGCAGGCTTTTATTGAAAGCACTCAAACATATGTAACAGGTGAAGTAAAATTCAAGCTTTATAAAGGAAATATCATAAAAGCTGGTACCACATCTCCATATTCTTTATATAACGAAAGCATTGCATCCTTTACAACAGGTGATTTATATGACCACCATGATGCAGAAGGATTTATCAACTTGTTTGGTCTTTCTTGTAAGGTACGTGCAATGAAGATGCAGGAAGTAGAAAAAAATCAATAATGATATCATTTTTTTGAAACAGGGCTGCCCTACTACATAATAAGTGGGCAGCCCTGTTTCTATCATACCACTTTTTCCGACATAATGCGCAAGCCAATTGATAAACTACATCATATATAGTAAAATGTAATTACAAACCTATATTTTACTGGTTTACCAAATTATATGAAAGCGAGGTCTTTGTATGAAAAAACGATTTATTACCATGTTACTATTCTCTTTCCTTTTCCTCTCCAGCTTCCTTATTAATTCACCTGCTAAATTATCTGCCCAAAGTACCAACGAAATTAATAATGTAGTCAAGCTTTCCTGGGACAGTGGTTTTGTAGGAGAACTACAAGTTACCAATACTGGAACGGAACCAATTGAAGAATGGAAACTTCAATTTGACTTTTCAGGAGAAATCACTGGTCTCTGGTGTGGATCTATTACTTCCCACGAAGATAACCATTATGTTGTCTCTTGTATGGACTGGAATAATGTTATTAATCCAGGGGAAACGGTTACTGTTGGTTTTGTTACTAGCACAACAGATAACTCTGACGGAATAACTAACATCTCTTTAACGGACATTATTGACGAACTGAATCAGCAAGATTTGGAATGGCAGAATTATTCAAATTATTTAGATTATCAGGCTTATCAAAAATCCTTTGCAGACTTTTTTATTACCTTTTACAGTAAATTTGAATCGGCTAACCCACACCGGATTGGGTATCAGTTAATTGAAAAAAATCCTGTTTCAAAATTTACAAGTTCAACCTATCAAAATGTTACGATTCCAACAAGTGACGGACTTTCCTTAAAAGGACTTTTCTTTCCAGTAGAAAATCCAAAGGGCACACTGGTTGTAGCTCATGGTCGTGCTACCAATATGCACTGGACAATTCAGAATGTACAGTTTTTAATTGATAACGGATATCAGGTATTACTTTATAACGCAAGGTTCTGGAATTATTATAACACTCCAGAAGCATATGCACCTGCAAGCTATGGCTGCGATATTAAAGATGTGAAAAGTGCCGCAGATTATTTAAAAACAAGAACAGATGTTGATGCATCTAAAATCGGAGTCTATGGCTTTTCAGCTGGGGCCAATAAGGCAATTGTTGCCGGAGGCCTGTATGATGAATTTAAAGTACTTGTGGTAGATGGTGCTTCTTGCTTCCCATTCTTTACTGAAAATGATGGTGTATACAGCAGTATGCTTCCACCAAACTGGTTTGATGTAAGAGATAGTATCATCGATCTTTTTACCCAGAAATATAACATAACGGAAGATGAAATGAAACAATACGATTATGACATCAGAATGGATAGTCTGACAAAGCCAGTTATTCTGCTTCAGGGTATGAATGATCCTTATGTTTCTTTAGCAGAAACACAAAAATTTTATAATATGGCTGATGGGCCAAAGGAAATGTATACTTTTGAAAATGCTGCTCACTGTGATGCCGTATTTACAGCTGACAAGGATGCATATGAAACCGCAGTAATCAGCTTCTTAGATAATTATTTACAGTAATTGGAATTTAAAAATAAACAGTAAAAAGCACCTACGGGACTTTAGGTGCTTTTATTGGGAGAGTTTATATATATCAATAAATTCTTGTAAACATATTAAGTTGTTTCTTGAAAACTTATGAACTTATTATATAAAAGTATGAAATAATTTTCAATAATTATCCAGTAAAAATGTAATTATATAGATTTTAACTATAATTTGTTGGATAACCTATTTTTGACAAATCCTCAGTACTTCGGATGTAAGATACTGTTCATACTTGATTACATCAATTTCTTTGTTAAAAATAGTCTCATATTTAAACCACATTTCCTCAAACCGATCTGGTTCTGTCATAATAAGTTTGGGCAGCCACGCTCTGTGCAGCTTCTCTATTTGATTTTCTGTCTGGCTGCCCCACGAGTTTGTGCTAAAAATTAAAATGTTTCGGGAGAGTGGAAACCATTTTGTATTCTCCTCTGCTGGCTTATTAAGAAAGGACAGCCAGGTTGTATAATCGTATTTGGATAAAAAGGACTTATCGTATTCTGAAAGGTCATGGTTAAATTCCCTAGTTTGTTCCTTGGGTTCTACGTAGTTAATTCCATCTGGCAGCTTACCATCATAGTGGGGAAAGTGTAGATAGGTACAATAATTTCCTGCCAGCCACTCCTCACTGCTCATATTTTCTCTTTGCCTGGAATCCCGGTAAAACCGACCATCCTTTTCAATGTGATAATCTACGTTTTCTTCCCCCCAGAATCGTAAAGTCATAATATCAGGCTCCAGCAAATCATTAATAAACTGCAAAGCCCCTCTAACATCCTGACAATTCACGGAAATCCCAATGGCATTTGACAAATTAATGTTCTCCTTACTGTAATAATGTGGTTCTTCTTCGGCATCAATAGTCAGTGCTAGTGGTACATACGTTCTTTCATCTTTCCAGTTTTTGTACAATTCGTCCTGCGCCTGTTTAAATTGAAAGGAATCTTCAAACATCCCCAGTACGCAGCCACTCTGGATATTATCTAAATACTCCTGCCTGGAAGATACAAATGTTTCAGCAAATATAAGACCTTTGTGATATGTCTCATTTAATTTTCTATAATAGTACTTAGCTTCTGAAATAAAATCGTATAGATGCGCCTGCTTTGTCAATGGATCAACGATAGCACATCCATCATTGGGGTATCCCGCCAGCAGCTGAGGTGGATTATCCAAATTAAAATCACTTTCTGAATCACATAAGATTTGAAATCCAATTGTTCTTTTTCCTTCTATCACAGGATTGGCTTTTTGATATTCTTCTATTATTTTAAAATATTGATCTAACGTCTTAATCCTCGGGTATCCTGCCCACTCTAATACAGCCTTTTGAATCCAAAATGCCTGCCCCCTGTATTCTCTCTCTGTAATTTCACTACAGTTAGACCTGAACTGGGGAATAAAATAGATGTGTCCATCTTCCATTCGCAGCTTGTCCCATTCTTCTTCTGTTAAAAACGACATTATATTAGGATAGTCCTCTAGATAGGTTTCTATTGGTACAAATGCTTCGGCGTCAAGAAATACCGACAGATAATCTCCTCCATCCAGAAAATCCGGGTAGTCTTTCTCAGCGATCATCCTGCGGATTCTGTCCTTTGCCTCATCACCAGATGCGAATTCCATCTCCACCTTGGCACCAGTGTACTCCGCAATTCTTTCCTGCACCCTGTTGGAATCAGATAGTTGTTCTTCATAAGCAGCAAAAAATGCGGTATATATCTTTTGATCTTCTGCCCCACGTTTTTTTAATTCTCGATGTCCCCAAAAAATAATAGCCAGAACGGAACACACAATCATTAATATACCAGCCCGTTTTGTGTATCTCTTCATAATGCACCTTCATAATTTAATTTTTTTCCCGATACATCATCCTATACTTATTTGGTGTCATCCCCATCTCTTGTGTAAATTTATTAATAAAATGATCTACATTGTTATATCCCACCATTTCAGCAATACGATACACTTTCTCGTTATTAGAAATTAACAGCTCTGTTGCTTTTTGAATTCGTATGGAATTTAGATAATCTTTGAAATAAACACCATACTTTTTCTTAAATACCTGGCCTAAATAAGCACTGTTCATAAAGTATTTTTCACTTAGCTCCTTTAAACTTAAGTTTCCTTGATAATTCTGATGGATTTCCTCTTCAATTCTAGTCAGAAGCTCACCATCCGTTTCCTTGCAGTCATTTGCCTTTTGCTCAAATGCCGACTCATAAGATAAATGCAATTCTTGAATCGTATTAACCTTCTGTCCAATATAATACATAACATGAAAACTAAATACGTCCTTTACCAGTTCCTTTACTTTTTCAATAAATTCCTTTTCGTCTTCGCATCCTTCTTTTTCCAGCAGTTTATTTGATACTAGAATCCCTAGTTCATATACATTATTCTGCTTAAAGTTACAAATAACATTACCACGGAATCTTCCCATATTTTTAACAAGAGTCTGATATAATTCCCACCATACCTTTGTCTTTTCTTCTTTTGATAAAGCTGAAAACTTTGCATCGCTGCTGTCAATTTCTAAATGAATATAAGAAAATTCCGATTGCCCGGTAAAAATTCGATTTAAAACGCTGTTAATTTTTTCATTATTTCTTCCTGATAGAGATGCCAATAAGTAATGCTCCACCACTATTTTATCTGTATAGTGTTTCACCTGCTCCGCTTTCTTCTGTTTCTCCAAATCCTCCTTTATTGACTTTAGAGTCTGTATCAGTTCATCTGGTTCAATCGGCTTTAATAAATAATGTTCTACCTGAAGTTTCATAGCTTCCTTTGCATACGTAAACTCACTGTATCCACTTACAATTACGAACTTACTTTTGCATTTGGTATTTTCCCGCATATAGGTGATAAACTCCAAACCATCCATTTTAGGCATTTTAATGTCAACCAATACTACGTCAAACTGCTTTTTCTTCATAACTTCAATTGCCTCAAGACCATTTTGTGCCTCTCCACCTATTTCATATCCATTTTCTTCCCAATCAATGAGTACCTTTAAACCTTGACGAACATATGGTTCATCATCCACAATTAGTACTTGCAGCATCTTTTAATCCTCCCCGTTTAAATTGAGTCCCCCGATTAGCTTCATAATAATTTTTGTTCCCACATCAACTTCACTCTCGATATCAAAGCTTAAATCATGACCAAAGTAATTTTTAAGGCGAATATATGCATTTAGAACTCCTGTACTCTTTGAATCATATAACATAGTAATATTCGCATTTTTCAGTCTTTGCTTCAAATCAATAATCTGCTGTTGATTCATTCCACATCCCGTATCTTCAATTTCAATTACAACATCCTTGTCGTGTGGATATATGTTAACAAATATTTTTCCATTTTCAGTGCTTCCTTCAATTCCGTGCACACACGCATTTTCAACGAACGAAACGATTGAAAGCTTTGGAATTCTTACTTGTTTGCATATCGGATTTAAAAAAATCAGGTAATTTATTTTTTCTGCAAAACGATATTTTTGAATTTTCAAATATTTTGTTACAAAATCGACTTCTTCTGAAAAGGTAATATTATCTTCATTCCATTTTGACATCTGCCTTAACAGACTGGATAAATTTCGGACAATCTCTGCCGTTTCACGTTCACCTTTAATCAGTGATCTCATACATATACACTGCAAGGTATTATACATGAAATGGGGATTAATCTGACTGTTCAGCGCATTCAGCTCTGCCTGCTTTTTAGATACTTCAAGAAGACGCTTTTCATTTGTCTGGGCAATGGTTGTCTCTATCAGATTTTTCACCTTTGTCACCATGGCATTATAATGCTCCATCAGATGACCAATTTCATCCTTCCCAATATTCCCAATAATAATATTAAATTCCTCATTTTCCAGCTGTGTAAAATGTTCCTCCAGTACGCTTACCCTTTTTAATAGGGAGCGTTCTACCGCAATCAACAAAAGAAACGGTAATAAAATATTTATAATAACAATGATAATAATAATATCTTTGGTACACATGATAGTATTCCATAAGGAAATTTTGGGCTGCCTAACACAAATGGTCCAAATTTTATCTAATACTTCAACATCTCTTTTCATTACTCTGTCATTTTTAGTAATAAACTTCACATTTGAAAAGGATTCTTCTGAAAAAAGCTTCTTATTTGTACTAAATAAAAGTTCTCCCTCACTGTACACAACTATCTCGCCATGCCTGCTCTGCTTATCAATTAAATTATAAAACTTTTCGAAATTAATATCAATGACAACATATATTTCATACTGGCATCCAAAGTTATCCATTTTCTGAATCATTCTTAATTTATCAATTGCAGTATAATCATGATTATTACTTTCGTTTGTATAATAAAGCAGAAGATTGCCTCCCTGGTTCCGTATAACTGGAAACCATTCTTCGTCCTTCGCATCTTCTAGTGGACGACAAAAATCTCCTCTTATAATAGATGGGTTTTCATCATATACTTGAATATCCTCTACTACTTGTATTGATTTTAGATAACCAATGCAGCTCTCTTTTTGAAAAGAAAAAAAGTTATCATAATATTCTGTTTCGTTTGTATATTCTCTTGTTAAGAAATCGTATATTCCCTGATCACTATACATATAATTAGATAAATCAACACAGTTCCTAAACATATTTACCAATTCTGATTTTAATGTCTCTACTGCATACTCAAGTTCTTTTGTCTGGCCTGCTTTTTCTCTATAATTAATATGTACCAAAAAACAGGTATCAATTAAAATCACTGGAATCAACATACAATAACAATAGAAACGAATAAACTTTTTACTAAGCTTGACATTGTTTGTTTTTCCTATTATTCTGTCTCTAAAAGAACTGATATTCCTCATGTCTGCCCCTCTTTATTCATTTGACAATATTAGATATGTTCACAATAAACTACACCAAATTATACATAATATAAATAATGGTGTCAAATATCATAGTTCTTTGTCTGTATTTTGTTATAAAACAGCCATGATTAATGGGATATAATTACTTTATTTGAATTTTAATAGTTTTCTAAAACTCAATCACTTTTCCCGTATTGTTTAATATAAATTTATCTTGAAATGCATTTTTCATCATTTCCGTACCTACTTCACCTGTACAATGAGAAACTGCAACTACTTGTATGTTCATGTCCTTAAAATCGTTAATTGTCTGATTGATTCTGGCTGCATCTGCATCGATCAGGTGAGTCCCACCAATTACGGCATATATAGGCATATTCGTCCTTTTTTCTATTGTCTTTAAAATATTAACAATTCCTACATGGGAACATCCCGCGATAACAACCAGACCTTTATCTGTTTTGATTCCCATTACCACTTCATCTAAAAATAAATCTGGAAAGAATACTTCCTCAGATTTAATATAAAATTTATCTTTTAAGGTTTCGTATTTGGTATGCTTTTCAAATTTATGAAAAAGCATGATATCCTCTGACAAACTAAAGATTTCTTCTTCAATTTTTAATCGGGATATATGCTGTTCCTCCAAATATTCTTCTCCAAATGAAGTCCCAACAAATTTATACTGATTTTCTCCTATTGTTTTGTATTTTAACTCAAAAAATTCAGCTCCAACTATTAAATTAGAAATGGAAGGAACTGTTTCTGCCAGTTTCCGAAAGCCTCCACTGTGATCATAATGTCCATGACTTATCATTACATAGTCCACAGCGGCCAAATCTTTATTTAATTTATCAGCATTCTGTATGAAAGCTCCTGTCTGGCCTGTATCAAATAAAATTTTCTTATCTCCAGCTTCGATATAAAGAGATAACCCATGTTCACAAACCATCTCGTTATTCTCATCTGGTCTGTCCTCTATTAGAGTCGTAATTTTTATCATTTCCATTCCCCCTGCACCAACTTTTACAAAATTCTGCTTTCCTGCCGCACATCACTTCCTGTGAACCACAGGATGGACAACTTTTTTTATCCTGTTCATATTGAATCGGATAAATAGTTCCACATTCAATACATTTAAATTTACACTTGCTTGTTATATAATTCCCACCATTTATGTTGATTGCTTTTCCTTCGCTTAATGCAACCGCAACTTTTCTCCGAGCTTCATCAATAATATTCTGAAAGGTCTGTCTGGATACCTGCATTCTTTCTGCACATTCTTCTTGATTCAATCCTTCAATGTCTTTCAGCCTCATAGCCTCTAACTCTTCCACTTTTAAAATAACTTCTTCTAGTTCACATTTTGCTTTTCCCAAAGGCACAAAATATGTGTCTTTGGGAAAAAACTCAACTCTTCTAAACTTAGTTGGTCTTGGCATTTCTTTCCTCCCTGCATAAATGCAAAGTTTCCAATGCGCTTATTTACTCATTGCAATGTCCTTCGTGAGCATGCTCTGTGCAAACACTTCCGCTGGATGTTAAAGTTCCCTTTGCATATTCTTTCATTACTTCATCGCATGGTCCCTGCACTCCAACAAATACTTCAATTCCGTTTTCTGTAAATAAATCCTGTGCTGTGGCTCCCATTCCTCCTGCGATAATCGCCTTCACTCCCAGCTCATGTAAAAATACCGGCAGATAGCCTGGTCTGTGTCCTGGATTAGGAACAAATTCTTTTCCCTCTACAATACCCTGATTCACTTCATAAACTGTAAATCCTTCACAATGTCCAAAATGTCCGCTTACTACTGTTCCTTCACTTGCTACTGCTATTTTCATAATTCAATCCTCCATTATTGTATGTTTCCTATTAATTTTGATTTCTTAATGTTGTATCTATACGATTCCACATTTCCTCCAGTGCCCTTTTTGCACTACTTTCAGAAAATTCTGTAACAGGCTTTAAAGAATTAATAGCCTCCATTACCGTTTTGTCAAATGGGATTCTTCCTGCCAGATAAATGTTTTTCTCTTTTGCATATGCCTCAATTTCATATGTCATGTCCAGATTGATATCATATTTATTAATACATACCATAACATACGTATCAAAATGCTCTGTCAGCTCATATACACGTTTTAAATCTTCCAGTCCAGATTTTGTCGGCTCTGTTACTATTAGAACGGCATCTGAACCTGTGATAGAAGCAATAACAGAACATCCGATACCTGGAGAACCATCAATAATGATAATACTTTTGTCTAATGATAACATATTTTCCTTTGATATCAAATCCTCTTTTAAAAAGTTTTTTACATTTTTTCTTAACTGTGTTACTAATTTCCCTGAACCATCACTACCCACTTCCATCGTAGCCCTAGATACAATTCCATTTTTAATTTCTGTTAGAAAGGTATCTGCTGTTTTTTCATCCCTCAAAGTAATTGCATCTGCCGGACATATCAGGGTACAAGCTCCACACCCCTCACAGACAAAGGAATCAATTATTCCTTCCTTGATTGCTCCAAATTTGCAGACCGTTTCACACTTTCCACATTTTATACATAACTCTTGTTTAATCTCTGTCGTCTTACCGCCAAAAAAATCATTTTGTTCTCTGTCCGTTCCAGGATAAAAGAGGTATAAATTTGGTGCATCTACATCGCAGTCAACTTTCACTCTATTTTCTGCCAGTTGGGATAGTGCGGCTACTACTGTTGTTTTACCCGTTCCGCCTTTTCCACTTATTACAACTAGTTCCAACGAAATACCTCCTTCATCTTTTCTGCAATTTCCTCAAAAATCTTTTTGTACGATGACTCCTGACAAAGCATACCACCTTTTGAATATATAATTGCGGCTTCCCTGCTATAAGGAACAGCCCCCAATAAAGGCGTCTGACTTTCTTTGCAATATTTTTTCACCATATTTTCTGTTTGATCATCTTTGTTAATAATAACACCGTAAGGAATGCTATATTTTTTAACTAATTCAATTGCCATTTTCATATCATGAAGTCCAAATTCAGAGGGTTCTGTCACTAATATTGCTGCATCGGCAAATCGTAAGGAATTCACCACATTGCAAGAGGTTCCTGGAGGACAGTCAATAAATTGTGTTTCCTCTGGCAGACTTGCCAGCAGCTTTTTGATAATAGGAACAGCCATTGGCTCTCCAATATTTAAAATCCCTCTTTCACATTGTATTTTCTCTGTCCTGCCTCGTTGAATTTTACCTATTGCTCGCTTGCGAAATGTGACAGCATCTGCTTCACAAACTAGTTTACAGGCACCGCAGTCATGACATAATTTTTCAAACAGCACAATTTCTTTTCCCGCTTTTGCCAGCGCATGAAATTGACAGGCTTTTACACAGGCACCACATAGTGTACATGTTTCCTTGTGTATTTCTGGAACCTGTAGAAACACTTCTTCCTCATTTTCTAAAACAGGATTTAGAAAAATAAAACCATTTGGCTCTTCCACATCACAATCTATATAGGGAATGTTTAGAGTAAGGGCAAGATTGGTAGATACTGTGGTTTTTCCAGTTCCACCCTTTCCACTAAGCACAGCTATTTTCATTGACCTTTACCTCCTGTTGCAGCATCATTTTTAATGATTACCATGATGAGCCATTCCTGGTAAATTGATTTCTGAAAGTTCTCCCTTTTGGAACAGTTCAATTGCACTGTCTACTGGCATTACACCACAGCTATATGCTTTCATTCCTGCTTTTTCCACTAGTTCAAATGCGTTAGGTCCCAGATTTCCAGTAATAATAACCTGCACACCCTCTTCTATCACCTGATTCGCTGCTGCAATCCCTGCACCACCACCAGCTTTGGCACCTTCATTTTCTAAAACGACTGCCTGCTCTGTTTCCGTATCATAAATATAAAAATATTCACTTCTTCCAAATCTTTTATCCAGCATGTCTTCTGAACTTTTTCCCGTTGTCGAAACAACAATTTTCATGTATTTTCCTCTCTTTCTTAATGTTTTGGTTATAACACAGTTTTTATTTTTGGCATATGCTATTTATTATACTAGCACTTTTTTGAGTTATTGTCAAATGCCAATAATGGGTTATAGTTTAAAGTGTGTGTTCCACACAATTGCCCATCGTCCTGCACCCTGTTTTTTAGGGTGCTAGGAAATGGGGAGCAATTTCCTAGCACATTAAAAAAGTATTACAAAAATCCTTATCAGATTCTTGTAATACTTCTTACTTAAATGAATTATTATAAAATAATCGGCTGACCTTCTGCTCTATTCACTAAGTTCCTGATTTACTCTTTATAGAAGCCATTTGCACATATATACCAATTCGCAATGCATTCCCCACCCCAATCCGTATACAAAAGAACATATGGATAGTTTCTTATTTTTTCTGTATATGGAATAGTACAGATGGTCCAACAAGTTGTATCTTCCGGTTTACGTTGTGATAACTTCCACAAATCGGTCATTCCTTTTTCAAAGAGTCCTATTTTATCATAGATATCCTCTGTCACAAATATGACACAGTAAGGAACATCTGACATTTTAACTGGTTTTCCTCCATTTACATAAAGTTCAATCACTAACTCATCCTTTTCTTTCAGATGTTCTATATTCAATGATCTGAGCGCAACATAATTGATAATTGCATAATAATGAGTCCTTTCAAATTCTGCTTCTTCTTTTATACTGTCATTTGCTAATGGATTGACTAAAACAACACTTTTACTGATTTATCCTTATCTGTTAAAGATACCGTAACTTCTTGATGCAGACTTAATGAACCAACGCCAGAAACCCATGAATTTGCTTCTCCTACAGCATACTCATAATTTCTTCCTACTCCAAATATACACTGCATATTTTCTAAATTCTGAGGATTATCTGGATCGTTATATACTACAAAGGGGGCGTCACAACGCCCCCTTTATTATTACAGTTCTTTATATTAACCTTAGTAGAATTGTAATTCTATCTTTTCTGATTTTCCAGGATATACTTTTCCATAATATCTGCTGCCATTCCAACCAACTCCACACAAGGTCTCTTCTTATAATACTCTGCGGTGCGCAGCTCTGGAACTGGACTGTCCTTACCCTGTCCAAGCCCCAGCAGTTCCCTGCAAATGATGGAGCGATTTGACTCCTCAAATTTCCTGGCAAGCAATTGAATCCTTTCATAATGCTTAGTCTTAGAAATCTGATCCTTTGGTTCTGTATATCCATAGACCATACCTGCCACCATAAACATGCCAGTTACAGCACCACAAACTTCTCGTAACCTACCCATTCCTCCTCCAAAGGATGAGCTGAGCTTTGCAGCAGTTTCCCTATCCATTTCGTACTCATCACAAAATGCTAAAAATACTGACTGAGAACAGTTATAACCTTGTTTAAATAAATCCATTGCAATTTCTGAATGTGTTTTTTGTGTATCCATACTGCTTACTTTCCTCATTTCCCAAAATAATTAATTTGTAGCATATGCTATTAATCATTTTATCATAAAAAGAAAATTAGTCAAAGGTTATACTTTTTATTTTATGATAATCTCAACCTTTTTCACACACTTTCTATTGTCTTTGGAGCGAACCGTTATGGTAACAGTCTTTCCTCTGCCAGCAGCCTTTGTTGTAATCACTCCATCCTCAGAAACTGTTGCGTACTTTGTATTGCTTGAAGTATATATTAGCTTCTTGTTAGTTGCTGTAGATGGATATACAGTTGCAGAAAGTGTTACGGTATCTTTTGCATTTACCAATACTGAACTTTCTTCCACTGCAATCTTCGTAACAGGTTTTACAATTGTTACCTTGACTTTTCTGGAATACACTGTCACCTTCTCAATATCCTTTGTAGTATCATTACTGCTAATCTTTACAAAATAATATCTGGTTCCTGTTGCAGTACCACTTGGTGTATAACTTGCTGCCGTTGCGCCCGTAATTGCCTTTGCTCCTTTATACTTGTTTGCAGTATTATAAAACCACTGATATGTTACATTTTCGCCTGTCGCACTAACCTTTAGAGTTTTTACTTTACTTCCTGGTTTATAAGTATAGGTTTTTATTGCATTTCCTTTTCCCTTTTGTAAATTTGCATCAATCACTGGTTTTTCAGGCCTTGTAGGGATTTTAGTTGGCTCTGGCGTTATACTTGGCGTTGGTGTTGTACTTGGTGTTGGCATCGTACTTGGCGTTGGTGTTGTACTTGTTGTTGGCGTTGTACTTGGTTTTGGCGTTTTAGTTGGTTTTGGTGTTGGCGTCTGAACCGGTTCCTCTTCTCCTGCAATCAACACTCCATCCACAATAAGCTTAATATTACTAAAGGTAACATCTGCATTTCGTGCAGCAAACATACCAACGTAAATATATTCTGAATCAATACTTGTCAATTGAAAATCAAATCCAGCTGTTATTGTCTGTTCCTTCCCAAATGTGCAGGCATAACCGTCGGAATTACTCTGAATTTTTAAGTCAATTGTATCTCCCGCACTAATGGTATTTGCACAAGTTCCTCCCTGTGTCAGTACTCCGCTTTTTCTAGCAAAGCAATTCCAAACGGAACCTGTCTTAGTTAATTTTAAAGGAGCGGCTGCAACATAGTCTCCTAAAAGCCCATTTAAATACGTATCAATATACATTTCATCACGAGCCATTAGCCCAAAGGAAACCTGATCATTTAATGCAAAACTATTAACCGTTGCTGTTGCTGATATCGTAAACTGGCTTCCTACTGGTACTTTATAATAGTACATTGCCAGACCATCTACACTGCTTGCAATCTTTCCTTTATTATTTTTCACTGCAATGTTTATATTTCCTTCTGGCATTTCTGTAAGTACAAAGTTATCTGTGCTTGGGGCAACACCTCCAATATCACCAAATACGGTTCCTTTCCATACTCCGCAGTCAGTCCATAGCTGACTGTCCGGCAGATTAGAATCATATCCCTTTTCCACATAGTCTGGATTGGATACCAAATATACCGCTTTGGTTGGAGCCGAGGCAATTTGAGAAGTAATTACATACTCTGATAAACCACTTATATTTAGCTCTTTTATGGTTTTTGCTATAAAGTAGGCATTATAAAATGCTCCCCAAATATTTGTATGTGTATTATCCACCGAATTCTGATTACTTGATGTCCATGCATGTAAATAAATAGTTTCACTTGCACCAAGGGAATCATATAGATTTTTTGTCAAGGTTGTCATATCCACAACTGGAATGTTGAGAGCAGTTCCCAAATTACGGATTGCCTGCGAATAGTCACCACCTTCATAATCGCCAGAAGCTGCTGTAACGTGAAGCTGGCTGTCTGACCAAACTCCTGTGGCAGTTCTTCTTACAATCGGTGTACATAGAATTGTGGTACAACCCTTATCCTTTGCTAGCTTCACATAATTTTCATATAGAGAATTAGCAAAAGTTCCTGCTTCCAAATACGTACCATTTGGGTTTGTAAATCTCTCTGCCTCTGTTTTTTCGTCGTTGTGACCAAATCCAATAAACAGATAATCTCCCTCTGCCATACCTGCCAGCAAGGTTTGATATTCTGTACTTGTCGTAAAGCTTTTTGAACTGGTTCCAGAAATAGCCAGGTTCTTTACTTCAAAAGCATTGCTGTCAAAATATTTATCCAGTTGAGTTCCCCATCCATAACGCGGATAATAATAGCTGTCTGAAAATGCACTGACCGTAGAATCTCCAATTACCCATATTGTATGCTTTACTGGAACTTCTGGCTCGTCTTCATAGCTGCCAATTGCCTGAATTAAATTCTGTCCCACATTAGTCCAATATTGAGATACAACGGATGTATAATTTCCATCAGCGTCCATTTCATAAGCAGTTAGCTGACCGCTTCCATTTACAGTAAATAATACACTGCCATCCGTATTTTCCCCCAGAACCTGTGCTGGAATTTTAATTGCGTGAGAGATGTTTAAGCTCATTGTCTGAATATTCTGTGCGATATAAGCTGCGCTGATAAATCCGCCAAGTTTACTACTATGAGTCTTTTCTCCTGCTGCCATAAGAAGCGTTCCATACCCAGAGACTCCATTTGCTGCTGAAGGATCTGCTTTGTAAGCCTCTTCATACATTTTCTTAGTCAATTCAAATCCATCAATTAATAATACATTTTCTTCTTCTGCCAGCTGCTTTACCGCAGTTACATATGCATTATCTGTTGTAACCTGAGTTGCAGTTGTGGCATCTGTAGAATCATGATGTGCTTTAATGGTTCCATTTTCGTCATAATACATTCTAGATACAGGAGTTACCAGAACAGGAATCGCTCCTTTATCCTTAGCCGCCTGAATATATTGAGATAAATACCATTTATAGGTTCCGCCGCAATCATAAGAATAGAAGGTGTCTCCATATTTTTCCAGCAAAGAAGAAGGTGTTGCAACTTCTGTTCCTGCTGTTACTGGATAAATTCCATTTGCATCTGGTGTCCCAAGCGGAACGTATCTATCCTCTAAATATCCAGAACTGTTCGAACAATCATTATGTCCAAACTGTATAAATAAATAATCACCCTCATCTAAATTCTCTTTGATTTTATCAAGAGAACCTTCATTGATAAAACTTCTTGAACTTCTTCCCCCATTTGCATAATTAATCACTTTTACACTGCTGCTGTCAAAAAAGCTTTGTAAATATTCGCCCCAAGAGCCCATACTCAATGCAGTTCCACCATTATACATGCCTTTTGCAGAATAATCCTTTACCGTAGAATCACCAGCAAGAAAAATGTTTACTCCATCTCCTAACTCAATATCTCCTGTTCCCTGTTCTGGATTTTCATATCCGTCCCTTACAAGAGCTTCTAGCTGAGATGATTTTTCAGTTGCCTTCTTTCCACTGATTGTTTCAGGTATTACAACAACTTTTATATAATTTCCTATATCATCTGCTGTAATCGTATATGTTTTGTCTACAAGTGCAGTAGAACTTTTTACTAAAGTTTCAACACCATTTTGATCTACACGATACCACCTGATTACGGAAGCGTCATTTTTATCATTATCACCAAGGGCGTAGCCTGCTGTTAATTTATGCCCTGGATATGGCGCATTCATGTCCCCGTTATCAATTAAATAAGGAACGGTAGAAAATGAAAGTTCTGCGTTATCCTCTAAATAATAAGACGGAACCCAACCATCAAAATAACCAGACAGACTAAATGCTGGTTCTTCACTTACAACACCTGCTGTTCTGCCTGAAATATTTACATCTGAACCATCCATTGAAGTGGTATTGTACTCTACGTAATTTGCATTTTCTGGTGCATTGCCACTCATTGATGTCCAGCCTGCATCCAGAATCAGACCCGAATAAGCCAACTTAGTATTTAAGAAAGCCACCCTTGCACTAGCTCCCCATGGTCTTCCAAAATAACTTGGGGAAACTGTAAACCCTTCCTCAGTGTTTGCCGTAATGGAACAATTTCGAAACATATAACCATTAGGAGCATTATCTGGTCTTGCAGCCGTTAAATAAGCACTGGTGCTTCCTTCTGTATAGCCATAGAAACTTAATTCACAGCCATCAAATAAAACATCTCCATCTCCAAAAATATAATCTGTATTTCCTTCAATAAAACAGTTTTTATAATATCCGTTTGTGTTTCCACTTCCTGTATACAGGGTATCCTGACTTCCTAAAAAGGAACAGTTATAAAACTCTGTATAATCTGCATCTACACATAATGCAGTAGCTCTTTCTGTGGCTTTCTTAGATGCCACGTCCACACCGTATTTTCTTTCAAAAGAAATTGCCTCTGAACCACTTATTTCTACCCCATCTGCTATTTCTTCATCTGTTATATAACGGTTAAAGGAGGCTTCAAACGTAATGTTTTCTGCACGGAATGCAGTTGCCGTACCCTTTACATAGGTTGCAACCCCCCACTTTGCCGCGATTGCCTTTTTATATTGGTCAAACGCATTTTCCTCGTTATAATATCCAGTTGAATCTGCACTATAGTATTGATAACCAATTCCGTAATACCAAGTCAGCTTTACTTCTTTCTCTGGCTCGTCATTTACAAAGGAAAGATATGGTGTTTCAATAATAATTTGTTCTCTATAGACACCTGGTGCAATATGAACTGTAATTCTTTCTGCCTCGCTGGAAGGATTCATTGCCTTACAAGCAGCGACTGCCTCTTTTACTGTATCGTAGTTATGTGCCTTCTCACTATATCCCACATAAACATCACTCACTCTTTCTATTGGAGTAATAGTCGTATCTGTTGAAACGAAAAATAAATTTTTAGTGACAGCACTGCTGTTTACTACAACATGAGTATGTGTCACGTAGCCATCTACTGTTGCTTCCACAGAATATGCACCATTTCTTAACTGTACCACATAGCCGTCTGCCGAAGCAGTTCCACTATAACGATATCCATCCTCTTCATTAATGAATTCTATGTTAGAAACCGTTTTTTCATCAGGAAGATTTACAAAAGACCCTGTCACCTGATAATTCTGTTTTTTTACCACCTCTATATCTTGAACCACATCAGTAGAAGAATTCACCATTCCACCTGATGTAATCTGATAATCATTTACCCCTGTCATAACCGCCTGGTATTCCACATCTGGCTCTAAAATCCCATTAAAAGTTAAGTCTTGGCCAATTGTCAATATAACTGGATCTACAGCAGCTCCTTCTTCTGGTTTCATTTCAATTGCCAGATTTGTTTTGTCATATTCAGAATCAAATCCAACAATACTTCCTGTATAGGAATACGTTGTCTTTTCTTCAACCTCCAGTATAACACCTGTTTTTCCTGACAACACTTCCTCTACAACAGGTGAAATCAATTTGCTTTCTGCTGTAAATCCAAAACCAACAGCTCCTGACAAAACAGCTGTATACGTATATCCTGGCGCCAGTATTACCTGAAAATCCATTCCATTTAAAACTGCTTCTGTTTTCTTTCCTGTCGTATTATTGGTAAAACTCACCGTATACCCTGACGGATTTGTATCACCTAATTCAATTGTTCCACTTACTAATATACCTGGTGTTCTGACAGCCCTATAGTAAATCGGTTTACCTGCTGCTGCACCTGCATATATTTTATAGCTTCCATCAAAGTCAGCTACAAAGTCGTACCTGCCTGGTGTATTACTAAATTCCTCTTCCACCAGCTGTTCCCCATCACTTCCTAGATATTTGAAAAATAACTGGCCTGTTACCGCATTGGATGAACCCATATAAACTGTAATTCTATCGCCTGCATTCACATTGCTTATCGTAAGACACCTTCTGGACTCTCCACCTGTACCGTTACAATAGTATATTCCGTTAGATGTATAACCATCTGAAAAAGAATATGTACTCAGCCCGTAAGAACCATAACTTTTTGTACAGGCAGGATCGTTAATATACAACCTGTCGTTTGCGGTGTATGTAATAGATAAATCTCCGAACCCCATTTCCGTCGTTCCATCTACTGCAACAAATTTTCCGCTTACAACACAAGCTGCATCATTCCAGTCTGCTGCTTGTATATTGTTTGTATAAATCTCCTCATTGGTTTCTTGCACTCCACCAAAATCCCATACATCTACTTTTCTGCCATTGGCAGCCAAAATTTTTGTTTCCCCCCACATAAAGTCTCCGAGACAAACAGTCAATAGCATTAGTATTGCCATTACTGCACTTATGCCTCTTTTTAACTTTTTTTTCATTCCTTCCAATACCTCCTGTTTTTGCTTTGTTTAAGTTTACTATAATAGTTTAGTTTTATATTAAATATTTGTCAATATCTCTACTACTTTTTTTATTATTTGTATTTACAGCTTATTACTTTTTTCTAATTTTACTCTAATTAATGTTGAAAAATTGTCATTTTGCACATTTATTTTTACAAATACAACAAAAACTCACTCTTGCTAATTTTGTATAAATCGCAGATGTGAGTTTTTATTTTTAAATAGTAAATACTTTTTTAAATTACTTTACTTGTATTTTATTGTTTTATCCTATTTGTACACCATTGTAAAATACTTTACAACCGTAATCAACAAATTCTTGATACGACGACCAGTCAGATTGTGCAAAACGAACCCCCATATTGAGGTTTCCCCCATTTGGCTCCAAAATATAACTTTCTGTAAATGAAATTTCAACATATCCATTATGGAATGCTGCTTTTACATTTGGAGTATAGTTTATATACCATGGCGAAGCGTTTAAAAGTAATCCTGCAAAATCACACCAGAAGTTTTGGCCTATAGTACTTGTTCTGGAATAGTAGTAGAAAATTGTTAATTTAGACAAATCAATACTCTGTGTTCCTGTTGCAGAAATAACATACTGCTGATTGATAGAAACGTTGTTTTCTGAAGTAACCTGAATTTTCACCTGAGCTTCTGGTGTACTAGTTGGCGTTGGCGTTACTGCTGGCGTTGGCGTTTCACTTACTTGGGGAATTGTTGATAATACAAACACAGGTGACACTGATACATTTTTACAGATTTCAAAACTATATACTGAGCTGCTGCTTCTCTTAACCCCATTCACATACCAACCCTCCAACTCATAGCCTGGAAATGCTATAGCAGACACTGTTACCTGATTTCCTGCTTTCGACTCATTCACTGTTCCATTTTCATCTGCTGTCACAGTTACCTGTACTGGTGATATACTTAACTTATTTAACGTACAATTTTCTGTCCACCAGTAGGCTGTTTTTCCTTCACCCACTCCTAATGTAAGCTTATCACACTTTGTAATATAATTAAGAATATCCGCATATGTGGCATTTCCACCATTCTCTGCTGTTGTTATTTTCACACCATCCACATACATATTCACTTCATTTTTAGTTATTTCAAATGAAAACCTATAATCTTTTCCCGTTTCCAGCGAAGCTGCTACATTCGTCCCGCCTGCTGCACCTGGTTGATTCAAATCCATCCAGCTTCCAGAGCCATCGTTGTAGCAGATATAAGGTGCACTTTGAAAAGATACTCTACCTTCCGTCTCTGTATTATAAAAACTAAACAGTCCATCCCATCCATTTTTTGCAGCCTGAGGATTCCAATTAATTGTATATTCCAGATACAGCTGTTCCAAACTCGATCCATAGAACGGATTATCCATATAAGAAATAGCAGAAGTAGTTAATTCCACAGATTCAGTTATTGAAGCCCCGCTTGCAGAAGGAATTTTTGAACCAATGGTGATATCTTTTAATGTACAAAGTTCTGTCCACCAGTAGGCTGTCACTGCTTCACCAACACCCCAGGTAAACTGGTCACATTCCGTAATAAAATCAATTAGTTCTTCATAGGTTGCACCTGAACTATTTTCTCCAGTTTCTAACTTTACTCCATCCAAATATATTTCCAACGTATTATTTGTAACAAGAAGTGAAAATTTATAATCCTTACCTGCAACAAGTCCATACTCAGATATTGCATTTGTTCCTCCAGTGACACCTGGCTGATTTACATCGATCCATTTACCAGAACCATCATTGTAACAAATATACGGCGCACTTTGAACCGATACCCTGCCCCCAGTTTTAGAATTGTAAAAACTGAACAAACCATCCCATCCATTTTTCACTGCGGAATCACTAAAGTTAATTGTATATTCAATAAAAACTGAATCTATATTTTTATTGTAAAATGGATTTGCTTCATATGATATAGTTTTACTTGTTTCCAATACCACTTCATCCGTAAAATCATATACCGTATCTAGTTCTTTTGCAACAGTACCTGTAGATGGGCCTGCATAGCAATACACATTGCTAATCGTTGCATTTGCTTCATCATATCCTGCTGACGACCACCAGGAGCCATACCCAAAATATAGTTCATTTGCAGAATTCTGAAGCCATTTCAGTACATTTTCATATTTTGTAACACTTCCTGCTCCGTTTGTTGTTGTCAAAATTTCTTCCGTATAAACAGTTTCTCCATTGATTGAAACAGTAAATCCTTTTGAAGAAAACGCGAGTGAAACAGCAGCCACCTCTCCAATATAATCCTTTACCAACCCAAAATTATAAATATTTGCGTCGAAGTATCCACCCGTTCCATTATAGCCCAAGTAAGATCCCGGTGTGAAATACAAACGTCCACCGTCCCCTTTATTTGCCATAAAAGCTAGTATAGTTCCTAACGTATGTACTTCTCCTGTACAATCAACGTCAAATGTTATTTTTGCGCCATTTGTCAAATCCAGTCCATAATTGGTGTACTTATAAAATGGATTATCCACAGCTAAGCTTCCATCTAGGCGTGAAGATAAATCTTGTGGATCATTTACAAAATAAGAACCAATTAAAGTGGACTCTGTTGTGCTTTGAGGTGTTGCTTTTACCGTAACCTGATATGTCTTTTCATAATAATAGTTTCCTTTTGAAACAGTTTCTGTCAAAGTAACTACCGTATCTACCTCTGGTCTCGTAATTGTTCCGTCATTGGAAAGTACAGACGGATTGCTGGAAGTCCAGGAGATATCTGCACCGTTCAAGCCTTCCGAAATCAATTCAATATCTGCATACGTGTTTTTTGGCACAGAAACTAAATCTGATTTGACTGTTTGTGCTACCACTACGGCATCTGATGGTGCTTTGGAACCCCATACACATACCCCATCTTCATTTACAACAGTAAAACACATGGTTTCAATATTGCTTCCATCAATGAATTGTTTTGTGTAGACTCCCTTATATTCATCCCCGTCAATTACTATGGTTGCGTAAGGAGTTCCATCATTCACGTTCCAGCTTCCTGTATAAGTACCCGTAATCGTACCATCCGCATTAAGTGTTATAGCTACTGGTTCAACATACTCCAAATTTGCATAGTCTACCTGAAACTTATGCAAAATCATTTCGTAATTTCCAGTTATGTCTTCCTTCGAATAACCTGTCTTGGAAATTGTTTCACCCGAATATTCATATGGTGCTGCAACAATCCAGCCGTCTTCATTTGAGAAAAGCTGATGAACACGTACTTCATGTCCTGCACTGCCATCATTAAACTTTGTATGATATACAACATAGGCCTTTCCATCTTTATCTACAAAAGCAGAATTATGACCTTGTGCGATTTCTGCCTTTCCCATAGTATTCCATTTATAATTTCCCATAAGCTTCAGTCCACGATTATCATCTGCATTTGTACTGCTGTAATTCATAATATATTTATTAAAAATTGCACTGGTTCCATTTACGTCCACATAACTTCCATCTGGCGTACTAGAACGAAATACTCTCATATTATAACCACCCTCTGGTGAATAAAATCCATATGACATAAATAAGAAATAATACTCCCCTATTTTTTCAATATAAGATCCTTCTCCAGATACATAGTATCCACCAGCAATTTTTTTTCCGAAATAGGAATCTTTTGTTACCCCTGCCCCCTTCTGTTCAAAATCATCACCATATGATATGGTATAATCTCTGAAACCAGTTGCTTCGTCTAACTCAAGCACATAAATTCCACCTGACCACGAACCATAACTCATCCATAACTTTCCATTGTCATCATAAAAAACACAAGGATCAATTGCATGAGGCCAATATGTTCCCCATGAGCTGTTACTAATTTTTTGATACTTCTCAGGCAGCTGATCTACTTCTCCAATCACTAATTCCAAATCAGTATTTTTATAAGATTTTGTTGAAGCTTGTGTGCTAAATCCTGAAAAAAGCACTGGTCCTTGGTAAATGTAAGGTCCTTCTACACGATCTGCGGTTAATAGAATAATTGCGGAGTTCCACTTAGCACCATTTAAACTTAGATACATGCACCATTTTCCCATCGTTTCATTATAAATCACATCTGGTGCCCACATATTTCCTGCTACTGTATTATCGGAAATCCATGCTGCTGCATCATAATCTCCAAAATCAACTTGATATGTATTTCCTTCTCTACTCTTAATCACTACCTGACCTTTATATGCATTATCTTTAAATGCATCTGCATAAGAAACACTTTTTCCATTTGCATCTGCAAAAAGTGTGCTTGTAGTTGACTCACTTGTTACATTTGACCAATTCATTAAATCTTTTGAACTGGAAACTCCCATATGTGAACCAAAGACATAATAGTTACCATCTTGATCAACTGTTATAGATGGATCATGTACTGAAGTTCTGACTTGTAACGATTCCGAAGTCAGCGTATTCACTTCTTCCTCCGTCAGTTTAATTCCATTTTTCACCGCAGCTTTTTCGTTATCTGCCAAAATAGTCTTTGAACTTCCCCACCCCTGGAAAGGCCCCATTACCAAGACTATACTAAGTATTACAGAAATGACTTTGTAATATTTTGGTTTCATAAAATACCTCCTTCATAATTTACAATTAGTTTGTTTTTGATAAAACTAAATTATTTTAGTATAGTATATACTTTACCATAAAATATTACTTTTGTCATATTTTTATACTTGTTAGCATACAAGCGATTTACTGATATACCTACTCATTCTTAGCTAAACTCCTTACCCTCTCTGCAAACTTGAATGAAGTAGGGTTCCTTTCCTAAGCAACGCATAATAGAAAATGAAATATATAAAATTGCATTTTCCTTATTAAAACGTGCACAAGTCGTTCCTACTCGAACATTTTATTAGTAATTAATAGTAGGTACATACAGATTATTGATACCCGAAACATCTGGTTGATCAACATTTTCCGAAACTTCACCCGCAATTACCAATGTACCATCTGATTTTAAACCAATGGAAATCCAATCTCCTGCAGCAATTGCTACAATATCCTGCCAATCCGAAACCTCTAACTGCTTGTGTTCATTATTGCCAGTAGCAACAACAGTTCCATCACGCTTTAAGCCCAACAGATTAGAATTACCATTTGAAATGGCAATAATATTATTCCACCCAGATACATCATAAGGATAACGACTTTTGATAATCTCACCGTTGAGTCCTTTTAAATCCGTTTTGCTACAGACTACGGTACCATCGGATTTAAGTCCAGCTATTGGTCCTATAGTATCAGCCGAGATATCAACGATGTCCGTCCATTCTGCAATTTCATCATAC
This sequence comes from Anaeromicropila populeti, assembly GCF_900112775.1. Lineage (GTDB taxonomy): Bacteria > Bacillota > Clostridia > Lachnospirales > Lachnospiraceae > Anaeromicropila_A > Anaeromicropila_A populeti. Next base: position 39,333 of record NZ_FOYZ01000008.1, read on the forward strand.
ATATCAGCATCTGGAATATTACAATATTTATCATAATCAGCAACATATACAGTGCCATCTCGTTTCAATGCAGCAATACGTGACTGTCCCGTTACCACATCCACAACATCCCTTAATGAGGAAACTTCATTTTTATAATAGTCTAGTGCATCACCATCTTTTTTGGAATAGGCATCAATCTGCCCTGTGCTAGAAAGCAAAACATAATTGTCAAAGTCTGTTGATAGCATTGAGATATCCGAATAGGACTTTAATTTTTCTGCAGTAGGGATAGAATCAACATCTTCATCACTCGTTGAATGAATAATACCATCCTTATCTAATGCATCCAGTCGTTCTCCGCCATCAGAAAGACTTATGATATTCTCCCAGTCAGAACTCACCCCCAATCCAATCTCCTTATAAACGGTATCATCAATTTCTATTTTTACTTTTCCTGTGTTATCAATAGCTGCAACCCCAGTATTTAAATTAGCAATGTAGCTTCCAGAAATAAGATAGCGTAACTGTCTTAACAGATCTTCTGCTTGTTCATTGCCCTCTATTCCAGATAGTAATCCTATCGCTTGCGGATATTTTTTATCCTGAATACAGGATATTGCCTCTGTTAGTATTGTTTCATCACGCTCTGTATTGTCTTCCAAAAGTTCTGTTTCAGTCACTTCTGGTTGTTCTGTAGCTGTTCCGCAACCACTAAGCAGGCAAACGGCACTAATCAAAAAAATATATTTCATTTTCTTCAAAATAGACATTCGTGTAAACTCCTTCCTTAATAATAAGCTGATTGGATCTTTAAGCTTTCTGAACTGTAGGAATGAAGCACATTAAACTTTCCGATGGCTGAGTAAAATGGGAATGCTGTATAATTACTTTTACCAGTATAATTTGTTGAATCTCCTGGGAATCTTACATTACTCCAAGTAGAAACTGGACTTGAACTACTCGTTAGGGCACCTTTATTATAGCATTGATAGGTTACGCCAGTAGGTCTAGGAACAACAGCATCATATTCATCGAAATTCGAGCAAACACTGATATAGCAGGCAAGCAGCAAAGCTTGCTGGTATGCTATACTGTTAGAATCCATTGCACCTTTTGCATTACGACTACCTAACGAAGCAAATGCACCACTATAGGTGAGAACCGAATATAAGCTAGGTGTACTTGAACTGGAAAAACATGTAGCTTGGCTGTGACTTTTCCTATATTTATCCTCGAGCAGTCGGTTCGTTATTACCCAAGCAATACCTTGCCTATTATATTTTAGATATTGTATCTCAGAAGAGCCGCTACCCTTATTCGTATTTTCTCCATAAATAATTCGAGCGGCCAATTTAAAATGCATATCTGAACTACTGTATTTTGTGTACCATGTGCTACCTTCACTTAATAAAGAATCCCCATCTGTACCTAATGCATCCTCATACCTTTTCGTAGCGGCATAGATAAGCTCGGATTGTAATGGTGATGGTATACTAAAGAGCGAAGCTTTATTCATTTCATCGTCTGTACTTGATTGACTTTCCTGATTACTTAAGGTTTCATATTGGTCACCAAAAAGTCCTTCCATATCAACATAACACTTATCACCTACTAATTCGTCTGCCTTGGTATCATAGTAGCTTCCTGTATTCAAATAAAACATGTCCGTTTCAGAATCATAACATTTACCATCGTATCTGATAGAATTTACACAGCCAACAAAATCATCTGAAGAATTATCCCAATGCTCTATTTTCTTTTTTCCTCTAATCTCATAGATATGTTTTGTTGCCCCATTTTCATCGTAAGTATATGTACATATCGTCTGATTATTGCTATCAAGTAAACCTGTAATGATACCATCCTCAATCATATAATGATAGGTGTTATTACAATAGGATATGCTGTCCGCATTATTCGCATTATCTGTATACTCATAGGAATAAGTAATCTGCTTTTTATCTGGTAATACTTCTGATTTCAGGTTAGAAAATTCATCGTAATCATAGGTAATTCTTTCCTCGCCTATGATTTTCTCCGTTCTCTGTCTGGAATCATTATATTCAAATTCAATTTCTGAGCCATCATCTGTTTCCATTGCATCAATGGGATTGGATGCAATCGTATAATCAAGAACACGATCCATATATTCTTGGGCATTATATCCCTTACCATTAATTGTGATAATCGTTTCGTTTTGTTCAAGATATGTTGGTTCTTCTGGTAGAAAGTTATCAACTTTCATTGTCATTGCAGATGCGGAAGTACTAAATAGAATCGTTGACAAAGTCATAACTCCCGCTAAAGTCTTTTTTAGTTTCATAATATTTTCCTTTCCGTTGCCAATCAGCAACATGAATCGTATTGAAAGTTTTATATCAGACCTACTGTGGTATTCATGTTCACAAGATTTTTCTTGCTAACGTAATCAAAAAAACTTCTGAAGTTGAATCTTCCTATCCAAAAAGCTTGTTTCCACCATTAACACTTCTACTGAACTCTTTTACTTTCGATTTGCAGAAATAATGTTTTAAAGAAAGATTTTATGTATAGTTTAATTACGTGCGACATTTTAGATCTGATATTTTCATTCTTGTATACTATTCAAACTTAATTAAAACATATCAATCATATCCCTTTTTTCATATTTTGTCAATATTCTTTTTTATTCCCCATTATCAAGGAATATTTTTAAAGAATAGTGAATTCCTTATATCTTTTTCTTCATACAGTTTTTCCTATGGTTCTTACTATTTGGCCAAACGTTTTAAGTTCAATTAGACCTGATTCTATTCCAAGGTGTTCTTCACCCAATAGAACGAGGCTCGACTTCCTCAATTCTCCTCTTTTCAGGGCAGTTTTGTTTACGATACGGCAGAATTCACTTTATGTTACGGTCTGCATGATTGTTAGCACTTCTTTTGAAGTTACAATACCCACTCGCTTAGCACCCTGCACTACTGCAACGCACCGAGTTTGACTATACGGCTCACTGGCGATTACCTCAGTCGGACTTGCACCGACTGGTGTGGTCCAGCTTCGCTGGACACGCTTCTATCACATAAAAACAGCCTTCTTCTGACTGTTTCACTTTGTCAAAAGAAGGCTGATATTATTTCTTTATTCTATTATCCAATTTGTACTCCATTGTAGAATGCTTTACAGCCATTATCTACAAATCCCTGATAGGATGACCAGTCAGATTGTGCAAAACGAACGCCCATATTCAAGCTTCCTGCACCTGGTGCCAGACTATAACTTCCTGTAAATGAAATTTCAACATATCCATTATAGAATGTAGCTTTTACATTTGGAGTATAGTTTACATACCATGGAGAAACATTCAATTGTAATCCTGCATTATCACACCAAAAACTTTGAGCTGTTGTACTTGTTCTTGAATAGTAATAACGTATTGTTAATTTAGACAAATCAATGCTCTGTGTTCCTGTTGCTGAAATTGTATATTGCTGATTAATGGAACTGCTGATTTGTGAAGTAACCTGAACCTTAGCCTGAACCCCTGTTGCACTAGTTGGTGTTGGTGTTACCACTGGTGTTGGTGTTAC
>NZ_FOYZ01000008.1:43008-211046 GCF_900112775.1 Anaeromicropila populeti
ACTGGTGTTGGTGTTACCACTGGCGTTGGTGTTACCACTGGTGTTGGTGTTGGTACTGTACTCTGACCATCTACCAAAATACCAGCTAATGCTCCAACAAGGCCTGCATTATAATCGATACCAACTTCCGTATACTCATATGCTGCACCATTATCACTATATTGATCGTTACTGTTTGGTCCACCTACTAATCCGCCTAACAATAAATTTTTAGCAGGTTTTAAGTTACCACTATTCTCATATGTATATCCATTTGCCGCTCTATGATGTGGATAAAGTGGGTATTTACTTCCATATCCAATCATATAAGACATGTTCATAGGATTATCTCCTAAAATATAATTAATCTGTGACACTGCTAAGTTTTTAGCAGCAGAATCCTTTGTTATTCCATAGTACTGCATAGCAACCATTGCTTCTGCTGATGAATATCTAAGAGTACCCCAGCTGTTAAGATATTTCAAACCACCAGCTGTTGTAGCTAAACTGTTGTTCCAATAGTCAACATTTTTCTTTAATGCATTTAAATATACTGCATTTTTAGTTAATTTATACATTTGGATTGTAGCTGGTGTAAACATATCATCCCAGCACATTGTCCACTCGTCAGTAACAACGCCTGTACTTGTTTTTAAATAATTTTCAGCATCTGTAAGATAACTTGCTGTACCAGTTATTTGATATAACCATGTTGCAGCCCATGCCAAGTCATCTTTATAACTGCTGGAAGAATAGAAACTTTGTCCTTGACTTGTACCAAGGTTGGACTTTCCTAATGTGTAAAGTGTCTTTGCTGCTGCAAGACATTTATTTGCATAAGTTGAATCAATATCCTTATAATTTAAATACATAATACTTAATGCTGCTGAAGAACCGCCACACACATCAGAACCTGGGTTACTTGCATCCACTTTATAAATCGTGGAACGATTACCTTGTGCTTCTGGTGCTCCCCAGTAAGAATGATCCTGATATCCATCTCCTACCTGATAATAAAAAGTATTTGCATTTGGATGACATTTTAATAAATAATCAGTAAAATGTTTCAAAGTCTGCATTGTTTTCTCAGTAGCTCCAGCCTGATCAAATCCAGCCTTGTATTCATAAAAACTCCAGCCAAGTACAGATGCTGCATAAGCCTGTGTAATTCCAAACTTTACATGATCACCACAATCGTGATAACCACCCGTTAAATCAAGCCCTACATCTGCGCCATCATTTACGTGGCAAGCTCCACGCCAGCTAAACGCATTATTTTCACCAGCATCTGGTCCACATTTATTAGCATCATAAAAAGTAATAGCATACTTTAATGCTGTACCATAATCTTTACTTGCTGCTTTTACCTGATTCACACTTCCTAAACCAGAAATAGAACCAATGATTAAACCGCATCCTACTGCAAGTGCAGTACCCTTTTTTAATTTCATCCCTATTTTCATATTATCCTCCTTAAATTAAAAATATCTTTTTTATTCCCCTTTACTTTCCTTGATCCTCCCTTCGCACACAAAATCAGGAAGTAGGTATAACTTTAATTTTTCGTTTACTTCTATGACTAATTATAAACGAATCTTAGTAAAAAACCCTCTGTTATGATTAACATGTTAACTTTTTCTACATATTGTGTTATCATTTTATTAAAAATCGAAAAAAGTTGCTACTGCAACTTTTTTTCTAAATTTTCTATGATTTTTCTCTTATAATGAATAAAACTTTCGGATAACAAAAACTCTTCTCCGCGAGGCTTTTTTTCTGTGATAATAATCTCTTCCGTAATATGTCCTGGATTACCTGTCAGCAGGTAAATCCTGTCTGACAAATAAATCGCTTCGTCTATGTCATGGGTAATAAATAAGGTAGATAACTGAATTTTTTCCATAATCCCCAGATACCATTTATGCATAGCACTTTTAGTTATCGTATCCAGTGCACTAAACGGCTCATCCAGCAAAGCAACCTTACTGGAAAACAGATACGTTCTGAGCAAAGCTGCCCGTTGCTTCATACCGCCTGAAAGTTCATGTGGGTACTTTTTTTCCGTATTTTCTAAACCAAACTCCTGAAAATATGGACCTGCTACTTTTCTTGCTTCCCTTTTCTTCATTCCCTTTATGACCAATGGAAGAGCCACATTATCTTCGATTGTTTTAAAGGGAAACAGTAAATCCTTTTGAAGCATATAGCTGACATGCCCAGTTTCTCCTGTAATAGTATTTCCATCAAGAGAAACCTCACCAGAATCAGGACACATCAGACCAGAAATAATATTAAATAAAGTGCTTTTGCCTCCTCCACTTGCTCCTAAAAGAGAAACCAGTTCCCGATTGTGGAGCGAGAGTGATACATTTTCCAGCACCTGTTTATCCTGAAAAAATTTGTTTATATTTTCAACTCGTAATTCTGCCATATCTGCATCCTATTCTGGTAAATAGTCATTTGTAAAACCTGTATTTTCAGGTATTTTATTTTCCACCAAATTATTATCATTGAGCCAATTGTAAAAAGTATTCCATCTTGTGCTGTCTATATAGCCCCACCTTTCCACCTCTGCTTTATATTGATCTGCCAGCCATTTCTGACTTCTTACCGTAATGTCCCGATCCAGTTCTGGCGCTGCTTTTAATAAAATTTCCGCTGCACCTTCTGGATCTGCAATTGCATCCTCGTATCCCTTTTTCACTGCATCAAGAAATGCTTTCGCCATTTCTTCATTCTCCTCTAGATATTCCGTATTGGCAATGAGAACAGGTGTATAGTAGTCAAACACTGGATTGATATCTCGAAAGGCAAAATAATCTGTATCCAGGTCTTTTACTTCAGTGGCAATTCCTGCCCATGCGTAATAAATCCAGATTGCATCCACTGACTTGGTTTTTAAAGCACTTACTTCATCCGTTACCGTACTTGGAATTAGGTTTACTTTGCTAAAATCTCCACCATCTGCTTCCACTACATTTTTCAAAACAGCCTTTTCTACATCCAAATCCCAGGTAGCATATTTTTTACCTTCCAACCCTTTTGGTGTATCCATTCCTTCTCCTTTACGGCTTACAATACCTGATGTATTATGCTGGATAAGGGCGGCTACTGCAATTACAGGCAGTTTATTCTCTCCTGTTAAAGCTGGGGCTAAATAGTCCTGAAATGAAACACCAAACTGTGCTTTTCCGCTTGCAACCAACGCTTCTGCTCCATCGTCTGGTGGCTGAACGATTTCAATCTGGATACCTGCTTCTTCAAAATACCCCTTTTCCTGTGCCACATAAATTCCTGTATGATTTGTATTTGGTGTCCAGTCCAGTACAAATGTAATTTTTTTCATTGGTGTGCCAGACTCCGTCTTTTCATTTGATTGGTTCTTTCCACATCCCACCAAGATAACGCACATTACTGCCACCATAGCTCCTGCTATTATTTTGCTGCCTGCTTTTTTCATTCTTGTTCCACAACTAACACAACTGTGTTCCTTTCTATCCTTTTATTTTCTTATTGCCCTTCTGTTTTCCCATGGTGTACAGCATTTACGCAAAACGTCTACACTATACATAAGAACCAGACTGATTGCCGAGATTAAAAAAATAACTGCAAACATCTTGTCAAAGGCATATGATTTTTTTACCCGTGTCATATAAACTCCCAATCCAGAAAAACCACCCAGCCATTCTGCAATTACAGCTCCTACTACTGAATAGGAAACAGCAATACGCAGACTGGCAAAAAACTGGCTTAAGGAACTTTTTATTTTTATATGTTTAAATATCTGAATCCTTGTTGCTCCCATAGATTGAAGAAGATGAACTGCATCTCTATCCGCAGAACGAAATCCTTCTAGCAAGCCAATTGCCACCGGGAAAAATGTCACAATCACAATTAGTACAACCTTGGGTGCAATACCATATCCCAGCCACAATACTAAAAGTGGTGCAATTGCTACTGTTGGTACCGTCTGGGTTATTACCAAAACAGGATATACAGCTTTATAAATAAATTCAAACTGATCCATCATCACAGCAAGAACAAAGCCAATCAGTACTCCACACAGCAGCCCCAGAAAGGCCTCCACTAAAGTAACCTTTGCATGAAACATCAGTAAGGAGAAGTCGCTTATAAATGCATGTATTACCTGAACAGGAGATGGCAGCATATAGGTTGGAACAACGTGAAAACAGGAAATCAGTTCCCATATAACCAGAATTCCTGCAATTGTCATAGGAGCTGCTATTTTATTGGTGATGCTTTGTAACTTTTTTTTCAATGGTCAGCACATCTCCTTCTGGTTTATAAGTGACCTTTATATAAGCAGCGACAGAAGGTGCACCTGCACGAATAGCAATATGCTGGCATTCCTTTACAATGTCCATTAATTCATCGTAATCCCCTTCAATTGCCGTCTCAAAGGGGCCTACATAATAATGTAATCCTGTACTCTTAATATAAGCAATCACCTCATCTACTATACGAATTAGTTCCTCATCATTCTTTGCTTCTGGTAACGTTTGAATTGCCACACTTGCGTTCATAATAGTCCTCTCCTTTTTGTCTATTCCTATTGTCCTACAGCACACTGATTCACAGGTATATGAAAACCCTTCTGGTGATCCAGAAGGGTTGTTATTTAAACAGATATGTTTTCTGCTCTATCAGTTTATTTATACTCCCTACGCTGGAATTACCCAGATCAGGTATAAGGGTCAAAGACATTCATTTGGTCCTAATCTCAGTCAGACTCTTCTGACTCCCCTGAAATCGCACTAATTATAAAACAAGCTATGGCAAAAGTCAAGTAAAACAGCACTTTAATTGTTATTCACCACTTTCAGCAGGAAGTAGTTTCCTACCGCCAAAGCCTTTGTATATTTTTGTAAATTCATATTTTGCATGAATACCTAGATTATTCACCAGCATAGCATCTTTATTTATTTCCCAGAAAGAAACCATTCCCAGCTGTTTTTTGTCTGCATGATTTACTACAAGCCTGGCCCATTTCTTTGTAAAAACAGGATGCTGATAGGACGAAAATCCAATATTAGTTGTTGTCCCAATTTTGGAAAAGGCTTGGTCCTCACTCAATGAAATTCCTAAGTACTGTCGATAATATTTTTTCAGCTGTTCTGTAGCTGCATCAATTGCCTTTACCGAAGCAGTCCCATAGCTGACACCTGGTGATAAACTGCCTCTCCCATAGCACATTGTCATTAAATTTAGTATTTCAATCTCTACTCCACTTTCTAAATATGCCTCTAGCACCAGTAGTTGCTGATAATCCAATCCATCCTCTGAAACGGGTAGTGTCAGAATTACCTCAACACCAGTTTCATCCTGTACTATTTTCAGTGCCTTTGCATTTGCAGCATTCTTTGCCCTGTTTTGAGCGGCACCTTCAATATCAAAGTCAATTCGTGTAAGCCCATACACTGATATAATCTCTCGATATGTATTTGCTAAAACTGCCACATTACTGGTGACCTGCCAAAAGGCGATTCCTTTCCCACCACCAAAGGATACACAGACATCTCCGCCCATTGACCTTAATTCTTTAATAGAACGCTTTAATCCTAAATACTGGGGGTCCCATTTCCCTTTTTCTGATAAAGCCTGATAGCCGCCCCACCCCCATTGTATTTTCTTATTTTTTATAATATGGGAGCTTGCCTGGATAAACCCCAGATGAAAAAATTTTACACCTGTATCCTGGGAAACTCTCTTCAAATTCAAGGAACCGTTGTTGGAATAGCCTTTTTGGGTAACCCAGGCTGCCATATCTACGTATGGGGCAAACACATGCTCTGGCCATATAATACCGTGACCAGCCCCCAAATTTTTTTCAGCTGCCAGAACAACCTTTCCAGTATCCATTCTCATTGATTCCGTTAAAATAATAACTATCACAAGTATAAAAGTAATTACAATTTTCTTGTTTAAAATTTTAGAATTACCCATTATCTTCCTCCTTGCACTGACCTTGTCATTATATATGTTTTTTTATGGAACATCAATATATTTTATGATATGATAGTACCATAAAGTTACTATTGGGAGGGACCTTACTTGATTAATACTATAGTATTTGATATGGACGGTGTTCTGTTTGACACAGAAAAACTGTTTATGGAATGTTCTTATCAGGCGGCAGAACAAATGCAGCTTAGTGAAATTGAAACTGCGTTAAAATCCAGTATAGGACTGAATCACAGAGATACACAAGAACTATTTTTAAAACTCTATGGTCAGGATTTTCCTTATGAGGAATTTCAGAAGAATCTGCGTCTTCTTATGGCAGAAAGAATTGAGTCAGAAGGGCTGCCTGTGAAAAAGGGAGTCTATGAGTTGTTAGCTTATTTAAAAAAAGAAAATTATAACATTGCATTAGCATCTTCTTCTACTGAAAAAAGTGTGTTAAGCCATCTAGTCCGTGCTGAAATTAAGAGTTATTTTCAAGTTATTGTTTGTGGTGATATGGTTGTTCATAGTAAGCCTAATCCAGAAATATATCAGATGGCTTGTGATAAATTGAAAGTCGCTCCTAATAAGGCATTTGCCATTGAAGATTCCCCTAATGGAATTAAATCTGCTCACTCCGCTGGCATGAAGGTTATAATGGTACCTGATTTAATTCAGCCTTCCCATGAAATTCTTCAGCTGCTTTCTCAAAAATTTGATTCTCTATTAGATGTAAAAGATTTTCTTCAAAATAACTAATATAACAAGTATAAAGGTGTAGCTGCTAAATACCAAGTAACAGCTACACCTTATTTTTGTCAGACATTGAATGAAGCAAGCGTCTTTCCTATGTCTATACATCTTTCCTTTGTTTCATCATCAGGCTCTCCTAAAACGGTAATACCTTCTCCGCCTACAATAACAGCACCTGCATTTTGCATTCTTTCTTCCCAGTCACGCATCCATTCACAGTTTCCCCAGCCATATGAACCGAATAATGCAATACTCTTTCCAGATACTATTCCTTCCAGTTCTTCCACAAAAGGTTCCATGACACTTTCCTCCAGCTGTTCTGCTCCCATGGATGGACATCCCAAAGCAAATGCTTTATCCCCCGCTAAATCCTTTGGATCAATCTCACTTACATCCACTACATTTGCAGTCTGGCCTGCTTTCTCTACTCCCTGTGCAATATACTTTGCCATCTGCTCCGTATTACCTGTACCACTCCAAAAAACAATATTTACTTTACTCATCCTTATTTCCTCCTTCTATTTCTTCTATGCGCATGCAATTTCCCTTATGCTCTTACCATTTAACAATTCATCAACTACCTCTTCTTTAGCTCTGTCAAATGCTTCAAAAATTTCTTTTGCCCGCTTCAGGTTTTGATAAACCTTCCAGTAGCCTGTCAGAATACAATTTTTTCCCCCGTTTTCAATAAATCCTTTTATATCTTCCCCTGGATACCCTAGAAAAGCACCGATTTCATGGGGAAAATCATTTTCTTTCATATAATATCTGTGCAGCCGGCCAGACAATTGTTCAATCATATCTTCCATCAGAAGTCCTTTATATCCATATACAATTAATATTTCCTGAATATCTGCACGTTCTAAATGCCGTTCCAGCAACTCTTCCCGATATAAATACAAAGTACATTTTTCTCTTTTGTGGTAGATACAACGATAGGAAATTCCTGTGTCTTCTAATAAATTTATTACTTCCTCTGAACACTTATCTGGTATTGTACAAATACAGGCTTCTCGAATGCCTTTTAGTAAAGGTGCACTTTGTAATGCAATCTGAAACTGTACTCTATTTAGCTCTGTAGTGTTTGATAAGTATGTCATTACATGTTCCGTTGGCATCGTTTCACCTCATTTCTAGTTAGTTTCTGCTAACCATCTACAAGATAGCATATATTATTTTCTGATGCAATGGTTTTAATGATAACTATTCTTAACAATCTTCTTTGATACTATTTATCAATACTGCTTTTATAATCGTCTCTTGCCCAGTTAGGCGCATTTACTGTACCCGCTTTTTCATGTCCATACTTTGCTTTTCCCTGAATTTCTGGAACAGGTGGCTGTTCGTTTTTATTTGTATGCATTTTCTTATTGCTTTCTGTTCCATGTGGCTCTTTTGGATCAGGACGCCTCATTCCTGCTTTTGCCATTATAACACCTCCAGACTTATTTCGTATTCTCAGTATGACCATTCTTATTTTTTCTATTCTTAACTAAAATGGATTTTATGTTTTGTCCCTTTACAAATGAAATAAAATCCAGTAAACTAATACAATGACAAATTTATTAAAGAAGGGATGTTCCTATCATGCAAAATCCAATTGTAACATTTGAAATGGAATCTGGAGAAATAATTAAGGCTGAATTATATCCTGATATTGCTCCAATCACAGTAAATAATTTTATAAGCTTAATTAACAAAAAATATTATGATGGACTAATCTTTCATAGAGTCATTCAGAATTTTATGATTCAGGGCGGCTGTCCAAACGGAACAGGTATGGGTGGTCCTGGCTATTCAATTAAAGGGGAGTTTTCCAGCAATGGTTTCAATAACACCTTACAGCACACAGAAGGCGTACTTTCCATGGCACGTTCACAAATGCCCAACTCGGCTGGATCGCAATTTTTTATTATGCACAAAAATGCACCTCATCTAGACGGCCAATATGCTGCATTTGGTAAAGTAACCGAGGGTATGGACGTTGTGAATCAAATAGCTGAATGTAAAACAGATTATTCTGATCGTCCGCTCCAGGAACAAAAAATGAAATCTGTAACAGTTGAAACCTTTGGCGAAACATACGATGAGCCAGAAACAGTGTAATCTATTTTTAATTAAAAATGTGCTATAGAATTTATCCTCTACAGCACATTTTTCTTTGCTATTTTAATATGTTTTCCAACGTTTCTACTATAGTTTCTAGTATTTTAATTCTTGCATACAGCTTGGAATCTGCCTCTACAATCACCCATGGTGCTTTACTGGTTGAAGTTTTTACTATCATTTCATCCACTGCCTCTTCATATTGCTCCCATTTGCTCCTGTTCCGCCAGTCCTCCTCTGTAATTTTCCACTGTTTTTCCACTATGTTCTCTCTCTCGTGAAATCTCTTTTCCTGCTCTTCCTTACTTATATGAAGCCAGAATTTTAAAATAATATATCCATCCTGCACCAGATTTTCTTCCATCTGGTTTATCTCATTATATGCTCTGCTCCACTGTTCTCTGGTGGCAAATCCTTCTACTCGTTCTACCAATACTCTTCCATACCAGGTTCTATCAAAAATTTCCAAATGGCCTGCTTTAGGAAATTTTGTCCAAAAGCGCCACAAATAATGATATTGCCGTTCTAAATCGTTAGGTGCAGAAATAGGGATTACTTCATACCCTCTAGGATCAATATTTTCTGTTATTCTCTTAATCGCACCACCTTTACCAGCTGCATCCCAGCCTTCTAATGCAATAATAACCGGCACTCTCTCACGATACATTCTGTTATGGAGAATTCTCAGCCTATCCTGTAATTTTTCAAGCTTTTCCTTATACTTCTCCTTTTCCATAGTTACAGATAAATCAATTCCTTTCAAAACTCCAGGTTTAAATTTATTCTCAAAAAAATTCTCTGGTTTATCTTGGTTTTCCACCTGCTCCTTTTGCTTTTCTGTTTTATGCTCTGCTAAATCAAGGGCTTTTGACATTTGTTTTATTACTGTATGGAACATTTTTGCAATAGCATATTTTTTATCTGTTGCTTCAATCACATACCATGGAGCATTGGGTGTGTCAGTTTGGATTAACACACGATCTAATACTTCCAGATAATCGTGATATTTCTTATTTTCCTTCCAATCCTCTTTATTCACTCTCCAACTTGTATCCTCTGATTTTTCCAGCTTTTCAAACCGGCTTTCCTGTTCCTTCTTTGAAATATGCAGGAAAAATTTAATTAATACCACTCCGTCATCTGTAAGCTGCTTCTCGAATAAATTAAATTCATCCAGCATCGCTTCCATATCTTCTGGGTGCTTATATATTTTCTCGCTTATCATACGGTGATACCAGCTATGATCATAGATATGAATCCGTCCCTTTGCAGGAATCTGGTTCCAGAATGCCCAAAAAAACGAATGCCACTTTTCTTCTTCTGTTTTTTCTTCCATTGTAAAAACTTTGAATCCACGAGGATCAAGGGGATGAATTAAATGATTAATTAGAGTACCCTTACCAGATGCTTCCCAGCCTTCAAAAAGAATTGCTACAGGAATATTATAATTTCTTAATTTTCTCTGCAACTCACCAAGCTTAACAGTTAACGTATCCATCATACTTTTAAATTCTTCTTTTTCGAGCCTCTTTCCTAATTCAATCTGTTCTAACACAGGCATCGCTCCTTTTCTATATTCTACCTATATTGTAACATTTATTTTTGTTTTTATCACGCTATACTTTACCATTTTTAACCGCATAATATGTAAAGAGCTTTTTCTTCGTAATAAACCAAAAATAAAATCACTAATATTCTATCTCTTTTTGAGTAATAATAATACTTCAGTTAAATTAAGAATTAAAAGGAGATATCATTTATGTTTTCTCTTAATAATGTTAAATATAGACACATCCTGAACATTCAGGAGCTTACTATCAAAGAGCATAAAATCACATGTATCGTTGGACAAAGTGGGAGCGGAAAGTCAACGCTTTTACGACTTCTAAATAAGCTAATAAGCTGCGATAGTGGAGATATTTTATTCAACAATGTACATGTAAATATGATTAATTCTGTAGAATTGAGAAGAAATGTTGTTATGCTGCCACAACTTCCAGTAATCTACCCTGGAACTATAAAAGAAAATCTTTTAATTGGTCTTAAATTTGTTGAAAAGCCTTTTGTTGATGATACAAAACTATATCAAATTTTAAAACTCGTTCATTTGAATAAGGTCTTGGATGATGATTGTAATCAGCTTTCTGGCGGAGAAAAGCAAAGGCTTGCCTTAGCAAGAGTTATTCTGCTTGATCCAGATGTCTTTTTATTAGATGAACCGTCTTCTGCTTTAGATGAAGAAACAGAACGTATTATTATTGAAAAACTAGTTGATTTAACTAAAAAAAAGAACAAAACATTAATTATGGTTACTCATTCAAAAAAGGTAGCAGAGACTTACTCTGAATATATAATAGAAATTTCTCAAGGAAAAGTCATAGATATTAAGGAGATATAAGATAAAAATGAATCATGTTATTATTTTAGAATTAGGGCAAATAATTGCAGCCTATATTTTTGTTATTATCCTAATACTTATTGTGAAACTAAAAAAAATCCCTAGAGATAAAGAAATATTACTAGCATCAGTTCGGATGACTTTACAGCTAATACTTGCAGGATACCTGCTGGTATACCTTTTCAACCGCCCATCTCCCTTTTTAACTATTATTGTATTATTTGGAATGGAATTCTTTTCTGTTTACAATATTATAAAGAGAGCAAAAGCAAAACTTTCCTATAATTTAAAATTGATTATTGCTCTGTCCATGATGGCCGGCACTATTTCCTGTATATTTTACTTTTTGCTTGTAGTTGTAAGCATTTCCCCTTGGTATAACCCACGCTATTTTATTCCTATTGCTGGTATGCTTATTGGAAATTCTATGACAGGTGTTTCTTTGGGCGTCAATCGATTAGTTGATGGCATGAAAAATCAGATTAATTTAGTTGAAGGAGCTTTAATGCTTGGCGCTACACCCAAAATGGCTTCTAAACAGATTGTGGATACAGCATTTGATTCGGCAATACTACCAACCATCAATTCAATGGTTGGAATGGGGATTGTATTCCTCCCTGGTATGATGACAGGACAAATACTTTCCGGCACCTCACCCGTAACAGCGATAGAATATCAAATAGCAATTATGCTTGGAATACTAGGCAGTGTTACATTAACTGTAATTATATTTGTACAATTAGGTTATAAAACCTTCTTTAATCAACAAAGTCAATTAATCATTACTAATTTTTAAATTAGGAGATGCAGAGCAATATCTACCCTATTATAAAAGAACTGTATAACAATAACTTTCTATTGCCATACAGTTCTTTTTTGACATACCTTAACTACGTTCCAAATTAGAAATATTTTTTACTACCCCAAAAATTACTTTTTTTCAAGTATATATACTCATTATATGCTTTCTCAAGTATCTGCTTCTCATTAGAAAACTTCAATAAATGATATGCTTCATGAAATTTATAATATCCTGAGTCCATAAAAAATTCTTCACGTTGTGGTTTGCTATAATAACTATCTGCCATCATTAAATACCAGTGAACGTCCTTCGTTACTGTATCAATTGGGGTATTGAAGGTATATTGACTTTTACCAATATACTTAATAATAGAAGCCGAAACACCTGTTTCTTCTTTTACTTCTCTTAATGCCGTTTCCTTAAATTCTTCTCCTGCTTCTACAGTTCCTTTTGGCAAAACCCACCCTTCATACTTATTTTTATAATTCTTATACAGTAGCAATATCTTTCCTCTGAAAATAACCACACCGCCACAGCTCGTTGCTTCAACCATTGCAATGCCCCCTGTACTTATGCGATAAAATCACAATATTTGGTGTGTCTAACTGTAGTTAGTATACATCTTTTATAATAACTTTTCAATAATATTTCAAAAATAATTAAGTTAAGTACTGTTCAAATAATTGCTTTGCAATGGGAACTGCGTACTGACTTCCTGTCCCTGCACCTTCCACAATGACAGAAACAACAATCTTTGGATCTTCTGCCGGTGCAAAGCCAACAAACCATGCATGGGACGACTTGCTGGAATTGTATTCAGCTGACCCTGTTTTTCCAGCTGCTGTATATTTTGAATTTTTCAATTCGGCAGCTGTTCCCTCTTCTACTACGGCCTGCATATATTCTGTTAACACCTGTGCTTCTTCTGCTGTCATTAATGCACCGTATATGGAAGGAACATTCTTTTTCACAATCTTCTTTTTTGAAGTTTCAACTCGATCTACTACATATGGCCTCATAAGATTCCCTCCATTGGCAATGGCAGCAACTATCATTGCATTGTGAAGTGGTGTAATCTGGGTTTTCCCCTGTCCAATTGCTGTCTGGGGAACCTCCTCCTCATCTGAATGTTCATCTAAAACAAAATGACTTCTGTTTGTTACAATTGATGTTGGAAGTTTAGTGTTAAACAGTAAGCTGTTACAGGTATTGCGAAAAGATTTCAAATCCAGCTTACTTCCAATATTAGCAAAAGAAGTATTGCAGGACTTTGCCAGTGAAAGCTTCAAATCAACCATGCCATGATGTTTTTCATTGTAGCAGCGGATTTTTATACCTGAAAAATCATCCAATCCCTCACAATTATATTCATATTTACTATAATCTCCATATTCCCGCATGTATTCCAATGCTGTTACTAATTTAAAAGTTGAGCCTGGTGGATAAAGTCCCTGGGCTGCACGATTCATTAAAGCAGATTCATTTTGTACGTCTTCCTTTAATTCTTCCCATTTTTCAGACACTGTATTAGGATTATAATCAGGTTTTGAAACCATTGCCAGTATTTTTCCTGTGTCTGGTTCCAAAACAACTACCGCTCCTTTCCTGTCACCAAGAGCATCTGCTGCAATCTGCTGCAATGAAACATCTAATGTTGTAACTACATTATCTCCTGCTATCTTATCTCCAGCTATATCCTCTAAAAACTGGGAAAAGGCATTGGTGTTTGAAGTCAGCAATGGAAAATTTTCTGACAGCTCAATTCCTGTCTTTCCTTGTGAAAACTGACCCACAATGTGTACAAACAAACTATCATACGGATATCTTCTGGATTCCGTTCCATCTTTATTGGTTACCGTCTCTGCCAGTACCTCGTAATCATTTCCGTAAATGTTTCCCCTGATAATTCTCTCTGCCAACAAATCCTGTCTTGTATTATAGGTATTATTAATTACTTCACTACTGTCTGCCATCATAAAATAAACAAAATTTCCAATTAACAGAACAAATAACCCTACAAATACATAGGCAATTTTTATAATATCCTGATTTTTCTTTTTTTTAATTTCCTTGGGCTTTGGAATCTCTTGTTCTTTGCCCTGATGTAATAATTTTTTTCCTTTTTCCAACTTTTTCATCCTCATTCTGATTCAAAATATATAAACCCTGTAAAATGCTGAATATAAGCATCATACTTGCAATAGAACTTCCTCCATAGCTCATCATTGGCAGCGTAACACCTGTAGAAGGAATTAACTTTGTCACTCCACCGATTGATAAAAACACCTGAAAAATATATAAAACACTAAAACCCAGTGCTGTTAATTTGTAAAACATATTTTTCATTTTCATGGAAATAATCAAAAATGTTAAAAAGCAGCTCATATAGATTAAAATAATGCATAAGGCAAAAATACCTCCCATCTCTTCTGACACTGCGGAAAATATGAAATCACTTTCTACTACCGGAATACTATTAGGAAGCCCTTTTCCAAGACCCATACCGAACCATCCTCCTGTCCCAATTGCAAATAAGGACTGGGCAATCTGATAGCCTCCCGACGCAATATCACTCCATGGATCACTCCATGCCTGTACGCGGATTTTTACATGATCAAACAATTGATATGCGGTAACCGCAGCGATTACTCCACTTATCAGACCTGAAAACAAATAAACCGCATTGGAGGTTGCTATATAAAGCATAAAAATATAGGTGACAAAAAAAATTAATGCTGCCCCCAAATCTTTTTCCAACACAAGAATCAGGACATGTAAAGCTGCCAGTATTGTTATAAACACAATCTGCCTGAACCTGCTGCACTTTGACAGCATTGAGGCTGCAAAAAACACAAAAAGAATTTTTACAAATTCGGAAGGCTGAATCATAATCCCAAACAGTTCAAGCCAGTTTGTAGCACCATATATTGTTTTACCAAACACCAGCACTAGAATTAATATACCTATACCAGTTATTCCATATGCTATTCCAAGCCTTGAAAGCATCTTGAATTTTTCAATTACAAACGGAATAAATAGGCAAATTACCATAGATGCCGTTGCAATGTAGAATTGCTTTTTTGCTAAATCAAAATTTAACCTTGTCAGCATAATAAAGCTTATCGATAACAGCATCAGCATATGATTCAATACAAGCTTTGACAAATTGCGGTATACAAATTGGTACAAAATAATGGTCAAAACCAAAAACACTACCTGATAACTGTAAAATCCTATCACTTTCATACTCTTCGTATCCATATAAAGCAAAAAACTAAATATAAAATGAATGGAGAAAATCAGAATCCGCTGTATCCAATATATTTTTTCCTGCCCCTTTCTTTCTTTCTTTTGAAATACAAAAAATCCAAAGAAAGTGTATATAGTCATTAGAGTAATAACTATATACTTTGACAGTTCTACCATAACATTTTCCAAATTACTCACCTACTCTATTCCACGTTTCCAATGACCTTTTGTAAAATCATCTAACACTATTTTTTGTTCCTTTTCACCCGCAAAACCTCTGCTATACGCCTCAATTATTTTCTTCATTTCATCACTAGACTCTCTGGTAAAATCCAGTCTGATATTTTTGACTCCCAGTTCCTTCACTTCCTCTAAATGTTCCAGGAGATGAAGTGGTTTTCCATTGTATATTACATTATAACATACACTGCAAAAATTTTTACCAAAAAAGCTGTGATGAATACCATCTCTAAAATCAAAAAAATCTGAATTATTATTACATCCAATTGTGTTGTTTACTACGCACTGCTGTGATGTCATAATTGGCGTGTATCCATACACGATTAAGTCAAACCCCTCTATATTTAATTGTTTTAACTCATTATAATTCAATTCACAAGAAGCAGTAAATCTTTCTATTTCATATTCTTTCCAATATTTTTTAGTTTCCTCATTCATTACATACATATTATAATCTAAAATAATCGGTTTTTTCTCAACATACAGTCCATTTCTTTGTAAAAATTCAATTTCCTCCAAATTTTTTACTACAAATCCACAAATATCTGGACTTTTCAAATAATCTTGTATCCAGCTGCCAGCTTGCCCGTATTTATGATAAGTTTTCCTCCTGAAAATAGTTGGCAAAATAATGAAAATCTCCTTAGTTCCTTTATTTTGCCGGATATAATCAAAAACACCCGATTGTTCTGCCAGAGAAAACAAAACATATATTCCTGTTACGTTATCCATTGTGCAAGCTGTCTGTAGCTGTTCAAAGGACATTACGCTGACGCAAATACCGCCTAACGCTCTGCCCATTGTCGTTGTTTTTGCAGCCTTTAATGGTAACAGCCCACTTACCCTTTCCCGATTCTGCAACTGTAATACTCGGTTTTGTAATTGAGAGAATGCTTCTCTTCGCAATTCATTTAATTTTCCAATCGGCATAAACCAGTCTTCACTAGATTCAATTATTAATTCTCCAAGAGCAAACTCTGTCTCAGTATTTTTATACAATTGTTTTCTTACTTTTTCTGTTATAATTGGCTGACTTAATGCTGCTTCTAATTGCTCACCATATACTTCCACTCTTACATTCTGGTACTCCAGGGCTAACATAATTTTTTCTCCAGCCCTAGCTTTCAAATACCCCATTGCCATATTTTTACAATCTTTATTCATTATTTGTTTTTGAATTTCTTCTAAAAGCTTCTGGTTTCTCGTCCGATATACTTGATCCTTTTGGTTAATCTTAAGTCCGTGGGTGAAATTAGTCTGATACATTTTTTTCTGTTCCACATCATTTTTTACTGTAAATTCATAAACCGCTTCTCCCCTTTGATTACGAATTTCCAGAATATCTTGAGCATTTATGTCTTCTGACAGATTTATTTCTGCACGGTTTTTTAAAACCCTGGCAACCTGTCCTACCAATACTCCATTATGATTAGGCCGTTTCATCGACATCTGTTGCTTTCCATTATAGTTCACATAGTATCCTGATGAAAAACTCCCACGATTATATAAGTCCATAAGCTTACCAATATCCTGCTTCTGCATCAGCTTATTTTTTTCCAGATATTTCACATATCCCTCTTTACCAGATTCCAAATATAAGTCCACATACTTCCGGTACAATGCTGATGTCAAAGCTGCATATTCTGGTTTTTTCATTCGCCCCTCTATTTTAAAGGAATCAATTCCACACTCCACTAGTTGTGGAATCTCTAATATAGTACACATATCCTTAGGACTCAGTAAATACCCCTTCCCGTCTTTTACCTGCTTGCCTCCCACCTTTTCCATGGAATATTCCATACGGCATGGCTGGGCACAGCGGCCTCTGTTCCCACTACGTCCTCCTATAATACTGCTCATAAGACATTGTCCTGAAAAAGAATAGCAAAGAGCCCCATGTACAAAGGACTCAATTTCTAAATCCGTGTTTTCTCTCATTTCCCTGATTTCATCAAATGAAAGTTCCCTTGCTGTCACAATTCGTGTCACCCCTTTTGGCTTAAGTAGATTTGCGCCCTGTGCCATGGTAAGTGTCATCTGAGTAGACGCATGTAAATCTAAGTTAGGAAATGCTTTATGAAGATAAGACATGACTCCTAAATCTTGTACAATTACCGCATCCAGACCATGCATATAGAAAGGTAATATATATTCATATAATTGTTCTATCTCGTTATTCTTAATCAGCGTATTTACGGTTAAATAAATCTTTTTATCATGCAAATGTGCATATTCTATGGCCCGAAGCATCTGCTCCTGATTCAAATTGTCTGCATATGCTCTGGCTCCAAACTGCTGCCCGCCAATATAGACCGCATCGCAGCCTCCCTTGATTGCCGCAGCCATTCCTTCAAATGAACCTGCTGGTGCAAGTATTTCTATTTTTCTATTCATATGTTGCCTTTCTCTGTTTTATGAAATTTGTACTGGTGTAATAGAAATTCTGATATAAAAGAAAAAGACTGGTACAGATACTCAGTCTCTTGCCCTCCTTTATAAAAATCTAATCTCTGTCCAGCACTCTACGTTCCTTTCGCTCCGTTTCCAATTGTATGATTCTTTTCTGCAACTCATTATATTCTTCCCGAAGCTGAAGCATCTCTACTTCCTTCTCCTCTAATTTCGTTCTGGCTGCTACTAAATCATGCTTCATATTATAAATTTCACTGCTTTTCCTGTCAGACTCCTGCTGAATTTCTTCTAACTGTTCCTTCACCTTAAAGAGATCATCTGCAATATTTATTTGCATCATTGTATTCCGCATGTCACTGTCTAAGCTTTTATACCCCTCAATGTTTTTAAAATCTACAATCTTATTATTTATATAGGACGCAATTCTTTGCAGATATTCGGCACTTTCATATCCGCAAATAATCAGCTTTTTATTATTGATTAAAACCTCAACATCATTTTTTGTATACATACTATCGCCCCTTGCTATTCTTAGCATTCTTAGTCTCATTATAACTGATAAAGAATGAAACAGCAAGAAAAAAAGACAACATTATCATGTATCCTAAGACAATCCAAAGTGCTTATATACAAGATCTGTCACTATTCTCCCTCTTGGTGTACGCTGCAATAAACCATTCTGAATCAGATATGGTTCATATACATCTTCCAGTGTTCCTGCATCTTCCCCAATTGCCGCAGCAATGGTATCTAGTCCTACTGGTCCACCGCTAAACTTTTCCAGCATAGTTAATAAAATCTGTCGATCCATGTTGTCTAAACCCAATTTGTCTACTTCCAGTAAATCTAATGCAAAATTCGCCACCTCTAATGTAATTCTGCCATCGTACTTTACCTGGGCAAAATCACGGACTCTTTTTAGCAGGCGGTTTGCCAGACGAGGGGTTCCCCTTGAACGTCGGGCTAATTCCCATGCGCCCTTCTCATCAATGTCTACCTGAAATACCCCTGCTGCTCTTATTATAATGTCAACCAGCTCTTCGCTAGAGTAAAATTCCAGCCGGTGTACTACTCCAAAGCGGTCTCTCAGGGGAGCCGTCAGCATTCCTGCTCTTGTAGTTGCACCTACTAATGTAAACTTAGGCAAATCTAAACGAATGGATCTGGCAGATGCTCCTTTTCCAATTACAATGTCAATCGCAAAGTCTTCCATAGCTGGATACAAAACTTCTTCCACTTGACGATTCAACCGGTGTATTTCATCAATAAATAGCAAATCCCCATCTTGCAGATTATTCAAAATAGCAGCCATCTCACCTGGTTTTTCAATGGCAGGTCCAGAAGTAATTTTAATGTTTACATCCATCTCATTTGCTATAATCCCAGCCAAAGTTGTTTTACCTAAACCTGGAGGACCATAAAACAAAACATGATCAAGTGATTCCTTCCTTTGCTTTGCTGCCTCAATATAAATCTTCAGGTTATCCTTAATCTTTGTCTGACCAATATAGTCACTCAATAACTTTGGTCTGAGACTATTCTCAATTTTATAATCTTCTTCTATTAATTCAGTAGTAATTACACGTTTCTCCATGTTCCACGCTCTCCTGCTTATTATTTACCCGCATAAAGCAGCTCCTTAAAAAAGATTGATATGCTTTAATGCTCCTTTTAAAACAGCTTCGACAGTCATATCCTCTGTTACTGTTATCTTCCGGACTGCACGCAGTGCTTCTGTATTGGAATAGCCTAATGCTGCTAATGCCTGCACTGCATCATTTTGAACCTGTGAACTGTTCCCCTGTGCTCCTCTGCATTCTTTCTCTTTTTCCTCATGTTTTAATTTTATCTCAAAGGCATCTTCCAGCCTTATTTTATCCTTTAATTCTAGAATCAGCTTGCTTGCTGTCTTACTCCCAATACCTGGTGCTTTTGCAATAGTCTTGGCATCATCTGCCAGAATCGCAAATCGTAAGTTATCTGGACTGATCGCAGATAAAATCCCCAGTGCACCTTTAGGTCCGATTCCATTCACTGTAATGAGAAGCTGAAATATCTCAAGGTCATCTTTTGTAAGAAAACCGTACAAATTCATAGCATCCTCTCTTACATATAAATACGTATATATTTTCACTGTCCCGCCGATTACCGGCAATTGATTCATAACAGATGCTGGTACTCGTATCTCATATCCAATGTTTCCATTCTCCACAACAATTCCATTTTCGCTGACATCTGCTAATTCACCTTTTATGTAGGCTATCATTTTATTACCTCGCGTTTTCCGTAGTTCTGTTTTTTATTGTAGCATATTCGTATGGCAAACGCAAGTTCGAATGAAATCAACTCCGCAGCAGCTTGCAAATACTATTTCTCTTCTATCCTCTTCCACCATATGTTCATACTTTCTATTTGTCCTCCAATTTGTGTATTATTCACTAATATTCCGGTATACATATATCCCATCTTAGCAAACGTACAATTCATAGAATAGGATTTTGATCTTGCAATTGTATAGGCAATACAAAATCCCATTTCTCTCATGTATTGCTCCATTTGTGCAAGTAAGAATAATGCCAGTCCCTGACCTCTATATTTTTTTAAGGTAGCAAAATCTGTTAGTTCAGCATTTTTATACTTTTCCTCAGCTTCAATTGATGAAGCTGATATTAAATATTCCTGATCAAATATTCCAAAATAGCTAACATTGGATTTCATAGTTTCTTCTAAATATTTTTTATCATAGATTGGAAATGGATAGGATTTAAATACCGATTGATAGAGCTGTATCATTTTATCAATATCCTTTTCTGCTAATCTGCGAAAAGTATACGTATCAGAAAGAACAGGCGATTGCACTATTGTTTTTTTACCTCCTGCTATTTCCAGTACTTTATCACACTGTTCTTGGCATAAATTAATTTTTCTTTCATTTTCTAAATATTTTGCATAGAAACAGCATTCTTGTTTTCCAGCATAAAAACCAGGAATAGCAGCCTCCATGATAAATCCATTTTCTTCAAAATATTCTTTTGCTATTATAGGAACCTTTGCTATTATTTTTGTGTAATGTTTCTTTTTTGCCAATTCTTCTAGTTCTACTAATAAGTCAGGGAGATCATTGATTTCCAGTGACATTACATAGATTCTGTTGCTGTTCCGCCCGTGATGTATGAAAGAATTTCTTATTTTAGTGATACAATCCATATTTCTCTCTTCCTTTATCTTTATTCAACTGGTGATAATGTTATAGTATCCTCATAATCTGCAATTAACTTCGCAATACCCATAATTGCTGTTTCTTCATTTTCATTTTCACTTAACCTCAACTGCAAATCACATGAACTACAGTCTAAATCACATTCTGGATTATGATATTCACATGGCTCTTGATATGTAGTAACAACCCCCTCATAATTACGCAAAATCACTTTATTTGTTGACCAAGATAAAATATAGTTTGGCATAACTGGAATTTTACCTCCTCCACCAGGTGCATCAATTACATAAGTAGGAACACAAAATCCACTTGTATGTCCTCGCAGATTTTCCATAATTTCAATTCCTTTTCCGATAGGTGTTCTAAAATGTTCCAGTCCTTCTGATAAATCACACTGATAAATATAATATGGCCGTACTCTATTTTGTACTAACTTCTGCACCAAGTGTTTCATAATTCTAGGGCAGTCATTAACACCTGCCAATAATACTGACTGATTTCCAAGTGGAATACCTGCTAGAGCTAATTTTTCTAATGCTTTTTTAGACGCTTCTGTAATTTCATTTGGGTGATTAAAGTGAGTGTTAATCCAAATAATCCCATGCCTTTTTAATATATTCACTAAATTATCTGTAATGCGAAATGGCAGCACCACTGGTGTTCTTGTACCGATTCTAATTACTTGAACATGCTCTATTTGATTAAGTTCACCTAATACCCAGTCTAATAATTCATCAGAAAGCAAAAAAGGATCTCCCCCTGATAATAGCACATCTCGAACCGCTGGTGTATTTTTAATATATTGAATTCCTTTTTGTATTTCCTCTCTAGAAGGAATGCTGTCTATATCTCCAACTTTTCTCTTTCTAGTGCAGTGTCTGCAATACATGGCACACACATTACTAATATGGAAAAGTACTCTATCTGGATATCGGTGGGTAATTCCTGGCACAGGGCTGTCTTTATCTTCAGCCAAAGGATCTATCATGTCATATTTTGCAATATTCATTTCTTTTTCGTTTGGAAATGCCTGTTTGAAAATAGGATCGTTTTTGTAATTTTTCTTATCAATCAGTGATAAGTAGTATGGCGTAATTCTCATCGGAAACTTCTGTATTGTTTCTTCAATATTTCTTTTTTCTTCCTTTGAAAATTTTATATTTAAGACTTTTTCTACCGTACTAACTTCTTTTACAGTATGACTAATCTGCCACCTCCAGTCACACCATGTTGTCTGCATACTATCACTAAATCTTTCTTCCTCCATTCGACTCTTAATTACTTCAATTGCCGTATTCATAATTCGTTTCCTCCTTAATTATCTACTTTTTTAGGGTGCTTTTATTTGATAGGAAATGTGAAGCAATTTCCTATCAAATAAAAAACACTCTAACTCTATTTTCATAGAGTTAGAGTGTTTAAGCTTTCCTGATTATCAGTTCACTTTATACCACAAGATGTAGTATAGATTATGACCTTTTGATCCTAATCAAACCCCAGTTCTAAATAATATTTTTCGATAAAATTTTTGCTCTTGATAGAATACCTGCTATCTTGGTAAACTTACTAGCTCCCACATTATAAATACGTGAACTAGCTCACAAACCCACTACTCATTTTATTTACTTCATATTTTTAATATTGCATTAACCAATTTCTTCCTTTACTATTTTATTATATTTCCAATTAATTGTCAATACAAAAGGGGAAATTACTCACGGTAAACGCATCTAAATATTGTAAATATATCATTCTATTCCTGCGAATCAGCGCTATTTTCATTTCTTGCTCGGCTTTCATCTTCTCGATATGCTATATCTAATATCCAGTGTAGGGAGTTTTCAATTCTCCAATGTCTTCTTTTCGCTTTCCCAAATTCCTCTGCTGTCATTTCTTTCCAACCAAAAATAGCATAACTCCAGCTTTCTGTGCATTTACCTTCTTTCTCCACCGTAGCATGACATAATCCAATTCCCTGTAGATTCTTCCAATCTGACTTTTGTTCCATCCAGTCGCTTTCCGTTTCTACATAATAATCCCTTATCTCCAGTCGTCCTTGTTCCTTGTCAATTTCCCTATAATATCTTCTTTCTTCTTTTAATTCCTTTTTCTCTCTTTTCAACAGTTCTGGTATTGCTGTAATTTCATTACTTTTTTCATCTACTTTGTACTGCCCTAGCACCATTCTATTTTCTACTGCCCATGCACTTACTTTATGAATCGCACTTTTCCCTTTTGCAGTATCTCTGCTCCGACGAACAGCCTTTACCCATTCCAACAATGCAGCATGGAATTGTTCTGGATTTATCATAGAAAAAATCCTGTTAAAGGTATCATGGGACGGGATTCCTCCTGGAAGTTCTAAAAATGTAGAAAGCCATTCCTTTTTTGCATTTCCCAATCCTCTATTTTATTGAAACACTCTTCTAATGTCTTTTCAATTTTCACACTTTATCACTCCTATAAGATGTTATGGAGTTATTGTATACGATTGTAATAGAAATGTCATTTTTC
Source organism: Anaeromicropila populeti (assembly GCF_900112775.1). Lineage (GTDB taxonomy): Bacteria > Bacillota > Clostridia > Lachnospirales > Lachnospiraceae > Anaeromicropila_A > Anaeromicropila_A populeti. The sequence goes on from NZ_FOYZ01000008.1 coordinate 66,646, forward strand.
TATTATAGTAACATGCTATGCGATACTCTATAGTGGCCCTCGGTTAATCTTTCCTATACTGTTTTTTGGAATTTCTTCAACAAAATTAATGTGCGATGGAACTTTGATTTCACTAAGTTTAGCTCTGCAATATGTTCTTATTTCTTCTTCTGTGATTTGACTTTTCTTCACAATATATGCTTTTATAATTTCCTCACCATTTTTTTTTCGTTTCACCACATACAACACATTCTTTCACTGCGTCGATTTCATTTAGAACAATCGACTTCTAACGGATTAACTTTCTTCCCAGCAATATTTTCATCATTTAGCCTGCATATTAAGCCTCCCGTTTCTGTACTTCCATAATTGCCATAAAGGTGAGTATGGAATTTTTCCAAAAACATTCTATGCAGTTCTGCTGTAATTACACCTGCACCTGCTAATACCATTCGAATGGTCGAGAAATCATACTGCTTCTCCACAATACAAAACATCTTTACTATGGCTGGTACCGTAATGATTACAGTGATTTTGTTTTGTGGAACCATTTTCATCACTCTTATTGGTGAAAGCCCATTTAACGTGTACACAGATGCCCCAGATAACAGTGCAGGAATAATAACTGAGCCAAGTGCAAAAGAATGGTTTAATGGAGCTGTACTTATTATTCTATCATTGTAACTATATGCACATGTTTCTACATATGACTCAGCTTCTGCATAAAGATTATTAAAAGTTCTTACACAATACTTTTCTTCACCCGTAGAACCAGAAGTCATGTGATAGATTCCACAATCATCCCCACTATAAAAATCTGGTAAATCCTGTTCCTCTTCTATTGTGTCACAATGTAACATAACCTGAATATCATCTATGGTTTTTGGCATAACCTTTTTCTTGACTTTATCAAGCTCAAACTCGGTAATACCATCTGAAACTGGAACAATATAGCACCCAATTGATAAAAGTGATAAAAACAGAATACTAAATTCTAGCTGATCTTTTCGTTGCAAAATAACACAATCATCCTTATTTATCCCCAGTTCCAATATACTTTTTCTGTTAATGTCTATTAACTTGTAAAGTTCAGCATATGTAATACATATATCATTTTTTATATATGCATACCTTGTACTATAATCATCTCTAATCTTTTTTAAAAATCTGTTCGATTCCATTTCTCTCCTTTTCTAATGAAACGATCTCATTATGTATTTCACCAAACAACTGGTAAACAAAATTATATGCTCTCACTCTATGCTAGTCTTGTAAACATGTTTAGTCTGATGTTTTATACCATTGCGCTTGTTTCATAAACATTTCTTGGTATTTCCCCTTTTTCTTCATTAACTCTTCATGAGTACCAGATTCCACAATCTGATGTTTATCTAAAACGATAATTTTATCAGCCATTTTTGCTGATCCTAGTCTATGTGTAACAAGCAAAGCTGTCTTTCCTTCCGAAATCTTTTTGAAATTCTGATATAACTCGGTCTCTTGAACAGGATCAATTGCTGATGTTGGTTCATCTAAAACAATGAAATCATGCTCCTTATATATACCTCTTGCAATAGCCACTTTCTGCCATTGACCACCTGATAAATCTACACCTTCAAATTCAGAAGATAATACAGTATCTAAATCATTTGGTAATACTTTTTTAGAAAAATCTACCTCTACCTTTGCTAGCGCAGAACGAGTATCGGAGTCACTATCCATATTTTCAAAGTCACTTATTCCAACATTTTCTCTCAGAGTCAATTTATACTTTGAAAAATTCTGGAATACGGCAGAACTTTTTGCTCGGAATGAATTTCTTGAAACCTCTTTTGTATTCTTCCCACCAACAATAACATCACCTTTTGTTGGTTCAAATAATCCTAGCAGCAGTTTTGTCAAAGTTGTTTTTCCTGAACCATTTTCCCCAACTAGCGCAATGATTTCACCGTCTGTAATATTCAAATTAATATTTTTCAGAGCATATTCTTCTGCATCAGGATATTTGAAACTGACATTTTTACATACAATACCTTTTTTCATGTCAACAGCTTCTTCTCTTTTCTGCTCAACTGGCATATCCAAGAAGTTAATAAAGTTTCTCACCAATCCAAGGTTTCTAGACATAAATCCAATATTTCTTTGAATAATATCTTGAATGATTCCAAAAACAAGTCCAATAGAAGCAAATACAGCTCCCCATGCACCGATACCAATCTGTCTATTCATAACAGAGTAAACTAAAATCACCATAATTAATAAATATCCAAATAATGTCACAGACTGTCCAACAAATTCTATTTTTGCTGATCTTCTTTCTGCTTCCATAATCAGCTGATTCAGTTTATCTAGTGCTTTCTTGGTTAAATCACTAAAATAATCCTCTATACCTAATAAACGTGTCTCTTTTAAATACTCTTTGTCACTCATGCACTTCTCATAATATTCATATTCACGTCTAACAGGTGCACTTTTGTCCTCCAAATTAAAGAATATTTTACTTTTAAAATATTGAAGACATGTCATTGGCACAAACATAAATATGAACGCCAATGAAAGTAATGGCTGCAATTTAAATAAATATATCTCCATATAGATAAAATAAGGAATGTGAAATGTAAAGATACTAATAAATGAAAACAATATTTCAACACTATTTTCCATACCATTGTGTGCTTTATTAATCTTATCTAATTCATTTGTCTCTTCATAAAGAATTGGATTCAAATCTGCTGCCTTTTCATTTACCCTAAATGTCAATGAACCTTTTAATTTTTTGATAAGGTTCTCATACATAAAATTAGCTAGTCCATTTAGCAATTGTATAAAAATTAATAGAACGCCTAATAGAACAGCTAGAATAATCACATTCTTATAAGGTACCTGATTATGAATAGTTTTTACTAATTGATCGAAAAACACTTGAAGCAAATGTGTATTAATACCATAAGATACACCCTGACACATATCTATAAGTGCATAAATTATAAAATAAAGGGGACATGATTTTATCACTAATATAAACAGCCTCTTAATTATTAAAAAGAAAGATAAACTCTTCTCCTTTTTCAAATATACCAACTCCTTTGCATGTTATACATATTGTAGTAAAGCTTTCCTATGCCCATTAAATATTCATGTTCACCTTGCTCTACAATTTTTCCTTCATCCAGAACAAATATCTTATCCGCTAAATAAGTAGAACCTAAACGGTGGCTAATTAATATAACCGTATTATTCTTACTTATTTTCTCAAATCGTCGATACATTTCACTCTCATTGATTGGATCTAGCGCTGATGTTGGTTCATCCAAAATCTTTAGCGGAGAATTATTGATTGCTCCCCTTGCCATGACGAGTTTTTGCCATTCACCACCAGATAAATCTACACCGCCCTCTTTTATCTTTCCAAGCAACATGTTTATACCATCTTTTGTATTACATATTCCCTTCAAATCCATATCTTCCATAATCTTATCGATACGGCTATCCAATGTCTTCTCATGAATATTATTAATATCTCCAAGAGCAATATTATCTCTTATAGTAAGACTGTATTTTGCGAAATCCTGAAATACAACAGAACAGAATGCATTAATTTCTGCTCTCGTATAATCTTTTAATGATTTATCATTTACTAGGATTTCTCCTTCATAATCTCTATACAGTCCCGTTAGTAACTTGATAATTGTTGTTTTACCAGAACCATTTTTTCCCACAAAAGCATAATGCTTTCCTTTTTCAACCTTAAATGAAACACCATTCAAAATATAACACTCACTAGTCGGATACTTAAATTTAACATTTTTAAATTCAATACTTTCCAAATTAAATTCTTTTCCTTTATATTGATGTGTTTCATCTTCTGTCTCTAGATTAAAAAATTCAGTATATTCACGCATATATTCTTGATTTTTTGCTAACTTATCCATTTGCGCTGTCAGATTCCAAGACATTTCTTGAATTAAGTTAAAAATGGCATTAGTTAATGCGATAAACATTCCTATTGTAATGAGACCTTGTTTTGTCTCGTACATAAGTGGAAAGAGAACTAAAATACTTATACATGCAGTGATAACTCCTCCTGCTTTCATCTTGAAAAACCACAATTTTTCTGTTCTAAGCTGTGTTTTTCTCGCTTTTTCATAATCCTGCATCCATATAGCATTCATTTTTTTCCCGTATCCAAATAATGCTCGTTCTGGAACACTATTCTTTCCAATCAATACATCCTTAAAGTAATTATAACGTCTAGAAATTTTAGTTACTTCAACACTAGCTTCATAGTTTGCTTTTCCACTCTTCATAGCTAAAATGAATAGAGGAATTGTGATAGCAGTTATAACTAAAGTTACCCACCATATACGAACAAACAAAATAAGAATGATTCCCAAACATCTTAAAATAAGATTTGCTAAATTCATTGTGTCTGTAAAAATTTCAAGCTGTCTCTTTTCGCAATCTCTTACAACTCGCTCGATTAAATCCATTGTCTTAGAATTATCTATATAGCGATATAACAATAATGATTTTCTTTTTGTTATCTTAGTACGAAAATCCTTTCGCAAACTATTTTCTACTCTTGTCTGGTGTAGTTTCATAAATATTGGCATAATAAACTGATAGCATAAAAGTAAAGAAATCAATCCCACCGAAATATATATAGAATTTACACTTTGCTTTTTCAGCAATACTCTAGTGACACAATCTAAAAAATATGCCTCACAAATAACTTGAATTGTAGGTGTAATGGCACTAACAATTCCATTTAATATTAATATGAATGTAGCTACTGGTGTATAATGATATAACACTTTAAATACTTCAAATATTTTTTTTGATTTTTCTTTTTCTCTCATAAAGCCCCCTGCTATTCGGTTACTCATAATTTGTTAAAAAGTAAACAAACTGCTCAACCGTTATTTTATTTTCAACGAACTCTTGCAAATGTATGATATTTTCATGATTATGCTTTTCATAAAAATACTTAACATTTAAACTATGTTCCTTGGTAAAATCCAGACGGTAGTGCATCAAATGATAATTGCAGGCTCTATCTGAATAAATAAAGTCATATCCTAGTTGCATAAGCCTATAACCAAATTCAAAATCCTCACATCCCCACCTTGTTCCAAACTTTTCATCAAACCCTCCGGCTTCCAAAAAAGCTGTCCTTCTAATTGAACAATTTCCACCTGTAAACCCGATCCATTTTCCTTCTCCGCTTTCTCCGCTTAGTACTTCTTGAATAACTTTCTCCATCTCAGTTACTCTGTTCACTTTGCCTATTGTTTCTTCAAAGTTTTCTAGTATGTTTGCTTCCGTTACACATACTTTCACCATAGCTTTGCTTAGTGAACGAGTGCGATTTAAATATGGATAATAAATTCCTTTTTCAGGATCTAGCAAAAACTTCACTTCCGAAATACTATATATTTTTCCATGAACAACGCATTTTTCTTGTAAGTGCTTCAAAAGATGACGCTCTATACAGTTAGGCATTTTTATGCTAAACTGATAGTATCATTTATTAAAGCATTTTTTATGTTTTACTTGTAACCGGCACTGCTCAGGGAGTTCTTTTGACCATGGGAGATATCGATTCAGAACTTCTGGATGCTGAAGATGATTATTGTTTGGCATCACTTCTAAGAGATACTTCAAATATTCATACACATCCAGTTTATTTGCTTTGGCAGTTTCCACTAACGTATATAACACGGCATTCGCTTTTGCACCTTTTGGCGTATCCACAAACAACCATGCTCGTCTTGCTGTAGCAAATGGCTTGATATTTGCTTCACATAGATTATTGGATAACGGAATTCTTCCATCTTCCAGAAATGTTTCAAGATATTTTCTTTGATTTGTGGCATAGGTCAGTGCTTCCGTCAGTTTTTCATTTGTTGTATGCATAGAAGAAGTCTTTTCAATCTGGAACAGCAAGTTGATATATTCCCGACCTTCTGCACCTTTAGAACCTGGAATCTCTTTTCCGTTATTGTCTAAAGGAATACTTTCGATGAAATACCTGCGGCAATGAGCCCAGCACATACACCGTATATAACTACCAGCTTTATTATAACCTGAGTAAGCATCCGTAATCAGATATCCGTTATAGTTCCCAATCAGTCTGCTGGCAACTTCGGTACTTCTGGATGTGGAATAATGGAAATATGCTGCTTGAACTGCTTCACTTGCGGCACTTCTCATTACCCACATAAACGAATCACTGCTGGCTTTTCGTCCCTCTTCCTTGTTGCATTGGATTCTTGTTTCATCCATGTGCAGGACTTCACAAGACAGAAGCTGTTCGTGAATCTTCTGATAGATTGGCGTCAGCCATTCCTCGCTGCAGCGGATGATCCAGTATGCCATATCCGCTCTGGTGAGCACGAGTCCCATACGAAACCAATCTTTTTCCAACCTGTTACAAGGAAGTCCCATGGCAAATTTCTGATACATAATCTGTGCTACAAGCGATGGGGTTGAGAGGGAATGGGACAGCACTGGTGAAGGTACGTTTGCTTTTACAAACACAGGCGTTTTGTTATCACTGCCTTTCTTTCCGCATTGCTCACATTTCGCAACCTGCCGTACAATCTGCTTCACCTTCAGCTTTGCTGGTATCCATTCTACTTCTACACGTACTATCTGTTTTCCTATTATTTTTAAGGAACCGCCACATTTAGGACAGGTTTCCTCTTCGTTGATGATATATTCCTCAATCTCTTTTGGAATGCCAGAAAGCATTTCTTCTCTGACACCTGATTTTCGTGGAGTCTTTTCATAACTCTTAACTGAAATTTTCTTCTGTTCCTTCAAAAGTTCCCGTGCCAGTTCCTGAACGGATTCAAAAAGGCTCATCTGTCCATCCATCTGCGTTCTTTCAGAAGAAGCTCCAAACATCTTTTTCCTTGCATGGAGCAGTGCCTGTATCATGTTGTCTATCTGAATACGCTGTTCTTCTATCACCTGTTCCTTTTCGGCTAAAAGAGCACGCAATTTTAAGAGTTCTTCTGCTTCTGTCATGGTATTCTTCCTTTACTTTTTACTAAGAAAAGTATACCATAAAATAGCTGTTTTTGCCACTAAATTAGTGTGTTTCAGCAACAGAAAAATGCTGATTTTAAGCTAATTTCAGGGCTGTTTATCGTCATTTTTTTCAGTTCTAAAAGCACGTATTATCCCGGTTGATTTTCACCTCATGATGCGCTTTTTTCTGTTCCATTTCCAAACCCTCCAAAAGCCACTCCACCTGTTTGACCGTGATTTCCTTTACCATTTCAGAATCTTTTGGCCATTGGAATTTCATCTTTTCAAGAAGCTTTTTATGTGCCAGAATAAATCCATTTTTATCATATCTCAATAGTTTGATGGAATCCCGTTTCTTATTGCAGAAAATAAATAGGCTGGATTCCATAAACGGATCTATTCCGAATTGAAGTTGTACAAGAGAAGCAAGACTGCTGATTTGTTTCCGAAAATCAGTTGCCCCTAGCGCAAGATAAACATGTTTTGTATCTGTTACCAGACGATTTAACATTGTCTCACCAGCCTTTGCATAAGTTCTGCGACAATTGGAATGTCAGCTGATTTCCTTATCGTAATTGAGAAACCATTCCAGGTAATGACTAAATCAATTGCTTTGTTTTCTTGGGAAATGGGAATAGCCTCTAAAGAAAGATGTGCTACCTCTACAAAAGTATCCTTTTTTTCTTCCCTCTGTTTGATGACTTGGATTTTTCGGTGCCAGTAATAATACGCATGTCTAGAAATATGATTCTTTTCGCACCAGACATCAACTTTTAGGCGACTAAGCTTTCTGTCCGAGAACCTTTTGCTCCATAATTCAATGGATTCTTCTGTATTCATAAGGGAACCTCCTAAATGTCTTTTAGGAAAGGATACCACGAAAAACGCTGTTTAGAAATGACGCTATGTTTTAATCGGTTACGAAATTGACTTTGTATTCATGCTTTGTATCGTGCTTTTCCAAAACTGTGTGGTTTATCATTACCTCAGTTATGTTATAGGCAATGAGTTTTGCCCATATTTCTTGCTCAATATATTCTGGTTTATATGAATGGAAATTGCATAATCCAATGGTATATTTCAGCTTTCTGAATGAGGATTCTATTCCCCATCTAGAATAGTATAGCTTCTTAATACGTTGTGGGGGGAATTCATCACGAGGAAGATTGGTCACGATACACTTGTATGTGGAATCGCTTATAGGAAATCTTACAATGCGGAAAGACATCTTTAATTTTTTGATGAACCATAGGTTTGTGCCTCCTTGAAGTAAAGTCTAAATATCTTTAATTCAAGGGCCGCTCTCGTTACCTCTAAAAACCATCATTAACGAGAGCGGCCGCACATTATTGAGGTGATGTCAACTACTATTTTAAAAAAATAAAAAATGGTTAGACCTCGTTATTGGAAATCTAACCATTTTGAATATATATACACTAACTAAATGACATTGGGATGTGAACAGTAACTAAAATTCAATTGAATAACTAAAATCAGATACTACTGTTCCCGTTCCCTGGAAACCAAAGTTAATTGATCCACCTGCACCAATTGTCTGATTCCAAGTCATTGGAGTGATGATATAGGTGTCATCTGTTTCTGTTAATTGTGCACACCAGATATTTGAAATAGTAACATCTGATTTGCTGATTATCATTTTCCAATTATTCACTGGTAAATTAGAATTATTTTTTATGTACATGTTCATTGTATAACCATTAGACCATGAATTTGTTTCAACTTTTAACTGTAATGCATCATCTGAATCAGATGTTGGGGTTGGCGTTACCACTGGGGTTGGCGTTACCACTGGAGTTGGTGTTACCACTTGGGTTGGTGTTACCACTTGGGTTGGTGTTACTACTGGGGTTGGTGTTACCACTGGGGTTGGTGTTACTACTGGGGTTGGCGTTACCACTGGAGTTGGTGTTACTACTGGGGTTGGTGTTACCACTGGGGTTGGTGTTGTTACTGGTTCGCCTGATAAGATAGGACTTATGGTATCATACCAGTTATCACATATTTTCTGTCCCCCAATGCCATTTGGATGAACTCCGTCATAAGTATCCGCTACTGTATCAAAACCCGTGTATTGATCACATAAAATAATTGGAGATTCACTTGTTGACAAGCTTTCTGCCCAGCTTACCATGGCTGTATTAAGTGCTGTAACGCGGGAATTGTAATCTGCATTGTTGTCAGGCTGCATCGGTATAATCTGAGCAACTACAATTTTCATATTAGGATTATTTTCTCTCATCTGTCCAATCAGTATTGTGTATGCCTGAATAACATCTGCTGTACTTCTGTCCTGCCAACAATCATTTGTACCAAAATGCATAATAACCATATCTGGATTTGTTGAAGAAAGCCAAGCCGGCAGCTGATTAGACGCAGCAAGGTCCGTAACCAGCATCCCCCAATGTCCTTCATGAGTACCTTTTGAACCAACAAATTCAACATCGTAGCCATTAGTCGTTAGTTTATTTAATAATAAGGTCCGCCATGTATCCCAGTCTGTTATAGAATCTCCCAGCGGCATAATTTTCGTAGTTGATGCGGCGTAAACAGGATTAACTGGTAACATTGGTATTGTACTTTGAATCAAAATAACCATAAGCAGTATTAAACCACTAATCTTTGCGGCAAATCTAATTTTAAATTTATTTTTCCTATCCATATAAATTCCTCCTAATTTTCTGGTGACACCTAATTCTAACTTCAATAACTTGTTACTCTTTAAATTTTACAATAAACCATTTGATTCCCAGACAGCCCTCTCGCTCATATATGGTAATAGCATCTCCTACATCAGCACCAACTCCATACCCTGGAAAGTTAGTTCTACCATCAATTGCATCTTCTTCTGGTATCTGAATACTGTCATTTGCCTTTGAGCCAAAATGAATTCCTGATACCACAGTATTTACTTTAGCAATCTGCCTGGAGCCATAAAATGCGTTTATAGAATAGATGCTTCCCATCGCAAAAAATACAATAGGTACAACTACTTCCAGCATGTAAACTGGCTTTTCCATAAAAGGAAATGCTCGGAAGATATAAACTAAAAACACAACTCCAAAAACGATGCCTAACAGCACCAGTACTCTTGGCTGAGATAAAGGCAATGTAATAGTAGGAAACGCCAGGCAGATACCTGATACCGTAAACATCCAAAACAACGTTGGAAAACCTCTGTTTTCATATCCATAAAAATGTATTTTATCTGGTGATATCAGGTGTCTTACAAAGGCAAGTATATTGAGCAGTATAATAGCTGGAATAATGAATGCAGCATTTCTGATAAATATCCAGAAAAAAGCCAGAAAAAAATAGCAAAATGTTTTATAAAGCTCTATTCTTCTATCTTCAATTACTATCTTCTGAAGTTTTGATAATGCTCTCTTCCGCCCCATTTTCTCTAAAACTGCTTCACGCATTCCACTTCTGTCTCTCATCCATGCTATGATTAAAAAAATGCATCCTATTCCCTCATAAATCATATACCTACCTCCACCACTCTATTCTTCTGCCCATATTTCTTTTCCACTATACTGTGACTCAATATATTCAACAGCACCAGTAAGATATGGTTTTCCTGCCTTGCCAGCCCATTCGGCTCCCGATTTTAAAGCAGTTTGGGTTCCTGATTTTGTCAAATTATAAGTTAGCTGCTTTCCAAAGAATACCGAACCACCCTTCGCGGCACTTTTTACTGCTGCATTTCTGGCTGCTGTCTTGGCTGCTGCATCGGAAGCTGCATTTCTGGCTGCTGTCTCTGCTGACTGCTTTGCCGCTGTTGCTGCTGAATAGTTTGTCACTGCTGCTCTTCTTGCCGCCTTGGCATTGGTCAGTTGGTTCCTTGCCGACTTCTTTGCCGCTGTGGAAGCTCCATTTCTATTCCTTACCCGATTCAGATTTTGCTCGGCCCTTCGTTCAGCTCGTCTGGCAGCTTCCTCTCTTGCCGCCTTTTCTGCCTCATCCCTTGCCGCATTTTCGGCTGCTTCACCTGCTGCCTCTTTTGTTGCCTTTGCAGTAGATGCCTCTGCTATACTAGAAGACGCATTTCTTCCCAGATTATCAATCTGATCACTACTTACATTTGATAAATTTTTCAAACCAGGAATGCGCTTACTTACATTTGTGTCAAACAAACCAAAGGTTACGGTAGAAACAGCTAATGACAAGCCAAGGCCATCTGTTAAATCTTTTCCTAGAATTCCATTTTCAGCAACGGTAGAAATCGCAGTTCCTGTTAATTCAACCGCCAGCTTAGCTCCTATTTTACTTAAACCACCACCTATTGCGGCTGATGCTGCACCAATGAAAGCCTGCACTCCTCCATTTAACATATATTGACCAATGGATTTGGATTCACCACCATGGGCTTCGTCCCATGCCATTGTTCCAACTGCAAAAGCTCCAGCTGCCATACCTGCTGCTGCTACACCCAATACAACACCAAGCCCTGCACCAACACCAGTACACACCAGACAGACCGCTGCTGTGGCTACTGCTGCTGCTGCAAGACCTGCCATTACTTTGCCAAATAATCCCCATCCACTGCTCTTTTTCTTTGGCAAAGTACCCGCCAAAGGTTCGTCTTTGATAATAGGAAAGTTTTTTGTTTCTGAACCTTCTAAGCTGCTCACCTTTCCCAGCCCGTCAAATTGGTAATGAAGATAAAAAGTTGCCTTGTCTGTTTTGATACTTCCAGCAAGAAGCATTTCTCCATTTGACGCACCCATGAAAATGTACTTGCCTTCAAACTTAACACTTTGATTTGCCGCAATCTGAATATTGCCCTTTGTCTCAAAAGTAACACCAATGTCATCATCAAGAAAATATCTGGAGAAAGCATTTCCCTCCTTATCCTCAGTAGTGGCAAAATGTAAATCGGTCAGGTTTAAGTCCATCATAAGTCCATCTTCTGATGTAAAATGTTTGTTGGAGTGATTGTCCATTTTAGGACTTGTACCTCCATTTGTACGAATACAGTTCACTACTGTTCCACTGGATTCATCATTATCACTAAAGTAAAGAGAGACTTTTGTTCCTGCCTTAGGCATACAATACATAATATTTCCTGTTTCTGGCGTCCAGTTATATGGATATGCAACACTATTTAAATGCTCATCATCCGACAGCTCCAGTTCTAGCTTCAAGGTTTCTCCAGCTGTCTCAAGAACCTTACCTAAAATGGTATGACCAATAAAGGTTTCGTTATAAATGGTTTTAACTGCACCATACTCCTCATAGCTCAACTTATATGTATATTTTATTTCTGATTCTATCAGACATGCCTTCTTTTCCATTACAATAAGACTTTTATTCTGAAATGAAACTATTTCTCCAACCCTTGCAGAAATAGTGGAGGTAATGCGGTAATACATAAATTTACTTTTAGAAAATCCCGCCTTTTTACCACCAAGATCATAAAATTTCTTTGAAACCCCTACCTTATAGAAAGCATTATCAAAGCTTGTTCCAAAATTCAGCTTATTCATTCCGATTGCTAACGTAGGATAATCTGAGGTTTCATCTGCAATTATGGCATTTCCATATATACTTGCCATTCTGAGAATAAACTCCCAGTCTGTCTCATAATATTGAATAACAGGCATAGAAAGCTTTCGGGCGGCAGCTCCGTTCCACTTCATTGTTGTTCCTCTGACAGAACTTCCTGCTTTCTTGATAACCTCTTCATGAGTCATACTAACATCCTGAAAAGAGCGGTTTTTCTTATCCTGATCCAGCTTACAGCTAGCTCCAATTAGATTTACCTCCAGTTCATAATAATCATTTCCCATATCATGTACCTTTAGTTCATCAATATACCCTGAAAACAATTTTTCCAGAACTCCCGTTTCATTATCATTTCCTATTATCTTAATTAGATTATCCTGTGTTTTCGCTTTTAGCTGTCCTAAATCGGCCCCCTCCATAATACTTGCACGAAATCTGGCTAACGGATGCCTATTAGGAACCTGTTTCACTTCCAGTTCTAATATTTCATCAATTTGTTCAAATCCTATTATAGAAAGATTTCCACTTGTAATAGCCACTTCAAGCCCCTTTCCTGGGATAACGCTCCCCAAAAAAATACCATCAATCTAGTTCTCCTTTGTACTCAACTCCCGATGTTTTAGGTGTAACCTTTCCACCCAGAGCACACATAAGGCAGGACTTCGTTGTAACCAGCTTATCCCCCTGAACCCCGGAAAGACGTACATCATTTTGTGTATCATTCCATTTCTGAGAAGGAAACACCGGCACACATTTTCCGCCTTGAACAATTCCACCTGTCGGATTGCCGCTTTCATCAACTGCCTTTAAAACTATTGAAGTCGGCCCATTTTTCGGGAGCATATTACACACCCCAAAATAGTCAATATTAGCTGTCGGACCTACCATACAGTCCTTCTCATGAATCAGTGGATGCTCATAATTATCCTGTGTATCAACGGTTACTCCATGGTCCACTGGTAAATTGATTCTTCTCGGATGAGATCCACAACTACAGGTCAGCATTGCTCCGCGCACTAGATACACATCGCCATCATTTCCACCATTATCTGCCATCGCTTACTCCTTTCCAACTACTAATCCTGAATCACTTCAATTTCCAAAAGTGTCAGTCCCTTTACATTCCGCCGCAATAATGCCTCTGCCAAATCCAGCCGCATAATGGTATAGTGGTTCTTTACCCCCGCAAGATGAAAGAGACTTTTATCCCTGATTTTGTTTTCATTAATCACAATTTTCTTCAGCAGACTATGATCCATATTGAAAACACTTTGTTCCGTAAGACAGTCCACTTCTTCCAATATCGGAATATAATACAAATTAACCTTTTGGTTTTTTGAGTCATAAACCATCATTTCCTTTACTATCGTATTGGGTTCAAATTTCTGTAGTATCTGATAAACCAGCTCTGAAACACCAAAGCAAGGATAGGAAATAATATCCGTAAACTCAACTTCTGGATCTGGTTTTATTTTCAATGAAGTTCGAAACGGGATCTCATACTGTGTATCCTTATGCAGTTTTTCTACTTGAAAATCTGGAAACCAATTTATAACTTGTGGTGCATGAGCATAATTTTTATCAAGTTCTGCTACAAAATATTTCATATAATCACTTCCTCTGCTGCATCGTATAATGTGACACAGGTATCATAAAATCCACCATATACTATTTTTACATTTTCCAGCTTATACATTTTTTCAAAACTTTCAAGACCTACAATATCCTGTATATGTTCCATGAAAATTCCAAGTATGATTTTAAAGTAATCTCCTGCCAGACTCATTTTCAAATCGTTCAGTTCACTTTTTTGTAACCGAATCATTCGTTTTCCGATTTGCCGTTCCACATAATCCAACTGGTTTTCATAATAATCCATAATATATTTTGCAGACCATGTTCCACTAGTTTCCTTGGGATCAAAATAGAAAGACTCGTCATACAGGTGAATGAGAAAATCGTAGCTTCCTGTTATAATGCTGCTTCTTAAATAAGAAATAACAACATATGCAATATCTTCCTTCTCCCCATCTTCCTGAAGAACCAACACTTTTTGAAAAACAGCATCAAAAGCAGCAATTAGTTCTTTGAAAAAGGAATTTTTCTTAATTTCCTCTGTTATCCTTTCGACATCCTTTAGAAACCTTTCTTCCAGAAGTTCCTTACCTATTGCCATAATCTCGTCTTGTCTATCCATACTTTTATCCCTTTTCCTGAAGCTTAAGCCTTGCGCCTTTCAGTATCAGATTTTTATTCAGAATCAGCCTGGTGGTTCCCTGCATTAAGCTAAGCGCTTCTGCGGCAGTAACCGTCACATCCTTCTGCATGCTGTGAACCTCTACAAATTGATCTGCTTTCAAACGGATTGACTTTGTTGTCTGTATTGTAATACCTTCGTTATCATCCAACACAATTTTTCCAACGGCTGGATTAATAATGGATAATGAAGATGGTGTAAACAAAATTTCTTTTCCTGTGGAATTCTTAATTGATTTATTACTTGGGTCACTTCTTGGAGGTGCTGAATCAGAAGCTGATGCCTGAGCCCCATCACTTACTTCCAGGTGAACTGAACTAATTACATAGGCATGCTTTTCCTTTTCTGTGGGAAAATACAGTCTTACTCGATCCCCTATCTCAGGCATACAATACCAGCCCGTTCCGTCGGGAGAAGAATATACCGTAGAGTATGGGAAATTTTTGGTTCCATGATCTGAATATTCCTGATCAATATCCAGACTGATTTGAACCTGATCTCTTGTTACTGCCGCAATCTTTCCCCCCAGTGAAGCTCCGATTAATTTCTGGTTATAATAAGTACCCCTTAAAAATCCATTTCTTGTTCTTAAAAAATAGGTATTCATCAGCTCTTCGCCCTCAAACTGAGCATCTGCCTGATAAATATAAAGCTTTTCTCCCATTTGCAGTTCCACACAATCACCTAGCTCATATATTTCTCTGCTGTCAAAAATATAATAAAAGGAATCTGCTGTTCTTAAAGGCAGCTTTTTTTCCTTTGTTACAATTTCATATTCATTAACAGCTTTTTTAATTGTATAATTATGTAAATCCACTGGTTTCCTTTTGGCTGCCTGCCCTTCATTTAATCCAAAATAATATCTGCTTCCCTCCATTACAAAAGCTGGCATAATAAAAGTATTACAGCAGGATGCCATGCGCTTTGCAAAATTCCAGTCTGTTTCCTTATACTGGACAATTAAATTGCCAATTTGCTTTGTACCAGTTTCAAGAAATTTGCTTTGAGCCTTTATATCAGCATTCAGCTTTTCATTACTCTGAATCACTTCCTTATAGGCCATTGCAACATTTTGAAACGTTCTTGTTCGTGCTGTAATATCCATCATTTTAGTGCCTGTGACCAACCAAATGGTTACCGTCTTTACATCTCCAGAATTAATCTCAATATTTTCAATAAATCCATTAAAAATACACTGTTCGTCATTTTCTCCAACCGCAAATATTTTCAAATAAGTTTCACTTGTAGCAAGGGAAAGACAGGTCATCTCATCTTCTGCCTCAATCACTCCTATTACTCTTGCATATCCATGTTCATTAATTTTCTTATTTACTTTACATTCAATTATGCTTAAAAAATTAATCTTCTCTACACGTATATTGGAAGCCCTCATATTTTCCTCCTATTCCACTTTGGTTTCATCCATAATGGAACCAATCACCTGCATTACTACTGGTTTCCATGCATCTTTTTCCTGGATCAGACAATTAAATACTCCGTGCATCATCTTACCTTGAATAGGAATACAATACATAATATTATATAGTACCCCATCAAATGCATGACTTTGAAACTCAAACCAAGAAAGTTTTGTCTTATCTACATCAATAATATCTTCCTCCCCTAGTACAACAGCAGGATTGATGTTTTTAATTCCATTTTTCATGGCATCTGTAATATATTTTACTTCCTCCTCAGGAATTGATACTTCCTCGAGATAATTAAAGGTAAAATTAATTCCCCCCTCCTTATTTGACTTAATAATCTTTGGCCGCTGCTCCGAAGGATACTTTAGCTTAACCAGAAGCTCTGGCAAATCTTCAAATTTATCTGGCAGCATAACACTCATTTTCTTGTCAAAAAAATAGTATCTTTTAAACTCAAAGAATTCTTCTTTTATAAGAAATCCTGTTTCCAAATCACCATAGGAACCTTTTTTATACTCATTTAAACTAGAAATGATTACCTCATCTGCTTCCCCCATATAATTCCTCCTTTACCAACTGTTCTCTTAGTTTTTATTATAAGCGCACCTTTTCTTTTCTTCAATACCTTTTCTACTTATAATTTTGCACTAACGATTGCTCCATAAATTTGAACCAAAATTATGATAAGAATAAAGTAAGCGATAAAAATCACCCATTTTCTAGCCAGCTTTTTTAAATAACCATTCCATATTACAATGGAATTTGCAAATTTCCTTTTACAATGCAACGATGTAACTAGTACTGAAATAGAGGTAGCTGCTATTACAACAAGGGATGATATGTAACTGGATATTACTACAAATAAAATAAGAATTAGTTTAAAAATATTATTTGCGTTTTCATATTCCCATTTACGTGTTATGGATTTCACTCCATTTACATATACGTCATATCCTCTCATGCTAAATATACTGTTAATGGTACCTGTAATACCATACTTATTTAGTATCCGCCAGGTTGGATAGGATAAAATAAACATCGGAAGAAAAACGCCAGCTAATGTCATCAGTACCGAAGACGTCATCATCACTGTCCTTACAGATATTTGCATTAAGGCAAACCCAATCATATAAAAACCAAAGTAGTAGTTTAAATTTTTATTTGCAATATCTAACTTATCCATACAGTACTGTTCTTTTTCAGATAATTGTTTTGTTACATCTTCTGGTATCTCATCATCCTCAAAGATTTCTCCTATTTTTCCTAATTTTTCCACATTCACTTTTTCACCTATTTTCCTTAATTTTTCCATGTTCACTTTTTCACCTATTTTCCCAAGCTTCTCCATGTTTACTATTTCACCTATTTTTGTTGCTATATTATCTTTACTATCCTCAACTGGACCTTTTTCTATTTGCTTTAAACTTTCAAATACAACATCATTTTTTTGTTCCTGCATGGTAAAGGTATTTAGAATTGCCTGATTAATATCTCTTGGCTCTCTTATTTCTTGTACTACTTCTGGCTCTGCTTGTTCCATACTGACCTGTTCAGATACCTGATTAGCTGTTTTCACTGCACTTCCACATTCCATACAAAAAACTGCATCATCAGGCAGCTTTGTCCCACATTTATAGCAAAACATAATTATAGTACCTCCTTACTAATCGCACTCTGCTTTTTGGTTCCACATTTGGGACAAAAAACCATCTCTTCTGTCAACATGTTTCCACAAGAAATACAGTATTCACAACCACCTGCATGATTGCTTACAGGTTCTTCCTTTGGTTCAGGCCAAAAGAAATCTTCTATTTCCTTACATCTTTTTTTCACATTTTCAATGTAATCCTTTGTTTCTTGCGTATCTTCTATCTCTAGCAACTTTTCAGCTGTATCTGTCGCCATTTTACAAGCATGTATACCTTCTTCCCTTTCACCATCTATTAATACAACATGCATACAATAACTTACCAGTGTCTCCACAGAAAGCTTTAATGGAAGAAAACTATCATCCATTTCTACTATTTCTGTAGTAATTTGAGAAAACTCCTCAATTCCTCTTAAAGCAGATATTCTATTGCCTGTTATCATACCACAAGTAGACATTTGCCAATTTGCCAGTGCCATAAACACCTTATCTTCCAAAGTAGGTGAACAGGTCTGCTGATAGCTTTCAAATTGTTGCAGCACTGTTTCAAATGCTCTTTCTGCTTCTTCATATTCTGTTTGCTCCTGGGCATTGGTATAAAGAACAACTGCCTGATCGTATAATTCATCCATGTACTTTCTTAACATAATTTCCTCCCTAGTCCCCATTTACAGATGTGGAATCATTCCTACTTCCATCTGATGTATCTTCTATTTTTGTATAAGCTGATATTGCATACTCCATATCGTTATTATTATCTAATTCGATTGTTTGTTCCACATCCTGGTTCATAACGACATAATTTGAATTATGGGTTCCATATTTTTCTGTTACCTTACCTATGACAAAAAATGAAATTACAGTCATGCTTACCAGCAATATTACTGCTGCCACATTGATCCACGCTGCTCCTTCTACGTTTTTTTTCTTCATTACTACTCCGTTGCCAAAACCTTATAAAACTCTACAAAACTTGTAATGTAATCTGCTTTTCGATTTTTATAATATTACTTGTTTTGACAAGCACACCTCCTTCCTTATTTTTTAGGTATTTTCCAGATACCTTACGCTGTAATCTACGTATCCTATTACTTTATTTATTTTTTTTCATTAAACTAATAAATATTCTACTATTCAATGATTCCTGATTGCTTTTTGGAATACAGCTGTGTAAATGAATTCCTGCTAATCCGCTTCCTTTTATATTTACATGCTCCTCAATATCCTCTTCAATGTTGTCCCATCCTAAGTCAACAGCTTCCTTGCTGCAAGCTTGACAATTATACGTGTGGTATTGAACACCTCCTGAAACCTTTTCCCTAACGTAATGAATTTTGCTGCTCCAATGGTCCTCAAACCCCAATTCCTTATAGACATGTTCCATACAGTGAGGACAAGAAAATACATCTTTCATTGTTACTTTTGGATACCGTTCCCTTATTTCATTCAAAAACTCTGAAAAACTAATCTGATATCCAAAATCTATCTCCTCATTTCTTTCGTAATGAGAACAATTCTTTTGATGAAGATGAAATTGCCCTTGTACATCTCCATACCGGCACATAATATAATGCTTGAATGGACGTTCTGCACTATTTTGATTTTTCCAAAAATTATTAAACTCTTTTTCTGAAATATGTTCCCTCATACAGTCTGGACATAGAACAGCATTTTGCTGAATTTTGCGTCCTTCATTTAACGCCTCATAAGGAAATTGGAATTTTCCTATATCTACTGTATTAGAATGAAACTTACATTTCTGTTCATTCTGGTGTATGAGATAAATGTTATATAAGTTTCCCTCTTCACAAATAAGAATTGGTTCCTGATTGATACAATACTGTTTCATACGTCTGGCTGCTGCAAGCCTTCGGTTTGTATTGGCAACCGAATTATCATAATCCATTGCATTTTGTATTCCAGACTCGGTTATATATTCGGATTTTGTGGTATTTAGGTAGTAATCTAATTCATCTCCCATGTAATTCATCTCCTTATCATTTTATAGAATACATTATACCACCTTTCACGTGTAAGTGCCAAAAAAAATGTATAAAACTACTATAACTTGCAGTTCATACATTTTACACTTTTCCTTTTAAACTCTCTAAATTGATAAAGCATTGCTGGTTCTTCTCCTCTTTTCTTAAATAAGAGTAAAAACAACTATCACTTTTCTTCATCAGAAAGGATAGTTGTTTTTAAAACTATAATTCAGTTGGTGTTCAGCGCCTAACCTTGAGCTGTAGCTGGATCAATGGTAAGCTTAATGTAGCGATGAAGTATAGCAGAAATTTCACCTATAGTGACATTTACCTTAGGGCTGAACTTATTATCACTGCCGCACATTATAATACCTGCCTGCTGCATAGCTTTTACAGCTTCTTTGCAAGTGCTGCTGATACTAGATTCGTCAGCATAAGTGATAGCTTCACGAGTCACAGGCAGCTTATAACTTGTTGCCTTTGCATAATTTACAAGAATTGATGCAGCTTCCTCTCTAGTAATAACCTTGTCTGGTGCAAACTGGCTGTTTCCAACATCCTGAATAACGCCATTTTTATATGCCCATTCCACATACGGAAAATATGGGTGGTCAACATTTACATCTGTAAAACTGGTTGTGGTAAACGCTTTTGTATTCACACCCGCTAGTTTACCAAGAACAGATGCCAGCATTCCACGAGTCATATAAGAATTAGATGAACATGCTGTTTTGGAGGTTTTCGTAAGAACCCCTCTGCCAACCAAATAATCTATGGATTCTTTTGCCCAATGAGTTTGGGTATCTGTAACTATAGTTTTTGGCTCTTTATAACCTATTCCACATTTCGACAAATAATTTATTTTAAAGATTACACCTTTACTGTTCTTGTCATAAGTGGAGTTTTTAATTCGTATGGTTTTACCTTTGGCATTTACGTATACTGCATAAAGACCGCCAGCTGTCTCCTCTTTACTTGGAGTATAGGATATTGTCATAGTTACATTATCCCTTTCAAAAGAGGTAATAGTTACCGTTTTTCCATTTTTCTTCATGTTGATAGTAATGTCATATGCACTACGAATACTTTTTATTGTGGCAGGTTTTGCTAAAATCGTTACGTTGCTAGTGCCTTTTTTCTTCAATTGTTTTAATGCAGCCTGCTTAAAACAAAATTGAATGGACAGACCATTAATCCGAAATAACTGAACTTTATTACTGATCAATCGGTTTAGGGCAGCACGCTCCGTAATAATAGTATAGCTTTTTGCACCAGGTGCCTTAGCCAAAACCTCTACCCCAATACCGTTGGTTTCTTTATTTTGTGCTTTAGCAGAAGCCTTTGCATCCTGAATGGCTGCTTTCACCATCTTATCTGTAATCCTAATAACCCCTTGACTCTCTGTAACTTTTCCTTTCGCATTCACACTGCCCATAACTGGCTGATCTGTCTGCTTTTCTGGTTCAGCAATAGTTGTAGAACTATCACTAGAGGTTGATCCACCCGCAAAGGAACCGCCAGAGGACGAACCACCGGAGTTTACTTTCACAAAGGTAATAGTTCCTTTCTTGGCTCCTATTAAAGTAACTGGGGTGCTGTTTTCATTGGCAACAGTCAAAACGTCATTTGCAGACACAAGACTCCAATAGGTGTAGCCATAACCGTAGTCAATCCCTTTGGCAGAAGCAATGGATGTTCCCGTTGGAACGCCTTCTAGCGAAAGGACTTCATTTTGCCCTTTGGCAGATGTAGCATCTATAATACAGAATGGAGCAGTCCCACCCTTTGTTATTAACTTGCTCGTATCACTCACCGTTAGTTTTCCGCCTATAATGTATACACCATAGTCACAGCCTGCCGTTAATGTAGATCCTCCAGTAACATTGACCGCCGACAATGCTTCTACACCAATAGAGCCTGTTCCATTAGCGGTAACGTCTAGTATTGCACCATTTTGTACATTTAAAATGTCACACATAACCCCATAGCTCATGGAAGAGGAAACTGTTAGTACTGTTCCCGATCCACTTACCGTAAGCGTACCGTCCTGTCCTCCTGAGCCACCTAGAAACAGGGAGCCGTTTACGGTTACCTTTGCACCATTGCTAACGGTTATGGTATCATTATTCATACTTCCACTTATACCACCATAAAGGCTAAGTGGTGCTGTACCAGTAAAGGTAATATTTATAGGCGAACTGATGTCTCCACGAATTCTGCCATAAATTGCAGTCTTTGTAACAGTGTTGACACTGGTTCCAGAAGGCAAAGTGACATCACCTTGAATATAGGTATTGCTTAGTGTCAAAATGTTGTTGTGAAAGGAATACCCGTCGGTTTCCACTGTTTTATCGTCGTGAGTGCCATCGGTTAAATCAAGATCGCCTTGCATCATTTTCATTTCAACGCCATCATTGGTGTAAATCATCCAATCAGTAGGTTTATCTTGCCCATCGTAGGCAGTTGCCACTCGGACTACACCAGAACCCGTAAGTGGCAATTGTTTGATTTGTTCCACTGTTGTACCTTGAGGCAATGTGATATAAGTATTGTTTATAATTGAAGCTCCTGTCCCTAACGTCATTTTGTTTATAGGCGTATTATTATAATATTCCAGAAATCCTTCCTGTTCTAGTGTTAAAACTGCACCAGGTGCTAACTCCAATGTATTAAAAAATGTAAGGGATTGTACATTAGAGTTTGTTAACTTATAGTTTCCATATATCGTAGTAATAAGGTCTGTTTCAATTGTCCTATACAAAGCATTCACCGTTGCACCATTGTTTATTGTGAATACAGTTGGTCTTTCATTTTGTATATAATTAGAATCCAAAGTGCCCCTTCCAGAAACAGTCATGTCCTTAGTAGCAAGGATAGTGTATATCTTATTTTCCCCATCCAATTGCAGCATCATTGCAGTATTAGGCAAGTTCAGTTGTGTAATATCCACATGATGCAAAAGCAACGTTGGCATTGTGTTATCTACTGCTGGCATAAAAATTCCATAGCCTTCCCCAGCTGTATAATAGACGCTTTGTGCTGGCGGGTTTTGACTCATATCTAACATGCTGGATACGTCACCGCCATTTTGGTTAACCTGCACAATGTCTGTGTCGATATTGCTAGTACCACTAATATTAATTTTACCTACGATAAGTCCCTTATCACCAAGGACAACATTCCCAGAGGCATTAATAACATTTGCTGCATCTGTGTCTGCAACAAGCTTCACCTGATCTGCCTTGATAGTCAAGTCGGTTGCAAGGATTGTATCCCTTCCATTGCCACCGCCAGAAACCGTTACCTCTGAACAGTTACCTCCGTCAGCGTCGGTAATGGATAATGCGCCACCGCAAAACCCATATCCCTTGTCAGTCAGTGACACATCAACAGAATCCGCCTTAATAACTGCATTTACATAATCAGTAATTCCATATGGTCCTTTTCCATACAAGGTACCTTTGGCTGTAATGGCTAGATCGTAGCCGCTTCCACTTATAATATTACTATAATTATCAGAGGTTAGGCTAATATTTCCAAATGGAGCCAACAACGATACACTGTTTGTGGCACTTTCAATTGCCTTATAATAACCGTTTATTGTAATATCCTCTGTTTCCGAAACAACAGAAGTTGTTGCTGCCATCACCGTTCCCTTGAGGGAGACACTTTTTTTAGAGGAAACGTCCACTGTATAACCATCACTATGCAAAGCATAGTGACCACCCGTTATGGAAATTTTACCCTTAGGTGCAGTCACTGTAGCATTTCCAAATACCAGCAAACCATAATCCCCTTTACCGTCCACATAAATATCGCTGTCCGTAGCCGTCACAGAAGCACTTCTACAACTAATGTAATATCCTACTGTGTTGATATTTGCTGCGGAAATACTAAGGTATCCACTGGTAGTAATGATTTGCCATGATGAATTCAATAGAAAACTGCCCTTTATGGAAATGGAAACATCGCCGCTTCCATTCACTCTTATGCCATAATAACCATTTACCGTTAAATCACCATCTCCAGTAATGGAAATTCTTCTGCCGTCACTACTTTGTATTGCATCATAGTTAAGTTTATTCGTACCAATTTTATTGGCTGTACCCTCCAGAACAATATTCAAATCATATCCTTCTACCATAATGGCAGTTGCAGTATTATTTGCTATGGTAGCATTTTTCAGTGTTACCGTTGCAGTAGTATCCACGATAACAACGTGAATATTCCAATTATCTGCATTGGCTTGATCCGTCGAAACCAAACCATTATTGTCTGTTGCCGCATACCAGTCAGAGCTGTCAACAACGATTCCACTAATTGCAATTTCTTGTTTTTGTGCATAGACAACAATACCATCGCTGGTAATGGGATTTACCAACAAAATAGCCAGTACAATTGCCAATATTTGTTTAATTTTTCTTCTGACAGTATTGCCATAAAACCCTCCTGTCCTTTTTTTCAATTCCATCTGTTTCTCCATTGCTTTTCCTCCTCTTTTTCAGATGTGGGCGTTTTTTGCTAAAATATCATTTCGTGATCTCCTTTTCAAGTCTTAAAGATCAAGTGGTCAGAAATTTGCACAAGTGGTTATACTTTTATCTCATTTTATGATATAATGTGCAATGGATATTTATATATATAAAGGAGGAATTTCAAATAAATATAGCAATCGTTGATGATATGGCTTCGGATCGTGAAATACTCTGCAACCTATTGAAGCAATCTATAAATAATTATCCACATCCTATACAAATTACGGAATTTCACAGTGGCGGTGAATTTCTTTGTCATTATATATCAAACAGCTATGACATTGTCTTTATGGATATTTTTTTAAGCCATGAAAATGGTGTAGACTGTGCAAGAAAGTTACGTGAACTTGATGAAAATGTCAACCTGATTTTCCTTACAACTAGTTGGGAATTTGGTGTAAAAAGCTACGATGTCCGAGCAACGGATTACATTATAAAACCAGCAACTTTAGGAAAACTGAAAAGAGCATTGCGGTACTGTAAAATACCAGAACAACATTGTATTCCATCTATTTTGGTTACTACGAAAAATCAATCTCTGGAAATTGCCCTGAATCGTATACTTTACGCAGATTATCAAAAAAGGGCTGCCACTATCCATTTAAAGGACTGCCTTATTCCAGTATCGGGAAGTTTTTCAGAACTTTCTGGACAGCTTACGTCATATCCACAGTTTATGGTCTGTTTTAAGGGAATTGTTGTGAACCTAACGGAGGTGGGTGAGCTAGGCAGAGATTTTCTTATTATGAAAAACGGTGAGAAGCTGCCAGTCAGCCGACGCATGCAGCGGCAAGTTCAGCAGCAGCGTCTACGGCTTTCCGCTGGTTCACTAAGAGGAGATATGTTATGAAACAAATACTTGCACTAATTTTAACTATCTTGTTGGTTTGGGGAACAACTTCACCTTCTGTACTTGCGTCGGAATATTCCACAAATGCAGACAGTTTTCAGGAGGACAGTCCCACTTCCACACAAGATACTTCTCCACTGCCTGCCATACCTGTGACAATTACTTTGACAAGCTTTGATTTGCCAGTTCGGATGGATGCAGCGGCTTTTGCTGTTGGAACCCCTCAGGAGGAACTTGTGGCTTGGTTTACTGATGTTATTGGAGGCTTCACTGGCTATGATGCAGATGGCAATTCCTATGACCTGATATCTGGTGTTTGGTCATTAGAGAACGTACGTACTGACACAGCAGGAGTTTACTATGCATGGGCTTCCCCAATTCTAGGAACATCATATATTTTGGCAGAGGGCGTTTCCCTGCCTAGACAACTGTGTGCCGTCTCCATTCAAACATTAGGTAAACCAGATATTAACTGCTGCGTATCTGGAAGGGGTTTCCTTCATTTTCCCTGGGTAGTTTCCTTAGAGCAACAAGAGCAGTTAGAACAGTTTTCTGCATGGCTTCGGCAAGACAACGGTCAATGGGCGCAATTAGAATCTGGATTTTTGTTTACTGCAAGTGATTTACAGATCTCCCAGCGAATTTTTAATTATGGAAGCAATTATGAACTGAAAGTGACCTATCCTAGTGGTCAAACAGGCATTTTGTCCTTTTATTATGATGGTACTCTTAGTATCCTTGACTATTCAGGCGGAGATCGGGATGGCGGAGATGTAGACGTCGATAATTCAGGAACTAACACACAACCTGCACCAACTGCTTCTCAAACGCCAGTTGATTCCACTAGTTATGATAATCCTATTAGTGGTAATCCTATAGAGGACAATTTTTCATCGGAAGCAACTGAAATCATTGAGGATAGTTCTTGGTCCCAGTCAAATGCACCTGACGAGAAATCTTCGACTGTGGAAACTCAAACCAATCCAGCTGCTCCTCAAACCTCCAGTAAACCCAAGGCAAACGTAAATTCTGCCAATAATAACAATGATAACAATTCCAAAATTTCCTCTCCTGAAACAGAAAACTCTATGGCAGGTACTCCCCACGTGCCAACGGAATCAGCAATACCTGCGTATTCCCACACCACCTTGTCATTAGAAGAAAGTACTTCGTCTGAAGCAGGAAACTCTGGAATGGAACAGCCCAAGGACAACAAAGAAACAAGTCAAAAACCGTCAGAAAATAAGAATGACAATCCACTGGTGGAAAGCTCCGAATCCCCAAAAACCACCCGTACAGAGTCCTATTCACCAAATGAGACAATTATTTCTAGTCTCCGTCTTAATGATTTGTGCAAAGAGGAGGAAAGTGTTGTGTTTGGATCGGGCAATTTAACTGTCAGCATTCCCAGTAAACTGCTGTTGGCACTGCAGCTTTCAGAAACTGATACTCTTTCGGTTAAACTGACACAGCCTGAGAGTAATCAAATTTTGCTTGCCGTAGAGGTTTCGGGTGAATCGGTAACAGAACTAGTAGGAACGGTATTACGGCTTCGTTATATCCCCAAAAATGAGCATTCAAATTTCATTGTCCAAAATGAAGCTGGACAACCCATTACAGATGTTTCTTTTAATGGTGAACTTCTGAAATTTACGGTTGACATGGCAGGAACCTACACTATCTTGGAACTATCCAATACACCAGAACCACAAAATAACGTTTCACCTATTGTGCTTCCCGTGTCATTAGGACTAATTCTGGCAGGAGGAGGAATTACATTTTTCTGGAGGAAACGCTATGTTTAAAAATTTATTTTCTTTTCGACGTTGGGTATCTCTGCTTTTGACAATTGTTTTATCCTCAATGTTGTTTCATACCTTATACCACTTTGACAACAAGTATACAAAAACTACCCCTCAGGCAATTAATGGTGGATTATATCTTTCGCAGGAGGACTGGATAAACACGCCTATCCGCTATCTTCGAGATGGCTGGCGATACTACGCAGATCGGCTGCTGACTCCCGAAACCTTGCAACAGCAGGGGGACACTTATCAATACCTGTCCATTGGTGAAGTCTCTAATTTTTCTATGGGTGACTCACGACGCTCTCCTCATGGAAGCTCCAGCTACGCATTAACGCTATATCTGCCAGAGGAAATACATACCTATACGATTGAGCTTCCAGAAATCTATTCCGCCTTTCGATTTTATATAAACGATACATTGAAACTACAGATGGGTGAAACGGATTTGAAAACCTATCAGGATCAAACTCAATGCCGCATGATTACCTTTGAAGCCTCTGGAAAAGTAACGCTTCTTCTTGCAGTCAGCAGTCACTCCTGGGTATACAGTGGTCTTGTTTATCCTCCAGCCTTCGGGGAGCCATTGTATTTAAACACCACTCGGGGAGTTCGGATAGGCATCTGTCTGATTTTGGTTACAGTAACACTAATGCTTGCCATTTTTAGCTTTTACCTTGCCATCCGTATCCACCGAAAAAATAATATTTGGATTTTTTTCCTGCTGTGTGTGGCAACCGCAGTGTTTACTTCTTATTCAGTGGTACATGGTATACTTCCAATGCCAATTCAGCCTTGGTATTCCATAGAGTTGGTTAGTGGATATCTGGTAACACTGCTAGTTATCCTACTTCACAACCGCATTTGTGATGCAAAAAAATATGTACAGCTACTTAGCAACTCTCTAGCAGGAGTGGTATGTGTACTGGCACTACTTTACGGATTGTTTGCCACACAGCTGACTTTCCCAATAATGCTTGGATTTTCCAATATAGTCTTGGGGTTCAAGCTATTTACTGCCTTTTATCTTTTATTTACTGCCGTTGCAGCAATACGATATAAGAATAAAAACGCAACGATATTGCTCTATGGGGATATTATTTATGCCTGCTCTTTTGTCTGGGATCGCCTTCTGCCTGACTATGAACCTATTTTGGGCGGCTGGTTTCAGGAGTGGGGAAGCCTAAGTCTGGTAATGGCAACAGGGATAGTTCTGTGGTACGATGTAGCAATGGGCTACCGACACAGTCTTGTCTATGCGGAGGAACAGCGGCAAATGAAACGCCAGCTTATTATGCAGGTGGAGCATCTGCGGCAAATGAACCAAAAGGTAGAGGAGAGTGCCAAACTGCGCCATGACTTTCGACATCATCTTCGCACCCTTATGACACTTTCTCAAGAAAGCCGCCATGAGGAACTAGAAAACTATATTCGTGGCATAACAGAAATTAACGAAGGCACTCGACTGGGACGGCTTACTGAAAACATCGAAATAGACGCAATGGTACAATATTACAGCAACCTTGCACGATCCAATCACATTCAGTTTCGTGCCAGACTAAATATCCCTGCCCAGTTAAATATCTCAATTGTAGATTTGTGCGGTGTTCTCGGAAATCTGCTGGAAAATGCGGTAGAAGCCTGCCAACGTCAGCAGACTGGAACGAAATCCATTTTTATTGCAGGACGAGTAAACGACGGATGTCTTGAATTTGTTGTGGACAATAGCTTTAGCGGAAAAGTAAATATTAGCAGGGGACAGTACTTATCCTCTAAGCGGAATGGATTTGGTCTAGGCATTTCCTCTGTTTTGGAAACAATTGAACGGTACAATGGTGTCATCAATTTGTATTCAGATGATAAGGGGTTTCACGCCGAGGTATCCATTCCCTTTGAGTCATATACAAGAGGAGGATTGTAAAGGTTTTTATCACTACTTTACTTACTCCTCATAAACATAAAACTCAACTTCGGAAATACAGGTATCTGAATATTTATCTCCTTTATCCGCATTTACTATTGTTAGAACCACATAATCCGTATAAACTGGCTCATCCCATTCAAGTATATCTGTGTATTCCGTAGAACCTACTCCAGAATAATAGGCATTATCCAATTCTGCCTTTACAAAATCACCATTTGAAAAACTAATAATCATTTCTTTCACTTTTCCATTATTATTATAAGTTTTTTGAGATTTCAAGTATCCATTTGCAATTTGAATTTTTGACAAATTAACTGGCTCGCTAAAATAGAACATTACCGATTCTCCTTCGCCGACACCATCTACACCTTCCACCCATGCAGTTGATAAATCACCATCCAACATATTAAATACGGAGTGGGAAATATTTTTTTCAACCAATTCAGAGGTAGCATCTGCTTTTATCCAGTCAGAATCATATTTTACAATTCTACCGCTGTTATCTGCCTCTTCTTCCGTCATTTTTTCTTTTTCCGCTTCTGCTGCTTCTTCTGCCATTTTTTCTTTTTCCACTTCCTCTTGTTTTTCTAGTTCATCCTCATAGTCTTCTTTGCTTACTTCCTCTTCATAGACCTCTTCTTCTGATGTAACAACTGGCGTTTCCGTTATCATTACTGGCTCCTCTGTTACTATAACTGGCATCTGCTCTAATCTTTCTGCCAACCGTAATTGCTCCTTACTATAATCCTGAACCGTCATTTTTTCTGTTGGTAAATCAATTGCACTTTCATAAGTAAATAAAGGTTGTTGAAATGGATAGCTTTCAGCTGCCAATTCATCTGCTCTTGCATCTGTGGCTGTTGTATGGACATAATACACGACTTCTTCACTTCCATAACCAACAACAGTAACTTCTCCCACTGCATATATAATTCCATCCTCTGAAAAACTTATGGAAATGTCATAGGATAGTTTCTCTGCAATTCCTCCTGTATTGGAATAATAGGATGAACATTCTCCGACTACTTTCACCAAATTGTCTTCCATATAATATGTATATGCCTCTGTATTTCTTTCACTTGCCCAATTAATTTCATCGAAAAAGAATCCTACACTGCAATCGGTTGCCGAAAGTATCGCTTTTTCAGAAATCATCTGGCCACCAGAAAGCTTAAAACCAATTAACTTCTCGCCAGTTTTTCTATCCTCTAAGAGGACAATCTCCACCGTTCCATCTAATTGACCGACAGCTTTCCCTAGTACTTCTTTTCTAGTATTTATTATTGTTTCTTCATCAGCAACATTAGCACATAGGTTACTATCTGGATTTATCCTTTCTCTTAAATGATAATTTTTAAATGATTCGTCATCCATGATTCTTGTTTCTTTTACGACGTAGCCACCTTGAAAATGAAAATAACAGTTTTCCATTACTTTTTCAAGAGAAAGACCATCTATATTATTATCTGAACTGCTTTCTAATAGAGCTTTGGGTTCCAAAGTTATTGTTCTTGAAACAGGAGCTGCTGTATGATTATTCAAAACACTATAGGCAATTGCCACACCTCCACCTATAAAACTCCCAATAATCGGCAGTATTACTAACTTTACTACTAAAGACATCATTGTTCCTTTTTTCATTTTATTCTGCTCCTTTTTTTCCACTTGTAATAATTAATAATTCAGCACTGCCATCCATTGAATATCTTGATAAAATTGCTCGACGTCATCATATGCTTCATCTCTTGGAGCTTCCAACTCATAAGATGCCTGGTTGTCATCTCCTACTCTTACCGTTGCAATACCATCTTTCACTGAAATGTCAACACCATATCCATCCTCACCCATATCTTGATGAATACTTCCCTCTCCCTTCCAGTTATCTTCTGTCAGTGCCACCTCATAACGAATTGATATTCCACTGGAAGAATCTCTCCAGATACAAACTGGTTTATCTTTTCGAAACATAACGAATCGATCATCATGCGGCCTGCTATATACTCCGATTATATCCTCATAGCCTTCAGGGAACCAGGTATCTGATGTCTGTGTTACTGTTTGCTGTTCTAACTCTCCTTGTTCCACCTCAGCCTGTTCTATTTCCTGCTGTTCTGTTTCCTGCTGTTCCTCTTCCATCGGCTCTGCTACCTGCTGCTCCAGTTCTTCTGGTTCATTTTCAATTGGAACACTTTCCTCAATGGTCTTTTTACCCAAAGCATCGGTTAAAACTTTTCCCTTCGAAAATACGGCTGCTATTATCCCAATACACAACAAAGAGCAACATATTCCTGTTAATAAAAGAATGACCGCTGTTTTATTATAAGAAAATTCTTTTTTAGAAATTATCTTTTCTGCTTTCTCATTTTCTACTTTCTCATTCGCTAATTTCTCATGATCTGGCTTTTCTTCCTGTACGTCATTCCTGCGAATTAATTTTGCTCCACAGCCTATGCAAAATTTTGCTTCGTCAGGATTTTGCTTTCCACATTTGATACAAAACATAATTAATCTCCCTCATCTTTTACTTTAATACATACTTTATTTACAGAAAATTAGTTAACCAACTTAATGCCTGGTCCCACATTTCCCTTTTGCATTCATGTTTTGTGCTTGGATAACTAATCAATTCCAACTAATCCAGAGCATCACAATAGTGCTTTTTCAAATCATAATAAAAATTCAGAACTTTATCCACATTAGAATGTTTGTCTTCTTCACCTACCTGCATAAAAAGTGCCGTTGGATAAAATTTTTCTAAATAATTTGCAGGCTGATATTTTTCTGAGAATAAAATTAGTTCCTCTTTCAGAGTTTCATCATTCAAAATTATAACGTCACCTGGAATATCATCCCAATAAGGTGAACTAATTATGGGAATTGCCACTTTAATTCTTTTATCTAAAATACATGACTGGAATGTAATAAACCCTCCCATCGAAATGCCTATCATAGCAATTCGGTTTTTATCTGTATTCTCCTGAACAGATAACTCATCTATTAAAACCGAAATATCTTCTGCTGTTTCTTTAATCGCTTTTCTTATTTCTAATATATTGAGTTCAGCAAAGGATTGTTTTCCTCTATCTCCATGAAGCCTATTATCTATTGCAGCTACACAATATCCCCTTTGTGCCAACTGATTTATATATCCTTTCTCTTTCATACTGTTTTTACTGCTGTTAAATCCATGACTAATGATAACTAATGGTAATTTCCCTCCATTATATTTCTATAATACCACAAAAAGCCATTGTAAAACAGTTTTTTTTGTCTGTTTTACAATGGCTTTTATTATTTTTTTCTTATCCACGAAAAGCATTTTGATATACCTGAATAATCTGCTGACGATCCGGCTGAATTAAATTATCCAAAATACAGGCATCCTTTAAAGCAAGATCTGCCAGTTCTCCAAAATGTACAGGGTTTACCACGTTTAATTCTGCTAAGCTGTGAGGAATTCCTACCCTTTTTGATAACAGACTAATTGCCTTTACTCCCGCATCCAATGCCTGTTCTGGCGTCATATCTTCCCATCCCGCAAGCTGGAAGGCTCTTGCTATTTCCACAAATCTTTGTCTTGTTTCCTGACATGTTCCATTAAATGCAAGCACATAAGGCAAAAGAACCGCATTACATACACCATGAGGGAGATTGTATTTTCCTCCAAGAGCATGTGCCATTGCGTGAACCATCCCAAGTCCTGCATTACTAAATGCCATTCCGGCAACATTTTCTGCATACGCCATCATTGTTCTGGCTTCTTCGTCTGATCCATTTTCTACTGCACCAGGCAGAAAACGGTAAATCGTTTCCATCGCCCAATTTGCATCCTTATCTGTTACAGGATTTGCACGAAGAGATAATTTTGCTTCAATCGCATGGGTTAATGCATCCATGCCAGTTGCCGCAGTAAGTTTTGGGGGCATGGAAATCATAAAATCAATATCATTGATGGCTGCCACTACCATACAATTGGGATCAATCATTGCCATCTTACTATGCCGTACAGGATCGGTGACTATATAAAAGCTTGTACATTCGCTTCCCGTTCCAGCTGTTGTATTTACCGCCACCACTGGCAGCCCTGGTTTTAAAGATTTATTCATCCCTTCATACTGTTCCACACTGCCGCCGTTGGCAACAACAATAGAAACTGCCTTTGCTGTATCAATTGCACTGCCTCCTCCAACTGCAACAAGCAAGTCTACCTGCAACGTCCGAGCTGCTTCAATACATTCATTTACAACATCTATGGTAGGATTAGGCTGTACCTGATAATAGACCGCATACTCAACATCCGCTTTCAGAAGTACATCCCCTACCCGCGTTGCTGCTCCCGTTTCATATAGAAATGGATCCGTTACGATTAACCCCCTCTTTACTCCCATTTTTTTCAACTCAGGTACTAGCATGTTCACTGCACCTTTTCCAAAAAAGGTTGTCTTTACTGCATCAATTCGTTCTGCCATCTTATTCCCACCTTATTTTGCTGCATTACACACTATCTGAACTGGATCCCAGATTGCACTTGATGAAGAAGAATATACAAAATCCACTTCTCCCAGCTGCTCCACCGTCATACCAGCACAAATTGCAACGGCAATGGCATTCATTCTGGCAGATGCATTTTTCTTCCCCCATGCCTGGGCACCTATTACTTTTCTTGTTCCAGCATCATAGATTAACTTAATCGTAACCTTATTTGGATTTGGACATATTCCAGGCCGGTCATTGCCACTAGCAGTAACACTCTTAACTCGAATTCCTGCCCGTTTTGCTTCTTCCTCCGTTAATCCAGTACGTGCAATCTCTAAATCTGCTACCCGGATTGAAGAAGTACGGGTGGTTCCCTTTTTACATGCTGCACAATCCCCTACCGCATAAATATCCTTAACACTTGTTTCCAAATTCTCATCAATCAGAATAGCTCCATCTGCGTCCAGTGCAATGCCTGTATCTGCAACAATTTCGCTATTTGGCTTTACTCCGATTGCAACAATACATAAATCACAATTATATGTTCCACCAGTAGTAACCAGCTCATCTACAAACGTTCGTCCATTAAAACGCTGAACCGTTTCTCCCATGGAAAAAAGCACGCCTTCCTCCATTAGTTCATTTTGTATTTTATCGCTAACCTCTGCATCAAAATCCGGAAGAAGTTTATTTTCTTTTTCAACAATCCGTACATTTCTCTTTAATTTCAAAAATGCTTTTGCCAGTTCAAGTCCCCCATAGCTGCCACCTAAAATACAGATATCTTTCACGTATGGTGTTTTTGTATATTCTTTCAGAAAAATCAAGTCTTCTACACTTTTAAATACCTGAACACCAACCTTATCTGCTCCTGGTACATTTGGAATAAGATTACGTGAGCCTGTTGCAATGATTAATTTATCATAACAATCTGTAAATGTACGGTCATTACTTAAATCATAAACAGTCAGCTGTTTGGCAGCAACGTCTATTTTAAGTACTTCATGATTTAAGTGAGCCTCAATACCTTCTTCCTTTAATTCACTTTCTTTTGAGCATACGGCTTCTTCTAAAACTTGTATACTCTCATTTAGATAATGTGGCAGTCCGCAATTTCCGCAAGTATAAAAACTTCCTTTTTCGTATATACATATCTTTACGGCAGGACTGCCTGCTGCTATTTTGTGTGCCGCTGACACTCCAGCTGCTATACTGCCTATGATAACTATTTTCATACTGATTGCCTCACATTTTCACAATTATTAACTGATGCTACTTTCCTAGAATTGGAGGAGAATCTACAATGCCAACAATAAATGCATCTATAGGTGCTTTCCTTTCAATTGCATGCTGTGTTGTTTCATCCGTTGTAACAAGTACCATTTCTCCAATTCCTGCTCCAATTGTATCACCCGCTACAAGCATCCGTTCCTCACCACCATACAGTGGTTGTACCATCAAAAGCTTATACCCAACAAGACTTTGCATTTTTCGGGTTGATACAACCGTTCCAACTACGGTTCCAAGAATCATTTTTCACTCCATTCCTGCACAGATTCCTGTACAATTAAAGTATGCCTATTTTAAAATAGTAACCAGCTGTCCCTGACTAAGCATAAATGCATTCCCATCATCGGTATCCACATGAAAATCCAAACGATACCTGTCGCTGACACGAATTACAACTCCATCCATAATCCCTGGCTTTTGACCTTCAACCTGTACCCTTACCCGCTGACCATCTTTTACTCCAAACCGTCTGGCATCCGCACTGGTCATATGAATATGGCGGTCTGCCACAATAACACCTTCATTTAGAACCAGTAATCCTTCTGGTCCACGAAGGGTAATCCCTGGCGTTCCCTCCACATCGCCTGACGAACGTAACACAGCTTCTATCCCTAGCATTCTTGCATCCGTTATGGACACCTCCACCTGGCTTTTGTTTCTTTCAGGACCAAGAATACGAACCTTTTTAATAGAGCCTTTGCGGCCAATCAGATCCAGTGTTTCTTCACAGGCAAATTGTCCTGGCTGGCTTAACTGTTTCCTTGGAGTCAGCTGATAATTTCTTCCAAAAAAATAATCTACATGCTCTCTGGTCAGATGAATATGACGGACTGATATTCCTGTTGGTACCACATTACTGCCTGCTTTTTTTATTTCCAGTAAAACAGCTTCCGTAACCATTTGAATCAGTTGTTCCTGCGTAATGTCATAATACACCATGATTTCCTCCGCTTATCAGTGCCTCCAATTAAATTTTTGGCATACACTCTCCCACACTTCCATGAGGCCGTGGTATGACATGTACACTTACTACCTGTCCAATTCGGGAGGCTGCTTCACTGCCTGCTTCTGTTGCTGCCTTTACAGCTCCTACATCCCCCTGTACAAATATGGTTACAAGACCTGCTCCGATTTTTTCCTGTCCCACCAATGAAACGTCGGCTGCCTTAAGCATAGCATCGGCTGCCTCATAACTGGCAGTTAAACCATAGGTTTCTACCATACCAAGTGCCTGCAATTTAATCGGTTTTGCTGGTTCTAGTTCTTTTTTTTCACTTGCTGCCATTTTCTTCACTCCTTTTGCTGGTTTTTATTTTCCCGCTGCTCCCTTTTTAGGCAAGATACCTACAATATCTGCATGGGGACGAGGTATTACATGTACACAAACCAGTTCTCCAATTCGGGATGCTGCTTCTGCGCCTGCCTCTGTTGCTGCCTTTACAGCTCCCACTTCCCCCGTTACAACTACCGTTGTAAGTCCTGCTCCAATGGTATCGGAACCAACAAACTCAACGTCTGCCGACTTCAGCATAGCATCTGTTGCTTCAATATTTCCTACTAATCCTTTTGTTTCAATGAATCCTATCGCTTTCATCCTGCTACCTCCATCTTTTGCCTGTTCCTAACCTAACTTTGGCATACACTCTCCCACACTTCCATGGGGACGTGGTATTACATGTACACTTACTACCTGTCCAATTCGGGAAGCTGCTTCACTTCCAGCCTCTGTAGCTGCCTTTACAGCTCCTACATCCCCTTCTACAAAAACCGTAACTAGCCCTGCTCCAATTCTTTCCTGTCCAACTAATGATACATCTGCTGCTTTAAGCATAGCGTCTGCTGCTTCATAACTAGCTGTTAACCCGTAGGTTTCCACCATTCCAAGTGCCTGTAATTTTCTGGATTCTATTTTAACATCTGACATATGTGATGTCTCCTTTCTTCTACTTACGCTGCTGGTCCTTTTGGCGGCATAATTTTTTCTAAATCTGGGTGGGGACGTGGTATCACATGAACTCCAACAAGCTCACCTACCCGTGATGCTGCTTCTGCTCCCGCCTCTGTTGCTGCCTTTACAGCTCCTACTTCACCTGTTACAACAACGCATACAAGCCCTGCTCCAATGGTCTGTGACCCTACAAATTCCACATCTGCTGCCTTCAGCATAGCATCTGTTGCCTCTATGTTTCCTACTAAACCGTTTGTTTCAATGAATCCAATTGCTTTCAGCATATTTTTTTCCTCCTAGATAATGCGCAGTCCGCCTTCTGCCAACATGCAACGTCGGCGGCGGCAAAAACTCTTTGCATTGGTAATCCCTTCTCCTGTTGGACCTGCAATTGTCATAGTACAGTGGCCTTCTCCACCAATTCCAACCCCAGCCTTGGTACAGCTGTTTTTCACATATATTGTGGTTTCAATTAATCTTGCAAAACGTGTCATATGATCCACATCTTTACTGAATATAGAAGAGGTATGTCTGTTTCCTTGTTCAGCTATTACCGCCTTTTCCATTGCTTCTTCAAATGTACTGCACCTTACAATAGGAAGAACAGGCATCATCTGCTCCACTAAGACAAATGGGTGATCGGCTGGTACTTCACATACAGCAAGGCGACAGCTATCTTCCACTTGAACACCTATCTGCGCTAAAATAAGTGCTGCATTCTTACCGACCCACTTTTTGTTCACCTCATAACCAGACTGGTTTTTATTTGGCTCCAGACAAATTTTAACAAGTGCTTCTACTTGGGAATTATTTAATAAATATGCACCCTGTTTTTGTATGTTGTGGATAAAACCCTCATAATTTGGGCTGACTACAAACACTTCTTTCTCTGCAAAACAAAGAATATTATTATCAAAGGACGCACCTTCATATATTTTTCTTGCAGCAAGCTCCACATCTGCCGTTTCATCTACAATAACAGGGGGATTTCCTGCACCGGCGCCAATACATTTTTTCCCGCTCCGAAGCAGCGCGTTTACCATTCCCATACCTCCTGTACCTGTCATAAGACGAACCTTTGGATTAGAGGTAAGCATATCAACCGTATCCATCGTAGGTTCACGAAGCATGGTAATCAAATTGGCTGGTCCTCCTGCATCTACAATTGCTTTATGCAGTGCTTGTAAACACTCAGCGCAAACCCTTTTTGCTCTAGGGTGAACATTAAATACAATGGAGTTACCGCCAGAAATCATACTAATTGTATTATGAATCATGGTTTCTGTTGGGTTCGTAGTAGGAGTAATCGATCCGATTACTCCAAAGGGCGCGTATTCTTCAATCATTAATCCTGCATCTCCACTGATTGCCTCTGTAGTAAGACATTCTGGTCCTGGTGTTTTATTAATAACCGCCAGATGTTTTTCCACCTTATCCTCATAACGCCCCATCTGTGTTTCTTCCACAATCAGATGGCTCCATTCTTCAACATGATCTCTTCCACACCTTCTGATTGCTTCTACAATTCTATGTCTGTCTTCCACCTTATAATTTGTTACCCAGTCCCTTTGTGCTTTCCATGCAGCCTCTACGGCTTCTTCTACACGTTCAAACACGCCATTGTCCCCTGTATATTTTGGACTCTTTATTGCTGGTATGTCAGGTGTTACATTTGTGGCTGGATTGATACCAGCAATTACTTTTCTTACAATTGCCTCGATCTCCTGTGAACTGATATCCATCGTATCCTGTCCTTTCACTATTTATTCATCTGCATCATTACTCTTTTCACAACTTCTTGCATTACCATATCCTTTACTGGCAATGGTATCTCGATATTCTGATTTTCAACTATAGGAACCTCTATACTTTTGCTTTGTGGATGTATTACCTGTGTAACACCTTTTAAATGATGTTCCACTGGTAAAACGTTATTTTCACAAGTTGGGAATACTCTATTCTCTAATTCAGATGCTACCTTGGCATAGTATTCTGCTGCTTCTACCCGGTAAAATGCCTCCATTACCGATGTTCCCCAAAACATACATCCATCATTTTGCAAAAGCACGCCATTGTCCGCTTTGCAAAGCAGCGCCACTTTTTGTGCTATGCTGTCCCCATTCATTTCCTGAATATTCTGCGCACTTCCCAGCGCTCTGACAGCAGGTGAAAATCCTGCTTTTTCTATACTTTTACCACAAATAGCCATGACATTTACCATAGGTGGATATGCATGGATTATCCCCTGTACTTTATCATTTTCTCCATATACCTTTAAATGAACTGGCAAGTCTTCAGGCAGCTGGCGCTGATTCGCTCCCATCATCTGCTTTCCATTTAAATCAATGCGAACCATCATATCTTGGGCAAGTCTGCATTTGTCAGCACCTGCCACCGTAATCCAGACTGCATTTGGGCCAACTCGTACACTTAGGCTTCCGTCTCCGCCAATTGCATACCCTTTTTCATTTAGCCGTTTGGAAGCTTCAATGATTGCTTTCTTTGCTTCAAAATCAGAAGAATATTTTACTCCTTGTATAACCATGTCTGCCTCCCTCCTGCTCTGGTTTTTTCATTCAGTGGCGGTATTTTTAACATAGCCCTGACTTCATCTGGTGTCATCGGCATCATGCCTTTTGATTTAATGATATCTGCTGCTTCTGAAATCAAAACTGCATTGTTATCTACCTTTACTCCAGGAGCAATTAAGTTTGAATCTTCAAATCCAATTCTAACACTTGCAGCTCCCATGTCCAGTGCTACCTTTACCATCTCCCAGTCCTGTCTGTGTGCTTGGGTATAGCCCCATAAGACATCACTTCTATTTGGGAAATTCTCATACACCCCATCAATCATATGCTTTAATGCTGGAACTGTTGCAGGCATCTCTCCACCATGACCAAACACAAGTGCAAAAAGAACTGGTCTTATAAAATGAAACTGGTCATCCAGTTCACGAACTGTATTAATCATACCTAATTCAAATACTTCAATCTCAGGTATTTTGTTGTTTTCCATTATTTTTTGCACACAATAGCGCACATCCTTAATCGGATTTTGATATACGGCATCTCCTAAATTCACAGAACCAACATTTAGGCTGGTTGCTTCTACATAAGGTGAATAGCATGGCTGGCAGCGTTCCTCAATGGTCAGGTTTGAAACACCCCCTGTAGATATTTCAATCACAATATCACAGCCTTCCCGGATATAAGCTATTGTTTCCTCTAACAAACTCATATCCGCTGTTAGTTTTCCATTTAAATCCCGCACATGAAGATGAACCATAGAAGCCCCCCGCTTATAGCACTCTATTACATCTTTTGCAATTGCCTTCGGGTTAATAAGAATATCCGTTGCCGCTACTGGTGCTACAGAAATCATAATCTTTCTCATTTTAGAATACTCCTATCTGTTATTTCCAGTACACATAGTGATCCAAAACTGTCTGCACAATTTTTTCCTTCTGACGATTTTCAACTACCTCAAGCATTTGCTTATGTAGATTGATAAAATTTTCCTTATCACCTTGTTTTAATACTTCACAAACAGTCTGCTTTCTGGAAGGTATTGTAAGTCTTGTTATATACTCTGTTATTGTTACAAGCTGCGGATTATGAGCCTTGGATGCAATTAATTCATGAAATTGCTTGTCTAAATCCATAATAGTATCAACAGATGGGTTTTCTTTATAGATTTCCTCTTCCATTTTAACTAAAATCTGCCTAAGCACAGGAAATTTTTCTCCTGGTTCCATTTCTTCAATAATTACATTCAATGTTCCAATATCAATCACAGAACGAAGCTCAACAAAATCCCTCCAGCTGTTTTTTTGTAGGATAATACTATAAAGCATTGGATCTAATAATTTTCTATTATAAGTTTCACTAACAAAAGTGCCATCTGCCCTTCTGATATATACAACACCATTTGCTTCTAATTTTTTAACTGCCTCTCTTACTGAGTTGCGCCCAGCACTAAACTGCTTGCACAACTCCATTTCTGTAGGGAGCTGATCACCTGGTTTTAATCTTCCTTCTATAATATCAGAGATAATGCCATCCATTACTCTGTCAACAACTGATTGCTTTGGTTTCATTTCCTTGTCCATATCTTCAGACATATTTATTTTCCCCCTTGTCCAATTTACTTTTATAGTATAATGCATCATTATACTATAAAAGTATTTATAATTATACCAGATTTAAATATCTGTGACTATCCCATCAGGGCAGTGGGAATCGTAATTAATTGAGGGAATGCAATCAGCAGAATGATGCATGCCAGCGTTGCTGCCAGGTATGGAATAAGCGTTGGAAACACCTCTCCGACTTTTACCTCCATTAAGTCACAGGCAACATAGATGCACATACCTACAGGAGGCGTTACAAGTCCTACTCCAATGACTACTGTAATTAATACACTCATTACAATTGGATTAATTCCTACACTCATTGCAATTGGAAACAGAATTGGCATAAAGAGCGTCAGTGTTGCAATAGATTCCATAAACATTGTTACAATAAAGAATAGTAATAAAATGATAATCAATATTACAGTAGGATTCGTGGAAATTCCCATCATCTTTGAAGCAATCCATTTATCAAAACCAGCTGTTGTAAGCATAATTGTATATAGTTTTGCTGTTCCAATTACTACGAAAATCTTCCCGCTTGTACGAACTGTCTCACAAATCGCAAATTTAATATCGCTGAACGTCAATTCACGATAAATAATACCTCCTGCTATCAGTCCATATACTACAGCAATAATACCAGCCTCTGTAGGACTTACAATTCCTGTTGTAATGGTTCCTACTATAATAATAGGCATTAATAGTGCTGGCCAGCTCTCTTTTAAACCAATTAGAACAGGTTTGATAGAAAAATGTCCTGGCTCCTTAGGAACTCCTTCTTTTTTTGCCAAAAAGTAAGAGATAATCATTTGTGCCACACCAAGCAAAATTCCCGGAATAATTCCTCCTAAAAACAACTTACCAGTAGAAATGCCACAGATTCCTGCTATTACTACCATCGGAATAGAAGGGGGAATTACAATACCAATTGTTGAGGAAATAGCGGTTACAGCTACTGTCAACTTTTTTGAGTATCCTTTTCTAACCATCTCTGGCATAAACATACCAGAAACTCCTGCTGTATCTGCTACCGCAGAACCTGAAATACCAGCAAAAATCATGGAAGAAAGCACGTTTACATGAGCTAGACCACCATATATATGACCAACAATGGAATAACAAAAATCCATAATTCTTTTGGAAATACCACCCTTACTCATAGTGAATCCAGCAAACGTATAAAGTGGAATGGCAAGTAATGTAAAACTATTCATTCCTTCAAACATACGTTGTGCAATCGTTACTGTATTTCCTCCATCTAAGAAATAAATGCCTCCAATTGCTGACAGACCTAACGCCATTGCAATTGGAACACCAAGGAAAAGCAGAACGAAGAATGAAATTAATAACCAAGCAATCATGCACTTTTCCCTCCTTCTGTTTTTTCTGTTATAATTATCAGCATATCTAGTAGTGCAGCCACCGCACATATGACACAGGCAACAGGCATCATCATATAAACCTGACCCATTTTAAAGCTTGGCATAGTTGATACCACCTGCTTTGCTCTTGTAGCTAATTGATATCCTGCATAGGCCGCAATACAGTAAAATGTAATAATTGCAATCCCATGTATTGCCTTTACTATTTTTTTAGCAATTGGAGATTTGGAAACAATAGCATCCATTACTTCAACACGTAAATGAGAACCTCTCACTGTAATTTGTGCACCAATAATTAACATTGCCCATACATTCAGATACTGACTGGATTCCATGTACCATTTAAAACCTCCAACTCCAGGTATATACCGTAATATAACATTGCATAACAGAATAATCATCATGGCTCCACACATGGCAGCCGATATAATTGTTGAGATCCGGTCAATCCAATCTCTAAGCTTGCGCATATCCTATACCCCTTTCTGCAAAACCTCTCCAGCTTATGATAGGGGAAAGGCGTTATGCTTTCCCCTTAGAAATGATGTCTTATTTCTCATACTCCGTTTTCCATTGTGCCAGTTTGTCCAACAAATCTCCATAAGTGTCTGCATTGTCTGTTAAAACAGAAGCGGTTGTTTCTGCAAAAGGAGTTAAATCTGGATTATTGATTTGCATGCCATTTTCCTCTAATTTGGAAACTAGTTCCTCTGTCTGCTGTTTATTTAACTCACGATCCTTCTCCGCAGATGCAGTAGCTGCTGCCTGCACAATTTCCTGTTCTGCTGTACTGAGCTTTTTCCATGAGCTTTCTGCAATGGTAAAGCACATTCCAGAATAAATATGATTTGTTACAGATAAATATTTTTGAACTTCAAACAAGTTGTTATTATAAATAACAGGAATCGGATTCTCCTGTGCATCGTAGGTACCTTGCTGTAAAGCCTGATATAATTCACTAAAGGATAATGGCTGTGGATTTGCACCAAGTGCTGACATAGTTGCCATGATAACAGGATTTTCTGGTGTACGGATCAGTAAACCTTTCATATCCTCTGGAGTTTCAACGGCACCCTTGCTGCTTGTTACACAACGAAAACCATTACAATAATGAGCTAATACACGCATATTTT
The DNA here is from genome assembly GCF_900112775.1 of Anaeromicropila populeti. GTDB lineage: Bacteria > Bacillota > Clostridia > Lachnospirales > Lachnospiraceae > Anaeromicropila_A > Anaeromicropila_A populeti. Next base: position 109,981 of record NZ_FOYZ01000008.1, read on the forward strand.
GTTCAATCAAGCCACTTTCTGCTTCTGCCTCGATTTCACTATCCATAAATGCCCATGCTTCATCAAAATCGTTGAACTGGAATGGTAATGCCGAAATACCCATCTTTGGTTCATAAGTAGCAAAATTTGAAGCATCTGTAATAATAATATCAACAGTTCCAGAATCTAACGAAATAGAATTAATCAAGTCAGCATCTCCTCCTAGCTGTCCTGATGGATACAATTCAACTGTGACCTTTCCTCCTGTCTTTTCACTTACTTCATCTGCAAATGCTTTTGCTGCAATAGCACGAGGATCTTCTTCATTTGTAGAAAATCCCAGTTTTAATGTTACCTCTGGCATATCTACGGAAGCTTCTGATGCTGAAGGATTTTCCTTACTGCTTTCTTTGTTACTTCCACAAGCAAATAAACTCAAACTCATTACCGCTATTAATGCTACTGATATCATTTTTTTTCTCATGTCTACCTCTCCTTATGCGTTTTTTATACTTAACCATTCCCCATACAAATGGCAAGGTTCAAAATGAAATAGTTCCCTTTTTTATCAGTGCCTTTTTCAATTCTGCTGCACCAAATCGTGGACTAGATAAAACAACCTTATTGTACCTGTCAGCAATATATTCTTCACAATATGCCATACTTCCTTGTGCAAAAACAATTACATCAACCTTATCTGCAATCTCTCCTGCACTACGCTCCATACGTGCTTTAAATTCATCTTGATTTAATCCAAAAGCACCTTCCACCAGGCAGTCAGTCAGTTCTATTTTTTTACCACATTGACGGCTCATCCTCTTAATTGTATTTTTTGTCGGTTCCAGTGTCGTAGGCAATGTTGCCATAACACCGATACGCACGCCCTTTCTTACTGCTTCGCGGCACATTTCTTCATCCACCCGGACAATTGGAACTCCAATATAATCTGCTACATTCTGGACACTATCTGCTGCCTCTCCAACAGAAGAACAAAGATTCAGTATCGCATCACACCCTTCTACCACAGCATTCATAAACATGCTAATCAATTTTGCTGCCGCACTTTTAGTAACATATCCTGCTTCCCTTGTTTCTGACAAAACAGATGCGTCCTGCAAGCTGTACAATTCCACGTCCTCACCCAGCTGACTTTTCACTTCCCTTTCAACTAGTTCTATTAATTCTGGAGTTGTACTTGTATACACCAATCCTACCTTCATCCTTTTCACTCCTTATTCTGTGTACTTTATCTTGTTTTAAACGTCCCACATTTAACATCCCACCTTAAACATCCCATGTTCAACGTCCTATGTTTATTTTTGCACACTTTGCACAAATAGTAAATAGTAAAAATACATATAATTGTCTATTATTTTTTGTTAATAGTCCACAAAACGTAGGATGTTATACAATTTCTCTATTATTTTTTATGAAAATGATTTATACTAATACAATATTAACGACAATGTTAGAGTTTTGTCCATGAAACTTTAAGACCAGACACTTGAAAGGATGTTATGTTATGGCTGTAAGAAACTTTTGGAAAGAAGCTGCACGAAAATCATCAGGATATTATGAATCCCCAAAGGGAAAGATGCGGGAAGCCAGAAGAAAGGTAATCAGCGCCTGCCTCTGGCTTCTTGGTTCTGCCTTTGTCTTAATATTTTATGGAATTGCTATTAAAAATGGATCTATTGTCTTGGATCTATCCTCCATAGTTTTAGTTGTGATTGTAGGTGCTTTTTTTATTTATTCCATTGGACACTTTAAAAATATGATTCAAGAACTGAAAAATTTACCAAAAAGTAATAGATAGAAAGGGAGGCATCACAAAATAGATAAAATTTATCTATTTTGCGATGCCTCCAGAATGTGCACTCATGAGTAACGATTACTATTTAGTTCCTTATAAGTTTGGCGCATTTCTTAAAATTGGATTTGTATATGTATCAAAACACGCTTGCGAAGTGCCTTTAAAACCATCAATTAACGCCTTTCTTACAATAATTTCTCCGTCAAAAACCATCATCCAAACTGAAAAAAACCTATACAAGTCGCTGATATAACCATTTGCTTAAGCCACTTGTCATAGTTTCCAGTCTTCATATCATACCAGTCGTTTTTCGAATCAAGTGCCAAATTGTACGCTTCTAGCCTTTTCTCCCATCTCTTATCTTTTGTATTTCCTTTACTTCTACTTGGATTATTATCTAAAACCAAATCCATTTATCATGTTCTCCTTTTTTAACTTTTTCTTTTTTTCGAGCATTGCAGTATTTGCACCCAAAGAGCAAATTGTCCCAATCCGTCAGTGCTCCTCCACTATTTTTACTTTCTTTATGCTCAACCTCAGGAACGTGAATGATTGGAAATTCACAATATGAACAAAAGTAACCGATTGTACTTCCTAAAAAAGGTTCTGCATCATGATAATCTCCAATACTAGTATATGGAGATTTCCCTTTATTCACTGGTCTCATTATTATTCTCCATTTCGGCTAATTTTTCATAATACTTTTGCCTAATCAGTGCTAAGTAAGCTGGATTATCACTGTATTCAGCTGCTAAAATGTCAACCTTACTTTTTAATTCTTCTAATTTTTTTGGGTCAGTCGTTCGCTTTACAGCTGCAAAATAATCTTCTGCTGCCTTGTACATCCTTATTTTCTTTTCACTATATTGTGGTACCTGAACTCCCATAATATCCTCAGCTATATCCTCAATACTATTTCCAGCATATTCATCCTCAATGGTGTTTTCAAGAGATATTAATTCCCCTGGTTCTAATGATTGAATAATAAACGGGGAATGTGTAGCACATATAAATTGCACCTTGGGAAAAATGCCCTTTAAAATCCCTACAATCCGTCTTTGCCATGTTGGATGCAAGCTTAAGTCTATTTCATCAATTATTACTACACCTGGTGTTAATTCCAAAACATTCTCTTTAAGATATGGATTTAATATGCACATTCTTACCGCGATATCAAGTATAATTTTTATTACATTTCTATATCCATCGCTAAGGGATTCAAACTGCAAAACGGTTTTATCCTTCTTCATCAATGCAATATCCCCATCTTCTTCGCTTGCAATATTTCGAATTGTTTTTATATAATCAAACACTAATTGTGTTCCATGTTTCTTATCTAAACAGTTTTTATAACCATCCGTTCTATCTGGCAAAGATAAACTTCCAAAATTTCTATTTTCATTCCAAAGTCTAGATGATGACAAATATAAAACAACTGGAAAAACTAGTTCTTGATCTTCATTATTAGCCAGCTGAACAATGTCTTTCCATCTTTTTACATCTTTCTGCATAGGATTATTACTTCCAAATTTTGTCCTTCCTACTGCTTGTTCTACTACACACTTGAATTTGATGATACGTTTGTCCCATTGCATCTTCCATGCTACAGAACATGGATACTGTGGCACTGTATCAGATGTTAAATATATCTGCTTATTATCTATCCTCAATTATACTGGCTTTTGTTCACAAATATGATTCATACCGCAATCAAAATAGGGAGCTTTATTTAGCACCTCAACTTCATTTTATATGATTTAATATTATTTTATATTAATTGTCAACCCTGTTCATAAACTCCCTATTTTTATGTAACAGTTCTTCCTTATGGTTCAAGAGTCACAAAAAATTCACATCAAAAAAGGATGTTCTAAGCTTCAGCAGTACTTAAAACATCCAATATTTTTGCTAGTTACTGTACAAATCGTAACTTTCAATATTTCAACAAACGATACAAAACTATCTCTATACAAGCAAAGTTTCAACTACTTTGCGTAGTGTATCCACTTCTCCAACATTACCTGGGAAAATCACATATGGTGTACCAGGAAAAAGACTTTCCTCTCCCGTCTGCCATACTGGAATTCCAGGCTGTACTTGTCCTAATACCTTGGCACACCTTACCTTCAGTGCTTTCGTTCCAACATCACTGGACGTAATACCACCCTTTGCAACCACAAACGCTGGCGTCACTTTTAATCTTCCCACACAGCTTTGAACGGCATCACTAATACGCACAGAACGGAGCAGTGCTTCTTCTGGAGTATCCTCTTCAACTGTAAGAAGTGCTCTTTTGGTGAAAATACAAACTGATTTTCCTTGTGAAATCAACTCCTCTTCCCGTACCAGAATCCTTTCGACTTCCTTTTCCAATTCACCTGGTTCCAAAACCAGATCTGAATTCATCTCAATAAATTCTATCTTATCCAATTTTTTCAATTCCTCTAGCTGTGACGTAGTCTTTTTTGTATGACTGCCCACCACAATCACACCACCAGCCTGATTCCTTATTGTAACCATTTCCTCACGACATAATAAAGGTTTATCTGAAATATCCGCAATCGCCTTCACCAGCGCAGCTGCACAACGTATCATAAAATGACGCCCCTTTGCCATGGCGCGGTACAACGCAGTGCAAAATACTTTTACATCATAATTATCAATTGCATTTACAATAATTTTCTTAAAGTCCCTTACTTCAAGCAGCTGCTTTTCAATTCCATCGAAATCCATTGCCCGAAGACTCTCTAAAGAAATACAAATGCAATCTTCTACTTTGTATTCTCCCCCTGTCTTTTCTTCCACATATTCACAAAGATTATTTGAATGATATCCAAAAGTCTCGTCTTTTGCAAATTCAGTCTGCCCCGCTGGCACCAGTTCCTCTCCATATTTTACATAATGAACATTCCCTGCCGTAAAGCGGCCTCCTTCTTTAAAATAAGGGCACAAAATCTCTCCGTCTACCCCCCATCCCTTTCTTTGGGCAATCACATCACGTATCAACTGGGTTTCCAATGGGTAATGTCCCCTGAGAGTAGAGTCCCCACGGCTGACAATCATATACTCCTGCTGAAATTCACCTGCTGTCTCATCAATAGTTTCTGCAATCTCTATGTGTGCCTTAGTTGTCTGTTCTACCGTAAAACCTCTGGAGTTAGTCAAAATAAAGAACATTTTACTCTTCTCCATAAATCCCTTTCTGATACTTTCTTTGCTCCAGTCTGTGTATACAGAAATATCATGTATTGTTTGAACTCCTGTTGGATCATCATCTAAAACAATAATCTTTTTCTTACTTTTCTTTACCTCTTCTGCCAGTGCTGTATCCACAACCACAGGATTCACTTCAGGAAACTGTTTCAAAATATCAGCACAAATCTTTTTTTCGTTCATTTTCTGCCTCCATCATTATTCATAAAGTACCTGTGCAATCAGCACTAACGGCTCCTCTCCATGGCATGCAATCTGATGTGTATCCTGAGGATAGGCAACAATAATGTCTCCAGCACTTAACAGTTGTGCCTCCCCATTAATAATATGTGTTGCTTTACCCGAAATGATTACCATGCTTTCCATTTCATGTTCATGCTTATGTTTCCCAATACTGACTCCTGGCTGCAAAGTATGACGTACATATGCACGTCCCTTTCCCAGCATTTCCTCTGGTCCTTCCAAAAGTCTTTCCATCATCACAGTGCCTTCTCCGCCCATACAATGCTCAATAGGCGTTGGCACCAATTCTTTTGCTCTCCTATATAACATCCTACCTTTGACCTCCTAAATAGTCTACCTCTAGTGTCATCTTTAGTATACAACATCCTACGTTTAAATGCAAGATACCCCTACTTAAATTTTACTTCTTTCTTGGAAAACTAAACCTGATATATAAATTCTTTTTATCTCCCCATGCACTGACTTTTCCGTTCATCTGCTCTACATAAAGCTTGGCAATGGTAAGTCCAAGTCCACTGCTTCTTGTTCCTCCACGAGCCATATCTTTCTTATAAAACCGTTCAAATACCTGTGTAATATCAGAATCACTTAAATCACCCCTAGGTGATTGGTACGTCACACTAACCTGCTCAGTTTCACACTGCAATGCTACTTTCGCCTGTCCCTCACTATACTTAATCATATTTGAGGTCATATTGGATAGTACCCGTTCCAAGCAATTTGTATTTCCCCATATCCAAACACCTTCCTCCGTTTCTGGAAAATCAATGGTTAGTTCAATACCTTTTCGCTCAAATTCATCATAAAAGCTTAATAAATGCTCTCTCAAAGTCCTGAACATATCAACTCGCTGCATTTGTATCATTATATCTCTATTTTCCAGCCTTACGTAATCGTACAACTGTTCAATCAGCGAATTCAAATCCTCTGAACGACGTTTTACCACTTTAAGATTCTCAGCCTGCTCATCAGATAGTTTCTCTTCTTCCATCAAATCAATATAGCCCATAATTGAGGTAATGGGCGTTCTTAAATCATGTGATAAATTCGTAATCTCATTTCTGATAGAACTTATTTCTTTTTCATGCCTGTAATGTTCTTCAAAATATTCTTTTACATACAGATTGCATTCTTTTGCCAGCAGTTCCAAATCCTTGTCAGGGGAAAGCATCTGTACATGCTGCTCTCCCCTGATATTTTTTCTTGACACTTTAAAATCACTGGTAAGCTGGCGAATTGTTCTTTTTAACAACAATAACCGGAAAATATAAAAGACACAGACAATGCTTAACAGGATAATGATTATAATCATTTATTTTACTTCCTTCTTATTAAATTTCGCTACACCCAGCACTAAGAAAACTATAACCCAAATTAATCCAATTAACAAACTTTTTATAATTTCTATCGTTACATTTCCCTCACCAGTTACAAGGGGACTGTAAGAATTTATTATATTCACTGGGAAAATTACAGTCAGCTTTTTTATAAAATCAACCTTATGCCCTATCAGATTGCAAATATCAGGAATGATAAATAAAATACTAAAGGCTTTTAAATAAGCCATCATTTCACTTTCTGAAACTATTAAAAAACAATGTGCAATTGCAATACTGGCAAATAAGCAGGTAATGCTTCCAGCGCTTACCCTGATTAATATCCCCAGTTCCCCCTGATTAGAATGCGGTAACAGCATAAAGCTTACTACAGTAAATAACGTTACAAGCACAAAATAAAGCAACGTTGCTACTATTATCTGTGAAAAAAATCGTCCTAAAAAAATTGTGCTCCTTTTTATTCCAAATGCGACTGAATGTTTCATTGTATGCTGCTTGTCTTCACTATCGTGAACAAATCCTGTGAATACAACTGCAACTGCCAGAAAAAGTCCCATGTCCATATAAACATTACTCAATGCAAACCTTGTATTTCCATATGGGAACTGTGCCTCTACCTGATTAAAATAATTCAGTACTAATACTGCTGAAATCAGCAGGCCTGTACATGCAGCAACCAGAATTAATAAATTGCGGTTACGAACTGTACGATAAAATTCGCTCTTCATATAATTCATCATCCTAACAGCCCTCCACAATACTCATGTAGTAATTTTCCAAATTCACAACCTGCCTTACAATTCCAACAACACCTATTTTATTAGATACTGCTAATTCACATATTCGATTGCTCTCCTCTAATCCTTCATACAAATGAATATGTTGGTTTGGGTATACTTTAAAATTTTTATAATGCATTTCCTTCTCTAGTAAAATGCACATTGACTTTGGATCATCAACAATAATATCCAAATAAACACTACATTTTTCCGCTAGTTCAGCAGCTGTTATTTCTTCTAATAACTTTCCGTTGCTCAGAAATCCGTAAGTAGTTGCGATGTTAGCCATTTCGGCTAAAATATGACTTGCAATTAAAATTGTTGTATTTCGTCTTTTATTAATTTCCAGTAATGTCTGTCTGACTTCTATAATTCCTGCTGGATCAAGTCCGTTAATAGGTTCATCTAAAATTAAAAGTTCTGGTGTATGTAGCAATGCCAAGGCAATACCTAGTCTTTGTTTCATACCAAGGGAAAACTGCTTATATTTTTTCTTTCCTGTATTTTCAAGCCCTACCTCTTTCAACACTTCAGAAACTACTTCCTTACCAGGTATCCCAAATTGAATTCTAAAATACTCCAGATTCTCAGCAGCCGTCATATTTTTGTAGAACCCTGGTTCTTCAATTAAAACTCCCATCCTTCTTCTAGATGTTCGAATCATTACTTCATTTGTCTCACCAAATAACTTTATTGTCCCCTCTTGTAACTCAGTTTGACCAGCAATCAGACGCATCAGTGTTGTCTTACCAGCTCCATTATTTCCAACCAATCCATAGACTTCCCCACGTTTAATCTTAATTGAAACATGATCTAAGGCCTTTACACCATTATATACCTTCGTAATATTACTCATCTCTAAAACAATATCTTTCATTGTGCTTTTTCCTTTCTTTTGATAGGTTCATTATATCTTGGCACTTTTAATAAGTCCTAAAAAAAGTTTAAAGAAAGCTTAAAGATTCAATTTATACCCAATTCCCCACACAGTAGAAATATATTCATCTTGTGTAATCCTTCCCATCTTCTTCCGGATATTACTAATATGCACACTGACCGTATTATCTTCCCCATAATAACCATTCTCCCATACAGCTTCATATAAGGCATCCTTTGAAAATACCTTTTGGGGATTTTCCATCATGGTTCTTAAAATATCAAATTCGTGTGCTGTTAAATCCAACTTTTCTCCCCTTAGTTCTACGATTCTGGATTCCTGATATAAAAATAAATCACGATAAGTCAGTGGCATATTTGAATCCTCCCCCCAGTGTTTCCGATTCATATTCTCCTCTTGTAATAACCCGCCTCGTCGAATCTGCACCTTAACCCTGGCCAACAGTTCCCGTACTTCAAAGGGCTTAGTCATATAATCATCGGCTCCAAGTTCTAATACCTTCACTTTATCATCTATTGCCAGCTTTGCAGTTAATGCAATAATCGGAATATACTTGCCTTTTCGTATTCTTCCAATTAGTTCTTCGCCACTAATCCCTGGTATCATAAGATCACACAATACTAAATCAAATGATTTCAATGATAGCCTTAAATCCGCCTCCGTCCCAGAAAAGGCACACACTACCTCATATCCTTGCTTCTGTAATATTTTCTCAAGCAGTTTATTAATATCCAAATCATCTTCTACCACCAATATTTTACTCATAGCATTTCTCTCCACATACACATTTGTTCCATACAGTTAGCTTGGAAAACGAACAATCTGTACTAACATATATTATCACAGCTCTTGTCTTATATTATATCTCAATATATAACATCCTGTGAAGATATTTCGACTTTTCTTCCTTTCTACTGATTTAATTGTCAAAATTATTATTTATCGCAAAAATAGTCCCTTCATCGGGACTATTTTAATTGAATTTCATATTCTTTTATTTTGCGCTCCTAATAAGTATCTCTACTATTGTCCTAATTTATGTCTCTCTAACTCTTCTTCTAAGAAATTAAACCACTTTCCTTCATCAATTGCTTTTGAAGTAATAAAAATATCTTTATCACCACGACCAGATACATTTACAACAATGCTTTTTGACTGATCAAGTGTTGGAGCAATCTTAATAGCTTCTGCCAATGCATGAGAAGATTCCAATGCTGGAATAATGCCTTCGTGCTTTGCAAAAAATTTCACAGCCTCTATAACCTCTGTATCTTTTGCACTGGAAAAAGTAATTCTTCCTTTTTCCCCTAGATACGCCAGCTGTGGTCCAATTCCTGCATAGTCAAGCCCTGCACTAATAGAATGCGTTGGCAGTAATTCTCCGTTTTCCTGTAAAAATTTCGACTTATATCCTTGAATACAATTTACTGAGGACTGATCTGTTGTCATTCTGACTGCATGCTCTCCCACACTGCTGCCGGTACCACCCGCTTCTACTCCTATCAACTGAACACTTTCTTCCTCTAAAAATTCACTAAAAAATCCGATAGAATTTGAGCCGCCTCCTACACAGGCAATCATAACATCTGGTAATTCTTTTCCTATTTGTTTAAACTGACTTTTCACTTCTTTTCCAATTACAGACTGGAACTCTCTTACCATATCTGGGTATGGTGCTGGTCCTAATGCACTTCCAATCAGATAATATGTATCTTCTGTACGAGTAACCCATACACGAAATGCTTCATCCACCGCATCCGTTAGTGTTTTTGTTCCACAAGTAACAGGAACCACCTTTGCTCCAAACATCTCCATCCAGAAAACGTTGGGACGCTGTCTTTCTATATCCGTCTGCCCCATATAAATCTCACAATCCAGACCTAATCTTGCACAGATACATGCCGTTGCAACACCATGCTGTCCTGCACCAGTTTCTGCAATAATTCTTGTTCTTCCCATTTTTTTAGCTAGAAGTGCCTGTCCAATTGCATTATTGATTTTATGCGCTCCGGTGTTTGCCAGACATTCCAATTTCAAATAAATCTTAGCTCCGCCTAATGCCTCAGTTGCATTTTCAGCATAAAGCAATGGTGTTGGTCTTCCGATAAAACTTTTCTGAATAGACTCCAGTTCATTTAAAAATTCTTGATCCTTCATTGACTTTTTAAAGAAATCTTCAATTTCTTTTAATACGGGAATTAATGCTTCATCTACATATCTTCCCCCGTACTCGCCAAAATAGCCTGTCATGTTCTCAATATCCTGTTTCATTTGTTCATTCTCCTTTATTATCTACTACTTTTAACATTTTTTCACTTAATAGTGCCATAAAGAAAATTGATATTGCAGTAACAATCCATCTTACCGCAGTCAATTTAATTCCCAGCGCCTTAACTTCAAAAGGCAGTAAAGGAATTTTTAACGTAGCCCATACACTTAACATAATTACAACAACTCGAACCTGCATTCCTTTTTTTATCAACATATTCCCCAGAGAATATCCAGGATAAATAGGTCCGCTTACTAACATACCAAACATATAAGCAAACAGTACACTTTTTACACCTTTACTTTTTTCAATTGTATTTTTTATAACATCGGAATCCATGGCAACTTTTATGAATGCTAATAATGCAAACATTAGAAGCAGAATGGGTATTGTATCAATGCAGGTATCCTTAAATTTGACTGCTATTTTTTCACCCTTCTCTGGACTCACTATAAAAATAACAAGAAATGCTGCTACTGAAATAATGGGCAGCAAATTACTTTTTAATAAACTAATTATCTTTTTCATTTTACCTCAAATCCGCTGGTTTTTAGCAGTTTTTCCTCTCTGCTTCACCTTATATTTTTTTCATAATTATTCCACAGGCAATTCCTATAATTACTGTAAATACTACGGTAACTATAAATCTGACTAAAGTAAACCGAATTCCCAGCTCTTTTTTTTCTAATGGAAAAGCAATTAGTCCTACCATGGAAAAGGAAGAAATAAATGCTATAATAGCTGTTATACTGGCTCCACTTTCCAGCAGACTTGCACCTAAAACAAAAGCAACAATTGTAGGACCATCAAATATAGCACCAAAAAAAGCTGCTATAACAGGTGCTATTATTTGGTTATCTTCTCCCAAATACCTTGTAATAATATTTTGCGGTACACATACCTGTATGATGCTGGCAATCAAGATGATTGCCAACACATAAGGTGTAAAACTTAATGTTACATGTTTAAATCCCTTACCGACAATTTTCAATTTGTTTTTGTCTTTTACAAATACAATAATTGTAAAGAAAATTATCAATAATAAATAAATTAATTCTACCATATTAACTTCGCATCATTTCTATTATATTTTTTAGTGCTGCAAATAGTTTTTCATTTTCTTCACGAGTTCCTATTGTTATTCTTACATATTCTGGATATCCAAACATATCACATGGTCTTATAATAATACCATTATCTTTTAATTGTTCACACATTTTCAAGCAGTCTTTACCAAACTTTATAAAAATGAAATTTGCACTTGAAGGGATGTACGAAATATTAAGTTGATCCAACATGGAGTAATAGTACTCCCTCTCCGTATTTATTTCCTCATAAAACTGGTTTGTAAGCTCATCTAAATGCTCTAACACTTTTAGAGCTGCTGCTTGTGCAATCGAATTCACATTATATGGAGAACGCATTGCATCAAGCCCCTTTATGTGCGCTTCACAACCTACAGCATATCCAATTCTTAATCCAGCCAATGCAAAAAATTTAGAAAAAGTGCGTAATACAATAATATTAGAGTATTTCTCCAGTAAACTGGCAGCTGAAACAGTTTCCCTTGGTGCTACAAAATCAAAATAGGCTTCATCCACAACAATCATAATCTCTGGAGAAACATCCTTAACAAAATCCTCAATTTTTTCTATTGGCATAAAAGTACCGGTTGGGTTATTTGGATTACACAAAAATACAATTTTTGTTTTATCATCTATCTGGCTTTTCATAGTTTCCAAATCATGCTCAAAATTGATGCAATCAACCAGCTTACAAGAACCACCTGCAATTTCCGTTACATCTTTATACCTGAAAAAACTAGGATTTGCCATAATTGTATTATCACCAGGTTTTACATATTTCAGCGCAATATATAATATTAATTCGTCTGAACCAGAACCAAGTACAACATTTTCTGCCATTAATCCATGCCTGTTGGCAATGAGCTGCTTCAGATCACCATTACTTACCTTCGGATATCTGTTAACACTCTTTAAATCATTACAAATTTCTTCATAAATCTTTTCTGACAACCCATGTGAATTTTCATTTGTTGCCAGACAAACCATATCTTTTTGATTTACTCCTTTATAAGGTGATTTATATTCCATTTTATTAATTCCATCCTTTCTCTTACCTAGTACTAACAGATTAATTCATAACCAACATAATTATAAATAATTTCTGCCTCTTCGCCTAACATCTGCTGTAATATTGCAATTGCCTTCCAGCCTGTACAATGTCCTACTACATATTTTTTCACTCCAAACTTACGTAATTCTTCAAAAATCAGCCTTGTATCAGCTTCTGAAGCAAAGTTCAGGTGCATTCCCCCTACAAAAGTATGTATCTTCTCGATACCTGTTACTTTTTGAGCCTGCTGCAAAACATTAATTACTCCCCGGTGAGAACAACCCGACATTACCACTAAGCCATCGTCTGTTTCAAAAGCTAGATTTAATTCATCAAGAAAAAGATCCTCCATCACTGATCCATTTTCATCCCTTATGTACAAGCCCTTTTCCATTTGAGAGAACTGGTTTAAAAGCTCAACCCCAGCAATACACCACACTCCCTTTTCTATCTCAAAACTTTCTATGATATCCTGTCCCAGTGATTTAAACTTATCAAGCTTTCTGCTTATACCAATATCCATCTCTTTTTCACCAGAATACCGAAAACGTTCTAAGAAAGCATGGTTATCTATTAAAGTTCTTTGATGTAGTACGGTATCCAACTCACTTAATCCACCTGCATGATCCACATGTCCATGGCTTACAATAACATTCTGGCACTGATTCAAATCAATTCCCAAAAAATTTGCATTATCTTGAAAAACACTATCCTGCCCCAAATCATACAAATATTTATTGTCATTGTATTCAATATAATAGGATACTCCATGGGATGCTTTTAAGCCTAAGCAAGGTTCTAACCTATTTTCACACAAAGTAATAATTTTCATCTTTTACTCCTATTTAACTCATAATTTTATGTTCAATAATATACTCTGCCAGCCTTGTCACGCCAATACCAGCCCCGCTTTTATATACTTTCTTCCCGTCTGAATCGTTAAATGCATGAAGGTTTCCTCCACCTGCCACAGCATAATTATATTCAGGCAGTCTGGCATCAAACAACAAACTGTCACACGCATCCCAGCTCTTAGCGATAAAAGGTACAAATGTATATTTTCCTCTTCTTTCTTCACTTCTTAATTCATCTGCCACTTTACTTAAAAATTCGATTCCACTATGGGATTTTTTATTATTTGCTATAACATCCAGTTTTTCTAAGGTTATTGGCTCATACTTTTCAAGATCCAACAAATCCTTTACTTTTTCGCCAGTAGCCTTATTTCCGCCTTTTGCGACAAAATCATTATAAAACTTTTCGCCATCTTCACCACAACAGTCAATGATATAGTATATATCCCTTCTCTCATTCAAAGTGTAGTCATCAATCATTCCTTCCAAAATTCTCTTATCTGATATTCGAAACAGTGTATCTGGTAAATCAAGAGTTGCAAAACAATTAAATGCCGTAACCAAAGCTAATGTACTTGATTCAATTTCTGGTTTACCATATATTTCATATCCTGTCTGCCAGAAAGAAAATGTTTTTCCCTTTTGAATATCTTTTTCTGACTCATTTCTCATAAATTCCTGCGAATAGAAAATCTGTCCTGAATTATTTTCCAGTTTATTATTTCTTTTTAGAAAATCATAAACTCGAAATGTGCTTTCAGGAGATATAATGATTCCTTCATTTTTTCCGTTCAGTGTAAATTCAATGCAATTTTCCATGAACCTTTCACCTAATCTGTCCACATGTTCTTCATAAATTGATTTTTTTGATACCATTCCTCCATAGAAATAATTGAACCCCTGTGTTAATAAAGATTCTTCAATCCTATTCCTTACCTTCAAAAATATTTGAGCATCATTACCATACCATTCCTTTACGCCTGCTATTAACAAATTGTACTCTCCTCTCTAATCTTTTTGATATGTAGTTGAGGTTTTCAAACATTTTGGAATCTCAGGTTCATAGAAAAGAAATCTTGTAAAACCTGCACATGGAGTAGTTACTGCCAAATAGTATACAATTGCAGCAAAAAAATTAATTGCTTTTTTCATTCATTTTCCTTCTTTCCATGTTTCCAACTATGAGTGCTGCTGCTGTCACCATGATTGCCATAACCATGAATGAACTCCAATACCCAAGATTAAAACTATATAAAAGAACAATGATCAAACTATAGAAGATGCCTATCTGTTTTGTCAGCTTTTTATATTTTGGAATTTCAAATACTTTCAATTGTCGATTTTGATTTGATACAGGTGCATAAATCCAGATTACTAATAATGAAATTAAAAAGCATGGTGCCAATAATTCGCTTTTACTATAATATAAATATTCACCTAAAAAGATACCTGCCACACTACTGAATACTGTTACAATACAACAACCCCAGAATTTTTTTGCATGATACCCTCCTGCACATCTTCTGAAAGGAATAAAGCATGCAAAATAGCAGGACATCTGTAAAACATGTTTAGTAGCAAAAGCAATTATGTAAACAATGCTTAAAGTAAACATGGTAGACAAAATAATTTGAATTCCGTATACATAAATTTCCCTATCTTCTTTGTTATGTCCATTGTCAATTATTATATCTGCTATTTTCTCAGATATTTTCTTCAGCATAATGAATTTCCTCCAAAGAGAACTATACTTGATTTATAAATTATTTTGTCCAAAATGTAATTTTTAAGTTTAATAATGTAATTTTTTCATTTATATTCTTGCTATTGGTATTTTTGCCAAAAATGAAAATATTCCTTTTTCATAGCCAAAAGTACATATTCCGTTCATTTTTTCAACCACAGCTTCTATACTTTTTATTCCAATTCCATGATTTCCAATTTTTATTAATGGTCCATGTCTTTTGCTTATTTTTTTTGGCTCCAAACTACTATTGGTGATGGAAATCAACACATCCTTATCTTTTTTATATATTTCCACTTTTACACATCCATAGGTATTCTTTATTTTCAAATACCTTTCACACGCTTCGACGGCATTAGCAAGAATATTTCCAAAAAGGGTACCCAAATATACGGGATTTAATGCTTCTAGATTCACTTCTTCTGCTGCTACATAAAATGCAATATTCTTTTTTCTTGCTATTGCCTGATATTCACTTAAAACAGAATCAATAATAGCATTTCTTGTGTAAACGTCTATATTGTATTCGTCCATACCTTTATTAACTATTTTTAAATACTCTTTCAGTTTATTTATTTCACCTGTTTCTAACAGGGATGTAATGATATGTAAATGCTTTTCACAATCGTGCTTAATGACCGCGGCCATTTTATATTCCTGTTCTGTTCTATTCTGAAAGCTAACTTGCTGCTTAAGTGCATATAATTTCTTTTTTGTTTCTTCATAATCCAGAATATTCTTATAAAAATAAATAACATAAACATTTAGAAAAAGTATACTAAACAATAAAATATAAAACAGCACTTCTCTTCCTGAAGAAAGTTTAAGTGAAACAGAATAATCCAGCATAAAGGTAAGAAATAAAATGGTAAAGGCTGAAACTGCATAAAAAAGAAGCATATTTTTCCCTGATAATTCTTCTATTCCTTTTTTTGTTTTGTATGTGAAATAAATGACTAAAACAGTCAGTATTAATTTTGACAGAATAGACAATATACTATTAACTAAATTCACATTATATAATCTGTCAAATTCAATATTGAAGGCAGTAACTGCAACAAAATATACTATCATATCAATTACCGATAACATGCTATTATACAGCAGAATTATTACTATTTTTATTTTCATAGTCGATTTATATGCCAAACAACTTACCATCATTTCATACATTATGACTGCAATAAAAGCTGCCGGCACCACATGAATAACCTGACTGAAGATTAGGGCAATGGCACTGTCAATACAAATTAGTATGGGATAAAGATAAAATTCTTTTCTCCTTTTGCCTGCAAAAACAGCCAGAAGAAAATATAGCAGCCAGCTTTCCAATATTGTGGAAAGCGTACCTAATGTCTGATAAAACATATTTTCACCTTTCCATCCATAACAATGCTTTTTCTACATTTTTTCTATATCGTTCACTAATAGGTATTCTTCCATATTCATTTCTCAAAATAATATGATTCTGTTCAACCATATGTACATAATCCGTATGCACAATAAAACTTTGATGACAACGAATAAATTTATGTTCATCCAGCTCTTTGGATAAAAGATATATTCTTCCGTAAAACTTTTTTATATTGTCCCTTAAATGCACCTCTATAATTCTTTTATTACTTTCAAAGTAGAGAATATCCCTGCAAAAAATTCTTACAATTCTTTTTTGAATATTACATTCAAAAAAGATATCCTTATCATTTAACTCTAATTTTGCTGCATCTAGAGCTTCCAGCATCCCATCCCGCAATTGTTTTTTTAAAACATAACGAAATGCTTTTACCTTATAAGCCTCATATACCATACTACTATAATTTGTAATAAAAATTATAATACATTCTTTATTAAACGAACGCAGCTTTTGAGCAGTTTCAAGGCCATCCATATCTTTCATCTGAACATCCAGCAATAAAATATCTACTTGATTTTCCGATACAATGCAATAATTTAACAAACTATCCCCACTGGTAAATAACAGTTTCTTTATTTCGTTTTTTTTTGCCCATCCGTCCAGGATATGTTCAATCATTTCTAATTCAATTGTATTATCATCACAGATTGCAATAGTTAGCATTATTGACCTCCTATGAATTTTTAATCAATTATTTTTACTATTTTACAGTTCAACTCACCTCTTTTCTTTTTATTCTATATTTTACCATAACACTTTTTGATATTCCACCCCATTTGTAAAAAACCAGTTAATTTTATAATGTTTTTATTGTAAAAAACTTATGAAAAAAAACTACCAAGACATTGATTTACCAATTCTGTGATCTCATCCTTTGAGTATCCTTTTCCAATAAAAACAATCTGATTCATCCTGTCCCCGTAGAGTTCGTCCCAGTCCTCTAATACATCTGGGTAGTTTGCAAATACTTCTTCCTTCTCTTCTTCTGGAAGAGCTGCTACCCAATTAGAAATTTCAGTAACCGATGCATTTCTGCCCGCCTGTTCAAATAGGTGAGTATGGATATCATCATCTTCAAACCAAATGTATCCTTTGGCCCGTATCAGCGTTTCTGGATAATTTTCCTCCAGAAGCTTCATAAATTTATCATAAACGAATGGCCTTCTCTCTGTATAAACAAAGGAGGAGATCCCATATTCTTCATGTACTTCATGGTCCTCTAAACCATGATGATTTTTTTCAAACAAAGTTTTATTAATAAGAGAAGAATCTCTAATTTTATTATAATCATATGGATTATGTGAAATAATTTCTTCAAACTCAACTTTCGCATATTCTGTTTCCAAAATTTTTGCCTCTGGCTGAAGTGATTGTATAATTTCCTTAACCTTAGCTAACTGCTCTTTTGATAATAAATCACATTTATTAAGTAAAATCATGCTGCAAAATTCAATCTGATCAATAATTAAATTTATGATATCTGGATCATTTTCCTCTTCCTCCAATGCCTGTTTATCTGTCTCAGATTCTACGCATTCACTTAATTCCTCCAGAAATTCTGAATATATCCTGTCTGCATCCACAACGGTGATTACTGTATCTAAATATACGTTTGGATTCTCACTGGTTTCTTCGTAAGCCAGAAATGCATCCGCAATAGAAACTGGATCGCTGATACCCGATGCCTCTACCAAAATAGCATCAATATTTTTCATTGACAATTCAACAATTTGATCCATAAACTGTTCCCGCAGGGTACAACAAATACACCCATTTTCCAGACTGATTAACTCCATATCTGGATATCGAGAAAGCGACTGATTTTGAAGAAGTCCTGCATCAATATTGATTGTTCCCATATCATTAACTACAATAGCAACTTTCTTTTCTGACTGCATTTTCAGAAGCTCATTCATGAATGTTGTTTTTCCAGAGCCAAGATATCCTGTCACTATTGTGACTGGAATTTTATTTTTTTGTTTATTATTCATATTAATTTTTCTCCCTTTACTTTAGAATACTGGCTTATCATCCGCCATCTATAACTGCAAATGATTTGCAGTTAATTATATTTCATGTATTTTTTTATGTCAACATGCAAATAAAACTGGAATTCTCTAAAACTGAGAATTCCAGCCATTTAATGTTCTTATATGCTGCTCACATTATATAAGTTCTTCTGGTTTTTCCACTGCATAGTTTTCGTAGTCAGAAACAGTATTTGCTCCAGTTAAATCTACAGAATCAGAATAGGTACCAACTGTAATGGTAATATCACTTGTTCCATCTACATATACAGTTCCATCTTCACCAACAATACGAACCGTTTTTCCTGATTCATCTACAATGGTTCCTTCACTGTATAAATTGCTTACTTCACTATCTTTTGTTACAATCCATTTTGAATCCTGGCTGATGTAAAGATTTGCATATCCGATGCCACCAGCACCAGCATATGTTTCATCATTAACAAATGCTCCAGTAAGGGTACTTCCTGATGTCATATAAAAATCCAGATTACTAACCGAATCCCAAATTACATCTCCAGTCATATCCTGACTGATTCCAGTAAAGACACAATCAGAGCCATTGCTGCCGCTACTTCCCCATCCTCTTGCGTTGGTATTGCCTGTGCATTGCAGGAAAAATTCATTTGTGTCAGAATAATTCATATCTACATCTTCCAATGTTATAGTACATTCTGTGTTAGTAGTATAGAATACACCTCCACTTTTACTTGTAATAGAGCCACCTTTCATTTGAAACGTTGAATTTCCCACTTCGGAATCACCTGACATACTTTGATATAGAATTACAGTCCAGTTACAATCATTTTGCTCATTCGTTGGCATATTTCCAGTCAAATCTGAATTATAGAGCCTTAATGAATTTAACCCTTCAATACATACTGCTTCAGATCCAGTTGCTGTAAGCTGTGCATCATTGATAGCAATATCGGCAGTGCAATATACGGCTGGAGATCCAACTCCATTTGAGGTATAACTTCCTCCATCAATTACCATCGTACCACTTCCTCGGTCACTGCGGACTGCTGCTGCTGATTCTCCATTGGTTTCAACATTCAAATCCCATGCATACAGTGTACCACCGCCTGCCACATGAATACCGCCTGAGGTATTTGCTGTTGTATTTATCGTTGCATCATCAACATAAACTATTCCATCTCCATAAGAAAAGATACCTGCACCACCTGCTGCATCTGTAGTAAATGTGCCACCATTTACATATGCTGTACCGTCAGTAACTAGTAAGCCGGCACCTACACCATAAAAGCTGGAATTATCGCCTCCCGTACTATCTTCTGAAGTTCTGTCCAAAGTAATATTGTTTAAAACAAGCTTTGCCCCATCTTGTACCAATATTGCATTTTCATCTGTTCCTGTCGAAGTAAAAGTATCTCCATCCACAGTGGTATCTTCTGTATAAGTTTTCACTGCATCATAGCTGTCCACACCAGAAGACTGGTTATTCATTCCCGGCTGTCCCATACTTGACGAAGATGCAGCATTTAACACTGTTACTTTTGATACTTCTCCACTGGCATCAAATTCTACACTTAGAATATCGTCTGCCTGAATATCTGCTAATGTTCCCTGGGTTTCCGTATCTCCTTCCAGATAAATAACAGATTCATCTGATATTGTCAACGTGTATGTCTCGTCGCCTGCTGTAAAAATAGATTCTGGCATATTGCCGCCTCCTGATGGTGGCTCTCCTGGCATGACTTCTTCTGTTGCGGCTTCTTCTGTTGCTGTCTCGCCTGATGGTGCCTCACCTGATGGTGTTTCCCCTGATGGCGGCTCACCCATAGCATCCATAAAGCTGCTGATGGTTCCTAATGTTAGTATAATTTCACTTCCGCTCAAACTGGATACCTGGCCATAAATGATTTCTGATGAATATTGTGAGTCTGTTTGAACAACAGACTCTGTTGCAGCCGTTCCTTCCGATGTGGACTGGTTACCATTACAACTGGTAATCATTAAGCTTAAAGCAAGACCGGTACCTAATATAATATATTTTTTTGATTTCATAATATCATCCTCCAAATTTTCTGTACTATTAAGTTGATATTAGTATACAGAAAGTTTGTTATGATACTATGTTTAAACAGTGAAAAAACTATGTCCTCACCATTACGTTTCGTGAATTAATATAACCTCTACTAGGATAGTAGATTATTACGTTACGTCAGAGTCAATACTTATTTTATCTTTTTTAGAAAAGCAGCTCCAGCTGTTCCGCATCCTCTACTTCTACCCTGGCAGGCACCAGCACCTTTACTTCCTCTTCTCCCTTAATCTGTCTGCTTTTTAAATATTCTTTTCCATTCTTTATATTGGATGGATTTAGAACCAAGGCATATATATTATCAAAACGGTTATAAATGGATTCTCCGCCCAACCCAGACAAACAAATCAGCTGTGTATTATTTTTTCTCGCTAAATCCATAATTGGCTTCAATAAGTGAGAAGCATTGGTTTGAGCAAATGGATTATCCATAATTAAAACCTTTCCTTCTTCCCGCTCCATAAATAAATCCGTACTGTCTCTTCTCATAAAGGATAACAAACTGGATAAAATAACGAAAGCTGATAAAAAGCCCTCACCTCCTGAATTTTTTGCCACCTGCTCCCATGTAATCGGATATTCCTTTTGCTCCTCAATTTTATAAAGCTTAATTTGAACATTGGATGTTCCTACTACATAATCATATAAATACCTTGTTGTAATCTGATTTCCTATCATCTCTTCAATATTTTTATTTTCTTCTAACAGCTCTACACAGACTCTGGTCAACTGATTTAAAAAGTCATCTAGCTTTACCCTGTATACAGGTTCCTGCTCCTCCCAAATAGGAACCTTAACAGCCAGCATCTTTAAGTCTCGTCCCCTAACATGAATTCTGGAATTTCGGTCAATTTTTTGCAGACTGTCATGAACCTCTTTCAAATAGTCAAAGAGAAGTTCCATCAAGTAAGTCTTTTCTTTCTCAATCAAAGCAATATCCACGTCCAATTTTTCTGTCAGTGCCTGAAAAGAGCCTGTAATAATGCCATGCTGTTCCAATAAAAGTACTGGCTGCAAGCGCAAATCATACAACCGTTCCAAAGGCTTGTGAAAAAATTCATCTAAAAACTTCTCTTTCATTAACAATTGGTTGATTTCATCGTTAACATCCTGTTGCAGCCTTGTATACTTGTCATTGTTAGCTCTGTAATCCCTCAACAGCCTGCCGCGAAATTCATTCCATTCCTGCTTATTGAAATCTTTTAGATTTTCTTCAAACACAATTTTCTCTTTCGGCTGAAAATCAAAGTCCTTTAAAACAGCATCATTTTCCTGCAAATAATTTATTTTATCCTGTATGGATTTCAACATAGAGAGGCTTTCTTTCTTCTCCCTCTCCATTTTAATAATATCCCCTTGAAAATTGCGTTCCACAATTTCATTCCTTGGAAGCAATTCTCTCTCTCCTGTCAGACGTTCTAAATTTCGCATCTCATTCTCAATAGAATTATCCAACACCGCTGTTTTCTTATCTAAATCATTGTATGTTGTATTCAGAATAGACTTCTTATCCTCCAGTTTGTCAATAACCCTGTCTATTTCCTCCATTAAATAAGAATCATACCGCAGTTCCTTATATTCGCTTTCCTCAACGTTATTTTTGGAAGAAACCTTAAGTAGTTCCTTTTCTGCTTCTTGAAAACGCTTATCTGCTGATGTCACTTCCTCCTCTAACCGCAGCTGCTCCCTGCCGAAATTTTGGGAAATAGCAATATACTTTGCCTCTATATCCTCTATATCCTTTTCTAAAAGAGTACCTGTTTTAAAGTTCTGGTACAAGTTCAGCTTTTCCTGCAATATCTCCTGCTTTCGGCCAGCCTCCATTTTATTTTGCTCGACCTCTCTCCAGTCTCCATTTAATTTTTCCTGTTTCAGTCTGACAGACTCACTGTCTTCCTTTAATACACCAATTTCATTTTCCAGTTTCACAAGATCCTTCCTATGCTGTAAGTAGGCTTTATATTTCGCAAGCAAAGCTTCTAAATCCACCTTCATCCGATCAGACTGCATCATCATTTGGTTTATTTCCTTTGCCTCTGACTCCAGCTCCTTTATCCGTTTGGCAGAATTATCCTTAGCTTCCCTGCACTTTGCAATATCAACATTGCATTTCTCCAACATTTCCTGAAACTGACCTACCTTGCGGTTACAGTTTTTATATTTTTCCTCTGTAATAGTCTGGTATTTTACAGTATTCTGCTTATCCCGATAAAAAGAAATTTCTTCTCTTCTTCTTTCAATTCGCCCCTTCAGATTATTTAAATGTTCTTCTTTCTCTTTCAATATTTTGACCAGTTCTGCTTCATCCAGCAAATGCTTATTAAACAAAACATAAAAGTGAATTTTCTCAGAGGACAAAATGCCCCCTCCTGTCCTTTTCAATTCAGACGGTGTCTCAATTTTATCCCTTTCTATAATAGGAACAGGTGAGGTAGTAAAAATTTCAAGATTCTTATCCTTTAGCTTCCCAAGTTCCCCTCTAGTCATTATCACACTATACGGAAGAAAGGGATTATCCTCTACCAATTTTTGATTTTCTTCCACTGTCTTCCCATTATTTTTCATCCAGTTCATTCCTGTAACCGGAAAAATCCCTTCCTTTTCAAACACATTTTCTAATTCCTTAGGCAGTTCCAGTATTTTTCCGGATTTCAAATGGCTGTATTCCTTTTCACAAGAATCCATCTCCTGTTCCTGCACCCGTTTCACCTGCTCCAATTCGTTAATTTTAGCAGTAAAATGTTCCAATATTACATCAGTCTGAAAAATCTCCTTCGCCTCTAGACTGATATACTGCAACATACTTGCCCGCTCTTTTAACTGGGCTTCAAATTCCTCACTCACTTCCTGCTGCCGGTTGTAGTTCTGTTCCAGCTTTCCTTTGTTCTCACGCAAATCATCCATTGTCCTGTCAAGACTATGACTTTTTTCCTCTAACTCAACCTGCTTCGTTTTAGCAGCAGTTAAAGTCTTGGACTGCTCCTGCATCTGCTTTTTGCACACTTCAAGAGCTTCTTCCAGAAAACCCTCCTCATAATAGCCTACAATATTTCTTCGATAAGACGTGCCATATCTTTCATTAAACTCCTTCTCACTGTCGTCATACTGCTTTATCATGGCATTTTCTCCACCACGACGGTTTTCTAAGGCTGCTAACAATTTGGTCTGCTGTGCCAGAATCCCAGCAAGCCTCTCCTTCTCCTCCTCGATTTCTTGCAGTCTTTTTTCAATTTCCTTACTCGCTTTCCCCTGCTCTATTGTTTCCTTTTCATAAAAACAACGCAGATTATACCCCAGATTATCTCTTTCTGGAGCCAAATCCTCATCCTTCTTCCTGGCAATTTCTAACTCATTCTCATACCGCTGCAATTCCCTTGAACGATTTCGATAAGTTTCAAATAACCTGGCACATTGGCATACACTTGATCTATGCCTGCTCTCGTCTAGCTCTTTCTTATTTCTATCTAGCTCCCTGCTTACTCGTTCCATTTCAAACAGGATGCCTTCCCTCTTATCTTTCATTTCATATATTTCAAAGGACTTTTCCTCATATTTCACTTTGTTCATTGCCTTTACCAGCGTTTCTATCTGTTCATTGATTTGATTTTCCTCATACCGTCCTTCCTCTAACAATTCCGTAATAACAGCTGCCACATTTGCAATTCTATTCTCAAATGCTTCCCGATCCTCAATATTTTTCTTTAATAAATGAACCTTCTCTACAAGAATATCTGTTTCCTTTTGAAATGTAACAATTGTCTCCCTAATCTGATAACTTGACTTGTTCTTTTTATACTGCTCGATATACTGCTTTACAAGCTTTCCAAATTCCTTCATCCGGTTATTTTCTTTATTCAGATAATCCTCTACCGCAGGAAGAAACCATTTTTCCGTTAATCCCTTTTCGTCCTTTGCCTCTTTAAATAGTTCAGAAAGTCCTGACTCCTTTATATTTACTTTCTTAATAATGGACTCCCATTCCTTATAATAAATCTGATATTCAGACAATCTTTCAAAATAAGCCCGGCTTCTTGTTCTGTTACTCATTTCAAAATAATCAAATTGCCTTGGCATATCCTGCTTCCGCTGTTCAAAAAGCTGGCGGCACACAGAAAATCCTTTCAGCTTCTTTTCCTTTCCCGAACATTCCACAATAGGGATATTTTGTATATCAAACTCGTTTTGGTTTTTATACTCAGAAATAAATCGAATCATTTCCAATTCTTCTTTTTCCCCATCTTCTTTTGGAGCCTGGTTTTTACGAACCATCATTCCCGTCAATACATATCCTGCTTTCCCATCCAGTTCCCATTCTACCAGAATGAAAGTAGGACGGTTAGTATTGAAATAACTAGAAAACGGCCGCTCAGTTGTATTCTGCCTGCTGTTATGCACAAATAAGGAGGTCACCATCTGCACAAAAACAGATTTACCACCACCATTTTTCAATGAAAATAACGTACTTCTGCTTCCCAGCTGAAATATTTCATCATCGATTCGTATGGTATCATTATTATAATTTACATTAATCATACGAATTGCATTTATCCTACTCATCAATTTCCCTCCCCAATACCTTTAGCACCCGATTATAGTGATTCTTGTTTAATAAGTTCCAGTCCATAAACTGGTTCAGTTTCTCGGTTGTCTGTATCATATCATCCTTTTCAATATACTCAATCAATCCCTGCTTCTGTAAAAATACTAAGATATTGTACAAAAAGCCTTCTTTTGTAGTTTTTGCCTTTGAACCGCCCTCTGCACTGCGTAGTGCTTCAAACGCTTCCAGCATATTAGTAAATGCAACTCCTGTTTTTTCCTGTTCCTCCACTTCCATCTGTTCCGCGCCTTCTTTCAGACGATCCGAAATGCAGTTCTGCAATTCCCCCACCCTCATAAATCTTCTTGCCAGACTGCTGCTTCCCTGTCCATCATAAAACTCAACTAAAATAGTTAAAATAACAAACTGAGACAGATAATAGTCCTTATCCGTTGCTCCAGACTTACAAAGCATGTCCTTTAAATCCTTTTTGGAAAAACCAAGCACATAATTATCTTCCTCTGGAATAAGATAAACCGTATTTCCATATCGTTCTACCCTGCTCATAGCGGCCTCTCCCTGACTCTTTACAAGTGTCATAATTTTATCCTCATTCATATAAGCATAATATAACTCTTTATTGGTTTCTTCACTAATCTGCCTGTTTTTCAGCAACTCATAAAAAATCTTCTGACTTATTTGTATTTCTTCCAATTCATATCCCATACGAATCCTCCTGTCTGCACCATCTATGTTCTATTCTATACGCAGGCAGACATTGGAACACTTAATTCGTTTCCTGCCTCCTGACTCACTCATTACATTATCAAACACGATTTGTTCCTCGTCCTCCAGACGATAAATCAATATGTTCTTTATCTGGCTCAATTCTGGATTTTCGTCCAATAGCTCTATGACACAGGTGCTTAGTTGAAACTCCAAAACCTCCTCTGCCAGATTTTCCTTTCTTTCCTTTCTCCATACGTCTAAAGAAATTTCCTTACTTTGTATCAGTTCAATCATTACCTCTTTAAAAATTTCCACAGAAGGAAGCAGGAACTCTCTTTCTTCCTCATTTATTTCTTCCTTTATTTTCTTTAATGTCGTTCCACCAGCTTTAGCCGCATACCACAACAGAATCCAAAGGCATTTTTTATATTTTTTTAATCTTTCCAGCTTTTCCTGTAACTGTGCCTCCTGCCAGTCCTCTTCTTCTATGGAGATAAAATCCTCATCCTCATTTTTCTTTTTATAAATTGGCTTTTGCAGCTCCAGCGCCTTGTTAAGATTGTACGTTTTTTCCCAGTCCTTTTGAAAAAGCGGACGCAGAAATAAATCCATTCGTTCCAACAAAGAAACATCCTTTAATACCCGATCGTATACCTCTTCCCTCATATGAAATCTTCTGATAAGTGCCATCTGTGACAAACTTTCTAATTCCTTTGTGTATAAATCCTTTAAATCAAAATGAGTCCCTAGTATTTTCTGATGCTCGTCCAATGCACGTTCTAAGTAGCCTTCAATAATCTTTAGGTTATTTAAATTTTTTTCCTCTTCTTTTCCCAACTTATTAATATTAATATCCTTTTCTTCCAGTTCCCGAATCCGTTCCTTAATATGGTTCTGATAGCCTGCGAATTTCTTTTTTGTCCCCTTTATCACATCCAGGTTTTCCTCTAATACCGTTCTGTAATCCTCCACTGAATAGGATAGAGCATTTTGTCTGATTCTGCGCATTGTTTCTTGAATTTTTTGTAACTGTATTCTTAACAAGTCAAATATTCTCTTAATATCGTCTACTGCCTGGTCATAGGTAGCTTTTTCAAGATGCAGTTTAAAAATCATTTCATGGACAGTCAGTCGCAAATTACTGTCTATTTCCAACGTGGATAGCATTAAATTATACCCTTCGTCTGTAAGATAATAGGTTGTTCTTTTTACATCTCCCTCTTCATATGCAATCCGGTTTCCAACAAAGCTGATATAAATATCACGATACCCTGATGCTTCATAATCGTACCCTTTAAAATACATTGCCTTCCCTTCGTTGCACAAAATAGAATTTACAACAAAATTACCCAGTTCCTTGCATTGTTCATAGGAAATCGCTTTTTGAAACCACTGTGAATTCACTTGATCAATAAAATCAGCAATATCATCCATTGTACAGATTTCTTCCTTTAAAGATTGTTCCATGATATAGAGAAGAATGGTAAAAATCAAATTAGTTTGTTCATAAAACTCATTAAAATCATACTGTTTCCAGATAAGCTTTCCAATACTAGTCTTGAAGAGCTGTGCATATGCTCCTATTTTTTCCATACGCTTAGAAAAATTTTTTAAATACTCAAATGTCATATGTTCCTACCTTTTCCAATCTATTGTTGTGTAAAATCCTGCAAATTCAATATTTCCTGCGGGATATACTGACCGTTTTGTAATATCGACACCATTTTTTCTTGTATTGCAGCCTGAAAATACTTTAAAAATTCCTTGCCAATATTCCGATTCTGTCCTTCCTTTGTATTGGGCAGCCTCTTATTTTCTGCCTTCTTCAGCATTTGTTCATATGCTGTTACAAAAGGAATTATCTTATATTTTCCCATTACAGCCTTGCATAACGTTTCATAAATAAGAATACCTTCATAATCCAAATCCCCAAAATAGTACATGCTGTTCTCTTTATTCTGTAAATAATTTTCTACATTCAAATCATAATACTGGAATGCTTTGCATACTTTTTTTCCAGCTCCATATATCAGTGTTCCCACCTTAAGTCCCAGAATATCTGTACTCCCCCTTAGTAAGCTCTGCCTCATACTATAAAAAGTGTCTTTGTTTTCAATAATCAGGATATTCTGTGGGCAGGATTTATAATGTGCATAATAAGCAAGAGGTTCTGCCGTCTCATAAATCTTTAAGCCCTCTATTGACATGCCTAGATTTTTAAGAATCCGTTCACCCCCACCTTTTTGTAAAAATTTCTCCCTGCCCCATATCTCAAAGCTCCGTTCGTTTATGGAAACCTGTTCTATCTCAGTTTCCTTACAGTGGTTCATATAATGATTAAGCATCTGAATATCTTCTCTGTCTGCTATGTACTTTTCTAGATTTTTTCTATAGTAGTCGATTTGTAACCTTGGATTTAACTGATACTGGAGTTCTTCCTCATAAATACGGTAATCCTTTTCCTCATAGATTACTTTATAGGCATTATATAATGCTGGTGTCTTTCCATTTAAATTGGAGTTTTTTATTGGTTTCAGCCTATTTTCTGCCAACAGTTCCTTTATCAGCTCAACCAGTTCTTTATAGCTTTGAACCTCAAATAGTTCTTCTATTTTATCTAATGTAATTTTTTTTAATCCCAACTCGCTCAACCGATTCATTTATATTAACCTGTCTCTCCTTTTTCTTATATATAAAAAAATCCCCCACAATACCACAATAACCAGTGATAGCCAAATCAACAGTTCGAGTCTGGCAGATAGATTGGTATCGTCTGAAATTTTACTATTAAAATCCCACAAAGCATGTACCAGAATCTGTGGTAAAATAAAACTTGTCTCATAACGGACAATTGCCATAGTCAAACCGAATCCCACAGCAAAAATTATCTGTATAATTGTACTTCCTATATCGACGCCTTTCAAAAGATTAAGCATATGAAGGCAGCCAAAAATCACAGAAGATGTAATAATCGATGAAGCTTTTCCCAAGTGCTTTAATTCCTGTAATAGTACTCCCCGGCAGGACATTTCTTCTGAAAATCCAATTAGTAATGAAATTACAGCTATCATTACTATTTCAACCAGTTGATCTGTCTTAAGCCGCTGGGAAACCATCGGCATAAATGAAACTATTATAATTGGCAGCATAAACAGAATGCTTTTTCGGTTTACTTTTGTAAGTACACCCACATTTCCCCATAATTTTTTCCATGAAATAAATGCAATAACCGTAATTGCCTGCAATGCTTCTTCTATCAGTTTTGCAGGATAAAAAGATAGCTCTGGGCATACCAGATGAATCACTGACTTATAAAATCCTGTCATTACAAGTATTCCAAGCAGTAAATATACTGTTTTATACTTTTTAATCATTGGTCTATCACTACTCTCCTTAAAATTAGAAAATCTTTTTGCATAGTATACCATATCTTCCACAAAATGTCCTGCTAATTATTGTATATCTCATTGAATTTTACATTTTTTGCTCTATAAATAATATCTTTTTAATAATCCCAATATAGACAGAATATTTTTCTATCTTTAGAATTATAATAGCCCTTATAGAAATGAGGTGATAGTTTGACTTCTGGTGCTATTTCATTATGTATTCCCCTACTTGTTATACTACTAGCAGCATATACTAAAAAAATTATTCCTTCTCTTATAATAGGAATTCTTACTGGTGGAATTTTTCTAAGTAAAGGAAATGTTATTAATGGTACAATATTAGCCATTGAACATTTGGTAAATGCTTCAGCAAGTGAAGAAAGCTTGTACATTATTATGTTTTTGTATGTTTTTGGAGCATTCGGCGAAATAATGAAAGTCTCTGGAGGAATTAAGGGCTTTTCAAAAATGGCTGATAGATATGTTAAAACAGAAAAAGGTGCACTTACCGCTATTTGGGCTGTTTCAATATTTACTTTTATTGATTGCTGTTTTCATGCTATCTCATCAGGAACAATTGGAAAAGCATTAAACGATAAGGTTAACGGCAACAAATATAAGCTGGCTCATGTTGTAAATGTTACATCCTGCCTTTTAATTATTTTAATTCCCTTCGGCACAACATATGTTGGTTATATTGTTGGTGTCATTGCTTCATCTATCAGTAGAGTTGACCTTACAGAATCAGCCTATGGAATATATATAAAAAGTATTCCCTTTAACTTTTACCCAATTGTTATGCTAATAATGAGTATCAGCATGATAGTTTTTAACTTTGGTTTCACCAAAAATGTATCAACTACAAATAAAAAAATTCAAG
Organism: Anaeromicropila populeti; assembly: GCF_900112775.1. Taxonomy (GTDB): domain Bacteria; phylum Bacillota; class Clostridia; order Lachnospirales; family Lachnospiraceae; genus Anaeromicropila_A; species Anaeromicropila_A populeti. The sequence goes on from NZ_FOYZ01000008.1 coordinate 140,290, forward strand.
AAGAAACTATGCATCATGGACATGAAGCACACGAACAATGTGAATTTGAGGAAAAGGCTCCTCCACGCCCATTTAATCTTATTCTGCCACTTATTTTACTAATAGGCCTTACCTTCTTCCTTTTTTGGTATACAGGTAAAGATTACGATTCTAGTTTTTTCAGTGCCATTATGAACGCTGAGTTTGAAAAATCTATTCTCGTCTCAGGTTTCATAACCGTTGTATTGACTTCCGTATATTACGTTTTCCAAAAAATACCAATGAGGGAAATTGAAAGTCACTTTCTATCTGGTGGGAACGAAATGGTTCCACCTATAATAGTACTGGTGTTAAGCTGGGGACTTTCTTCTATTGTAAAAGACTTGGGATTTATTGTTTTTATTACAAATGTTGTTGGCAATAACATTCCAACCATCCTAATTCCAGCTGCAATCTTCTTAATAGGATGTGCTGCATCTTATTTTATGGGCTCTGCCTGGGGAACCTGGGCTTTAGTCATGCCAATTGCCGTTCCTCTAGCTGTTAGTACACAGTTAAGTGTACCTTTAATTGTAGGAGCTGTTTTGGCTGGTGGTTCACTCGGTGACAATGCATCACCTCTTGGCGAAACTGCCGTACTCTCAGCCACCATATCTGAGATTCCCATTATGGATCATGTCAAATCACAGCTTCCTTACAGTCTGACTGGTGTAGGAATTTCAACAGTTTTCTTCATACTAACTGCAATTTTTGCCTAGACAAAATTGCGTTAGTATGATTATTCAACATTATTTTTTCATGATATCATTCTTTAATTTTTTAACTTTATCTTCAATGATTCGAATCACTCTTATAAATTCATCATCACTTTTTCCAGTAGGATCTTCAAGTCCCCAATCTTCTCGATGTTTGCATGGTAAGAATGGACAATTCACATTGCACCCCATTGTTACCACAACATCAACTGCTGGAATACTCTCAAGCAGCTTTGACTTCTGTGTTTTCTCCATATCAATTCCATACATTTGTTTCATCAGGCGCACTGCATCCTGATTAATTTGAGACTTCACTTCTGTTCCAGCAGAATAACTTTCAAAGACATCAGAAGCAAAGTGTTTTCCCAATGCTTCGGCAATTTGGCTGCGGCAGGAGTTATGAACGCATATAAATGCTACTTTGGATTTACTCATTGAAAAACCATCCTTTCGTTCTATTTGCAATTTTTACAAGAGTTAACATAACAGGAACTTCTACCAGAACACCTGCTGCCATACAAATTACAACCCAGATAGTAAGATATTTTTCAAAGTAGCCTATTCCCTGTTTGTTCTCATTCTCCATATAACTCCTCCTTACCCTCGGACTTTTTGCAGTATTTTAATCACTTCTTCTGTCTTTAAAACCTTTCCATATGCTACTACTTTTCCATCCACAACAAGAGCAGGCGTTGACATAACTCCATATGCCGCGATTTTTGAAAAATCTGTTACATGTTCAATCGTGTCTTCCATCCCTAGTTTTACAAGTGCTTCTTTTGTTGCTGCTTCTAACTGGTTACATTTTGCGCATCCTGAACCAAGGACTTTTATTGACGCCTCTTCCTTCTTATCTGTTTTGCCTGCATCTATGGTATCTGAATCACAATTACCACCACAGCAGCACCCACTTTCTTCTTTTTTCTTTCCAAAATTAAATAATGCCATAATAAAACCTCCTATTTTTTATATAAATAAATATTGAAAAACATTAAAAAGGTAACCTACAATAATTATGCCAACCGTACAAATAACTATAAACATGCCTAAAAGCTTTGGCTTTACAGCCTTACGAAGCATTATCATGGATGGCAGGCTGAGTGTTGTTACTGCCATCATAAATGACAGAACGGTTCCCAACTGAGCACCTTTATAAAGTAGTGCTTCTGCTACTGGTATGGTACCAAAAATATCTGCATACATAGGAACCCCCAGTAAGACAGCAAGTACAACGCCAAATGGATTCTTACTTCCAAGAACGGTCTCAATCCAGCTTTCTGGAATCCAATTATGAATAATGGCACCAATTCCCACACCAATCAGTATATACGGAAGTACTTTTTTAAAGGTAGACACTACTTGGTCTTTTGCATAGATAATTCGATCCTTTTTTGTTAAATCAGGTGATTCAATATCCACACTGCCAGCTGATCGTATAAATTCCTCCACATGCTGTTCCATATGCATTTTTTCGATTAAGGTGCCGCCAATAACAGCAACAATGAGACCAACAATGACATAAACAATCGCTACCTTTATTCCAAAAATACTCATCAACAGAACAAGTGAGCCTAGATCCACCATAGGGGACGATATTAAAAACGAAAAGGTCACTCCAAGCGGCAGCCCTGCGCTAGTGAAACCGATGAACAGCGGAATGGAGGAACAGGAGCAAAACGGTGTAACTGTGCCAAGAAGTGCTGCCATAATATTAGCAGAAGTCCCGTGAAAACGTCCCATTATTTTCTTGCTTCGTTCAGGTGGAAAATAACTCTGAATATAGGAAATAAGAAAAATAAGGAAACACAATAATATTGTTATTTTGATTACATCATAAATAAAAAACTGTATACTTCCTTCAACATGCCCTGACGTATCAAGCCCTATGGAAGAAAGCATATTTCCGATAAGTGCATTAAGCCATTTCATACCAAGAACCTGATCTTGAAAAAACAGCCAAATATTTTTAAGAGTCTGCATAAAAATCTCCTTTCTAATTCATAAATCTAAATTTGTCGATATATAGTTCTATTTAAAAGCCATCTCGCTGATGGCTTAAGTACAGCTAGTCATCACAGCCGTACAATTAGTTTCGGTAATTTTGTCAAGCAGTTCTTTGGCATATGAACTACCTTCTGGACTTATCGAATAGTGTATCCATTTTCCATCTTTTCTTGCAATTACAACTCCCGAGTCACATAGAATCTTCATATGGTGAGATAATGTGGATTGACTAATATTCAAATCTTCTAACAATCTGCAAGCACATTTTTCACCAGACTGAAGTAATTCCAAAATCATAAGACGATTTTCATCGCAGAATGCTTTAAATACCTTTGCATTCTTTTCGTATTCATTATCTAGCACTTGCTCACCTCAAATCTATTTTTATCGATATATATATTATATGCTATAGTTCAAAAAACGTCAATCTATTTTTAATAAGAAAAATTGCATAACTATAAATTTATTTGACATAATAAATTATGTATCTAAAATTCAGAAATGAAGGAGTATTTATTATGTTAACTATGGCTACTCAAAAGAACCAAACATGTATTGATGCTTGTTCACGTTGTACCCAGGCTTGCTACGAATGCTTTCATGCTTGTTTAAATGAACCAGATTTAAATGCAAGAAAAAATTGTGTTAGTATGCTTATTGAATGTGCAATGATGTGCCAGATGTCAGTTTCTATGATGTCTATGAATGGACAGTTCTCACAGGAACATTGTTCTCTTTGTGCTAAGATTTGTGATACTTGTGCCGAGGAATGCAGCATGTTTAAAGATAATCATTGCCAACAATGTGCTGATGAATGTCGTGCATGCGCTGATGAATGTAGAAACATGTCACAAATGTAATTAAAAGGATAGACTGTGTACTATTATTTTTTATCAGTACACAGCCTTATCCCTCTTATTTATAATTAATACCCGCTGCCATAACATTAATTGGATCAAAAGCGTGACAAGGGGTAACCCCATAAACCATTCCACAGTTCTCACAGCGATCCTCAAATGTTACCATTTCAAATGTTTTGCCGCATTCACAGGTAATGAATAACGGTATTGGCATTGTCTGGTTTGAAAATCCCATCATGCGTAACTTTTCTACTATCTGCTTCCCATCTTGAAAACTTCCTGAACAACCTTCATGCATTGTAAAAATCTCCTTTCACGGTATTGCCGCCACGTAAATCAGCCCTTAAATTTTGTATGATACTATCCATTTTTTCAAGCTCTGACAATACATCCTTTTCATTTTCTGACGTTTCAATTATTTTTGATATTCCACCATTTTTAATAACGATTCTTTTTTTAGCCATAAGAGCCAGTGTAGGATCATGTGTTGCAATCAGCACAATTTTTTCTTCTCCAACTAATAACTTAAGCGCTTTCTTCCTGTCTATACCAGCATTTTCAATTTCATCAATCAAGACAATGGGCGATGTACTTAGAATTGCTGTGTCTGCAATCATTAATGCCCGCGACTGCCCTCCGCTCAAAGAGGTTACAGGCGTCTCGAGATTAAATTTTTCTCCAGCAAGATAATTCGCTGCTTCTACAATTCTTGCTACAACCTCTGCTTCCCTTTCAACCATACGGCTTTTTGCATGCAGTTCAATAAATTCACCTACTGTCAAATCAATTACAAAGTTCATATTTTGTGAAAGCTGTGCAACAAGCTTATTGCTGCTGGAAAAACGCCATTTTTTATCTGGAACCTCACCGTTAATCAATATGCCTCGTTTCGTTGGGGTATCTCTTTGTGCTGTCCACTCAATATCAGCCAGCAGTCTGGATTTTCCTGAACCTGTAGGCCCAACAATGGCTATAATATCACTTTTCTCAATTTTTAGTTCTCCAAAGGTTTCTTCATTTCCAGATTTATCTTGTCCAGCCAGAATCGTTAGTGAATCTACTCCCTGTTCCTTCTCCTCCCCTAAAAACTCCAACATTTGATTCATGTAAAGTATCAATTCCTCATCAAGTTTTGAAAGATCCATTGCCCATTCTTCTAGTTCATAATCTTCAAACTGCTTTTTATATTCCATCAGTGTCTTTTTTCCAGATCCGCTTATATCCAGCTTGTTATTTTCAAAATACGTTAATACAAAGGGATATTTTGAAAGGATTTCGTCTATCTTCATCTGCATTAATATTTCTCTAGTTACCATATTAATCCTCCATATTTATTTTTCTTACATTACCCATCTGATACTGCTCTCCAATTCTTTTTTCTCCAAGACAATAGGAACATAGAGCAGATGGCATTGCAAACCGAAGTTCCATTCCTTTTACTGAATCAATCTGATTCTCACAATCTTCAATAATCGTCCCTAACTCATATGCGCCTTGTCCCGTCAGTCCATTGACATGCATTACAATTGCTTTTGCATTCACAGAGCTTACTCTAGAAGAAAAAACCTCTCTCTCTGCTTGTGACACAATGTCACCTTTGGTAATAACAACAATATCAGCTGCCTTAAGCATAGGTCCGATTTTCTTAGGAGTATTCATGCCACTTAAATTATCAATCACACAAACTGCCTGGATATTTTTGATATAGGGAGAACATCTATTACAAAGTCCAGCACTTTCTGTAATCAAGATATCCAGTTTATTCTTTACTCCCCACTGTACAACTTCTTCAATATTACTGACAAAAAAATGGTCTGGACATAATGCACCAGATAATCCTTTTTTTACTGGTACTCCTGCTTTTTCGTATAAAACATCATCATCAGTATAAAGACAGTCAAATTTAATTACCCCCACCTTCAGACCTCGTTGTTTGATTGCCTGTATCGTTTTCAAGATAACAGATGTCTTGCCTGAAGAAGGTGGGCCTGAAAAAGTCACTAAATTCATCGTAATTCCTCCTCTGCACTTTTCTGAAACAATGCTTCTAATTTTCCAATTAACTCTCCCATATCCTGTTGGTTAATATAATCCCATCCAAGCCACATATACTGATTCTTTGGGTCAATTTGATTATCCACCTCAGGATGAACACTTGGAAACAATCCTTGATGTGATAGTATTTCACCAACCTGTTTTGAAGAAAAGAAATCAATAAACGGTAAAAGAACTTGTCTGGATTGCACTTTTGATAACATAAAAATAGGCGAGATGATTGCTCCATCCTTTGGCCACACTGCCTTCATCGGCCCCCCGTTTTTTGTCATCCTTGTAAAAAAGTATGGCATAATTGTAACCACTGGTTTATTTACTTTTCTTGTATGTGACTTAACCATTTCCGAAGGATGCATACTTTGCAAAAGACTTCTTCCAAGCTTCTTTATTCCTTCCTCTCCATATTGTTTATGAATATTCAGTAAAATAGCATTAAAAAGATCAAAATCTCCAATCGGAAGTGAAACTGCATTTTCATACTCTGGTTTAAGTAAATCTTCCCAGCTTTCTGGCATACTCCGTCCATTCAATTCATCCTGGTTAATCAAAAACACCGCAGGTACTACACCTAACATAGAGTATTGTCCCTTTGGATCTCTCAATTGTATTCTTTCATTTTCAAAATCCTGGTTATAGCTTTCAAAACCAGATAAGTCTTTGAATACTCCTTGAGACTTAAATTTTCCAATCAGTTGTTTATCAAAAAACAAATCAAAGCCTGCTGAAATAAATAAGTCTGCTAACACATCTGGGGACTTAGATTTCTTGACTTGTTCCTTGATCCAGTCGACTCCCATAGATGCAGCTTGTAACTGATAATCTAGTTCTTCTTTTACCTTTGGTTCTTGCTCTGTAAGCCACTTTTCAAATCCTTCTAATAAGGGAATCCGAATTGGACAGGGAAGAACCCCCTGAATGGAAACCGTTGCTTTATGATTTCTATTTTTTTGTACTAACGTTGTATCTGTATCATTTTGATTTCCCTCAATTAATTCTACAAGCCGCTCTTCAAAAGTGACCTCATTTACTTGTTTCATTTTAAGTGCCTGTCTCAGCGTAATTGTTTTGCCCATAGTCTCACGCATCGATTTATTTCTCATATTTTCAAACCCTGCATTAGCTAGAACTGCTATCGCCTCAGGATATTTTTCTGTGATATCATATATTGTATCATTCATTTCAAAATACGGATTCATAGTATTCCTCCATTCCTATTTGTCTATAATTAGTATTGACTTGTTAAACAGAGTTTACTATGATATAGATAAATTGTCTGTTGTTTTTACAACAGAATAATAAAATTATACATTATTTCAGAGGGGTTACCAGAAAGGAACGGGAAAAGATGACAGAGTATATCGAAGTTTTAAAAGAAATGGAGCTATTCCAAGGAATTAGTAATTCACAAATCCCTACATTATTAAGCTGTCTTTCTATAGGAGTGAGAAGTTATAAAAAAGGAGAAACCATTTTTCACAACCATGAAAAACTACATCACATTGGCATCATGCTTTCTGGAGATGCCCAAGTCATTCAAGATGATTTTTTTGGCAACCGGAATATTATGGCTAATCTGGAAGCAGGAAATCTATTTGGGGAATCCTTTGCTTTTTCCCTAATTCCCATTACCACAATCAATGTACTTGCCACATCAGATTGCAGAATACTGTTTATAGATTCTCAAAAGCTGTCAGCTCCTTGTAGGACTGGCTGTGATTTTCATCTTCTGTTAATACGGAATATGCTGCATATAGTATCTATGAAAAATATCTTGCTGACTGAAAAAATTGAACTTTTATCAAGACGCAGTTTACGAGAAAAGCTACTTTCTTATCTTTCCACCGCATCTGCAAAAATGGGTAACACTTCATTTACAATTCCGTTTAATCGGCAGGAACTGGCTGACTATCTCTGCGTTGACCGCAGTGCGCTTTCTGCCGAACTGTCCAAACTTAAAAAGGAAGGAATACTGAATTATCGCAAAAATTATTTTGAATTGCTTTGAAAACTTTATTCATTCAAAAAATAGGGGGTACTTCTTGTTCTCCTTCCTGTTTATCTATATATTTACTAATTGATAATTGGCCTTGGCTATCAAGTTCGGCTATCGATATATTTTCTATTCCCGCGCCAGATTTTTTTACTCTATCATCAAGCCACTGAATGCCAAGATTCGCATATTTCAAATTTTTATACTGAATTTCTCCATCAATAATTAGAGGTAATGCCAACCCTTCATATTTTGCATTCAATTTTAAATCTTTTAATGTTACTGGTCTCTGCTGTGATTTTTGAATTACAGAGATTTGACCATTGGGTTCAACTATTGCATATTCTACATCAGCTATCTTGAAATAATTCTTTAATCTAAGCTGTGAAATAAGAAACGATATATTCATGTTGTTTTTTCTCATTTCTTCTTTATCAATCTTTCCATGTACAATCACTACGCTTGGTTTTTGGTCTACATTATAGAATTTTTTACTTAATGACACCTTTCCTAAAAATACTGTGCATAATGCTAATACTAATACTCCTTCTGTTGCTTTTGACGGAATTTTATACACCAATGGCTCGACTCCAATAGTAGTCATAACCAAGATTCCAGCTAAATCATACGTTGTTATTTGAGCAATTGATTTTTTTCCAACAATTCTCAGTCCCAACCATACAACTAGAAACATAAAAATACACCTTATACTGTAAACAATTATTGTCATAAAATCCCTCCTACGGTTCAGGTACCAATTTTTTAAAGTTAGTCCAATCTCCACTAATCTTTGTTAGACTAATCAATGCATCGGCCTGACTTTTTATTTCTATTGCACTCTTCAGTTCTTTTACCGCAGTATTCATTTCAGAAAAATCCTGATCAGCATTGTTTATTTCAATCAGATATTTCCCTTTTGACCAAATTTTATTGAAATCATCATACGTTTTTTCAGCAGCTGTCCAATCCTTTTGCTGAATAGCATTATTTAAAGTACTTAACATACCTTCAATGCGATTATCTCTGTCAAAAACGTAATTTTGTAAAAAAAAGAATAGAGCAAGTAAAACTAAAATAAAAGCAGACAGTGATAACGTTAAAGATTTATTACTCAAAATATACGACTCCTTTCATCCAAAAAATGATTCTTTTCATATCTCAAGTAATACTTTTAACAATTAATCAAAAATTATGCACAATCAACCATTTACATCTATATTAATGTTTCCGTTTCCTAAATTCTCCTGGAGTCATATTATAATAACTTTTAAATCTTCTTGAAAAATAATTGTTATCTGGAAATCCACTCTCTTCCGCTATTTTTGAAATTAGATCTGTAGTATTGGTTAATAACACCGCAGCATGTTCAAGCCTCAATTGTATTACATATTGCATTGGCGTAATATGATACGTGTCACGAAAAATTCGCACAAAATGTCTTTTGGAAAGACACGCTTTATCTGCAATTTCTTCCAGGCTGATTTCATTTTGATAGTTTTTTTCAATGTATGAAACAGCACTGGCCATCCAAATTACCTTGTCTTGTTCTTGTGGCTCAGGTATTTTATATGTTCTTGCTAAAAAAACGACTAACTCCATAAAATAGGCTGTTATTAACTCTTTCCATCCTGGTACACGTTCCTTATATTCTTGCATAAGGCTTTCTGTCAACTGGAACACTTTATCAATTCCTTGTTTGGAAAGTCGAAATCTGCTACGAAACTCTGATTCTTTTGTCATATATGGTTCTAAATAAAAAAGCGCATGAAAACCTTCCGTTTCCTTTAATCTAGAGCTGCTATGAAAGAAAAATTCTTGACGGAACATAATATTACATGGCTTAAATTTTTTTGCATTTCTAAATTCATGTTCTACATTATTTCCAACAACAAATACATCCCCCTGAGAAACTGGATACATTTCTGTCCCAACAATATGATCAGCACTACCATCCATTACAATAACAAGTTCCGTAAAATCCTTATGGACATGTTTGAAAAAATCCCCTGAATGATAACCATACTGAATAAAAAACGGAAAACTTTTATCTTTTTGAAAAAACTCAATTTTCATTTCAATCATTTCTATCACAAGTCCCTTTTATGCTATAAAACGACCATATAATCATACCAACAGCTCCTTTATCATTGGTATAATTATAAATGATTTTACTCACAAATGCTATTATTATCTTATGGAGGTACTATGCAAATTCAAAATCCAATTGTACGAGGATTTTATCCAGATCCAAGTGTCTGTTTTGCCAATGGAAAATACTACATGGCATGCAGCTCTTTTCATTATTTCCCTGGTGTTCCTCTTTTTGAAAGTAATGATTTGATAAATTGGAAGCAAATTGGTCATTGCCTGACCAAAAAAAGCCAGATTCACTTAACTCAAATCAACAGCTCTGGTGGCGTATTCGCACCTACAATCCGATATTACAAGGGACGTTTCTACATGACTACCACCAATGACACCACACATCAAAACTTCTATGTGTGGACCGATGATATTTACGGTGAATGGTCTGAACCTATTTTTGTAAATCAAGGCGGAATTGATCCTTCCTTTTATTTTGAAGAAGATTATTGCTACTTTATGAGCAATGGTGCTGATGATGAAGGGGTACCTGGAATCGTCCAGTGTAAAATTGACATTACTACAGGTGAAAAATTATCCCAAAGCAAGACTATCTGGCAAGGTTCAGGGGGGAGATATTTGGAAAGTCCCCATCTTTATAAAATGAACGGCTACTATTATTTGATGGCAGCAGAGGGAGGTACAGAATATGGACATATGGTAACTTACGCCAGAGGTAGTCATCCTTTTGGCCCATTTGAAGGATATGCAAAAAATCCAGTCCTTACTAACCGAAATCTGGGCGGTTTTACAATTCAAGGTGTAGGACATGGCGATTTAATACAGGCTCCTGATCAATCATTTTGGATCATTCACTTGGGTTTTCGTCAAACAGGACAATATTCAACTTTTCATCATTTAGGAAGAGAGGTCTTTCTCTCTCCTGTTATTTTTCATGAAGATGGGTGGTTTACTGCTGGCATAGACGGAACCACACCTGAATATTTAGATATTCCTTATCTTACCCAGCCTCAAACACTACCTTTCTCTACTATTATTGATATCTCAGCTGCTAACTTAGAGTGGTGTTATTTAAGACATCCCTGTATAGAGAATTATCATTTTTTAAATGATATCATAACTCTACATGGAACAAATACGTCATTGAATGATGTAGATTCTCCAACATTTATTGGAATTAGACAAAAAGATTTTATAGCAGAAATTACTTGTAATGTATCTGTGAACAAAGGAGAAGCAGGTCTAACAGTGTTTATGGATGAAAACCATCACTATGATATTGCAATAGAAAAAGTATCCGATCAATATCAGGTCATACTCAGGCTCTGTGTGGGAAATATCAGACACATCGAAAAAACCTGTTTAATTAATACGACAGACACTGTTTCTTTAAAAATTAATGCATCGAGTCAGGAGTATATTTTTTCTGTTCAAAGTTCCGATGACACTATTTATCTTGGTAAAGGATTTACACGTTATTTATCCTCTGAAGTAGCTGGGGGCTTTACAGGAGTTATCATTGGGCTTTATGCACAAGATAAGGATGGACGAAATACAGCACAGTTTTCTGACTTTAAGTTTCAATATATGTAAATTACCAGAGTGGTCATTAAAGACCACTCATCCTCTATGCACTAACAATTTTAATAATTTTTATGTTATTTTTTTCAATTCACCTGTCAAAGTATCCATTAAAAACCCATACACCATAACCTGTTCTGGAACTAGTGGATGATTTTTTACTAATTCTACTGACCTTTGTATGGATCGTTCTTGTTCTACAAAGCCTTCTAGCCAGCTTTCTAAATCAATACTCTGCTTTTTTAGCTCTTCAAATTTTTTTTGTGGTATTCCATTCCTTTTCATCTTTTCTATTATTCTCTTACCTTGCGTAATCCTGGCTCCACAATCTGTATGTCCAATGACTAATATAGTATCAATCTCAAATTCATAGATTCCTATCAACAGACCTCTCATTGCACTTCCAAAAGGATTTGTAATGATTCCACCTGCATTTTTAATTATTTTTGCATCTCCGTTTCTTATGCCCAATGCAGATGGCAGCAGTTCTGTCAGCCTTGTATCCATACACGTAACAATTGCTATTTTTTTATCTGGAAATTTACTGGTACTATATTTTTCATATTCTTTATTTTTTACATAAAGATTATTATATTTTAAGATTTCATTTATCATAGACTGTTCTCTTAAATGGTTTTTCCCATTAGGCGTTTCAAAATTTCATTATAAGCATCTTCCTCACCACCCATGTTCCTTCTAAATCTATCTTTGTCTAATTTCTCTCCTGTTACAGAATCCCAAAACCGGCAGGTATCCGGCGAAATTTCATCCGCAAGTACAATTATTCCGTCTGATGTTTTTCCAAATTCCAACTTAAAATCAATCAGTTCAATATTTAAATCTTTCAAATAATTTGTCATAAATTTATTAACCATAAAGGAGTATTCTGCCAATGTATCTACTTCTTCTTTGGTTGCCCACCCCATTGCTGTAATATGATACTCATTTACCATTGGATCTCCCAGTTCATCATCTTTATAGCAAAATTCCAGCACTGTTTTATTCATTTTCGTACCTTCTGGTTTACCTACTCTTTTAGATAAAGAACCTGCAATAATATTTCTTACTATAACTTCTAAAGGTATAATCGTCACATTCTTTACAATGGTTTCTCTCTCTGATATCTCTTCTACAAAATGAGTGGGAACTCCTTCTTTTTCAAGAAGCTGCATCATGTGATTGGTTACAAGATTATTAATAATGCCTTTGTTATGAATGGTTCCTTTCTTTTCTCCATTAAACGCAGTAGCATCATCTTTATAGTCTACAATAAGCAGCTCAGGGTTTGATGTTGCATACACTTTTTTAGCCTTTCCTTCATAAAGTTGATTTCCTTTTACTAAATTTTTCATTACATATCCTCCTAATTATTTTTTTACCAATTTTCATTTTGCAGCTTTTTATCTTTTTCTATAACATCTTTTTTCATCTTTTTTTTGTAAGCAAAAGCTACTGTTACAACATGTTAATCACTGACACTACCCATAATTATTGCTACCTTTTTACTCATCACATAATCTCCTATATTTATATTGATAAATTATTGTTTAAAAAAAAGCCAATATCCTTTTTGTTTGGATATTGGCTTACTTACAACTTAGAATCACATTCTACTTTGTGTTGTCTTCCATAATTAAACTGTTCTATCGTTCTCTATCAAATTCGATGATAAAAACCCTTTTTATACTAACATAAAAGTGATTGCTGATTCTGGCTACATCTGTAACATTCGTCATCAATGTCTCCCTATCTCCTCTTTCACTTTCAAAATACTTTCATGTGCAATGATAGCATGAAAAATAGAATGTGTCAACATGATTAGCGAACGTTAATAATTACACGACGATAAGCGTATAAATTTGGAGAGCCATTATCATGTAATTCCAATATCACATGAATCGTCTTACCACTAGCACCTGACGGAATTGTGACTGTAGCAGTAGAGGCAGAAGCATTTGATATTGTAACAGTTCCTTGATAAGAACTTGGATTATTATAATAAAACCAATTATATGTCAGTGCATTTCCATCAGGATCACTAGATCCGTTGGCACTTAGTGTAATTTTAGAACCTGCTGTAGCTGACATTTGTAGTACATTCTTAGTATTGTCATTGTTTACAACAGCAATTGGATGGTGATTAGCACTAGAATATGAATTCTTGATACTCCAATCCATACGTGCTGCAAAGTCATTATTAATGGCAGTTTTCCAGCGGCTAATAGCTGCACCACCATCTGCATCACTATACATATAGTACGTATCATACTGGGACTCATTATAACTCTTGCCTCCTGACATACCTCTGATGCCAGACTTCTTAATGAAACGTCCACCCCAACCACCTTGCTCAACCATATCTAAATCATGAAGACCATTTGGTATAGTGTATAAGAAAGCAGGTGTATCACCTTCAATTGCATATTTTGGATCTGGATATACAGATCCAAGTGGACCGTGGTTCTGAATATTTGAATCAACCCAAGAGCTTGTTGGTTGCCAGTTGTAAACACCTGTACAGCGTATGTATAGAAGATTAGGGAAGTTTTTCGTCATCCAAGCTCCTGCATCATCTTGACCAAGGATATCATATACACGCAACTTACTGACGAATTCATTTACCTGTGCTTGTGAACGCGTATTCTTTACTTTCCACAGAGCCTGAGCGACCGTGTTTCCACCGCCCCACAGTTGAACCCAAACTGGACGAGAATCAGACTTATCCACTGCTGCAATGATTAGTTCTGAACCAGCACTATCTTTGCCACTACCAACACCAGCCATACCAAATGAGGTTTGACCTAGTTTGGATACGGACTTAAGGTATGCAAGGGTAGGATAACCACTGGCATGTTTCTGAAGATTAGAAACTACTTGTCCATAAGCATTCAGAATCGGATTGAGCAAATTGTTGGTATTTGTTAAACTTTGAGTAGGCTTCCAACAACTGGTACCCGAAATAATTCCTTCGATATCAAATTCATTAGCAGTAACCATAAGACGAACTAAAGATTCCTGATCGTCCACATCAGCACCCAAATCAGTCGTGATAATAACTCTAGGCTTAGTTCCTGACGAAGAAGTAGGCGTAGGAGTTACAGAAGGAGTTGGACTTGGTGTTGCAGATGGAGTCGGTGTTGTAGACCCATCACCAGTTACCGAAATATCATCAATATAATAATTAGTTCCGCTACTTGGTCCTTCAAAATATATGCTCAGTTCCGTCAATGTTCCAGTTACATCTAATGTATAATTACCAGATAACTGAATCCAGGAGCTATTACTTGCTGTTTTAGTAGAAATACTGCTATAAGATGTTCCATTCCTGTCTACCTTTTTCATAGTCATTTTAACAGTGCTACTTGTTGCATTGTCTAGTTTTACCCAGCCAGAACAAGTATATGTAACTCCATTTTGAACATTGGAAGTCAATTTCTGCATCGGTCCGTTCCACGTACTGGTTCTGCCTGTATGCAACAAGCTGTAGGTACCAGAATGTTTCTGAGTGGTTGAAGCAGTAAGTGTACCTGCACCATTAACAACCCATCCAGTAGTATTTCCTGTTTCAATTCCTGAATTAGTAATTATACTACCCACAGATGAAGTCGTTGGTGTTGGTGTTATAACTGGCGTTGGCGTCGTTACTGGCGTTGGCGTCGCTGTTGAACCATTACTGAATATGGCAAGACCTGCACACTGTGGGTCACCACTAATTCGTGCAAAATCCATAGTCAGGCTTCCGTCACTTACTGTCACATTATAAGGTCCATATTTGACCCAACTATTTTTTGTCATCTTTCCAACAGCTGTGGCAACAGTAGTTCCCTCTAGTTTAATGTCCACAGAACGTGCATTAGAAGAATAGTTTTCAGTTAGCCAGAAATATACTTTATAGCTACCATTAGCTATCGTTTGATTCATAGTAAAACTACTACTACTCTGATAGATAACACTGTTCAGCATGGTGTTCGTGCTTGTATCAACTGAAGGTGACCATGTGATACTATTTTTAAAGGTTTTGATTGCTGTAGTTGAAAACCCACTACTCAAAGCGGCACTGTAAGAAATCCATGCATTACCATCAATAGTCACAGCATCACCATTTAGATTAATCCCCTTTACAAAGACATCTGTAGCTCGCACACTGACAGATGGTACTGTGAACATCGTTACTAATATTGCAAATGTGCATATTATTGCCCACAATCTGCGCTTCGTTATGTACATTTTAACTTGATTTTTCTTACTTTTCGATTCCATCCTTCTCTCTCCTTATAATTGCATTATTTGTTGACTTGCTTTAAATTTACTTTACTTCCATTATCTCACTCCTCTTTTCTATTAAAATTATTAGATGTTGTAGCAAGCATCACCTCCCTACTCTTATTCATAATTTTATGAAACGGGTAAACGGGTAGATGTTAAAACCATCTGACAAGTTATCTTTTAGCATTCGTCCAGAATATTGAGAATTAAAAATCCATAAGTGCAAAAAGTAGTACAGTTTAAAGTTACATTTCCATATCTTCAGTTTCATATAGTAATTGTAGCTTGCATATAAAATCTTCAATAACAAACCTAGAGTTTATTGACGTATATACCCGTATCATAGGTCTTCCTTCTTCAAACCGGTACGTTGTATCATCATTAAAAATTGGAGCTTCACGATATACATAGCCACCACAGTTAGGTTCCAGTGCAACACCTATAGCTGGATTATCTCCTAATGACCAACTTTCTCCAGCTGTCCACCCAGCACATTCTGATGCATTATAGCTTAGCATGTTATCCAACAGATGCTTTCCAATTTTTCCACAAGGATATATTTTCTTTTGTATCTCTGCAAGTCCAATATGCATTGAACCATAAACATTATTAGGAATCTGCCAAAACTCTACTCCACTTGAAACTACTAAATTGATAGCCTCGATATCATTTCCAGCATTAAACTCTCGATGTCCAGATACACAATGATCTAGATTTTGACCACCTATCCATACAACTGTCATTTTAGAAATAATTTCAGGACATTTCTTAATAGCAGATGCAATATTGGTAATTGCTCCTATACATAAAACATATAATGGTTTCTCATCTTCTCGCATTGCTTCTTCAATTAAAAAGCTAGCTGCAGGAGAAATCTCTTTATCCGCAACTTGGGAAAGTGTTCCCTCCTCACCCATAAAAACAGGTATCGAAATAGACATCGCATCCAAAATTGTTATAATTTCATCATAGCTTCTTTTAGTTGTAGAAGGTTCTCCAAATTGCTCAGCAAATATAGCTTTTACATCAAATTTTTTACTCATAACTCCATGTGCTATAGCAAATGGATCATCTGCCTCACATGCTGCATCTGTATCAATAATTACTCTTAATCTCTTATATTCTGGAACTGTATAATTCAATGTCATATTTTACCTCCAACTGTAATTTTTTTAAGTAGAAGCTGTTACCGTTTTATTATAACTTAATGTAATACGCAACTTTCTTCTAATACTAAATCTATCTTCATAATACGTAATTAAATACTTAATTACAATTGATTATTAAGTTTTTTCTTCTCTTGTATTGACTAAATTTACTTAATTATTTATGATGAAATATAGTAGATAAAACATGAAAGGATATAGAATATGGCAACTACTGCAAAAGAAATAGCCAGAGTATTACAGTTATCAGAAGCTGCTGTATCTATGGCATTAAATAACAAACCTGGCGTTAGTACTGAGACACGAAAAATGATAATAGAAACTGCTCAGAATATGGGGTATGATTTTACACGCATTTCAAAAACATCTGAAAATCACTCCATAAAAGGAAATATTGCTTTTATAATTTATAAAAAATATGGAGCTGTTGTAGATGACACTCCGTTTTTTAATCAACTTACCGAAAGCATTAAACAAACCTGTCAAAAACTGCGTTATAAGCTTCATATTAATTATCTCTATGGAGACTTAGAGTCGCAAACAGATAGCCTTTCTATTTATGACGGCATTCTTCTCTTAGCAACAGAAATGAAAAAAGAGGACTTTGGTTCTTTCTCAAAACTAAAAACACCAATTGTTGTATTAGATACCTACTTACAATCGCTAGATTATGACTGCGTACTGATTAATAATTTTCAGGGTGCCTACCAAGCTGCTATGTATCTTGTGGAACAAACTAGAACACAACCTGGCTATCTTCACTCTTCTTATTCCATTGGAAACTTCGACGAGCGAGCAGACGGTTTTTTCAAAGCAATTCGTGACTGTGGTATGTCACTATCCAACTCTCAAATTCTTGCTTTGACACCTTCTTTAAGCGGAGCATATCACGATATGCTCATACAGTTAAATCAGGGCGTTATCCCTTTCTGCGGCTATTTTGCAGATAATGATTATATTGCTGCTGGTGCAATGAAAGCACTTCACGAAATGGGCTATCAAATTCCTGAAGATGTGTCTGTAGTCGGCTTTGACAACCTTCCATTTTCTAATGTCTTAGTCCCCTCCCTTACCACAATTAATGTTCCAAAGCAATACATGGGAGAAGTTTCGGTAGAACGGTTAGTACAGAATATATCCTCACCTAAAAAACCACCTATAAAAATACAAATTTCAACTAGTTTGATAAAAAGAAAATCTGTAGCAAATAACACTCGGAACTCTATAGTACAATAGATTCAGCCGTAATTGCTAGTTTTTCTATCTTTCCGTTTCACAACATAAGCACTTATGACCGCTGTCATTGGTACTGCCAGCACAATCCCTATGCTTCCGCTAATTCCCTGTAGAATCTCTAAAGATACAAAATCTGTAGAAATAAGCTGTAGAAACGGAACTTTATAGGAATAAATAAGTATCATCATATTTAAAGAGGAACCAGCAAATGCTAAAATCAACGTATTTGACATGGTTCCCATGGCATCACGCCCAATATTCATCCCCGATTTCAGCAATTCTCTTTCACTTAATGCAGGATTTCTTGCATTAATTTCATTGATTGAAGATGCAATACTCATTGCAACATCCATTACAGCTCCCAGGGAGGATAAAAGAATTCCACACACCAACAATCCCTTTACGGATATTGTATAATCATATTTCGCCAGAAGTAATGCTTCTGATTCATCCGAATTAAGAGCTGTAATAGCCAGAAGCTTGCCAACTGCTATGGCAATGAATCCTGCAACGGCAACTCCTCCAATAGTTCCTGCCATTGCGGCAATGGTTTTAGCTTGAATTCCATCAATCATAATAAAACAGACTATAGTTGTCACAACTATAATCGCCATAGTTACAAAAAGTGGACTAAATCCTTTTAAAATCAGGGGAATCTGAATAAAGCAAATGCTAGTAAATGTAAATATAAGTCCTGCTACTGATTTTAGTCCTTTTTTACCACCCATTGCTCCAAGCAGAATAAAGAATGCAGCTATAAATAAAATAATCAGCAGAGTTCTGTCATAATTATATACATTTGTTTCAAAGCTGCCATCTTCAGCCGTATCAATTCTTACAACAACTCTCGTTCCTTCTTTTAAATAATAGCTGTACATAGCACTAAGATAATTCGTCACAACGACTTTTTCTCCTTTATGAGTACCAGAAGTAATCTTTAAAATTACTTTCTGGTCACCCTTCCGGATATTTTCTGTTTGGGAATCAATCTGGGTATTATCCTCTACTATTTGTTCTGCAACAGCTTTTGCATAAGTAGTATATGCTCCTTCCTTTTCTGCTGCCGTATTATCCTTATTCAAATAAATAATTGCGCCAATATATAATGCAAAAAACAATAGTATGCCAATCAGCTTTTTCCAGTTTGATTCCCAATATTTTTTCATATTACTCTCCTGATTATACTTTCTTTTTCTTCGAAACGTAACTGCTATATAGTTTTGTCTTTCCTACTTTCACATAAGTGCGGATACGAAATGTATAGGATTTCCCTTCCTTCAATTCACTAATGGTATAAGTTTGGGCTGAACCCTTCCCAATAGTTTTTACTTTCTTATAGGCACCTTTCCCTGTCTTCATCTCAATCACATAGCCATCTGCGCCAGAAACCTTGTCCCAGCTAAGCCTTGCCTCACCCTCTGCTGTCTTCTGTATCTTTACATTTTTAACTTTTGCTGTGACAGTTGAAGTAGTAATAGTAGTGCCTGCTTTTCCATAAACTTTTTTTCCTGACTCCTTGATGTACGACGTTACTCGAAATTTATATGTGGTTGCCTCTTTTAACCCCGTTATTGTCTGAGATATCTTGGTAGTTAATTTTACCGTCTCCCATTTTTTTGTGGCATTATTGTAAATTTCAATCAGATAACCATCTGCATGTTCTGCTTTTTCCCATGCAATTGTAATGGAAGTTTCCTTATTGGAGGAAGTTGAAATTTCCGTAACCTTTCCAGGAGTTTTTACAGTCTCATCTTCCTTTGTAGTATCAGCTGCATTGCCTTCTTGTGATGTGCTTTCATCAGATTTTTTTTTGCTAGAAACACAAAAAACTTCTCTACAATCTCTTACTCGAAGAACCGTAACTGATGCATTGGAAGCTCCTTCGGGATGTTTATATAATAATCCTGTAGCATAAATGGTCTTTCCTTCCTTAATGCTATCTGCCAACGTGTTTTTCCCTGTTTTAGAAGAAAGAATATACCCATCTATAAATACAGTTGCTTCTACTCCCGACGAATCTTTTACCTTACATTGTGATAAGGCACTTCCATTTGGTGTTATCTCTGTTACAGTACCTTTAATGGTAACAAGCTGTCCTCCAAAAGAATCATAGTCTGTTGCCTGAGCTGTAGTAAGAACTTTGCTGGTTACCTTATGAAGGTTTTTATCGTCCAGAATTTCTGATTTTATCACCTGTAATTCTCGATCCCCCTGGTACTCATCCACATAACCAATAATTCTTATCTTTGTTCCTATTTTTAATCCACTGGTAGAATATGGGAAAATTGTAATTCCCCCCGTATTATCCTGCACATAAATTGCATCAAAAAACGTATTTGACTCTAATTCTGTTCCTGCTGTAACATATCCTTCTACGCAATAAACATCACCAAGTTCCCCTTTTCTTGCCTCAGCAATGGTAGAAACCGGAACCTTTACTGCGGAATTGTCCAGAATATTCAAGATAATATTACGATTTGAATATTGCAGATCATTTCCATTGTCTACCTCTTTCTTCAGTTCAAAATCAGATAAAAATACTGTTCCAGCCAGAAATATGTTTGAACCTGTTGGTAAAGTTTCCCGTCCCATTGCTACAATATTACCCTTTCCAATCTCCTTGTAATAATTGTCAACTGTTTTTGTATTCAAGCTGTAGGTTGTAGCATGTCCATTTACGATAGGTTCACAGGTTCCTGCTGCAACCTTTGTCTCATCAAGAATAACGGAACATCCACTATAAGAACTATATGTTTGACCTGATGTAATTCCTCTCGTATAATTAGAATTAGTATTATAGTCATCAAAGAACAATCGGTATGCCTGTCCTCCGTTTGCATCATCATCTACTATTTCATCACTGTTTAACCTCATGGATGCTCCAATTGCTTCTAATAACCTGTTGATCTCTGTGGAACTCTGGCAGTCTGCTGTATCAGAATAATCGGCAAGGCCACAAAATATAATATTTCCTCCCTTGTTAACATATTCTTTTACAAGCTCAATGTAGGAATCTTCAAAGTGTGAAACCGTATATGCTCCCCCATTGGCTGTTCCGGCCTTCTTGGCTGGTGCGGAAATAATCAGCAGATTACAGTCATCTAATATTTCCTTTGTTATGTTGTCTTTCACAACTGTTACCTGTGCATAACTTTCCGCAAACAGTTCTGCAACATTTCCTACATTACCTCCATAATATCCTGTAACGTAATCGTTATAATGTGTTCCATCCACCACCACTTTTGTAACCATGTTTTGGGCAACATAATTTAATTGCAATACACTAGAGTATTTCTTGGCAGCACCGTTTAACCTGCCTGTTACAACCGCAGTAATTTCTATAGAGCCTGCCTTGTCATATGTGTAATGAAATTGATAGCTCTGACTTTTCAGAGAGGCTAATGTTGTTAAGCCTGCTGCTGCAAGATCTACTGTATGAATCGTTTCATTCCCAATTTTAAACTCGATTGAGTTGATTTCTAGTGCAGTATTTTCGTTGTTATATAGCTCAAGATTCACATCTAGTGACTCTCCTTGGACAGGAAGCGCAGCGGTGGTTGACATTCCTGCAATTCCTACTGCCTCTACATCCGAAATCCATACAGGCGCTGTTACTGCAATGTCTCCATCCTCTTCTACCACTTTTATATAATAGTACGAATAGGTTGATGGAACCGTAAAAGTCACTTCTGCTTCATTGGTAGAAATGGTTGTAGAATCTGCAACAATACCTCCATTTACGATTACCTCTACTGTGCCAATCTTACTATCAGTAGGATCACTAAATTCTGCCTTTAGTTCTACCGTTTCACCAGTTGAGCCTTCCTCAAGTATGGTTCCCATAATGTTTCCATCTAGCGTATATTGAATACTTAAATCATTATCTTCAGTAGCATACATGCGCATATTACGCATAGCATCATAAATATTTTCTTCTGTTAAGGTATCTGCCAGAACAACACTTCTCGCCGTATTTGCAGAACCCCATAGCCCTTTGTGGTTATCCTGATTGTTTGTTGGTGCCACATGCCAGCCTTTGTCTAGTGCTCTCGTATAATATTCATAGGAAGGGAAATACCCGCTGCTCCCAATAGATCCTTCTCCATTTCCCACTTCAATCATGGTAATAAGTGGATCAATTTCCTCATCATAGTGTGCAAAATCACTAAAATCACCAAACGTTGTACCTGGATGGTTAAACTGATTAATAGACGCGGGAGCTGTTTTTAAGGTCGCATAATAATTTTGAAGTGCCGTAGAATAATCTGTATATTCTGACTGGGTACGGCTTTGAAAACCATCTGTGTTAAATGTGTTCATATGCCCCAGTCCATTTGACCACGTCATTTCGTAACCATATATCCCAACAAAGTTACTGTCTGTATAGGCCGCTGCTAATGCATGTCCTTCTGTCCATTCTCCTGCTGATTTTGTATGAATGGATGAAGAATCGGCATTATCTAATGAATTAGAGTGATCGGTTACAGCTAGAAAATCTAGATTTTCTGCTGTATTTTTTCCATAATTAAATGCCTCTTCACAACTTCCAGCACCATCAGAATAGTTGGTGTGAGAATGAAGCTGTCCAAAGTAAATGTTGTACTTTTCATTTTCCCTTTTTGTAAAGGAAAAAGTATTTGTTTCACTGTCAATATAACCGTCTTTAACGCCTTTTGCGTAGATTACAGCAGGAAACTCCTCCAGCTTTATTTTCCCTGTATAGGTTATCCATGCTGCACTCTCTGCTAATTCATCTTGCTTGACAACTTTATAAAGTATGTCTGCTCCTTCTGTTGCTGTTGTAAGCTGTACACTGGTTCCTTCTGCAACAGAACCTCCGTTTGGAGAAGCTTTCACTGTTGCAACCTGCGCCTGGGTATAAGAATATGACATTACAATACTGTCATCCTGCCCTTCCTTTTGAGCATACGCATTTAAGGTTACTGGAAATTCTGTCAAAACTGGCTTTGCATCTCCAGAATATTTTACATACTCAGAAGAATTGATTGAATAAAAAATTGTCGCACTTTTTGTCTCTGATGATAACGTGACCTCTGTTCCTGCTGTAATCTCTCCTGCTCCAGGATTTGCCGTTACATATTTGGTAATTGAATCCGAAATAATCGGACTGCCACTTAGCTTTATTTCCGTCAGATAATTGGTTCCACTTTTTCCAATTGTACCATTATTAATGGATTTGGAAGAGGTTACAACAATTCGCAGGAATAAAGCTTCTGCATGATTTGCAGCGGATGGAAGTGTAAATGATATATCATGATATTTACTTGCTGTTACAAGAGAAAACTGGCCACTTGTACAGCTGTTATCTACATTTACACTAGAACTTTCACCATTGGAATATTGTGTGTAGGAACATTTTAAATTGCCATCTCCTGCTGGAAAATAATTCGTTCCATCTGTACTATATTGTAATTGAAATGCCGAAGCACCTGTATTAGAACCTTTCATCCGGAACGAAATCTGTAATGCGCCGAATTTTCTAGTGCTTGTAACGATTTGATAAAACTGGTTTTCCGTAAGTCCCACCGAACCTATATTAGATTTATTAACAACTGGAATTGCATCTGTGGAAAGAGTTAACATAGAATTTTTATCTAATCCGTCATTACCTCCATTCAAGTCACCGTATACCATTTTTTCAGTTGGTGCTGCCGTTCCTGCAAAGCCTGCAATTACTTTAGTAATAGAGGTATCTATATACTCCTTTAGAAAATAATCTGTATTCAGACCATTTCTAAGCTGTTTTGTTGCATTGAATTTTGATCCTGCAGCAAATATATTTACATTACTTCCTTCTGCAATCCCATCTGGATAAGAAACACCCTGATAAATATTTACGGTGCCTGTTTCATCTGAAATAGCTGTGTTCGATGTGGAATATGCTCCAAGAGTAACATTCTTAATGCATAAATACTCTGATATGTATTGTTCTGTATTTGTAAGAAATTCGCTGATTGAAATTTCCTGAGGTTCAAATTTCTGCACCCCTGCTTGGACTATCGTTACTACTGGTGAACTAATCTGGGTTACGCCTCCATAGAGAGCAGTCTTTCCTGTAACCGTAATCACATCACCCACCTGATAGCCTGTAGCTGCATTTGAAGTGTCATAAATCTGTAATCCAACCACTTCATTATTTATTACATCCTGTAACAGAACCGTATTCAATTTTCCTTTACTGCCATAAATATAAGCAACCTGTCCAATTACTGTCATGGAAGTGCCTATTGTTTCTGCAAGTGCTTCTTTAATAGTTAACACATTCTCTTCGATCATATCCTCAGTAACTGGGTCAAAGATTCCGCTGTTATTCCCTGACTGATTATTAATCTGATACTCAAACGTTATTTCTTCACTGGTCTTACTATCTTTCGCTGCATAGGCTTTTACATATATCGTATCGCCTTCCATTCCCTCAAGTGTAACAGTCTGTTCCTCGGTATAAACTTGTTCATTTGAAAATACAACTGCATTCCCACTAACCGTACCAATACTATAAAGTATCTCTGCATCCTCAGTTACTGTTGTTAGTGTAATCGTTGCTCCCGATGCAATAGCGGAACCAGATGCAGGCATTGCTGTGACATTTTCAACCGTTGCTTCTGCCTGTTCATTTTCTTCCTCTGCTGCTACATAAAAATCAGTCTGGCTAAATGTCCCTGTAAATAAAACAAGGCACATCATAATTACTGCCAATAATCTTTTCTTTTTTTTGTTAACTCTCATTTTCACCGCTCCTATTATTGTCTTTGTTCATAAAAATCATGCTGTTTCGGAGTTACTATTATATTCTTTACTAATATAAAACACTTTAGTAAAAACAACAATCTTTTTTTGTGAAAATGAGGTTAACTTTTTGTCACCCTATATATACAAATTTCCTTCCATTCCTTCAAATGAAATTGCTTTTTTACTTCCATCTATGAAAGCAATTTCTACTGGACCATAGCCACCACATTTTTCCTTATCTGTATAAGTAACCGAATCAATTGGGAAAATTTCCTCCTCGGTAAAATCCTCCAGACTTTCTTTGGTTATAACTTGAGAAATCATGATATACGGCTCGTATCCATATTGTTTTCTTCTTGTTAATTTTCCGTAGACTACAATAGAGTTTTCCGAGTCGGGATTTGTTTCCTTACTACGCAAAAAATTGATTTCATCCCATCCTTCATAAATGGTCATTGCAAGCTGTTTTTCTCTTCCAGTAAAGTCATGGCCTTTTAAAAGGATGGCTTTCCCATTTCCTTTCTCTAACCTACTTATCTCTGTACCATTATCGGGAAAACCATAAGCACCAAATGTCAATGAAACTGGCCTGCGATATAACCTGAGCTTATCTACCCTGAGAATTCCATGGGGTACAGGAAAATCGGCAAGATTTAATGCCTGAATCCAGTGTGACTCCTTCCATAACTCATAGTTAAAAAACTGCCTGCGATATAAAATCCCTTCCTTCATGCCACTCCAAAAAGTCACATTACATTTTTCATAGTTTCCAGAAGTTAAATCTTTCAATACATACTGTTGTGACTCAACATCTGTAGACGGAGCTGATTCCCAAGGATATTTACTGTTATAGCTTAACTTAGAGTAGTTCCACATACCATGCTCATCGTTACAATTCTTTACTACCTTTCCTGTCCTTAAGATAGTTTCTCCATTTGCCTTGTGATTAGTAAAACAAAGTGCTGGACCATTAAGCACCGTCTCCTTAATCTGCTTCTCTTCTAGTTTATCCCATGTGCCATTATTTTCTTGAGCTGTCCAAAACGGATGTTCTGCTGGTAAATGCAGACATAAAAATGCCTTCCCTAGCCAAAAGGGTGATTCTGCACAGGAATATCCCTGAACTAATGGAGTAAATTGTCCATAAAAACCCAAAGTAGGCACACCTTGAAAAAGAAAGTCCTCTCTCGTCAGAAATTGAAGCAGCGAACCCGATGCAATTCTTCTCGATAGACCTGGATTGGCTTTTGATTCCTTTAATAACATATTTGCATCAAATGGACTTGTAGCTGCATTTCTATAAATATTACTTCTCCCCCACATAGTGGTAAAACCATCTTGGTCAAAAAAATCTCCATATGTTTTGATTAATTCGTTAGAATATTCTTCAAACTTCTTTGCAATATAGGGTTCCTTTTCATAGCCATACCAAACATTCCATATAGGAGCATAAACATTAAATGCCCAACAGGAATAATAATCAAAGGAATGACCGTCACGATACCAGCCATCCCCAGCATAATAATTTAAGATTGCCTGTGCATGTTCTCTCATAATATCTTCGTCAATTGGATAGCCTTCTTTTGCTAAAAAAGCCATATCTAACATATTGAACAAACGCCAGTTTTGTGGAACCGTATTTGCATGCGCATAGTTTGACAAAAAATCGGCTATTGTGTCCTTTTCTTCCCTTGTATAAGTGTCCCATATTTCTTCTTTACAGTTCCATAAACACACTACTAAAGCACAGGTTTCTACTGTCTGCTGAAATGCCCTGTCAGGCTCCTTATTTCCTGTTAATTCCTGTAGTTCATCATAGTTTCCCACTGAATTACTATCTCCCTTTGTACATGCCCTCAGCACATGTTCTTTATAGTAATCCCGAAGCTTAAAATTGCAAATGCTGATTTCCTGCTTGGTATGAATTAAAGGAGCAGCAATAAAAAAGGATCTGGCTAGTCCTTCGAAAATCTCTGCTTTTCTCTCTAGCTCTTTTTGTATTTCCTCGGCATTTTGATGAGGATATGTGACTTTTGTCTCCTTTCTTGGCATAATGACTGGGTCATGAATTGATTTGATATTTTGAAAAATACCTGTTAATAAATACTCTCCTGCTTCTATCCAGCTTTCTCTAGTTAATCCTGTGTAAGGACTCAACTGAAAATCTAATGATTTTGGTTGAAAAATCACGCTATGCACCCCTTTCTTTTTTCCCGAAAAACATTTTACTATTTACCATATGAAAATTTCCTGACCATTTAATTTCCATATTGCTTCTATAAAAAAATAGTCGCCATATATAATAGAGAATTCATGGGTTTTATCATGGAATGCTGCTGTACACCTCTCAAGTATATTATCACTGTCCTCATCCCAATTACATCTGCTTTTTTCAAGTGTCTGAAGCATTTGTATTGCTGTTTTATAATAAATCTTCTTTTCCTCTAAAGAAACCATTTTTTGAAGCTCAAGTAAACCACAAGCAGCAATAGCTGATGCTGTAGAATCTTCTAAATTACAATCCTCTGGCTGGAAAAAATCTACTGGTACAAAACCACTTACAGGGATATGTGAAATAAAATAATCAGCCACCTTTTTGGCTGTATCAAGATAAGATTGCTTTTTTGTGTGTAAATAACTTAGTGCAAAACCATAAATTGCCCATGCCTGTCCTCTGGTCCATGAAGAACCCTCACAAAAGCCCTGTCCCCCATATGTCTTTACAAATTCTCCTGTCTCTGGATTAAATTCCACAATATGATGAGCAGAACCGTCCTGTTTTATAAAAAATTTTTCTGCCATATCTGCATGCATTACAGCAATCTGACGAAAACGCGGATCATTTATTTCTTCAGATGCCCAATATAAAAGTGGCAAATTCATCATACAATCAATGATTGCCAGTCCAGCGTTATTGCTATCTCCATAGTCATTCCATGCCCGTATAAAAGTTCCTGACAAATTAAACCTGCCAGCCAGATGATTAGCTGCCAAAAGTCCTCTATTACGGGATTTCTGGCTGCCTGTCAATCGATAATTGGCAACAGCAGTAGGAAGCCACTTAAATCCATTGTCATGATCCAGTCCTTGGGGCTCCATTAAATTTTGATCTAGTTTCTCCTCATTTTCTTCCGCTATTTGACGAAAAAGTTCATTCTTTGAAGCATGATACAACTGCCACATGATACCTCCCCAGAATCCATTGGTCCACCAACAGATATTTGTTATGGATTGGTCATCAAATTTTCCCTCTACTGTAGTATACGGAATCTTATCCTTATTTCGCTCTGCCACTATACTAACCTTTTTAATGATTTTTTCCGCAACTAGTTTTGCCCATTTTATTTCATCCATCTTATTCCTCCATCATCTTCTAGTTTCTGTGCCAGCTTTTTGAGCTGACATCTTTTCTCTAAATTCTCTGGGAGACAGCCCCTTATACTTTTTGAATTGTCTTGAAAAATGTATTTCATTTTTATATCCACAAATTTCTGCAATGGCTCCAATTGACATTACAGACTGCATCAAATAATACAAATGTTCCAGAAGGAGTCTGATATGATACTCCATTGATAGCAAATGATGTTTCTGATTTAGTTACTAGTAACAGATAGTCATTACTACCTTTCTTCTGACTTATCATAAAGTTTTGTGGATGATGATTATTGCATCCTCCAATATTGACTTTAATCATGTTTCATTCTTTCCTGCTTTCCAAATAATGATTTGTGTTTATTTAAAAGTAAATCAAAAATATATACTTCATTTTATCAAAGTACTATCTTATACTCAATGATAAAACCTGTTAAAACTTATCTTATCCTGCTATTCAATTCTTTTCATTATTTCCTTTTAGTTCCTCGTTTATATTATTGAAAGAATGGTTATAATCATATTAATACAAAAAAGGTGTGATTCATTATGGCAAACGTAATTATTATAGGAAATGGTCCTGCTGGTATTTCAACGGCATTATATACAACACGCGCTGGAATTAAGACAACAATAATTGGGAAAGACTTTGGTGCTTTAGGAAAAGCTTCAGAAATAGAAAATTACTATGGATTTCGTACACCTATATCAGGAACTGAACTGATTACAAATGGTATCGAAGGTGCGCGCCGTCTAGGTGCTGAAATCTTAACAGATGAAGTGGTTGGTATTTCATATGAACAGAAGTTTACTGTTATAACAAAGGAAAACGAATATACGGCTGACAGTGTAGTAATCGCAACTGGTTCTTCCAGAACTACCCCCAAAATAGAAGGTTTAAAGGAACTAGAAGGTTATGGTGTAAGCTATTGTGCCGTATGTGATGCATTTTTTTATAAACAAAAAAATGTTGCTGTACTTGGTAATGGTAGTTATGCACTACATGAAGCCCTGGAACTATTTCCAACTTCAGCTTCTGTCACAATCCTTACAAATGGAAAAGAACCTGATGTTTCAATTCCTGATATTATCCAGATAAATACCAATACTATCAAATCGGTTGACGGCAATGGCATTCTAGAAAAGGTTCATTTCACAGATGGTTCTACCCTTCCCATTTCTGGGTTATTTATTGCCATAGGAATTGCTGGAAGCAGCGATCTAGCTAAAAAAATTGGAGCAGAAACCAAAAATAATAAAATAACTGTGGACGAGAATATGTCAACAACCGTTCCTGGCCTATATGCTGCTGGAGATTGTACCGGAGGGCTATTACAGATTTCAAAAGCAGTCTATGAAGGTGCAAAAGCAGGCACAGAAGTAATTAAATATTTACGAAATACTTAACATCGTATTTTATAAAAAGCCTCTTTCTCTACAATTTATGTTAACAATACAATAAAGAATCCATTATAAATATATTTCTCTCGCAAAGACGTTTCCGCATGGTATATTCTGTGGTTTTTTCAACAATCCGTTTTTTGTGAATTAAGATAGCATATATATTCCTCGCCCCACTCCCCCAAAACGTCTAACACCTTTTTAAACTTTTTACCGATTTCACTTAATTGATACTCCACTTTAGGCGGTATCTGTGCGTATTCCTTTCTCACAATCAAACCTTCCTCCTCCAGGGTTTTCAGCTGCCTTGATAGAGTTGTATGCGTCATTTCCTCTGGCATTCGTCTTTGTAACTCATTAAAGCGCAAAGTTTCCTGTGATAGTATATATAAAATATACAATGACCATTTTCCAGTCAGTACCTTTTGTGAAGTTACATAGGGACACAAACCAAACAATTCTTTCTTCGCCATCTAGGTATCCTTTCTGATACTAGTATCAATAAATATCGTACTTGTACTTATCATCCTGTAACACTATAATTATATATGAATTTGACTCGAAAGTCAAAGGATTCAAATTACTAACTGAAAGGATGACATGAATGGAAGAAATATTAAACTATTTGAAAGCCTGCGGCACATTCTATATTGCAACCAGTGAGGATGGCCAGCCCCACGTAAGGCCATTTGGCGCTGTCTGCAAATTTGAAGAAAAGCTCTATTTTGTAACCAATAATCAAAAGAAGGTCTATCATCAGCTGTCTTCAAATCCAAAAATTGAAATCACCGGAATGAATAAAGGCACATGGATACGTCTGAAAGGTGAGGTGAAAGAGGATACCCGCCGTGAAGCCCGTGTTGCAATGATGGAGGCAAACAAAGACTCTCTCAGCAGTATGTACACTGTAGATGATAACCTAATGACTGTGTTCTATTTCACCTGTGACACGGCAGCTATTTACTCATTTACAGAGGAACCAAAAACAATCAAGTTCTGATTATTCTATTCCAAATATATTAAAAGAGGCTCTCTAATTATGAAGAAGGCTCTTGAATTTAAAGTTGCCCCCTATATCAGAGTGATATAGGGGGTATCTATGGTGAGAATCTATTATTTATAAATACGAATCTGTACGGACACATTAATCCAGCGGATCGACATCCTTTTTTCATGCTGATGGAATATGTTCTTTTATATGATGAAGTAAATCGAAACAAGTATCTTGCAATGCCGTCATTCATTGGTGCGATGAAACAATCGAAGAAATGAGGAATCATTAGATACTTCTTTACTAACACAATACACTTTTGTTGTGATAATATCCGTGTTATAATTAATATATCATCTTATCTAGATGAATCAACACTTGGAGGGAAAAAAATATGGATAAAAGATGGTCAATTTCAAAAATCATATGTCTTCTGTTGGGAATTATATCCCTAGTGTGCATTGTGATTTCAATATTTTTTCAAACAGGTAATAACCTTTTTCTAAATATTGGTCTGCTTTGCATATGTGTGAATTTGCTGCTTTTTCAATTAGTAAATAAAAGAAGTAAATAAGGGCAGCCTTCTATGCTCACAAACTACATGTTAAGCATAGAAGGCCGTTCCTCATATCATCTTCCCATATTTTGTACTTTTTTAACATTGTTCAACTGACCACTTTTCATATGCCCTTACTCCTTCTTTTAGGCGTTTCAGAGCCTCTTCCAGCCGCTTTGCCGGGCACGCTATATTCATCCTCATAAAATGATTCCCATTTCCTTTGTATTTACTCCCTGCTGCCAGATATAATCCTGTTTCATTTCTAATATAGCTACAAAGTTCTGTGGCATCTCCAAGCACCTTGCTGCAGTCAAGCCAAAGCAGATAAGTTGCATGCGAAGAAACCAGTTTAATATTTGGTATCTCT
Organism: Anaeromicropila populeti; assembly: GCF_900112775.1. Taxonomy (GTDB): domain Bacteria; phylum Bacillota; class Clostridia; order Lachnospirales; family Lachnospiraceae; genus Anaeromicropila_A; species Anaeromicropila_A populeti. Next base: position 171,725 of record NZ_FOYZ01000008.1, read on the forward strand.
TCGATCAGAAATTCAGCAGCTATTTTTTTATTTTGTGCTAAATAATTTCTTAATTCATCCAGCCATTCTTCTCCTTCTAAAAAGGCTGCGGTCATCCCTTCTATAGCAAATGCATTAGGCTCTGCTATTTCATTTGAATTTAGTCCACGCTCCATATTCTGACGTAATGTCTCACTAGGAATCACAACAGCTGCTGCCTGTAAGCCTGCCAGGTTGAAAGCCTTACTAGCTGAAGTACAGGTAATACTGTTTTGGGCACATACATCTGATACAGACGCAAACGGTATATATTCATATCCAGGATCCGTCAGATCACAATGAATTTCGTCAGACACAACCACAACATGATGCCGCAAGCATAGTTCCCCAATTTCTAATAAATCTTGTTCTTCCCATATTTTACCTACTGGGTTATGGGGATTGCATAACACCATCATAGTTGTTTGTGGATGAGCAAGTTTTCTTTCTAGATCCTCAAAATCAATCCTGTAATGCTTCCCATCATATTTCAATTTATTTTCAAGTACATGTCTTCCATGATTCTCAATGGAATGAAAAAAAATTGTGCCTTCTCACCCACCAGTTTTGAATTGCATCCTTCCAGTCTTCTGGTATAATGGAATAGCCATTTTCGAACATTTCACCATCTCATCTCATTAAATTATTATGTAAAGCATTGTAATAAATATTATTATACTTAATAAAATGCTGCTATCACCTGAAAAAGCAGCACTAATGCACAAACTTATAACTCAAGCATATAGTATTATGAAAATTTATGAAGTGAGCAATCGAAATGTATACTCTCTATCCTTATCCCGGTGTCCTTCAAAATGCAGCGCTTGATATTACCTCAGACTTACCAGTGCCATCTGGTACACAAACATGGATACATGAACCTAGTAACAGCTTAACACTTTTAGGAGATTTTCATGCAAATTATAATACTTTCCCCTATTCTGTAGTACCTAACGTCGAGATTGTAATAAAAGGCCAGTTTCCTTTTGCAAGGTATTTATCCTTTAGTGTAATTGGTAATGCCGATTTAACAATTGCTACGGTACCTGATTATGCGCTGCTTCCTGACCCTGGAAACACAAATCCATTCTTGCCAGGTGAAGACTGGAATGCCAAAAACCGCAGCTATACTTTAAAAATCCGTTTTACTGCACCACCAGAGAATTCCGCTCACTTTGTTCCTGAAGCAGGAAACAATATTGTTTATGCTGGGACAATGCCATGGGGTGAGCCAAACATACAAGGAACCATAGGCCTCCGGATTTATGCTCCCAGCATTGGATATAATGCTACAGGAGGAGTAGGATATCCCGAAATCACGTATCAGTCTGTACCAATAAATAACCTTAATTTGCAACTATCAAATTCAATCCAACCGTCTGCTAAAGAAAAACCACACACTCCTTTTTATACAAGTCAGGAAGGAGCCTGTGCTTTATCTTGGAGTACCCTGGATCGTAAATCTGCCCTTATCCAATATGACTACAATGATGCCTATATCATTTCCAGTGAATTAATTAGAAGTTCAGACAAATTATTATATCTACGTTGGAAAGCCCCATCCTTTCCCAATACGTATCACAATATTGGCATTTCAGGTATGGAAGACATGCGCTACTGGAGTATGTCTTTTGTTTCCCCTGTAGGCTTAATTGGGCTTTATACCCTTGCGGATTTCGAGACAGTCACCGATAAAAACGGTTATGTGAATTTGATTATCAGCTTTGGGGCACCACGTCCATCTCTTGTAACAACAGAAAACGGTTTCAATTGGATTGATGTAAACCACTTACCCCTTGTTCCACTTCAGCTTTTTTACAGAAATAAGATTATCTCTGATAGTTTCCCATACTCTGCAAAGAATCTTGAAAGTGGCAGCATTGTTACATCTTCTAATATGGGAGATTATTACCCATGCGGAAACTACATTCTTCCCGAATCCTTATCCATGTAAAATAAATGAAGAAATAGTTAAACCAAAAATTTTTTTATTCTTTTTCAACCAATTTTGGATTCATTATTGTTTGGACAATTTGCCTCTCCCCGTTTTTTTCAAAATACTTATATATCCGCATACCTAACTTTTCAGCCACTTTTTGCGAAGGTATATTTCGTATCGTAGTATACGAAAAAACTTCGGGGTATTGTAAAACATTAAAAGCATATTCCATACAAGCATAAGCGGCTTCTGTCGCAAATCCTTGTTTGCAATATTCCATAATAATATGGAAACCAATTTCAGGAACTGTTTTATCACCGATATTTTGCATTGTGATACCACAATCCCCAACAAACACATCACCTTCTTTTGCTATTACAGCCCACAATCCGTGTTTGTATTTTTTATAATTATCAAGATTCCATTCTATCCACTTCTCTACCTCTTCTTCACTAAACGGATGTGGATAGAATTGCATCGATTCAGAATTTGATAATACTTTCATCAATTCTTTTTTGTCTTCCATTCGTAATTCTCTTAAATATAATCGTTCTGTTTCCATTATTTTATTAATTTTCACAGTATCATTTGTATATTGTCCATGTTTCTTTGTATTTTTCCCATATTGAATTGCAAACTTTGGGCAGCGGTGCAGACAGCCCAGACACATAACGCATTGTTCCTTTATCCACACTGGTTTACCATGACTCATTTTGATTGCATTAACTGGACATTTCTTTTCACATAAACCGCAACCGATACAAGTATCTTCTACATTAAAATGTTTTGTTTTCCTTATGCTTTCATATCCAATTTTATAGCAAACTTTTGCTGCCAAACGAGGAACTTTATGAGTCATAAAGTCTCCACATGCTGTGCTTTTTATCTGTGCAAGTAAAAAATCGATTTGGCTTTCTGCTCTATAATTAATGCGATTTACTTTTTCCTTATTACTCAGATCAAAAACAGGTGTCCATGTATCTGGCATTTTTACACTGAACTTTGCATCAATGGGAAATCCTTTCTCTCTCATGTACTCGTCTGCAAAAAACCCTGTTTGCCCAGGTGTCGTTCCGTAGGTGGCAACAAAATAAACATAGGGTTTCCTATCGGCTGAAATTTTCAACTTTTTTAAAAACTCAGCTACAATTATTGGTAATCCCAATGCATAAGTTGGCGAAACTATTCCAATTCCCTCATTTTTACTCATATGAAATGTGTAATGATTACTTTTCACACAGTCCACTACTGACATTATGTTATCATTTGTAACCTTAGCAATTTGGGTTGCAACATATTTGCAGTTTCCCGTTGCTGAAAAATAAAATATCATACTCAATACGTCCTTTCACAGCTCCAATACCGCTGCCCATATAATACGAAATCCTACCACTTTTTACAGTGGCAGTGTTTCATTTATTATAAAGCCGGTTCTCAGTTGGAAGCCTTAAAGTTATAAATTGGTTTCATTACATCTATGACATCCACTGAATCTCTAATGACATCCATAATATCTTCCAGTGATTTATAAGCCATTGGTGCTTCATCCAATGTTGCCTCATTTACAGAAGTCGTATAAATTCCTTCCATCACACCTTTATACTCCTCCATGCTCAGTGTTTCCTTTGCCTTTGTTCTTGACATAAGCCGTCCTGCACCGTGTGGCGCAGAATAATTCCATTCTGGATTGCCTTTTCCTACTGCAAGTACACTTCCATCCCTCATATTAATTGGAATCAACACCTTTTCACCTTTATGGGCTGCTATTGCACCCTTTCTTACGATCATTTCTTCTGTGTCAATATAATTATGAATAGTATGGAATGCCTCTCCACTAGCTATTCCAGTACGTTCAAGCAATACTTCTGCAATTTTCTCACGGTTTCTTTTGGCATATCTTTGACATATTTCCACGTCATGAAGATAATCTTCTAAATAACTTCCATATAAATAACACAAATCCTCTGGCATTGTTGTTTCTCTTTTATTCCACGATATTTCTTCCAATGCTGCCTGAATCTCATTCCTTCTTCCCTGCTCTTTAAAGGTGCGTATAATTTCATCCCTTTGCTGAAAATACGTTTCTTTTCCCTTACTTAGGTCAATCGCTAACTGCTGGTAAATCTCAGCAACCTGTTTTCCAAGATTTCTGCTTCCAGTATGAATCACCAGATATTTCGTTCCATCTGCTGCCTGATCTACTTCAATAAAGTGGTTTCCACCTCCTAATGTTCCCAGACTCCGTTCTAACCACTTGGTGTTTTTTAGACTTCTATAGCATCGAAGTTCTTGTAAGTCGAAGCGCTCCTGTCTGCCTTCCCAAATATTCATTCCTGAAGGCACATAATGTGCAGCTTCATCCAGTTTTCTAAAATCTACATCTACTTTTCCTAATTCAACTGTATACATCCCACACCCAATATCAACACCAACAATATTAGGTACTGCCTTATCCACAACCGTCATGGTTGTGCCAATTGTGCAGCCTTTACCGGCATGAACATCTGGCATGATTCGTATCTTGCTGCCTTCTGTGAATTCGTAATTACACATTCTTCTTATCTGTTCAATTGCTTCTTCCTCCACTACCTTTGCATAGCAGAGAGCTGTATTTATTTTTCCTATAATCTCAAACATTTATCTTTTCCTTTCTCTCACTCTTCATAATTTTCAAACATTGGTTCAATATAATCCTTAATCAACTTCAATCTATCTTTAGCCTTAGGTATAAAAAGAGAAGCAATCGCGGTTACCATCTGTTTCTTGGCATTCACATAAATAATATTCCCGCCATCTCCCATTGCTGCATACGCATGTTCCTTCTCATTTATAATCCACCACAGATATCCATACGACAGCCTCAACTGGTTACATCTAATATGTTCCTTGGTACTCTCCATTATCCAATTAGATGAAACAATTTGTTTTCCCCTCCATATTCCTGCATCCAAGTATAGCTGACCTATCTTCGCCATAGCTTCAGTAGTCAAATTAAGCCCCCAGCCTGCTGTATTTACTCCCGTCTTGCCTGCAACCCATCCTTTGATATTTTTAGCATTGTAAAACGCCATCTGTTCCTCTTTATTATGAAAAACCACATTATTTCCAATCGGTATTTCCAATGGATTAAATAAGTATTTTTGTGCAAAATCACGCACAGATTGTCCCGTTGCGTTTACAAGTATACCCGAAAAAATGTCTGGTCCTATGATAGGAGTATATCTAAACTCTCCCATCTTTCCTTTTCCTCCTAATAAATCAAGGGAACTATAAACCCAGTTATCACTTGCAAAATATTCTGCATAAGGCTCTGCTTTATATTTGTATGGTGCTGTCATTGTCAACATATCCTTAAGTGATATATTTTGTATCGTTTTCTCCCCTCTTTTCACTCCATACTCAGGAAAGAATTCTAATACTCTCTGCTCCACACTTTTGATATGCCCTTTATCTATGGCAATACCAATCAATATAGATATAATACTTTTTGTCACTGAAAAAACATGAAAAGTAGTGGCAGCAGTACATTGGTTTAAGTAGTTTTCATATTGTACTTCACCGTTTTTTAGTACAAGCATTCCTCCTATATTGCTATAGCTGTTATTCATTATTCTATCCAGCTTCGTCTTTAAAATCATATTAGATACCTTCCTGTCTTAGAATTTGGATTAACTATTAGCTGCTCAGGTGTTCCGTTGGCAATCACCTTTCCTCCCTTATCTCCTCCTTCTGGACCAAGTTCAATAATATAGTCACAGCTTTTTAAGACAGCTATGTTATGTTCAATGATAATGACAGAATTACCATTGGAAACTAATTTATCTAATATTTTTAGCAGCAATGCCGTATCATACAAACTAAGTCCAGTTGTTGGTTCATCCAGCACATATAGCATATTGCTCCCATGCTGCTTCCCAAGTTCTTTGGCAAGCTTAACTCTCTGTGCCTCACCACCACTTAATGATGAAGTTGGCTGCCCTAGTGTTAAATACCCCATACCCATCTGCTCTAAGATGCATAGTGGCTTTACAATGCTGGCTTGATTGGCAAAGAAGTGAACAGCCTGGGTAATACTCATCTCTAATACGTCTGAAATGGTTTTTCCTTTATATTTTACCGAAAGGCTCTGTTCCTGAAACCGCTTACCATTACACGTCTGACAGGTTTTATCAACAGAAAAATCTGAAGTTAGAAAGATTCTTTCAAAACCACTTCCCCCGCAGTCCGTACATGCTCCTTTTGAATGAAACGAAAAGTATCCAGCATCCATATCTCTTATTCTTGCTTCTGGTTGATTTGCAAAAACCTCCCTGATTTTATCCCAGATTCCTATATACGAAACAGGCGTAGAACAGGCGTTTTTCCCAATAGGTTCTTGAGATATCTTTACAAAACCACCGATCCGTTCCTCCCCTTCTATTCCAGACCCATGACCATATTTTTTGGCACTAGCAAGTCTTTTTAATAATGTTTCTTCTATCAAGGAACTCTTACCGCTTCCCGATAATCCTGCTATTCCAACCATTGCATGAAGTGGAAATGTAACTGTAATATGCTTTAAATAAAACGTATTGGCACCTTTTAGTACTATACAGTTATTCTTATCAAATATATCTGTTCTTCTTTCACGTTGTGGCATAATGGATTTTTCAAATAAATATTTGCTCAGCAGGGTATCTGCTTTCATATACCCCTGATAATCCCCTTGATAGACCACAGTTCCCCCCTCTGTGCCAGCCTTTGGACCAATCTCGATTATATGATCGGCCTGCCCAATCAGCTCCTTATCATGCTCCACAACAATGACGGTATTACCTATATCTTTTAGTTTCTTTACCGCCTGAATCACGCTTGGTTTCTCAGAGGGATGTAATCCTGCCATGGGTTCATCGAATATATAAATTAAGGAATTCAATCTTGATTCTAACTGGAGGTAGAGAAAAATACGCTGTACCTCCCCACCACTTAATGAAGACATTTCACGGTAAAGGGTAAGATGCCCCAAGCGAAACTGGATGAGCTGCTTTAAATGTTGTCTTATATCTTTTACTATATTCTTTCCAAACTGGGATAATCCTTCTTCTGGTACTTCGTTCAAATAATCATACAGACCCGTCAATGTCATCTGTGCCAATTCACCAATCCGTTTTCCATATAGAAAAACTTCTTTTGGCTCCTCGCTGATCCTTTCACCATGACAATCTGGACAAAGCTTCTTCCTATAAACTTCCTCTACGTCTTCTCCTTTTTCATATGCATTCCTTAGTACCCGTTCCAGACAATAACTTTGTTTCCCATTTTCATAGGTTCCATAAACCACTTCATCTCGAATATCTTCTGGAAGCATCCAAAATGAAGTGTTAAAATACATACCATATTTCTTCTTTAAAATTCGTAAGAAACCAGCAGTTACATTAAGTCCCACATAAACCTCGGCAAGAGTTATTGTACGATTAGGAATTAACTGTTCCAGATTAATATCGTAATAAAAGCCTCTTCCCTGGCAACTAATGCACATGCCCTCAGCTGTTGTATAAAGGTAGTAACTTGGAGAGAGATTTTTTTTATACCCATCCAGCGTTTTTCCTTCACTTGTAAACATAAGGGCCAGTTGGTTCAGTATTCTGGTCTTTGTGCCAACTGTAGATCTGGGATTACTCTGCCGGATTGTACTCTGACGTACCGCCACTGTAGGGCCAATTCCTTCTATTATATCAAATTTGTCCTCATTATTCAGCCCTGCCAGAATACCGATGGATCGTAGATACTGGTTCTTACCTTCTTCAAATAGAATATCAAATGCAAGACTGGATTTTCCAGATCCACTAATACCGGTAATGACTACCATTTGACCTTTTGGAATAATCAGACTAATATTTTTCAAATTATGAAGCCTTGCTCCATGGATTTTTATTTTTTCCATATGCTCACCTCTAAATCATTTTTCAGCACATTGGAAAAGAATAGGCTCAATGGGAACATAGATATCAACCTTATGAATATGATTCTTATTGGTAGATGGGTTATTACGGTACACTTCAAATGGGTAAGAATTTCTTGGAACGTAACCACTACACATAATCCATTCCTGGTACATGTAATTCCAGGCATCACTATACTGATGCTGCTGAATTTCAAAATGCCCGACTGCGTAGAGTCCATCTACTAACTTCATCTTGCCAATTACTCCGTCTTCCTGAATTACAATATCCTCTGGAACCGTCAGGCACAGACTGGTACGGAACTGACTCTCTTCTCCAAATTCCGGATTATCATGATAGACCGCAAGCACCCAATTTTGTCCATCCGCAAGAAGATTTTGGTTGTCTGCATGAGCAAATAGTGTCTGAATCAGACCAGGATACTCCCTTTCTAATGTCACATATGTGCCAGTATGCCTGACATAAACCAACTGTTTCTCTTCCAGCCGTACTATTGTAATTTGCCCAGTTACAGGACTCTGTATGTCTGCCCATTCTTTCTTTGCTGTGTTCTTATTGTACTCTGACAAGAAAAAAGAATCTTTGCAATTCTTGCTATATTCTTTTCGGTATTCCCTTGGACTAATCCCATAATAATTCTTAAATGCCCTGGAAAATACGGCTGAATCAAAAATTCCCAGTTCATAGGCAATGTCTGTCATATTTTTATCTGGCCGATGTGCCAATAGAAAAAGTGCATTCTCCATACGAATCCGGTTCACATATTGAGCTGGTGACTCATGTAATATGGCCTGAAAGATACGGCTGAAATGATATTTAGAAAACCCCGCCACATTGGAAAGTTCCTCTATAGATAGGGAACTTCCTATATGATGCTCCATATAATCCTGAACCTTATGAATTCTATGTATGTATTCCTCCTGACATTTCAGTTCTGACATATAAATCTCCATTCTGCCGCCAATCTGCGGCACAGCTAATTTTGCTTTTGACTAACCTCCTCATTCACATACTGAATTAACGGTTCTATATATTTCTTATCTGAATGATCAAATGACGTTCCCAGGTGCTTCTCCATGAATACATCCGTCTCCGTCTTATTCTCTTTTTTTGCAATTGATTTTTTCATAGACTTTAACATCATTCTGATTAGAAAATTTAGCTTTTCAAAACGAAAACCACCTGGCATATAAAAAAACACTGTATTCTCCAATCCGTTCTTTGTTTGAATACTATCTGCTACTTCCTTTGTTTTAGGCAGCGAACCCACTGCATACACCACAAGATTATTTGCTCCCATTTTTTTGATTTTATCTAGACCAACAATTGTATTCCCCATAATCCACCCACCATATATAACCATTTCACATTGGTGTAATGTGCTTTCTTCTACTTTTTTTAAATCCACCATCTCACAGTTTAGCTCTTTGGCAATCCACTCTGCATATGTTTTAGTAAATCCAGTGGAACTTTTATACACTACTACTCTTTTCATTTTTGAACCCTCCCGCCCAAATTCTGATCCATCTTCTTTAATGTCCTTAAGGTGATTTCCATTTCTTTTTGCGTAATGTTTCGATACAGATTTTCCATAAATTTAACCGTTTTCTCTCTTTGGTCACATGCCATTTTTTCGAATTTCCCAGTAGATTTCAACAACAGCTTTCTTTTATCTATACCATCTTTTTCAATGGTTAGGTATTGCTCTTTTTGCAAATGTTCTGCCATTCTTTTAACGTTCTGATACGAGCACCCAATAACAGCACCCATTTCCGTTAAAGCCGGCGGCTGTTCAAACATTTCCAAAGCGATCATCATAAAATGCTGCTTCATTGTAATATCATCAAATTCTTTATCGCCAATAGTTTGAATTCGATTACTCAGTGAAAACAGCATTCCGTATATTCCATATTCCTCACTTACACTTGATATATTCACATTATTTCTCCATATACATAACATATTATACTTATAACTATATAACACATTATATATTATGTCAATCCTACTTCTTGCATCACTTTTTATACAAGAAAAAGAACCATCTGCTTCCAAATGATTCTTTTTCCTCTTAATATTTTATTTCTTATCACTACTGCCACCTTGATCTATTTCCGCCCATTCCTCCTTTTCCGCCTCCACCCATCATGGATTCTGGCAGCTCCGTAATTACTTCACCATTTAAGGTAACTGTTCCACCATTTAATTCTCCTGCCACATCCCAGTCAAAACCTGAATTTGCGGTTACATTTACTATTCCATCATTTATTATAATAGTTCCATTTGCATCAAATGCATCTGTGTCTCCACTTCCTACCTCTACTGTAAGGTTTCCGCCATTTACCTCGATTATGACATCATAACTTGTCGATTTGCTTGTAGCGTTTATTCCATCATCTGTGGCATAAACAGTTATTGTACCATCATTGATTTGAATATAGGTACCTTCTATACCTTCCACACTACTGGTAATATTGATGTTACCACCATCCACTTGAACTACGCTGGTTCCACGAATTCCATCATCACCTGCTGTAATCTCTAGCGTCCCACCACTTATATAGATAGAACCCTGACTGTCATCCTCATCATTTTCACTATGGATGGCATCTGCCCCAGCATTGATATGTATTGTACCATCTGTTATCCCGACGAAATCATTTGCTTCTAACCCATCCTTGGATGCCGTAATGGTGTAACTTCCACCTGTTATTTTAAGATCATCCTTGGAAGTAATTCCATTTCCCGTAGCTGAACTTATGTTTAGTGTTCCTATTCCATTCAGTACCAAATCTGATTTTGAAAAAATAACGGCATCTAAATTAGTTTCTCCATCCGCACTATAAGTACCTGTTACCTCAAAGTCATTCTCACTATCTGTAGTGGTCACAAACACTTTATCACCCGTTTTTACATAAATTGCAGGTGCATCTGTGTTTGTTATGCTGACTCCGTCTAAAACGATTTGAACCTTAGCTGTTTCTTCTGCTTCTACTACAATGGTTACTTCCTCAGCATCTCCACTGATTACATAAACTCCTTCTTCGTTAATCGTGATATCCTCTCCACCTACCACTGTAATATATTGTGCTTTGGATGTATCTGCTGTCTGTTCATAGTCTCTGTCACTAAATAGTTCTGTTGTAACTAATGCAGAGCCTTCCACTGCGTTTTCCGTTGTAGAAGCAGTACTGCTGCTTTGAGTTGAGGAACAACCTGACGCAGTAGCAATAATTAATATAGTTAAGAAAATGGCAATTATTTTTTTTGATTTCATATTTATATTCTCCTTAATTTTGAATTAGTGTTTACTTGATAAGAAGATTATAACTTACGAACTTAAAATGAACTTAAAGTCATCCCTAAAAAATCTTTTCCATAATTAACCTTCCCCTTTTCATTTGGATATTCCTCCTGTACATAAGTATTATGTTTAAAATCTATTGAAACATGGATTTATTCACTGAAAGCGATTTTTTGTATAATTAATTTTGCAAATTCTTATAGATTCGGTTCAAATAAATAAGACATTGTTCCTTTTCTTCGTTTGAGAATCCGTTAAAACATAACTCTTCCACCTGATCAACATACTCTAAAATCTGAAAAGCTAATTCTTTTCCAATATGTGTCATAAAAACTCTGGTAATGTGGGTTCCATTACTTAGATTTTCTGAAACCCTATGAATCAATTTATCATTCTCCATTTTTTTCAATAACGCAGACATGGTTGCAGGTTGGAGCTCACAAGCCTTTGCCAAATCCTTCTGTGAACAACCATCATTATAAAGTAATAACTCTATAATCTTTGGCTGTCCTTGTGATAATCCAATATTATTAAAGTTTTTTAAATTTATCTTTTTATGTACATTATACAATCTTAGTAAATAGTGGTGAAATCTATCCATTTTTATTCTCCATGCTCTGACTACACTTTTGAAGTAGATTAAAATCAACCTTTTCCCTACTTCTAGTAAAAGTTTATGTCAATATTTATTATTAAATATATATTAGCAATCTAAATAAGTCAAGTTCCATTTGACAACATGGTAAGTAAATAGTATATTAGTGTAAGTTAGTATTCTAACTTGATGAAAACTTGGAGGAAAGCGTGCCTATGAATACAACAAAAAAAGCAAATACTGAACAATCTGTTAGTACAACCACGACAGCCAACAGTGAAATAATCATAACTGAATTAACCATTAAAAACGGTGAAAACTCCATTTATGGAAAATTATATACTCCTTCTGAAAATGGAAAACATCCAACTATTATACTTAGTCACGGTTATAATGGAACAAATAGTGATTTTACAAATGAATGCGAATATTTTGCTGAAAATGGATATGTTGCATATGCCTTTGACTTCTGCGGCGGTTCCAATAGTTCAAAAAGTTCTGGTATATCAACAGATATGACAATATTTACGGAGAAATCAGATTTACTTGCCGTTATTGATTACATAAGAACCCTTGAGCAAGTTAATGACCAGCAGATTTTTCTTTTTGGTGGCAGTCTAGGTGGACTTGTTACTACTTTAGCCGCTGAAGAATATATTGACAAGGTCAAAGGTATGATTTTATACTATCCTGCCTTATGCATTTCTGATGATTGGCGGAAAAACTATCCCTACGTCGAAAGTATTCCAAATACATTAAACTTCTGGGAATTAAATCTTGGACAGAATTTCTTTCTCAGTATTCATGATTTTTATGTATTTGAACAAATAGGATTATTTGATAAAAACATTTTAATAATCCATGGTGATCAGGATACCATTGTCCCTATTTCATATTCACAAAAGGCAATGGAGCTATATAAAAATGCCGAACTTATCACCCTAACTGGCGAAGGACATGGCTTTACTTCTATTGGAGGAGATAAAGCAAAAAAATATGTTCTTGATTTTTTAACAACACACACTAGTTAATTACTCTATAACTTTATAGTATGAACAGGTTAAGCAGCAAAAAAAGATAGCAAAATCCGATTAGAAACTCCCACCTTCTAATCGGATTTTTATCCTATTCATTTTGATAGAAATCTTCATTTTGCAATAAACCTATTTCATCATAATAATGAAGCGTGCGTACGCTGATACCTGTTATTTTAGATACTTCTGTTACAGTTTTCATTTTCCATTCCTCCTTTGATACATTCAATTTACACCATCACGTAACGTGAGTGTCAATAGTAAAAATAGAACGCCTTTGCACTATGGGTACCTATACTAGTTTTTATCGACGTTACTTCCGACAGTATTTCTCCACTCCAAAGTTCAAATCCGTTTACGCTGTTATAAATTTCAAGATCTGAAAGGGAAATGTCAACTTCCGTATCTTTTTCTCCTGCGTTGAAAACAGCAGCATACTGTCCACCTTCAGAGCTTACAGACGTCCACAGAATAATTTCCACTCCGTTCATTTCTCTGCGCCAAACCTGATGAGAGTGTCTAGAATTGCTGTGCATTTTCAGCACTTCCTGATTAGTTAAAAGACTCATCGTAAATTCGTCAAAACCTGTCATCTCACCCCCAATAATTAAAGGAGAACGGAAAATGCTCCAAAGTGTAAGCATTGTAATCTGCTCATTTTCAGTAAATTTCGTGCGGATTGATTTATCGTAATCTTGTAAGATAGGGCCTATAGGAAGCATATCTGCATCCGGCCAATGACCTGCTCCCGAATGAACGCACCATTTCTCTGCACGCTCAAACATATTGTAAAGAAGTTCCCACTTATCCCAAAAATCATCTGTAATCCGCCACATATTTGAAAACTGCTTATATAACTCCGCCTTTTCAAGTAGTGCAGGTCCAGGAGAAAGACTTAAAATCATATCTCTGCCACAGCTATGAAGCGACTCGCTGAGCATAACAAGCTCCCCTTCCTCCTGGGGAAGCTCACGAGCAATATCATCACACTTTATAAAGTCAACACCCCATGACGCATATAGCGCAAAAAGACTGTCATAATAGGCTCTTGCGCCCTCCCTTTCAGGATTAACACCGTACATATCTGTGTTCCAATGACAAATGCTATCTGTTTTTGCAATTTGACGTGCAGTCTTATTTGTACCTTTGATTGGGGTATTGCGATGAACCGCTTGTCTTGGAATACCTCTCATAATATGTATCCCGAATTTCAGACCGAGAGAATGAACATATTCTGCAAGAGGCGCAAAACCTTTTCCATTTGCGGAGGATGGAAAACGATTCTCAGCAGGAATAAGCCTCGAATATTCATCCATACAAAGTTCCGTAAACTGGTCATACTCGTGGTTTTTTGCATTAGGAGCGCTCCATTGAATGTCGACGGTAACATATTCCCAGCCATATTGTTTTAGATTTTTCGCCATGTATTCTGCATTTCTTCTTACTGTTTCTTCATCAACAGCTGCGCCGTAACAATCCCAGCTATTCCAACCCATAGGTGCTGTAAGCATATTCATTTTTAATCCTCCACGATTTTATACATTTTTTATTGCTTCCTGCTGCGTACAAGCCTGTCACTATTAAGCCAAATGTATCAGCTTTTTTCACAACATTCTATCTGGACAGCCAATCGAAAGCACACTTGTTTCCAACTATCTTACATGATTGCCAGCTGTTTATCAAGGATTTAATAAGAAACTTTATAATGGAATTTTTATAATAACTTTTGCTCCGTGTGTATCAACAGAATTCTCCAAAACAAGCAGTCCACCATGCTGCTTTGCCACAGAATCAGCAATATAAAGACCCATGCCGTAATGTAATTTAGAATTACGGCAGCTACTTCCCATATAAAATTTTTCTGTTTCAATTTTACAATCCCATCTGAGCTGGATATTATTCACCATGCACAGACCTTTTGCTTCTTTTTTAATATTTTGCAGAAAATCAGCAATAGCAACCTGGCTGATCCGTACTTGTATGCCATCGTTTGATTTTGTTACCTCCATTAACATCTGAACATAATTCTGTATCTGCAACGAACTTGCTTCAATGTACTGAATGCACTCTAACTGTTCTTCTGTGGGGTTTGTGTCAAACAATAATTCAGCATTTCCTCTGATAAGAGTTAATGGTGTTTTTACATCATGTGCTAATGCAGATATCTGCTCTTTTCTTAACTGTTCCATCTTCCACTGTTTTTCCAGAGAATTTCTTAAAGCTACACGCATCTTATCCATAGAAACCAAGACCGTATTTAATTCCTTTATATTATCTGTTTCGATAGGAAACTCTAATTCCTGATTTTGAATTTTCTTGGTTGCAAGAATAAGGGGATTCATTTTCTTCTGAAGTACCTGCCCAAAACGAATTGCCACACAGGCAAAGCTTATAATAATCAATAGCAATGCAATAATTAAAATGGTCATTTGCGGAGATAAAAAATATTTTTGCAAAAATGCATCTTTATATTGAGGAATAATTTTATATCGAAGTACACAATATTCGTTTTCTCTGAAAACTACTGTATAATAGTTTCCATAAATGTCTGACCTGCTTCCTTGTACAGCCGCCCATGCACGTTCTACACCTTTTCCATTTATATCTCCTGCTTTTACGGAGCCATTTGTATCAAATACAATGTAATCACAAAATTTCGGAATCATTTCTGAACTTATCTCCTCTGCATTTAGGAGCTTTTCATATGCCAAATTTGCCTGTTCCTGTGCATAATCCGCAGGATAAATCATATTACTAATAAACAAAATATTAAATGTAAAAAGGATTAATATGCCAACCAAACTAACGCAAATAAACAAATATAGAAGATATTTCAGATAAAACAAGCTAAGAGAGATTTCTCTTTTCCTTTTTATTTTTCCCACTTATACCCTACCCCCCAAACTGTTTTAATTGGGAAGTAACCCATATTTTCTAATTTTGAGCGGATATTTTTAATGTGGGTAGAAATTGTATTGTCACTACTTTCTCCATCATATCCAAACACACCTTCATATACCTGCTCTCTGGAAAATATCTGTCCTGCATGATGTGCTAAAAATTCACATATCTGGTATTCACCCTTAGTCAATGGCACTACCTTTTCATTGACAATAAGCTGCTTTCCAGAGAGGTTGAAATAAGCATTTGCAAAAGTAAGTTTTGCAAAATGTTCCCGATGCTCACGCCTGAGATGAGCAGACACCCTTGCTCTGAGTTCAAGATTTCCAAAAGGTTTACTAATATAATCATCTCCGCCTAGTTCTAATCCCAGCACCAAGCTGTTTTCCTCCGTCTTTGCAGTAAGAAACAGTATAGGACAATCGACATAACTTCGTATTTCTTTACATAAGGTAAAACCATCTATTTCTGGCATCATCACATCTAGCAGAATTAAATCATAAGACTCCGGTCTTAGCTGGCTGACAACTTTTGGTTCAGAAACAATTGTTACATTATGTCCATCCTTATTTAAAATTTTTTGTATCATGATTAAAATTGCCTGCTCGTCATCTACTGCTAAAATATTTGCCATAGTCTTCTTCCTTTCTTTCTTAAATTATACTTTCAGAAATACCCCCTGTAAAGTTTAATCACTAGTTTTTTGCCCCTCCCAATGGCAGGCCCAGATTCCATACAAAACTAATGCACAAAATGTAATGATGACACAAAGAAAAAGCGCTGCTTTATATTCAACATTAAATACATCCGTCTTTTTGGTTCCTGCAAGTGCATAGGTTGCAAATCTTGCAGGCCATGCACAAGGTGTATAACTCCAAATAGAATCACCCATTCCTGTCAGAAACAGTGCCGACACTAAACTTTCTACAATACCTACACCGATGGAAACCCCTTTATTTAATCGCAAAGATAAGAAGATATGCCAAATGTATAAAAACATGCTGCTTCCTAATAGAATAAATGCCTCTTTTACATAAAAAGAAACACTAACAATCTGTTCCTTCAGAATATACAGGTACCCCGCCCCAAAAAGAGTGCTTGCTAATACAACTGAGAAAGTTCCCATAAATATTAAAAGAAATAAAAATTGGTTCCATACGCCACTGAACTTCTCATTTTCATTTAATATAAAAGGCATCTTATTAAAAACAATCTACTTAGAATTAATTAGTCAGAAGCTTATGTCCTTTTCCACAAATCTCATAGAGCTCATCTCTTTTTTGCTGGATTAGCGGGTTAATTTCCTCATTCCTTTTAAATACTAAATTTTTATACAAAAAATTAGGAAGTATCCAGCCAAGAAAACCTGGTATTGCAAACATAATACACAAGAGGATCAATGGTGGCTCATGTATTACAGCAAATACAGAACCTGCCATAAATGCCGTACCAATTAACCCTGTGGTAAGTGCTGCCATTGTGGCTGTTGCTGTCTTACTACGTTCTAAGCGTTCCATCTGAGCTATGGAATCTTCAAAATGTCTCTGTAGTCTGGTCAGTTCCACACGGTTTATAAGTCCACGTTCTCTACGAAGCTTCAACTGTATTTTCCCTTTAGCATTCGCAGTCTGCAAAGCCCTACTCATAAAACGTTCATCCACTGTCCAGCCAAAATTTTCATAGCTGTCCAGATAAAATCCCACCTTATCTTTATCTACCAGAATATCCTTATATTCATAACCTCTGTATTCTTTTATATGATTTACCTGTTCACTCATCGCATCAGCGCTCCTTCCAGTCCTAACTCTTTTTTCTTTTGATATAATCATAGTATTTTGGCAAAACAATAGAAAATGTAGTCCCACAGCTAAGTTCACTCTTTACAGATATTTCTCCACCGAACATCTGTAGTATTCGAAATACCAGAGCCATTCCCAATCCATTTCCTTCCATTGCATGAGAAGTATCTCCCTGATAGAATTTGTCAAAGACATGCTGCATAGTTTCCTCACTCATACCACATCCCGAGTCTGAAATCATGATGGTCACTGTATCCTCAGATATCTCTTCCTTTATGTCAATCGTGCCACCTTGATCAGTAAATTTAACCGCATTTGACAATAGATTATTCCATACCAGCTCTAGTAAAGAAGCATCTGCTTCGATAAACAAACGCTCATCCAGCTCTGCGGTCAACTCTATTTCCTTTTGAGTCAGCTTTTCTTCAAACTGAAAGATGCAGTTGCAAATCTGCTCATTAACATCAAATCGTACAATCTCAGGATTGATATTCTGTTTCTCAAGTTTATTGATTTTTAGAATATTGGTGATCAATTCTGTCAGTTTTTTCGATGCGGAAAGAATATTTTTCACATAATCCTTCTCCTCTTCTGTAAGATTATCCTGTCGTAACAAGAGTTGCGCATAATTGGAAATAACCGCCAGTGGAGTCTTAATTTCATGGGATACATTCGAAAAGAAATCTGTTTTCAATGTTTCGATACTACCAAGCTCTTCCACCATTTTATTAAAATCCATAATCATAACATCCAGATAATCCAGTTTGTCTGCTGTATGGATTGGTGGCATATACACAGAAAAATCTCCCTTAGCCACTGCATTGGTTGCTTTTGCAAGCTCTTTCATCGGTGTTTCATAGTATTTGACCATCTGTTTGTTGGTGATTAACACAAACAATGCTGCCATCATAATCCAATATATAATAATAATTGCTGCTGTAACACCACTCCATAGTTCAAGCATCGTCAGTAACAGAATCAGTCCTGCATGTACTCCAGCGACAAGCAGCATTACCAAGAATGTAATTCCAAAATATCTAACTGGAAGATGGGATTGTCTGATTTTATCTTTTTGATTCATAGGTTTCCTTTCTTTAAACACACTCAATTGTCATATTTGACATAAACTTTTCATGTGAGTTATTCTCTTAATCTTCCTTAGATTACTGCTTTATAACCAAGTCCACGGACAGTAACAATTTTAAATCCATCACAACCAGAAAATTTATCCCTAAGTTTTGTTACATATACATCCACAGCTCTAAGGCTGGCATCTGTATCGATTCCCCAGAACTCATCCATCAATTGTGCTCTTGAAAAAGTCTTATTCGGATAAGACAAGAGCTTGTACATGATATTGAATTCCCTTGTGGTAATTGGCACCTCTTCTCCAGCAATGATGGCAGTCATAGCGTCCGCATCCATCGTCAAATTCCCTATTGTAAGCTTCCGTTCCATCTCTACATTGGCTCTTCGAAGGAGTGCTCTGACTCGGAGAAGAAGTTCTTCAAAATCGATGGGTTTTACCATATAATCATCAATCCCCAATTGAAATCCCTTCTGCTTGGATGGCAGATCATCCCTTGCTGACATGAATAAAATTGGGACTGTCTTATTTACCTTTCGAACACTTTCCGCAAATTCAAAGCCATCAATCCCTGGCATCATAATATCCGAAATAATAAGTTCAAAGAGATTATTGTACATTGCATCATATGCTTCTTCTGTACTGAGGCAGCCAACTGCATCAAATCCACTACTCCTTAAGAAAGAACATGCTGTCTTGTTTAAATTTTCGTCATCTTCTACCACTAATATATGAATCATATCCATCATCCTCTACTTGTTTTTTCTAATTGTAACATGCTTTTGTTTCAAAATTGTTTCTGTTTCTCTGAAAACAACTTTTTTCAAAGCACCCAAGTTCATTATTATTCCATTATATCCAATTTAAAAAATCTCAATTGTTCGTTCAAAATATCTGCGTAATCACTTAAGTGATTACCTATATCCTTTACATATTGCATTTTTTCTCCTACTACGATTACAGACTCTTGAATACCGTCCATATTAACTACATTTTTTTCTGACAAATGCCTCAACACTTCAATATTACCAATAATCTGATTTTTTAATATATTGCACTTCTCTGTTTTATCATTGATATCGGATACTTCACTTAAGGAATCTTCAATTCCTATATTTACTGTTGCCATGTGTTCTTTTGTCTGTTCCAACTTCTCCCTTTGCTTCGCCACATCTACAAGCACCGTCCCCATAATTGCAAGCATTTTTTCAGACTCTTCCAAAAGATTGGATACTATTTCATAAATTTCCTGAGTCGAGCTATTCGACTGTCCTGCTAGTTTATTGATTTCCTCTGCCACAACAGAGAATCCTGCTCCATGTTCTCCTGCTCTTGCTGCTTCGATTCCTGCATTGAGTGCGAGTAAACTCGTTTGTTTGGAAATATTCGTTATCAATTGGAGTACTTCAGTGATACTTACCGTAGCTTTATGTGTCAAATGTACCTGTTTATTTATTTGCTCAATAGATTCATTTGTTCTCACATTTGATTCATCAAGCTGTAACATCATGTTAACGGACTGACTTCCTGCTATCTTCATTTTTTCAGATGTATACATTAAGTGATTTACACTTTCAAGTACATCACCAACCATAATGCCTATTTCACCAATATGTTCGGAAGCCATATTTATGTTATCATCTTGCTTTTTCGTATCCTCAGTGCTTTCCTGCACGATTCTTTTTATCTGCTCAGAGTCTGTATTTGCCTGTGTCAAAGAGACACTCAGAATATCATTTGTGTCAACTAGCTGATTAGATACCTTTTTGATATCATTCATGGAACTTTTCAATTTGTGATGAAGAACAATAAGTGATTCCATCATTAGGCCAATTTCATCCTGCCTTCCTCCCTTTCTTTCAATCTTAATATCAAGCTGGCCTTCTGAAAGACTCCATATATATTCTTCTATCTTGCGAAGCGGCTTTACAATACTTCTGGCAACATACAAAAGTTGAACTACTCCAACACCTAAAATAATAGCTATTACATATGCAACAATCATATCATCAACACCACGCAAGGACAAAATGGAAACTAGCGTTGACATCATCAATAACGGGCAAAGCGCTGTAGCCAATATTTGACCACGTATACTCTTTTTCACCCTTTTGGGCTGCAAAGTTCCCTTTTTACTTTTTACCATTAATGCTTCCTCCATCACAAAGAATGTCTATCCCTGCTAAATAGCCATTGCGTTCATCCACAGCTGTCGCAAGTGCATATCCTAATTCCTCTGCTGTTCCCATTCTTTTCTCTGCTGTTGTCTTAAGCAAAGATCCACCTTCTTCTGCCTCAAGATTTCCCATATCGGTTGCAATCAGACCTGGACTTAAGGAAAGTACTCGGATTTTACGCTCTCCATATTGGTATGCACATTGTCTTGCATACCAGATCACAAACTTTTTCGACAGACCATATGCCAATCCTGCTGCCTTATACTTATCTTTGATTAGTCTGCTTAGCCCCAACATCTTACCCACAAATCGAGATTCATCGTGTTCCGCCAAGGCAAATACTTTCTTTTTTGCGAGAAATTCTGGAAGGATATAGGCTGAATTTGAAGAAACGTCTAAAATAACACTTCCTTCTTTCATCCTTTTTGAGAATTCCTGGTTTACATATACTGTTCCAAGTGCATTCACGCGAACCAATTGCTCTGGCGTTGCCATGGATGGGGAAAGTCCCGCAGCATGAATTACATTCTTTATTTCTCCCAGGCTCAAAGCAAATTCCGCAAGTTCAATCACCTGTGCACGATCTGAGGTATCACAGGTTTTAGCATATGCATCATATCCAAGTGCTTTCAATTCCTCTACCGCCTTATTTAATTTTGACATTGTCCGACCTGATACTACAATAACCTTATCCTGTGGCATAAATTTTGCCGCAGCAAGTCCCATTCCACTACCGCCTCCGGTAATCACACATACAGTTTTCATATTAAGCAATTTTCCCTTCTTTCTTTAACCATGCAACCTCATCACGTATTGTCTCTTCATAGGAACGTGTCACATATCCTAGTTCTTCCTTTGCCTTTCTGGAATCAAAGCTGTTATTTCTCGCCAGATTGTATACAGAAAATGTTGTCATAAGCGGCTGTTTTCCACTTTTTTTTGCTGATTTCTCTGCAAGTTTTGCAATAATATTTGCGACACTAATTGGTAAGAACATTTTTACCTTCTTACATCCAGCTTCAGCAACTAACATATTCACAAAATTTTTAAATGTTACCTCTTCATTTCCTAAAATATAACTGTTTCCACATTTCCCTTTATCCGCCGCTGCAATGGTTCCCTGTGCGAGATCCCTTACATCACAAAGATTGAATGAGCCATCAATGCCAGCTGGCATTTTCCCATTAATAATATCGATGACTGTTTTTGTCGTTTCTCCCACTGCAAAATCCTCAGGTCCTAAGATACCACTGGGATATACCAGGCATGCATTTAAGTCCTGTTCCCGAACTGCATCTAAAACAGCCTGAGATGCCATGGCTTTTGACTGGCTATAGCAACCCACAACTTTGTCTATATCAAAATGATCTACTTCCTTTATCTTTGTACCTTTTTCAAGTTCCGGAATCGCTCCTGTACTGCTGCAATAGACCAATTTCTGGCATTCCTTGTGTTTTAAGCACATATTAATAATGTTCTTTGTGCCTCCCACATTCACATCAATTACTTTCTGATTATAATCAGGTGATACCGTCACAATACTTGCAATGTGTAAGACGATGGTTTCTGTCCCTTCTGGAACAGTAAAAAATTTCTCTAGTGACTCTACATCACATAAGTCACCCTCTACAATTTCTGCTTCCTTAGGTACATACTTCATTGCCTTATCATTTGGTAGAACGAATGCTCTTACATGGTCACCTCTTTCCACTAATTGTCTACAAATCGTTCCTCCTAAGAATCCTGCCGCTCCTGTAACTAAATAAATTCTATTCTTCATGTGCTTGTTCTCCTTTTCTTTTGATGTTTCTATCTTATCGGAACAATGTTTGACTTCTGTTGCTGTTTTGTTTCTGAATTATTAATTAAAAAGACTGTCTGCATCCATTCTGACAGGGACAGCATCTATACCTGTTACAGAAACATGCGGTATCAACTTAAATATTTCATCAAGTTCTAGTCCTGTACCACAACCATCCAAATGCACTTCAACACATGTGATTATTGGACCATTTCACGCTCCGATGGAATGTATCAAATATGCTGTGCTTAAGCTGGTTTAACAACATTTATTTCTTTCTGCGCTTGAACACCACCAGGATATTTAGGATTTAATTCTCCATTTACTTTAAGGGTTCTCCAATACGGAGTTTTGTCCTCACTTCTTTGATAACTTGCCCATGCAATGAGACTGTTTTAAAAACCTTTAATCTTATAAGCTAATGTCGTTTTACCTATTTCTTAGAATTATTCGAGAATTCTATTATTTAACTATTTGAAAATTGTGAAAACACCTGATGACATTTTTCAATGTTCATGGTATTTATGTTGGCTTTTATATCGTCATGTGTTATTATAAACATGGCGATTAAGGAGGTGGCTTTGCCTGGTTGTCGTAGTTATACTATCATAGTACAATAATGCAGAATATAATTTATATATATTGATTTGGGATATGAGAGGAGACATAAGATGAGCAAAAAAATACTCATAAATGCTATAGGATTGGCAATTATGCTTGCAGTTACTGGCTGTGGAAATATAGTAGATTCTGAAGTACATACTAATGAGAAAATCATTTCTGATACTGCAAAGGAAGAGACAGAAGAGGTAACAGAGAATTCTGATGAAGCAGTTGATCTTTTAGATCAATTTGCAGCTGGAGAAATTGAAGCCGGTTATTATGACTCTGATTACAATTTTAAGATTACAGATCTTAACATGAATCCAGAAGAATGGGATGCATATAGTGTTGGTGATCGTCGTGATTTGGATAATGACGGTGAAGAAGAGCTTATTATGAATGGACCTTATGGCGGAATGTATTTAGATGTCAAGGATGGAAAGGTTATGGTACTAGCTGAGGGAGAAGGTTCTGCTGGTGAGATGACCTTTGTTGATTACGAAAATGCAATTTGGATTGTTCATAGTGATACATCACATACAGGTAGAATGCTTTACAACTTCAAGAAATATAAAGGTGCAAATAACATCATTGATGAATTTGATTTAAGTGCTGAGTACTACGATAAGAAAAAGGACATTTATGATGAAACAAGTACTTTCACATATCGTAATCAGACTATAACTATGGAAAAATTTGAGAAGTTACGTAGCGAAATTCTTGGTATCGAATAAGGTAAGAAAATCCGACTATTCCGTAAACATTCTTTGCAAATGATATTGGGAATAACCTGAGGCATCCGCCATGTCATCCAGATTGATCTCGTCTGAAATATGTTCTTCAATATAGTCTATCAAAAAGCATACGTTCTGCGTATTATTATCCATGAGGTTTACTTCCTTGTTAAAGGATAACAAATTCAAGGACGCCTGTATTCATCCTTGCTATAAAGAAGGAGTGGCATAAAGTGTGATATCCACCCGTATATCATGATGAGTATTCTCCGTACTCACAGCCAGCATTTCTTATTTCAATGTGATCGATCAGCACCTTGTCTTTCCCTTGCTTTTGATACAGCTTGATGGTACCGTAGCCGGTTCCTCCATTCCAAAGACGATTATGCAGTTTTTTGCCGTTGGGCGCTTCATAATTGATGAAGAGCATTTCTTCAATGGGACATTCCAGTGAAAGCTTCATGACAGAATTTCTGTTTGAGGCCGTAATAGTCCAGGTGTTTACAAAGTCGCCTTCATTAAAACTAAAATTGACCTTTGACTGGGTCCAGAATTTTGTAAAATTATAGTCGTACATATGCCCTTCATAAAAAAGACCGCCAAGAATTTGTCTGTTCAAAGGATGCCCGTAAATTTTAGGTCTGCCGCCGCCGAATTCGACAGCCGAATTGCTCAGAACCTTTCCTGAAATGAGACTCCTCATATTGCAGCTGCTAATCCAAAGCCATGGTGACGTAAAATCAGCGCCCCAGTTTTTATCGGCATAACCATAGGATTGATTGGGGATGATATCATAGGGTTCATCATTAAATGTCACTTCGCCAGAATATTCCGTCTTTATTCCTTCTGCATGCCAGAACATTTCAAATGCGTTGATTTTGCGAAAAAATGCGGAAGCACCATAACCAACGTGATAAGAAATTTTCTTATCAATGCTTATATTCCAACTCATTTTTCCTGCGTCAGACATGTATTCCGGATGCTTCGCTGCCTGCTGTGGCGTAATCACGCAGGAACCGGTCATATGATGCTCGGTAAGGAGGCAAGTGCCGACTTTGATGTTTAATTGATCGCTTGCACTGGAAAATTGGGAGATCGGATAAAAGGTGTTGATTTGGCATGCATTTTTTCCCCAAGTACCAACCTTCACCATGGCGTAAGAGGGCTTTACACCCTGGCTCCTGTTTTGCGGCAGCTGCCCTAAAACAGCGGTATCACCGCCCAATGCGGGATTGCACACAAAGTATTCAATAAAAAAAGTTCTTGGTTCACCAGATGCTCTGTTGTATCCTGTGAAATTGTGCCACCACCAGTCATAGCCATTCTTGGTCAATGGACCTTTGAGCATATATAAATTTCTGCTTAAATCACTTTTATTCATTTTCATCACCTTCCAGAAAGAATTGCGTTCAACAGTTAAATCTGAACAATACTCATTTTACATTATAACCATTAGACCTGTTTCCATGCACGGGCAAAATCGCATTTTGAGTGTACAGTTTGAGAACTGCAAAACCACAGAAATGGCTTATTTACTGAACTTTTCGCATTTCATTTCTTATAACAATCTTTGATAGCGTTTGATTCCAAATCAAAATCTCTTAATCCCATTCTGTTTCTTTTCCAGAATACAGATCTGTCATTTTCAGCAATGTGCCATCTGCATCAGTTTTGGTGATGCGGTTCACGTACTGTCCTATTGTACCAATCTTCTCGGCAAGCTGTGCCTGCGTAATT
Organism: Anaeromicropila populeti; assembly: GCF_900112775.1. Lineage (GTDB taxonomy): Bacteria > Bacillota > Clostridia > Lachnospirales > Lachnospiraceae > Anaeromicropila_A > Anaeromicropila_A populeti. The sequence continues at coordinate 197,396 of NZ_FOYZ01000008.1, forward strand.
TTATTCTATATACACTTGACCTTAACATCAACTTCTATATTGTTTTTCAGCATCCTAAAATCTCCTGTTTGCAATGGACTAATTCTAACACATATTAGATAATTTATTATACTGCTATTCTGTAAATTTTTCAATTATATACAGGGAAAAACAGACACCCTGCTTTTACACAGAGTGCCTATCATAAATTTGTGTTATCCTTCTTTCTAAATAAATTCATTTGTGTCGTTACTTTGTTACTGTAACCTTTTTCAATCATAAAAGGGAGTGGATAAGTTATGTGGGATGAAAATTTCATAGTAGGTAATAACAGAACAGTAAGAACTTGTGTAAGGGAAACAGAAACAGTGGCAGTACAAAAAGACATCTGCCTAAGATAAAACTCGATAAGGGTCAAATTTCGTTTTAAGAGATTTAATTTTTGATAAATAGTCTGGATTGTACACTTGGTTCTCTTTACCGTTTTGCGAATCGATGCCTGTTTTATCCTCACTTGTTCACACAAAAATAGCACTACTGGTAAAGAATACACCTGAAAGGGAATACAATCCCATGGAAGTATGCTGTGGGTAGAATGGCAAGACTGACATTTTAAGCGAAGTATTTCAAGTGATTCAAATACAACCTCTCCTGTGGTAGATAGGTATGTAATAGAACGTAAATAGGTACCGTGACGGTGAAATTTTGCTTTCGCACCGCATTTTGGGCAGGTATACGCACATGTGTTATTATTATTTAAAATTTTTTTCTTATAGTCCTTGCTAAAAACCTGAAATTCGATTATCATAAGAGTGTGTTTAGATGTTTTATTACATCTATGTTTGGAGAATGGAAGGTACTTTCGTCGGTGGCCTTCCATTTTTTAATTAGTTACATTCAAACAATAACAAAGGCTATGATAATTTGCAACTACTTTTGCATTTTATGATAGCCTTCTTTTTTTAATATGGAGAAAATAAATAGCAAATAAACTTGATATATTTGGAAAAAAATTTTGCAAATCTACAACTAATAATATATCCTCGGAATATGAATACATTTTGGGGCCATTCTCCAAATTATCATATACGTGTTCAATCTCTCCAATAAGATTGCCTGCTGCTTGTGGATTTTTCAATTGATTAATAATATAATGTATAATATAATTCAACAGTTCTTCTGCACGTTCTGTAATCGTAAGATTATATTTCGGATTTCTCTCTCAAGTTACCAAGAGATTGTCTTGCATCCTTTATTTTTCCTGACTCAATCTCTCTTTCAGAAAGCTCCAGTTCACGATACATATTTAATCTCTTCATTGTACTTTCATACATTTCGACACTCATGATAACCATATCTCCATACCCATTCTTTGTAATATAGATTGGTTCTTCTGCTGCATGTACCAGTTCTGAAATATCTGCTGTATTTTTTAAATCTTTTATCGGAATAATCTGTGGCATAACATCCACCTCCTTGTGACTTAATTATACCATCATTATACCATGACAGCAATCAATTATTCTTTTTTAATTAATATACACTACTCTTATACTTCTATTAATATTCAAAGTAATCCAAGCCGTCTAAAATATCCATCAAGACCTGTTTCAACAAAAGGTACAAAATCATATTTGCGTATTTCAGAGTTATGACGATTGGTTAATACCCCAAGGTGGCTATACTGCTGCAAGCCGACCGCTGATTTCTTTAACTGAACATAATAACAATCAAAACTACTCAAAAAACTTTCCCTTATGAAAATTCTCATTTCCAAGTTTCTTTGCCGTCAGTCTAAACATAACGCAACCATCCGGACATACAATCTCTTTACTATATTTACTAGTTCCTCCTATATTTTCTAAATCTCCACCGCTTCTTACAGCCTCCATGATAGGAAACATAATCATCATAGCTTTGGAGCAAATACCCTGCCCATCCGTATTTACAGGACAGCCATAGGTGCAGGTATACTTATCTCCGACTTCCTCGCCATTTCGGCAATAATGCTCTGTATGATCGCCACGCAAAAACCCAATTACCTCGATTTCCCATTCATACTCCTCATCATACCATTTTTTCATTCTAAACCTCCAACTTCAAATTTGTTTCTCATTGTTTTTAAATAATCTCCGTTTATCTATATTAGTTCCATATACTTCTTAATAATTCCTGCCTTCAGCGTTAATATGTGACGCTGCAAAGGAAGTATCCTCATGAATAAAAGACCAATATTACACTTATTAATCTGCTGCCAGAATTGCTCATCAGCAATCAAACAACCGCTTAAAAAATTATTCGCTTATAGCAAAAGGCAAAACCAATGGTGTCCATATGCTGATATATGCATTGACACTCCTGATGACCACGAAGAGAAAATATTCCAGCAAAGAAGATTGGGATGCTCCTATCTTTTACTCCATCAAAAGAGGACACAAATCATTACATCATTCAATGGTCAGGAGGACTGTAAAATCTTTAACGCTACTTATCATTATCGTATTTTTAGTAATAAGAAGCAGCCTATTTTACAACATTTCTTTCTCCACAACCTACCCAAAAGTAATCCTATCACCTCAACTATACGACTTTTTCACAGTAAATATATTCCCACAGAGTAGTCATTTTACAAAAGGTTCTGCTATTCTGCAAATCAGCAAAATACGCAGAACCCTTGCTTTCTACACTTTCAAGCCTTTTACTTTTACACCCTTGACATCATTATTACTGTCTCAACGTGCGTGGAAACAAAAACAAAAAATTCTTTTAGCTAGCTTCATATCCGTAAGCGTCAACTCTATTTCAAGACATTCTTCATATATTAAAAATGTTGACATAAAATGCTCCATTCTGCCGTCAGTATACTAACCATGGCTAGTTTTCTTCTCCATGTCAAAGGGAGTAAATGCATCCGCATTTCACCAAAATATTTACATTTCATGAATCCATACGAGACTACCGCTTACAAGCTCATAGATATTTTCTCTAGATATGGATTTTCACTTTACAATGCACTTTTTCTTATTACGAATAGTATATCTCTTCACTACACATTTATAGCCATGTTAGTACTATGCTCTTAAATCTTTCAACATAGTAAATCTCATTTCACCTATAACATCAAATTCTTTTTATATCGACTAAATCTATCTTACAACGAGAGCAAACGTTGGACTTTAATCTATCGGAATTGATTTTAAAAGAACAAAAAGGTCTAGAGTTCTTTAAAATTTTATTTCTCGATTACTTCGTTCTGAACCACATAGCTGGAAAAACCATAATATCTTTATTAGTTATAGTATAACCATAATTCATAACTGAACCATTTTCTGACAAAAATGCTGCACAACTCTGAATATGACCTGGAGAACGCAGCCAAATGTTACTATCTATATCAGAAAGTATTGTTCTATACTTTTTCGCTTCATCAATGTCAAGTACAAACACATAATCTTGTGTTTCATCTCCACCATATGTACCATATATATCATTATTTTTATTACTAATATTTTTTAATATAATGTTTTTTTGTTCTTCTTGTGAAAATGTCTCATTTATAAACTTAGAATTAAGATATTTGCGAAGTGAAGACTCTTCCCACGTAATGTCCTTCAATATATTATTATAAGCTATTGAGGAAATATTTTGTTTTTTTATTAAAAGTGCTTGGTTATCTTGTTTATCAATTATTATCCATTCACAATTTCCTACCATAACAGTTTTTCCAATTTCACTTTTCTTAACTACCTTTTTTTCAGCCTCAATCTTCTTTTCTCTACTATCCTTATAACAATCTAGCATGCTATAATTTTTTAATGCAGAATCATATGAACCTAATTTCATATATATATTTGCTATATGATATTGCACAAATGGACTTCCTAAGCTATAAAAAAACATAGTCACCAAAAATAATATTATTGCTTTTTTAACCATATTTCTCTTAGCTTCTTTTTTATAAATGCTAATCCCCATTTGAGTGCATTGAATAGCTTGTAAATTAGAATCTTTATATCCTTCAATTTTTGTAAACTCATCAACTGCTATTTTGTAATCTTTAAAACTTTTTGCATTATCTTTGTAATTATATGCCCGTTCGTAAATATTTTTTTCAATATATTTTTTTTCTTGTGCTGCGAGTTGTTTACATAATTTAGAAAGTTCCACAGAATCTTTGTATTCAGATATATCATCGAAATAATCTGCAGTCTTCAAATACATCTTAATCTTTTCATCAGACATCATCATACATCTAATACTTCTCATTAACTTGAGTGCTTTTATATATTTTTGTTCTAATCCTCTATCCTGCGCTAAAGGTAGTATTTTCTTTTTATCATTTTCTAAATCTTTTTTTTTCATCATAATACTTTTCATCTTTTAATAACCTTTCAATGCATTCTTTCCTGCCGTTTCCCAGTCAATATCCTTTCCCTGATACACATCTGAAACAATACTTCCTACTCCGCCTATGTTCAAATTGTATTATGGTATATTTTTCATCACATAGTCATTCTACTTTCGACTCTTTATCCTAATATATTCAACATCAACAACTACTTTACTAAATTTTAGGTAATGGTACACCGTTCGAAACTTTTCTCCCTTTACCATCTTAGATTTATCCTGTGCATATGTCAAAATCTTATCATACAAAAGTATTTTAACCTCTTTTCCATCATCAGCAGTAACTTTTATTCTCTTTCCGCATGGTGAATGTCCTTCGCTAGCATAGATTGAATCCATTCGTTCCTCTTGTCCCTCAATGGTTTCTGTATGGAAAAAGATGATGTCTATCCAGTACCCACGTGAAGCAGAATAACCTCCCATAAACCAAACTGTTCCAAATACTAATCCAAGCACCCAGTACAGTTTTGTTTCTGCACCAAAAATTCCATAAATCAAGAAACACAATCCAATTCCATAATTCAGCAGACTATTTACAGCATGTTTCGTTGTATAACCTAAAAACATAAGTCGTTTCATTTTTACCATCCTTCTAAACAACAAGACATATCTTCTGAAAATATTAACTGCAATTTTTCCTTCGATTTCAATACGTTTTGCGTATGTTCCTTAATTTTATTCATTTGGTCTCCTGCAAGTCCAGATGCAACAGTTTCTCTTGTGCCGTTTGTAACAACCAACCTCTGAACACCTGTATATGCTTTTCCTAAAAGTGGCATAGGATTTTCTTGAACAAGTCTTGCCAAATCATTGATTCCCATTTTTGCACCTGAAACTTTGTACAAGTTTTGTATGTATCTTGCTGTTGCATTGCTTCCATTTACTATATTATCCCCCATAACATTTCGAATAAAACTTTTGGCACCATTCTTGGAACTGCACCATTCTTTTGCTAATTTACTTCCGTTAGCTCCTAAACCGTAAGATAAAGCACCACCAAGAGCACCACCTAACCCACCAAATGCTGAATTCCAGAAGAAATCTGATGCTTTCACGTCATAAGCATAATCCTTTTTATTTAGCAGCCATTCAGTTGCCGTACCAGCCAATCCACCTAATGCCCCACCCTTGGCTGACAAGCCGACATACTTCATAAATCCCATTCCTGGTCCTGGTCCAAAATAACCGCATACCGCACCACTAACTGCACCTGATAACCCTTTATATACATATTTCTTTGGGTCACTGACATTTCCGTCCTTATAGTCGCCGACTGCTACAAAACCTACTGCTACAGCTCCACCTACTGCTGCACCAACTGTCATAGAAGTTACTGTAGTAGAAGCAATTGCGCCCACTGCTGCAAGTGCAGCACCTCCAGTAAATACTACTGCTGCCGCAACTGCCACAACTGCTAATCCTGCAAGCACACCTAATGCAAGTTTCCCCCAATCAAACTTTCCTTTCTTTGGTGCATCATCAAACGGTGCGTATGTCACATGTACCGTCCCAAACATTCCACTAGTGTCACCGATGAGATCTTTACAATTAAAAATACTCAAACCTGTGCTAGGATTGGCCAGAGTAGCAGGTGAAATAGCTCCCCCTGTCTGTGCCATCATAAAATTCAGCTTTGACTGGATATTGACAAATGGTGCTTGAAGTTTAATCCCTTCTCCAGCTGTAAAATTCAAGGTTTTCTTACTTCCAATTGTAATTCCATTATTATCATCTAAAATCAGTTTATGGGGTGCACTCTCTACTTCTCCTTTTTCTGTGGTATCACCTGCAAGACCCATAGTATCAGGATTCAGATACATCTGTTTTCCATGCTCCGTAGTAAAACTGCGTTTTGTAGAATCTGTGGTCTTTGGACAGGTCGCTCCATTGGTTCTGATACAGTTCACTACTTTAGCTCCCTGCTCGTCCGTGTTATTCATATACAAAGATACACGAGTTCCCACTTTAGGCATGCAATACATCATATTACCTGTTGGAGGCGTCCAATCGTAATCAAATGCTGTAGCTTCCTTCTGTCCTTCATCTATATCTAGATGAATCTTAACAGTCTCAGACTTAGTCTTAATTACGGTACCTAAAATTGACATACCGTTAATCTTTGTATTGAAATACTTTCTGTTCTTCTCTAATCCCGACTTTCCTAGCTTATATGTAAATATTAGTTCACCATCCTGAATATCTGCGTGCTTTTCTATAATTCGCAATGCCTGGTTTCGAAAATGTACCTGACTGCCAATTTGGAACTGTTCCGTACTCTTCACCAGGTAATACTGATATTCACTCTTTGGAAGAGGATTCTGCAGCCCCCCCATTGTAAAATATTTTTGTTCTATCCCTGTCTTGTATTCGTTTTCAAGGAACTTACATGCACCACTCTGCTCTGGAATACCGAACCAGAACCGGGGCAACGGATAGGTACACTCTGGAATTAGCACTGCATTTAGGTGACTCGCCATGCGCTTTATAAATTCCCAATCTGTTTCTAAATACTGAATGACTGGTTTTCCTATTTTGGTATCTATACCTACACGAAATAGAGCACTAGCCCTACTAGTATCCGTTAATACCGATTTTATTACCTGCTTATAAGTCATACCTATATCTTGAAAGCTTCTGCTCTTTGCCTCCATGTCAAGAAGATAAGATCCCGTATATGCTACTGCTTTTGCTGTAAAATACCCATTTACTTCCGATACTTCTACATTTCCAATCACTCCTGAAAAAACAGGTGTAGAAATTTCATGCCCTTTCCCATCTAATTCCCTTAAGGATATCTCCTGATTTTTTAACTGCGACTGCATAATGGCATCACGTGTTGCTTCATTAATTATTCCATTTACTTTAAGTACACCATGTTCATTTGGAACAATACTCATACTAACATCACATAATGTTTCGAAAGAAATACATCCTGTAATTTTTAATTTATCATAACTTAAATTGCTCATCTTTACCTCCGTAAATTCCAATGTTACTTAGGTGGCAATGTTTCTTCATCATCCTGACCCGAATCTACAACTTCTATAAGTCCTTGATATTTACATACTAAAAATGATCTAGGAGTAATTGCTGGTTCTGTCCCAACAATTGTAGTTTCATGAGGACACATCCATTGTGATACGATTATCGGAACACAAGGAGTTCCTTTTACATTTCCCTCTCCTGCACCTGCTATTGGTCTGCCATAGACATCTCTTGGAACATCCGCAACAAGCAGAACCGATCCTCCCGTACTATTTTTTCCACTAGAGCAAACACCAAATGTAGGAATGTTAAGTGCATCACCTGGCAGAGAATCTGCTACATTCATAAGTGGTCTCTCTTTTGTATAAACCCCATGACACTCTGGTAGATTCAATCGTCGATAGTGACTTCCACAGCTACAGTGCATCATTGCACCACGTACAAGATACTTTTCTTTTTCCTGTTCATACTGTGCAAGCTCTTGTTGGTAATTTTCCATCTGCTCTAATGAAGCTTTATCTTCATCAGACATCTGTTCTTTACATTCTTCTTTTGCAACATCTGGAAGTGAATTCCATTGTGCAAGAGCACTATCCATCTGCTCTTTCTCAGCTTGGATACTCTCACTTCGTGCAGATTGGCTAAGTTCTGATATTTGTGTATCCAGTTCCTGGCTTTTCATCTGCGCTGATGTTTCTTGTTGCTTTGCACTGACACTACTTGGTGAATAACCATCTGTGACAGTCTTCATTTTTCCATCTTCATCAAAATAATTATTATTCATCTTCTGCTTCACCTCGCACTTGTAAAGGGATAATCGACAAACCTCTTGCACCTCTTCTTAAAATACTCTCAAGTATATCTAGACGCATCACCGTATAAGTACTGTTCTGATATGTGAATTGAAAAATCGTCTTTTCCTTAATCTTTGAATATTCTAATTCTATTTCTGTAACCAACTGTCCTTTCTTTAACTCACAGTTCATTTTCTCCAGAATAGGCAGATGATATAGTTCTGTCTTTTCAAATTTTCCATCCAGTAACGCAATTTGTTTAAAAATAGTTTTCGGTTCATACATCGCAATTACTTTTCTAACAGTTTCTGTTACAAGAAGAAACGGAAAAAAAATCACATCGATAAATACAGTATCTTTGTTACTTCTAATTGGAAGTACTAACCTCTGAGGCAACAGATGGGATCTGCCCTTCTCTATGTTTTCTATCCTGATCTTTTGAAACCAGTCAATCAGAAAAGGAGCATCTGTATACTTTTTATCTGATTCTACTAAAAAATATTTCATTCCTCTTCCTCTTTCTTATTAATTACCTGTAAGCATTTATAAGTTCCCATGTATTCTCCGATACAGATAGTTATATTCTCTTCTTTCTCAAGTTCCGTATACACCTTGAGTTTTTCTATCAGCGGAAGTAAGTTCTCCAGTATTTCTTCCACAAAACGATAGTATCCAAATGCATATGAACGCTTCATTTCCTGTAGTTCATATGCCTTCATTCTTGGTACTTTGCTTTCTATTCTTCTTCCAATTTTCTCCCAGTCTTCTTCCACATATTCGAATATCCCACTGACATCCCAATCCTCATAGACTTCCTCTTGGTCTACAAAGAAATCTTTATCAAACACATCTATCTGATAACCGAATTTATCCTGTAGAATATTACTATGCAAATAAGAAAAATATAGTATCTGTACTTTGCCCTTCTTTCCAAGTTCCTGAAGCTTTTTGGTTCTTGTCAGTACCCGATTCATAGCTCTTACAAAACTATTTGCATAGTCTGCTATATAATCATCGATTTTATTTGCAAGCCTTTCCATCCCTATTTCCATATATTCCATACAGATTGGAATTGCTGCACTCATTATTTCATTCGTTCTGTCCATACAATAACCCCTATATCATTTTGACTTGAGAACCACTTAATTTAATATCATCTTCCATGGTTAATGTAGTATCTCCCTGCGTTAATGCAATTTTATCTGGTGCTACAATATGCAGATCTTTTTGTAGACTCGCAATATTAATTCCTTCCTCAGACTGAATATTGATTGCCTTATCACTTGTAATACTAATTCCTTCCTCATCCACTATTTCAATTGACATTCCTTTATTATTGGTCATTTTTATAGAATTCTCCGTAAATAATAATTCTTTTCCATATTTACTCTTTAATGATTTATTGTCAGGATTACTTCTCGCTGATGCATTTTGCCCTTCTAAATGCACTGCACTAATTACATATGCATGTTTTTCTTTTTCGCTTGGAAAATACACTCTTACTTCATCACCGTTTTCTGGCATACAGTACCACCCTGTACCATCTGCAGAAGAGTAGACCGTTGAGTAAGGGAACCATTTTGCTGTACCCGAATCTTGTGTTCCATCTGCTTTCACACATACTTTTACTGTATCACCTTTTACATCAATAATATTAGCTGGCAGAGAAGCACCAATCATCTTTTCATTGTTCTTATGCCTCATCAAAAAACCCGCTTTATCCTTTAATATGTAACTATGTACTAATTCTTCTCCTTCAAAATAAGATTCTACCTGATACACATATAAGGTTTTTCCCTTGAATTGGATCTTATCACATATCTGAAGTATTTCACGGCTCTTCACAACATAAAACATACTGTTTGCTTCACTTAATCCTGAAACCTTGTTTGCTGTTTTATTTATGTATTCCTTTATGTCCTTATGCATCGAATACTCTGTACTTTTAAGTTGATGAACAGCTCCAGCCGTTGGTAGTCCAAAGTAATACTTAACCCCTTCTAAATTACTGGCAGGAATTATACATGCTTGAAAATGACTGGCCATCCTCTTAATAAATTTCCAGTCTGTTTCTTGATACTGGACAACTAAATCATTCAATGTCTTTCCGTTCCCAAGATTCATAATGAAGTTTCCCTGCTCATATTGATTCGTTATCTTTTTCAGAAGTTCCTGATACTGCATACCTGCATTCTGGTAAGTATAAGTATGCTCAACATGATCCATCAGAAATGTACCGCTCATTAACGACACTTTCATTTTATATAAGCCACCCTGTACCTCAATATTTAAGTCAGTGATTATTCCTGAAAATAAATCTTCACTGCCGCCGTCAAGAGCTTCTGCACTTATTGTTACCCATGTATGGGATTGTCCTAACGAAATATATGCTTCTTCCCTATCCTCTTCTATATATCCTTCTATAACTGCTGTTGCATGTTCATTAATTTGTTTTCTAATTAGACATTGTAACACTGACTGAAATTGAAATGGTGCTACTTTTATCTTCCATCCTCTCATTATTCTTCACCTCTTGTTAAATCTTTTATTGACTGTATCACCTGAAATGCCGCCTCTTTCCAGTCAGCAGACTCCTGATCCATACAGTTAAAGATTCCGTGTAAAATATTTTTTCCAATAGAAGTTACGTAAACAATATTATATATGTCTGCATCAATAGCTGATGCCTTATAATCAAACCAGCTTACTTTTGTTTTACCTAATTCCCATGTATCATTTTCATAAAATACATTCGCTGGCTGTACTTTTTTTATGATACTTTGAAATCCTTTACACGTATCCTCAATATCTTCCTTATCGATCTCCATATCAAATAAACTGAATGTGAAATTTACTGAAGAACTTAAATCTGTCATTATAATCTGTGGTCTTTGAGAAGAAGGGTATTTCACTTGTGCAATTGCTGAAGGCATCTTAACAAATGTGTCAGGAAGCCAAATTTCCATTCGCTCATTAAAGAAATTAAAACATTTGAACTGCATTACCTCATTTCTTATGTACATACCCGTAGAAATTTTATTATATTTTTCTTTCATTTTCTTTCTTTTTTCCACAATTACTAATTCATCTAAAGAACTCATATGTTGCTCTCCTTTTCCTCAAATAATCCTCTTATTATTATGACATATATACATACTATCGTCAAACTGAATCCAAATATAACCTTTTCTATATAATTCAATTTAGATTACAAATTATTTATATTTTGCACTGCATTGAATGTTGAAATGTGGTAGTAGAATCATTTTGGAATCACTTGTATCCTATATTTATTATTACTTATGTGGTATTTCTAGTAATTCCTCAAACTCAAGATTCTTCTCGATTTTTCTTTCCAGTCGCTCATATGCATCGGAATATGCTGCTTTGCCTGGTCTTCTGCGTAATCTAGATACATGGTTACAATCCGATATAAACTTTCTATTTCTTCTCGATTTAAATAATTCTTCGCTACTGTTACATCTGATTTATGGACTTTTGCTCCTTTAAATGAAGTCAGCCCCGTGCAGACGGAGTACAGTTCAGCCATCGCGTGGAAGAATATGCGGATAACAATGCATGCCGCCCCATTACAATTTCTCCGCCAACACTGCCCGAATCTGCTCTACGGTTACTTTCTTCTCCTTGGTATCTGCTTTTGCAGTATGTGCCTGCTTATTCAGCATTGTATCCTCTGCTTTATCTGTACATGGATTTACCATCTCTGTCTGCCCCGCAAGCATCCGAAGACTCTCCGCTACCATGGAGAATCCTTCTGCCATCTTCAATAAATCACTGCCCATCTAACATTCCTCCATATCTTCCAATCGTCTTACTAATTCCTCAGAGAACATGGTACACAGCAATAATTCCTCTCCGATTTCTCTTGCATCAAAGTATTTCGCCCGGCGGCCATATTCCAGGCAGGCTTCCTCTATCAGACTGCTTTTTTCTTCCTCTTTTTCATTTCCAAATACCCATATTTCGTCCACCTGTTTTGCCAGCCTTAAAGTCAGCAAATGTTCAACCGCTAATCCAATCTCATCCATGAAAATGTTATGGAAATTCAGATAAGAGCTGATGGGCAGGACTCCCTTATGAGCGGCAAAACGGCAATATTCCAAAACCCTGGCCCGTTCATTTTCCTCATTTCCCGTTATTTTTGTTACAATCATTACCAGCTTCATCCGTCATTTCTCCTTCCTGCATCTCTTTGAACCAGACCGGGATCCCATGCTCTACGGCAAACTTCACTTCCTGCGCCATGCCATCCGTTGTCTTTCCATATACCCAGACTTCATCACACTCCTGCTTCAGTTCCAGTCCCATAGAAATCCCATCCGTACGCTCTTTGAGACTATCCTCATTCAGAAATTGAGGAAATATAAGATGCGGGGCTATCGGGAGACAGCCTTCCTTGTATGCCTTTCTACAGTACCTTGCAGCTTTTTCGCTGTTTCCTTTTAAATCTCCACGGAAAGCGCTGCATATAAAATCTTTTTCATCTTTTCCTGCTATCCTTTCCGCACATGGCTGATGACTTCTTTTTTTCTGAAAGGAACGACAGGAATCCTTTTTTGGTTCTCTCATTCGTTACCATAATTCTTGAACAATCCTCTCCGCTTACAATAATCCGCACTGTCCTCATGGCTAAAAACCTCCTTTCCTTTTGAGGCATTTTCAAAGCCTCTATCTTATAGCCACGGGAAAATGAATTTTTAAACTAATCCAAAAGTTTTTTTATCTTATCCGGTATTTTTTTCAGTCTCTTGGATACAGCCATTACTGAAATACCTAATTCTTTTCCGATTTCAACCATGGTCTTATCCTCAAAATAATATTTCTTAACGATTATGGAATCCTTACGATCCAGTTTCTGAATGGCCCGGTGTAGCCTTTCTTTCTCATCTGAATGAATAATGATTTGTTCTACATCAGCCCTATTGTCAGCAAACTGCATTGGACGATACCCATCATGGTTTTCCTGCATGAATTCCAGAGAATTATGCCGTCTCGTTTCGGCACGGTTCCTCCTGGACTGCATTTTCTCCATTTCGATGATAACTTCACCAATATTGTCATCCACTTCTATTTCAAACTTCTCTCCGGTTATAAACTCATAACTGATTCTCATGCTGCTCCTTTCTTTACCCGTGAGTAAAGCGGAGCAGCAGGTGAATAGGTTATAATAAATTATACAAATCATATTCGGTCATGATATAATGAGAAAAATGGAGGATAACTATCATGGCAGGAAAAGTAAAAAATTACACCGATGATTTTAAAAAGCAAATAGTCGCATTAAGGCAAAATGGTAAACCAGCAGCAGAAATAGCTAGAGAATATCAACTGGCTAAATCAACAGTAGTGAAATGGACAAATGACTATGGTAATACAGGTTCTTTTAAGGCTAAAGATAACAGAACTGACGAAGAAAATGAGTTGATTCGCCTTCGTAAAGAAAATAAACAGTTATTAATGGAGAA
>NZ_FOYZ01000016.1 GCF_900112775.1 Anaeromicropila populeti
CAAGGACAAATTGTATTAAAGAATAACTCAACTAAAACATACAATGGCTGGACATTACAATTTGATTATAACAGCACTATAAATAGTCTTTGGGGTGCGGAATTATCAAGCCAGTCTGGTACTAAGGTTGTAGTTAAGAATCCATCATGGGATGCCGCACTTGCTCCAGGTTCAACCGTTACTATTAATTTTATAGCAACAGTTGGAAGTGATAAAAATACACCAACAAATTACTCCTTTAGTTAGACTTTAAATTATATAAAAGCTGTTTTGTGTATTGTTTCATGTTATAAAGAAAATAAAGGGTGAAGATTAAAATATTTGTATGTAACGTAAATGGAGGGGTATTAATGAGAAGGATATTAAGTGCTACTGCAATGTTAGCAATATTGTTAGCTAGTTTTTTTTCAACAAATGGAGAATTTATAGGGGTGAATTCAAAACAAATTGCTAATGCAGCAAGTTATTCCACATGGAACCCAGCAACTATTTATAATAGTGGTGACATAGTTTACTACAATGGTAAACTATGGATGTCCAGGTGGTATACAGTAGGAGAAACGCCAGGAACTACAGGAGAATGGGGTGTATGGGTAGAATATACGGATTCAACAGGAACAGAGTTGCCAGAGGTATCCAATGACTATCCAATATGGAATGCAGCAACTATTTATTACAAAGGAAATATTGTTTCATATGGAGGGAAATATTGGATGGCTCAATGGTATACACAGGCTCAAACACCAGGAACCACAGGAGAATGGGGCGTATGGCAGGAGTATACACCTGCTGGAACAGTAACACCAACCCCAACGGTAACATCAACACCAATGGTAACGCCGACACCAATGGTAACGCCAACACCAATGGTAACGCCAACCCCAACAGTAACGCCAACACCAACGGTAACACCAATAATTGCTACGGTTACTAATCCATACATATGGGCTGATGTTCCAGACCAAGATGTAATCAGAGTAGGAAATACCTTTTATATGAGCAGCACTACAATGCATATGAATCCAGGAGTACCTATTATGAAATCTACGGATCTGGTAAATTGGGAAATTGTAAATTATGTATACGATGTAATTGAAAGTGGTGACAAACAAACTTTAAGTAATGGCCAAAGCGAGTATGGAAAAGGTTCATGGGCAAGCAGCCTGCGATATTACAATGGTACTTATTACTGTTGCTTTGCCTGCTATACAACTGGTAAAACCTATATTTACAAAACTAATAATATTGAAAATGGTACGTGGACAAGAGTAGGATCACTGAATGGAGTTTACCATGACTCTTCCTTATTATTTGATAATGGACGGGTATTTTTAGTTTATGGTACAGGTAATATTAAAGTTGTAGAACTTAACTCTGATGCATCTGGTATTAAATCAGGCGGGCTGAATAAAACACTTATTACCAATGCGGGTTCTATTGCAGGTAGTGGTGGACTTGCAGCAGAGGGAGCACATATACAAAAAATTAATGGTAAGTATTATATATTTTTAATCTCATGGCCATCAGGTGGGATGCGGACAGAACTTTGTTATCGTGCAGACAGCATAGATGGAACCTATACTGGAAAAGTAGTGTTAAAAGATTCTGGTATTGCTCAAGGGGGAATTATAGATACAGCAGATGGAGTGTGGTATGGACTTCTGTTTCAAGATCATGGCTCTGTAGGACGTATACCATATCTTGTGCCAGTTACATGGAACAATGGGTGGCCTGTATTTGGCGTAAATGGGAAAGTTCCACTTACAATGACAAAGCAGGTAGAGGGTTCTTCTACAAAAAAAATCTATGCATCAGATGAATTTCAGACTTCTGGAGGAAGTAGCACTGAGATTATTACCAATGGCGGATTTGAAAATTCTACAGTAGGTCCTTGGACAAACCACGATAATGGAAGTATTTCATTAAGCACTGCTAATTATTATAGTGGCACAAAAAGTTTATTTGTTACGGAAAGAAAAAATACAGGTGATGGACCAAAGCAGGATATTACAGGAAAAATTAAAGCTGGCGTAACCTATTCATTTTCAGCAAAAGTAAAATACACATCAGGGCCAGCCACAAAACAATTTAATTATAATATTCAAAATGGCTCAAGTTATCAAGGTATTAAAGTTCTCGGAAGTACTACCTTGACAAAAAACCAATGGGGCACAATTCAAGGTACTTATACGGTTCCATCGGATGTGGATCTTACCCAGTCATTCTTATTTATTGAAACACCATACACATCATCACCAGATAGTACAAATGATTTAATGGATTTTTATGTAGATGATGTCTCTTTTAAAGAAACTGGTGCGTCAAATAAATTGGCATTAGTATGGCAGTGGAACCACAATCCGGATAATAATAACTGGTCACTTACAACACGTCCTGGATTTTTAAGACTTACAACTGGTAAAGTAAGTACTAGTATTTTAGATGCCAGAAATACACTTACCCAGAGAACTTTTGGGCCAACCTGTTCAGGAAATATCGTAATAGAAACAAGTGGAATGAAAGATGGAGATTTTGCAGGTCTTGCAGCATTTCAGCAGAAATATGGATTGGTGGGTGTAAAAATGTCTGGAAGCACCAAATATATTGTAATGGTAAATGCAAGTTCTGGTTCAGCGGTAGAAATAGCCTCTGTTCCAGTCAATCAAAGCAAAGTATATCTTAAACTTACTTGTAATTTTACGAACCAGACAGATAAAGCAACATTTTATTATAGCCTAGATGGTGCAAATTGGAACAGTATAGGAAATACGTTGCAGATGTCTTACACAATGCCACATTTTATGGGATATCGTTTTGCATTGTTTAATTATGCTACCAAGTCAACAGGTGGCTATGTAGATTTTGATTATTTTAGAATACAATAATAGAAAGAGAGGATTTTATATGAAAAAGATTTTGAGTGTTTTCCTATCTTTACTGCTTATAGTAGGTACTTTAGCTGTAGCACCATTTACTACAGCCAAAGCAGCAACAGTTCCGAGTAATGCAACATTACTTAATACATATGGAAAATTATTTGGTTATACTGGAACTTGTATCACACCATCTCAATTATCCAATAGTAGTATACTAAATTTTGTTAAATCACAATATAACAGTATAACATTGGAAAATGAAATGAAACCAGATGCTATATTAACAACTGGACGTATTTCTGTTTCGGAGGCAAAAAACCTTGGATACTATATACCATCAGGTTATACTGAAAGCACTGTTCCAAAGTTGAATTTTACCAATGTGGACAATGTAATGAAAACTTGTTACCAAAATGGCATTAAAATGCGGGCACATACTTTATGCTGGCATAGTCAGACACCAGACTGGTATTTTAGAAGTGGTTATAGCTCAAGCGGAAGCTATGTCAGTCAGTCTGTAATGAATACAAGACTAGAATTTTATATTAAATCTGTAATAAATCATGTGTATACTAGTCAGTATGGTAGTGTTGTATATGCATGGGACGTTGTAAATGAGTACATGCATGCATCAAACTCTGGATGGCAGACAATCTATGGAAGTGTAAACACAACACCATCTTTTGTTAAAAATGCATTTCAGTATGCGTATGACTGTATCGATTATTTTGGTTTAACAGATACAGTGTCGCTTTTTTATAATGATTACAACACCTATATAGATACAGATAAAACCATTCAAATGATCAACTGGATTAATTCTAGTAAAAAGATTTGTTCAGGAATAGGTATGCAGTCTCACTTAAGCTCTACATATCCAAGTGTTTCCATTTATAAGACAGCATTAAATAAGTTTGTAGCCCAGGGATATGAAATTCAGATTACTGAACTGGATGCAAAAGGTAATTCTGATTCTGACCAAGCGCAGTATTATTATAGTATTATGTCTGCTATCCTTTCTGCTAAAAAAGCAGGTGGAAAAATTACAGGTATTACTTGGTGGGGATTATATGACAGCGTATCATGGCGTACAGGCCAAAATCCACTGTTGTTTTCTAGTTTAAATACACCAAAACAATCCTACACATCTGTATTACAAGCATACTTTGATGCTGGTTATACAATAGGAAGTACTTCTGGCGGCACAGCAACGCCAACGCCAGTTGTAACGCCAACTCCAACCAGTACCCCTAATCCAGGTATAGGAAGTACTGTAAAATTAACCGATGGCTGGTATTATATTAAAAATGTAAATGCGCAGAAATACCTTCAGGTAAAAGACAATACAGGAGCAGCTGGACAGAATGTTGAAATCAGTACAGGTACAGGAGCAGCTGGACAGAAGTGGTATTTAACCAATACATCAGATGGTTATATTACATTAACCAGTGGATTAGGCAACTATATGATGGATGTGGCAAATGCTTCTGATACAGATGGTGCAAACGTTCAGATTTATAATGGTTATTCTGGAAATGCCCAGAAGTTTGTGATTAAGTCAACATCAACAAGTAATGTATATACCGTTGCAACAAAGGCAAGCAATGGAACAAAAATGTTAGATGCATATAATTTTGGTAAAACAGACGGAACAAATGTTTGTCAGTGGACATACGGTGGATATGCAAATCAACAGTGGGTATTTGAATCTACTAGCAGTTCTGGAGGTTCAACCGCAACGCCAACGCCAACGCCAGTGCCAACCGCAACAACAACGCCAACCGCAACGCCAGCGCCAACCGCATCTGGTTCTTTGCCAAGTGGAATCACTTGTGAATATAAGGTGGTTAGTGATTGGGGAAGCAGCTTCCAGGGACAGATTGTACTGAAGAATAATTCCAGCAAGACATATAATGGATGGACATTACAATTTGATTATAACAGTACCATTAATAGTCTTTGGGGTGCAGAATTATCAAGTCAGTCTGGAACAAAAGTGATAGTAAAGAATCCATCATGGGATGCAACGCTTGCACCAGGATCAGCTGTTACAATTAATTTTATAGCAACACTTGGAAGTGATAAGAATGCACCTGTAAATTATTCTTTTAGTTAAATGAAAAGCAGCAGATAACTCCTTACAAAAATAAATAATAAAGTAACATGCTCCTCTAGTGGCAGATAGTTTATATTTAAAACTGTTTGACGCTATGAGGAGCTTTTTATGTGAAAATTAATATAACAATTGGGTGTTGATTTACAATGTGTTATTATATAATCAAACAGTAGTAAAGAATAATGGAAAGGTCAAAAAATGCAAAAGAAAAAATCTTTTATAAAAGAAATGTTATTATATTTGATGATTTTAACGGGTCAGCTTATTTTAATTTTAGTTTATTTTTGTTTTTCATCCTATACTATTTTGCAAAAAGAGATAAAAGATGCATCAGGTGCGTTATTAAATATATATATCAATGAAGTTAATAATGGAATTATTGAAATGAATGGGGTATTGGTAAGTATTACAACAAGACAAGAAGAATTGGGAAATATAAGGAGCAACTCTGAAAATAAACGTAATCTTTCCGCAATATCTTTGCAAAATTATATGAAAAATTTAATGGCAGGCAATCATATTGCAGATGTAATCGTAGTATATGATGAAAAATATAATATTTGTCTGGACGCCATAAAAACAGGCTTTAACTTTGAAAAGAAAAACAGCTTGCGTGATTTTACCAGTAGAGCTGTTTCAAATCAAGCAATAGACAATTATCAATGGAATTTTTTAAAAATAGATAATGACGTTTATTTGTATAAAATGTTTCTTAAAGATAACAGAGCTATTGCTATATACACCAAAGCAAGTAATATTTTAAATGCTATTTCTGGTGAAATGAAGGGAAATCGTTCTATTATATTGACAAACAATGAGGGGGATATCGGATATGTCTGGGGTAAACAGACAAGGAGTATTGTGAATGGAGGTAATATTAGTAATATAAGTACTGATAATTATTTTCAAATAAGCAAAAGTATTGTAGAAGAACAAATAAAAATTTATTGTTTTACTGCAAAAAAAAGTATTTTTCAGCAGACACATACAAGTATGCTTGGTGTTGCAGCAGCAGCAGGTCTGTCAGTTTTTTTTATGTTCTTTATTTTACACTATGCCAAACAAGAAATTGCAGCTCCAATGAGGCTTATCATAAGTAATATGGAAAAGATTAAATCGGGTAACTATAGTAGCTGTATAAGTAAAAATTTTAGCAAAAAGGAATTTGAACTGCTACAGGAAACAATTGAAAAAATGGTGGATGAAATAGTGGAACTGAAGATTCAGGCATATGAAAAACGGATTGCATTTCAGGAAATGGAGTTAAAAAGTATACGTTTACAATTGAAACCACATTTCTTTTTAAATGCGCTTACAACTATTTCAAGTTTAAACAGCCAAAATAGTAAGGACCAAATAGCAGTATTTATAGATGCACTGTCTAAAAATATAAGGTATATGTTTCGCACAGGATTTCACACTGTTACAATAAAAGATGAAATCAGGCATGTACATAATTATTTTGAGATGCAGGAGTTAAAGTATCCTCAGTGTGTTTTATATATAATTGATTTGCCTAAAGAACTGGAAGAATGGAGACTTCCTCAAATGATCATTCACACCTTTATTGAAAATGAATACAAATATGCAGTTTCTATGGATAAAACATTATTAGTTTTAATCAAAATAAGTATGCAGAATTATAAAGGAACCAATATGCTTCTAATTGAAATTGAAGATGATGGGAAGGGGTATCCACAGGAAGTGCTGGAATATATGAATCACTCTAACAGAGAAGACAGTGGAACTGAAACTCGAATTGGATTATGGAGTGTAAAACGGATGATGGAACTTATGTATAATAGAGATGATTTGATTTTATTAGAAAATGTTTATCCCCACGGATGTTTAAACAAAATATATATACCGGAAAAGGAAAATTATAAGATGAATACAGACCATTAAACTAAAGTACAGGGAGAAAGTGAAGAAGTGATAAATCTATTGATAATTGATGATGATACAGCAACAGTTAGAGCCATTAAGGATTCAATTGCGTGGAGTAAGATTGATATTAATAATGTATTCACAGCATTTGACGTATTACATGCAAAGCAAATTGTAAAGGAAGAAAAAATTGATATTATTATTAGTGATATAGAAATGCCTCAAGAAACAGGTTTGGATTTACTAAAGTGGGTACGAGAAAAGAAAATAGAATGTGAGCTTTTGTTTCTTACCTGCCATGAAAGCTTTTCTTATGCAGCTGACGCAATTAATTATGATGTAGCAGCATACTTGGTAAAACCTTTTGATATTCATACAATGGAATTGAATCTTCAAAAAATAGTTATGAAACTGAAACAAAAGAGAAATCTGAAGCAAAACTCTTGCCTTCTAAAGCAGGATTTCTGGAAAGGGGCTTTAGAAGGAGAATTACTGGATAATACACACATACAGGAGGAGCTTCAAAGAAGAAACCTAGATATACAAGCAAATAAAAAATATTGTTTTGTTTATTCCAGAATAAGTAACTATGAGGAGGATGTAGAGCGGTACGGAAAAGGTGTTTTTGAGTTTATGGTGGAACAATTTCATAGGGAAGTGCTGGAAGAAAGTAAGTTTAATGAAAATGTCATTAAATTTCAAGATAGAAATACTTTAAATGTTGTTACAATTTGTGATGAGAAATTGCATCAAAAGCTTATGGAAAAATGCCAGCAGCTTATGGAAGTCTTTAATAATTATTTTCAAGCGTTTCTTACATGTTGTATTAGTAATGTTTACGAAATTGTAGAACTTTTTAATGCAAAGCAAAAAGTGGAAAAATATTTTAATTATAATTTAAGAATTTATAGTTGTATTTTTCAGGAACAGGAAGTTGAACTGCCTGTTAAAAAGAAAATGCAGATGATAGAACTTGAAAAAATGATAGAGCTGGTAGAAATAAAGGACAGGACTCAAATACTACGTTATTTGAAGCAAGTATTTAATGAACTGGAAGCTGGAAACAACCTTAATATACAAGCTTTATATTTAATAAAGCAGGAAATTCTGCAAGTAGTCTATGCAGACTTAATGAAGCAGGGCATTCAGGCTACCAAATTATTTTATGATGAAATTTCAATTAAAATGTCTGAGTGTGCTACGAATTCAACAGTTGATATGATACGATGGGTAAATTATCTGCTTGAAAAAACATTTGATTATGAATATGAGGTTACAAAATCAGTTACTGTTATTGATAAAATTAATAACTATATACATCAACATTATTCCGAAAATATTGGACGAAATGATATTGCAAAAAAATTTTATTTGTCACCGGAATACTTGTCTAAATTATACAAGAAACGAACAGGTGTTAATTTGAAAGAATACATTAATGAGTATCGTATTGAAAAAGCAAAAGAACTGTTAAAGGCTGGAGAAAAAAACATTAGTAACATTGCAGAGTCAGTAGGATTTGATAATTATTCATATTTTTCTACAATTTTTAAGAAAATAACTGGGGTTTCACCAAAAGAGTATAGAGAAAATGATTAGAGACGTTATAAAATTAAAAAAATTAGCCTTATTTTTAATAGAGAAATAAATAATTCACTGCTATACTTGTAATTATTATTGAATCAGGGAGGCTATTTATGCGGAAAGGAATTAAAAAAGTGGCAGTAGTTTTTGTGGCAGCTATTGTAACAGTTATCTTTTTTACCTGTGATAACTTAGATAGCAAAGAAGAATACTCACAAGACGGTGCTAAAAAATATGATAAAATTGTATTCGCGTATGCAACCTTTAATGCTCTTCCAGAAGAAGAAGCTTTGCAGACTGTGGAAGAAGCAGTTAATAAAATTACAAGAGAGAAAATAGGGGCAGAGGTAAAACTAATGCCTATTGCAATAGCGGATTATTCATCTTATGTGAATATGGAATTACAAAGTGGAAGTCAGATTGACATATATCAAACCTTTGGTAGTTTTAATGAATATGTTTCTAATAATATGACGTATGATTTAACAAATATTATGGAGAGCTGCGCACCAAAAACAAAACAACTCCTTGGAGAAGAAATACTTTCTTCTTGTAAAAAAGATGAAAAAATATTTGGAATTCCAGCATATAAGCCTTATGGTTTAGTACCTATGCTTATATATAAACGGGAAATTGCCGAGAAACTAAACATCGATATGACAAAAATAAAAAGCGTGTATGATTTAACAAGTGTTTTAAGAAAAGTTAAGAAAGAATATCCAGATATGGAACCGCTGGTTCCCGTTATGCAAGGAACCGCTGGAGCCAATTTATGTATTCAGGATGTTGATTATTTGACAGATGACTATAACAGTCCAAAAGGAATTATAATGGGGCAGGACATGACAGTAATTGACTATTACGGAACAGATGAATTTAAAAATACTTGCAATCTGGTCAGGACATGGTATAAGGAAGGGCTAATTGTGAAAGATGCTGCAACAACCACCAGCACATCAAGAGAGCTGATGTCGTTGGATAAAAGCTTTTGTTATATTGCCTGTTACAGTTCTTCAGTCTATAATGGACTGGAAGCATTAGAAAAACAGTGTGGAGGAGAACCACTAGGTGCTGTTCAGTTGGGAGAAGCATATTTAAATACGGTATCTGTAAATTCAGTAACATGGGCAGTTTCGTCTACATCAAGGATCCCTGAAACAGCTTTGAAATTTCTAGATTTAACATTTACAGACGAGGATATTATTAATCTTCTTATATATGGAATAGAAGGTAGGGATTATGTAATAAGCCAGGATGGATATGCAATGTATCCAGAAGGAAAAGATGCATTTAATGTGCCATATACCGCACAGCTTAGTTGTGGAATAATGGGTAACTATTTCTTGGTTTATCCCCTGACCGCATCAGGTAAAGAATATTTGAAATGGGAAGAAGAACAGAATAAAACATTAAAAAAATCGCCAGCATTAGGATTTACTTTTGATTCAAGCTCTGTAAAAATTGAATATACCGCAGTAGAAAATGTAATACAACAGTATTTGCCAGCACTGCTCTGTGGTAGTGTTGATCCTCAAACAATTATTCCAGAGTTTAAAGAAAACTTAAGTACAGCTGGCTTGGATAATATAATTGAAGCTAAACAAGAACAATTAAATGAGTGGGTAGCAAAAAATAATGGACAAGTAAAATAGTACCCTTAGAAAGACATTCTTCAATTTATAAAAGAGTGTAATATATTGCCAAAAATTTGGTGTTGTGGTAATATGTATAAAATATAACATGCAGAGGAACGTCTAAAGGGGGATATTATGCATAATCAAAAAGTTTTCATAATAGTAATGTATGTGGCAATTATTGTTATTCAGGTTATAATTAATGCTGTTATAGCAGGTTATTCCTGCCTGACATTATATAAGAAAAACCAGCGCCATGTGAAGGACAACGAAACAATTGATTTTATTAAGGCACAGTTAACTATGTACAACAATATTTCAAATAGTACAAATGAACTTCAAAATATTAAAAATCAGTGGAAAGCACATTTGTGTAATATGCAGCTTTTGTTAAAAGAAAAAAAGTTTGAGGAAGCTACGGCATATATTGAAAAACTTATGCCAGATGCCTTATTAGAAAATCAAATTTATGAATTGGAAAATACCATTTTAGCAGTAGTTATTTATGAAAAAAAGATAAGGGCAGAGGAGAAAAGTATTCAGGTGGAGTTTAATTTAGAGGTGAAGGATCTTCCACTGACAGCAGGGGAAATAAATGGAGTTGTTGGAAATATTTTAAATAATGCAATTGATGCATGTGAACAAATTGAAGACATAAAACAGCGTTACATTCGGTTTGAAACATTTGAGAAAAAGGGGAAAATATACATAGTTTGTCGAAATTCTATTTCAATGTTTTCAGAAACAGTAAAAAAAGGATATTTAGGTAAAAATAAAATGAATATTATTAACAATGATTTTCAAATTAAAGTAGCTAATAACATAATTGAGAGAAACAACGGTGAGATGCAAATTCGTTTTAACCAAAATGAGTTTGTAATAAAGGCAATTATAGACAACTTGTTTGAGATGAGAGTGTAATAGTAGTGAAAGATATAAAATAGTAACAAATATATTTTATTTATTATGCAGTTCATACAAAAACCTTGACGGTATTATTTATCAATTGTATAATTTTAATATGTGCGCATGTACATTTTAGCGCATTAAACTTTTAATGAGATAAAAGGAGAAGAAAAGACAATGGAGTATATAATCTGTCTTGTAGTTTATCTTGCTGTTATGGTTGGGGTGAGCTTATATGCTCGGAGAAGAACTAGCAGCGTAACGGATTTTGCATTAGGAGGGCGCTCTATTCCTCCATGGATGTCAGCATTTTCTTACGGAACAGCATACTTTTCGGCTGTAATATTAATTGGTCATGCTGGAAAAAATGGCTGGACATTTGGCATGTCAGCATTCTGGGTAGTATTTGGTAATTCAATTATTGGTACATATTTAGCATGGAAGGTGTTGGGAAAACGAACAAGAGAAATGACACAGCGGTTAGAAGCTGCAACCATGCCACAGTTTATAGCTATAAGATATAAGGATCAGAAGCTTCGTTCCGTCACATCGTTTATTATTTTTGTTTTTTTAGTACCTTATGCAGCATCTGTATACAAGGGGCTGGGTTTTTTATTTCAGCTTACTTTTGGCATTGATGAAAAAGTAATAATGCTAATTATGACAGTAGTAACTGCATTTTATCTGGTTCTGGGAGGTTTTCTGGCTGCCTCAATAGCAGATTTTATTCAGGGTGTTATTATGATTATTGGTATTGTTCTGTTGGTATTTTATATTTTATCCAATGATCATGTAGGTGGTCTCGTAAATGGTATGGAAAGCTTAAAGGCAATTAATCCTGATTTAGTTGCTCCAATAACAAAAAATACAGCAATTCCTTTAGTGTCTCTTGTTCTTATGACAAGTTTAGGTACATGGGGACTGCCTCAGATGGTTAGCAAATTTTATACAATTAAAAGTGAAAAGTTTATTTCTACAGCAGCAGTTGTTTCAACCATGTTTGCACTGATTGTAACAATAGGAGCTTATACAATGGGATCTATGAGCCGCTTAATTTTAAATAATACAGCACCAGCCAATGATAATGGTGGAATTGTGTATGATAAAATTATTCCAATGGTATTAAACACAGATGGAATAATGCCAACAGTCGTTCTTGCGGTTTTGCTGATTGTTATTTTAGCTGCATCTATGTCTACGCTGGCATCAATTGTTTTGGCTTCTAGTACAACATTTGTTATGGATTTAGTAAAGCCGTTAGCAAAAGATAAATTAAATGAAAAGCATACGGTATTGTTATTACGTATTTGCTGTTTATGTTTTGTTGCAGCCGCTTACATTTTGGCAATGGGAAACAGTCCAATTTTAAATTTAAATGCATTATCATGGGGTGTGGTTTCTGGAACATTATTAGCACCATATTTGATTGGTCTGTATTGGAAAAGAGCAACTAAGGCAGGAGTTTATGCAAGCATGCTTACAGCAGTTTTAATTATGATGAGCGCAGTAGTAACGGCTGGATTAAACAGTCCATATATTACAACCTTTAGTGCGTCTGCAATGATTGTGCCAAATGTGGTGTTAATTATTGTGAGTCTGGCAACTAAAAAATTAGATGAATCGCATATCACATATATTTTCAATAAGAAATAGATAAAAAGATATAATGGAGGATGAACAAATGATTTGGGCAAAAGAAGAGACCATGTCCCGAACAGAGCTGGAAAAAATCCAGCTGGAACGATTGCAGGATACGGTAAAGCGTGTTTATGAAAAAGTTCCTGCATATCGGGCAAAAATGGAAACGGCTAATATAAAGCCAGAAGATATAAAGAGCTTAGCGGATTTGGCTAAACTGCCATTTACGGTAAAACAGGACTTGCGTGACAATTATCCATTTGGATTATTTGCAGTTCCCAAAAATGAACTCGTCCGTATTCATGCCTCTAGTGGAACCACTGGAAAGCCAACAGTTGTGGGGTGTACAAAAAATGACTTGGATATGTGGACAGAGTGCGTCACTAGAATAGCCGTAATGGGTGGTGCCAGTAAAGAGGATACAGCACAAATTTGCTTTGGCTATGGAATGTTTACAGGAGCACTGGGATTACACTTTGGATTGGAAAATCTAGGAGTTGCAGTTTGTCCAACTTCCACTGGAAATACAGAAAAGCAGATTATGTACATGAAGGATTTCGAAACCACGGTATTGGTAGCAACTCCTTCTTATGCACTTCATATTGCAGAAGTAGTACATAAAATGGGATTGGATCCTCAAAAAGACCTTAAAGTGAAAATTGGACTTTTTGGTGGAGAAGGCATGACAGAACCTATGAGAGATGAAATGCACCGCTTGTGGGGAAGTGACATGCTTGTTACACAAAATTATGGTATGAGTGAATTAATTGGCCCAGGGGTGTCTGGAGAATGTCCAGAGCTTTGCGGGATGCATATTAATGAAGATTATTTCCTGCCGGAAATTATTGATCCAAATACAGGTGAAGTATTGCCCCCAGGAGAAAAGGGCGAATTAGTCATTACCTGTCTGAAAAAAGAAGCACTTCCGTTAATCCGGTATCGGACAAGGGATATTACTCGTCTTATGTATGAGCCATGTAAATGTGGAAGAACAACTGTCAGAATGGAAAATCTGTCAGGGCGTTCAGATGATATGCTGATTATCAGAGGAGTTAATGTATTTCCATCTCAAATTGAGGAAGTACTTTTGAAAGTAGAAGAAATTGGTGCTCATTATGAGATTACAGTAAATAGAGAAAATCACTTAGATACAATGGAAATAAAAGTTGAGCTTGTAGATGAAGGATTATTAGAATCCTATGCAGCATTAGGTGAACTAGAAAAGAAAATTAAACATCAGCTTAAGACCGTTTTAGGTATTGTTGCGTCGATTAAGCTGGTTGCACCAAACAGTTTGCAAAGATTTGAAGGAAAAGCAAAACGCGTAACTGACTTAAGAAAGGAAGGTATTTAATCGTGGCAGAAACAAAAATTATGTTAGGAAATGAAGCAATTGCCAGAGGAGCATATGAAGCAGGGGTAAAAGTATCTGCGGCATATCCTGGAACACCAAGCACAGAAATAAGTGAGAATATTGTGCAATATAAGGAGATTTATGCAGAATGGTCACCAAATGAAAAGGTTGCCATGGAAGTAGCAATTGGTGCATCGATTAGTGGTGTTCGTGCCATGGCATCTATGAAGCATGTAGGAGTAAATGTGGCAGCGGATCCATTATATACGGTATCTTACATTGGATCTACAGGAGGGCTTGTTTTAGTGGCAGCAGATGATCCAGGACTTTATAGTTCTCAGAATGAACAAGATACCCGTTGTGTGGCAAGAGCAGCACAGGTGCCAGTACTGGAGCCGTCAGACAGCCAGGAAGCAAAAGATTTTGTAAAATTTGCTTTTGATATGAGTGAAAAATATGATACGCCAGTTATTGTCCGGGTTACTACAAGACTGTCCCATTCCCAAGGAATTGTTACTTTGGAAGAAAGAAAAGAAGTAGAAGATAAGGTATATGAGAGAAATATAAGAAAAAATGTTATGATGCCTGGAAATGCAAAATTAAGACATCTGGAAGTAGAGAAAAGAACTAATAATTTAATTCAAGATGGATGCGAATTTTCAATTAATAAAGTAGAAATGAATGATACAAAAATTGGAGTTATTACATCTGGTATTCCATATCAATACGTAAAAGAAGCACTGCCAGAGGCGTCTGTACTAAAGCTTGGTATTGTACATCCTTTGCCAAGAAAGTTAATCGAGGAGTTTGCTGCCAAGGTAGATACGTTGTATATTGTAGAAGAGCTAGATCCAGTAATTGAAGAACAGGTAAAGTCATGGGGCATTAAGGCAATTGGAAAAGAGATTTTTACAGTTCAGGGTGAGTATAGTGCCAATCTTTTAAGAAAGGCTATTTCGGGAACAACAATTAATTTGGATCCACCACCACATGGACATGGAAAGGGACATGGTGTGGCAGAGCAAGAGGCAGTTCAGCCAGAAACAGTAAATTTAGATCCTCCGCCACAAGATATACCGGCACGTCCACCAATTTTATGTCCAGGATGCCCACATAGAAGCGTTTATTCTGTATTAGGTAAATTGAAAATACATGCCGCAGGTGATATTGGATGTTATACGTTAGGAGCAGTAGCACCATTAAATGTTGTTGACACAACAATTTGTATGGGTGCCAGCATTAGTTCCCTTCACGGTATGGAAAAGGCTAAGGGCAAAGACTATATTAAAAACTGGGTAGCAGTCATTGGTGATTCTACTTTTATGCATACAGGAATTAACTCTTTAATGAATATGGCATATAACAAAGGAACTGGAACCGTTATGATTTTGGATAACTCAACAACGGGTATGACTGGACATCAGGATCATGCTGCAACAGGAAAAACATTACAAGGGGAAGAAACG
This sequence comes from Anaeromicropila populeti, assembly GCF_900112775.1. Lineage (GTDB taxonomy): Bacteria > Bacillota > Clostridia > Lachnospirales > Lachnospiraceae > Anaeromicropila_A > Anaeromicropila_A populeti. The sequence continues at coordinate 15,462 of NZ_FOYZ01000016.1, forward strand.
CCGATTATTAGTATTCCAGCATTATGTAAGGCTATGGGCATACAACATGTGATAGAAGTAAATGCATTTGATTTGCCAGAGTTAGAAAGGGTAATTAAGGAAGAAACACAAAGAGATGAAATTTCAGTTATTATTACAAAATCACCTTGTGTATTGCTTAGTAAAGCACCTGTTAAGGTACAGTATACAACTGTTCCGGAAAAATGTAAGAATTGTGGACTTTGTTTAAAACCAGGTTGTCCAGCTATTACAAAGAATGAAAATGGTGTAATTACAATAAATGATACAATGTGCAATGGCTGTGGCTTATGTATGAGTTTGTGCAAATTTGGTGCTATTGAAAAGGTGGGTGAATAATATGGTGACTAAAAATATTATGATAGTTGGTGTCGGTGGACAGGGTACTTTGTTAACAAGCCGTATTCTTGGGGGAATTACATTACAAGCAGGTTTTGATGTAAAGCTTTCCGAAGTTCATGGTATGGCGCAGAGAGGTGGAAGCGTTGTAACTTTTGTCAGATACGGTGAAAAAGTAGCAGAGCCTATTGTAGAGGAAGGCCAGGCAGATGTTTTAATTGCATTTGAACGGTTAGAAGCATTAAGATATGCACATTTTTTGAAAAAGGATGGCGTATTGATTGTTAATGATCAAAGAATTGATCCAATTACGGTTGTAACAGGTGCGGCTGAATATCCAGCTAATATCATTGAAGGGTTAGAAAAGAAATATAAGGTTTTGAAAATAGATGCTATTTCGGAGGCTAGAAAGCTGGGAAATACAAAAGTATTTAATATTATTGTATTAGGACTAGCGGCAAAACATATGGATTTTACATTAGAGGACTGGTATAACGTAATCGAAAAAACAGTTCCACCTAAAACGATTCAAATAAATAAGGAAGCTTTTACGGTAGGATATGAATTGTAGTTTTTTGGAGGTGTGGTATGATAAAACAGTTATCAGTTTTTGTAGAAAATGAAGTCGGAAGCCTGGCAGGTGTTACAGCTGTACTAAAGGAGAATAAAATCAATTTAAAGGCGGCAGCTTCATTTGATACCCCTGAATTTGGTATTATGAGAATTGTAGTGGACCAACCAGAGGAGGCTAAGGCAGTACTGATACAAGAGGGGTTTGTAGTTAAAATTTCAGAAGTAATTGGGGTAGAGCTGGTGGATCAGCCAGGAGATTTGGATCGTGTGCTGCATATTATTGCAGATGCCGGTTTGTGTGTAAATTATATTTATTCGTTTGTGCTTAGGGAGAATAATGCTCCTGTAATGATTTTTCATGTAAATCAATTGAAAATGGCAGAGGAAGTTTTAAAGAATAATAATGTAAAAGTTGTTAATCAATGAATTAGTAAAGTGGAGGAATTTTTGCATGATATGGAATGAAACAAAAGAGTGTATGAGCCGGGACGAGATCGTAACACTTCAAGGTGCTCGCCTAAGAAAAATGGTGGACAGAGTTTACCACAATGTAGAGTTCTATCGTAAGAAGATGCAGCAAATGGGAATTGAACCAGGTGATATTAGAGGGATTGAGGACTTGTCTAAGCTGCCTTATACAACAAAGGATGATTTGAGAGATAATTATCCATTTGGATTATTTGCAGTGCCAGAATCAGAGGTAGTGCGTATTCATGCTTCCTCAGGAACAACAGGCAAGGCAACAGTAGTTGGATATACAAGAAGAGATATTGAAATTTGGCAGGAATGTGTTGCCAGGGTTTTGGCTATGGCGAATGTGGGAAAGAACGATAAAATTCAGGTGTCATATGGTTATGGTCTTTTTACAGGTGGTTTGGGAGTACACTATGGGGCTGAGAATTTAGGGGCAACAGTAGTTCCTATGTCCACTGGTAATTCTAAAAAGCAGATAACTATGATGCAGGATTTCGGGGTAACAGCAATTGCATGTACACCATCGTATTTGTTACATATTGCTGAAACCTTAGAAGAAGCAAATGCTTTGGATAAGATTAAGCTGCGTGCAGCAATTTGTGGTGCAGAACCATGGACAGATAATATGAGACGAGAAATCGAGAGAAAGCTAAACATTAAAGCTTATGATATTTATGGATTAAGTGAAATAATGGGACCTGGTGTTGCTTCTGATTGTGATTATCATTGTGGGTTACATGTATTTGAAGATCATTTTGTTCCAGAAATAATAAATCCAGAGACTTTACAGCCAGTAGAAGCAGGTGAAACAGGAGAATTAGTATTTACTACTGTTACGAAGGAAGCTCTGCCGCTTATTAGGTACCGTACAAAGGATTTAACCAGTATTACCTATGACAAATGTGAATGTGGCAGAACGCTTGCAAGAATATCGAGATTTAAAGGACGTTCTGATGACATGCTTATTATTAGGGGTGTAAATGTATTTCCATCACAAATTGAGGCAGCATTGTTGGAAATTGGTGAAACAAGTCCTCATTACTTAATGATTGTTGATCGTATTAATAATTTGGATAATCTGGAAGTGTGGGTAGAGGTAGAAGAACGTTTCTTTTCTGATGAAATTAAGCAGTTAGAGGGTCTGACAAAAAAGATTGCTCATGTATTACAGAATGCAATTGGCCTAGCTGTAAAGGTTAAATTAGTAGAGCCAAAAACAATAGAGCGTAGTGAGGGTAAAGCAAAAAGAGTTATTGACAAGCGGAAACTGGTTTAAGAGGAGGTATCATATATGTTTGTAAAGCAATTATCTGTTTTTATTGAAAATAGAGAGGGTCGTCTGGAGAAAGTAACCGAGACTTTGTCAAATCATAATATAAATATTGTTTCTTTAAGTCTGGCAGATACTTCAGAATATGGAATGCTGCGGCTTATTGTTTCAGATCCAGACAAGGGAAAACAGGTTTTAAAGGAAAACGGTTTTTCTGCTATGCTTACGGATGTACTTGCCGTCAGACTTCCACATGATGTAGGAATGTTACAAAAGCTTTTGCAGATATTTTTTGAGGTTAATTTAAATGTTGAATATATGTATGTATTAGGAACTGGAGAAGAAAATGCATCTATTATTGTAAAAGTGAGTGATCCAAAAAAGGCAGTGGAGGCATTAGCTGCAAATAATCTTAGTGTGTTTACAGCAGAGGAAGCATATAGTATTAATAAGTAATAGTATTGCAAAAATAAAAAACCTATAGATATTTGAATTTTGTATTGATATTTTAAAGTTATGTGTATATACTAATATTCAGAATAAATTTCCCCATCATTTTTGGTGGGGATTTTTTATGGTAAAATTGATCAGTATTGTTGAATACTAAAGGAGAGAAATGAAATGTACAAATTAAAGCCAAAGTTATTTTCTGTTATGAAAACCTATTCAAAAGAGCAATTTGTGAAGGATGTGGTATCTGGAATCATTGTTGCTATTATTGCACTGCCACTTTCTATTGCACTGGCGCTGGCGTCAGGTGTAGGCCCAGAGCAGGGGTTATATACGGCAATTGTTGCAGGTTTTGTAATATCCTTCTTAGGTGGCAGCAGGGTACAGATAGCGGGACCCACCGCAGCGTTTGCTTCTATTGTAGCCAGTATTGTGGCGAGAAATGGAATGGATGGATTAGTAGTTGCAACTATTATGGCAGGTATCATGTTAATTATTATGGGTATTTTTAAATTTGGAAGTTTAATAAAATACATACCATATACCATTACAACAGGATTTACATCAGGAATTGCAGTTACCATTTTCATTGGACAAATTAAAGACTTCTGCGGCTTAACGTTTCATTCTTCTCCAGTGGAAACCTTAGAAAAAGCTAGAGAGTGCTTTGCAAGTATAGCCACATTAAATTGGCAGGCATTACTGGTAGGAGCAGTATGCCTTACTATCTTAATCATATGGCCTAAAATAAGCAGCCGGATTCCGGGATCATTAATTGCAGTACTGGCTGGTATTTTTATGGTAAAAATATTTAACATGGAAGTGAATACAATAGGCTCTCTTTATGATATATCTAATAAGCTGCCATCACTGTCAATTCCAGCTGTTAATTTTTCTACAGTTAAAAACTTAGTACCAGATGCATTTACAATTGCAATTTTGGCAGGAATTGAGTCACTGCTCTCCTGTGTGGTTTCCGACGGAATGATAGGAAGCAGGCATCGTTCTAATATGGAACTCATCGCACAGGGTGCTGGAAATATTGGTTCCGCGCTATTTGGAGGAATTCCAGCAACTGGAGCAATAGCAAGAACAGCTGCAAATGTAAAAAATGGAGGAAGAACTCCAGTGGCAGGTATGGTGCATTCTATTGCGCTTGTTCTTATTCTGGTGGTTTTAATGCCATATGCAGCATTAATTCCTATGCCGGCTATTGCGGCTATTCTATTTATGGTGGCATACAATATGAGTGAATGGAGGGAGTTCTTATCCTTATTAAAAACATCGCCAAAAAGTGATATTATTGTTTTAGTAACAACGTTTGTATTAACAGTGGTATTTGATTTAGTTGTTGCAATTGAAGTGGGAATTGTGCTGGCAGCAATGTTATTTATGAAAAGAATGGCAGAGGTAACGCAGATAGCAGGATGGAAATATATTGATGAGGAAGAGGAAAATGAAAATGATCCAGATAGAATCAGTTTAAGGGTAGTTCCAAAAAATACCCTTGTCTATGAAATTGTTGGGCCAATGTTTTTTGCAGCAACGGAAAAATTTATGAATATACCAACAGAAAAAAATATTAATGCTATTATTTTACGTATGAAGGGTGTTCCTGCAATGGATGCAACGGCGGTGCATTTTCTTGAAAATGTGGTAAAAAAGTGCAAGAAAAATGAAATTACGCTGATTCTGTCACATGTACAAGAACAGCCAATGTCATTGCTAAAGAAGGCTGGTCTAAACAAAGAAATAGGAAGTGAAAATTTTTGTGCTAACATAGATGAAGCGCTGATTCGAGCAAAAAATTTAAAAAAGGAAAGATGATAAATAATATAAGCAAAGACGGAGGAAGTTTCAGAATATGCTGGGATGTCAGAAAACGATAGCGTATCACCTATGGTATTACTTGAACCATTACTATTTATAATGTATAATAAATATAAAATAGGTTAAAATAGCTTATGGTAGAGTAGGTGATAAAATGGAAACAAGTGAGACAATTAATGACCTGTTGATTAAGTTATTGGATGATATAGTAAAATTGGAACAAAAGGCAGTTATTACGGGGGAGTTTAAGGATATCTCCAGTAATGATCTGCATATTATAGATGCAATTGGTTCAAAAAGTGCCAGAAATATGTCTGCGGTTGCAAAAAGCTTAAAGGTAACAGTGGGAACTCTCACCATAGCAATTAACAGTCTAGTAAAAAAAGGATACGTACAGCGTACCCGAAGTGATCAGGATCGTCGGGTTGTTTTAATAACTTTAAGTGAAAAAGGAGAAAAGGCATTTGCACATCATCAAAGATTTCATAAAGAAATGGTAGAGGGTGTGTTGGATAAGCTGAGTCAGAATGAAGCTGATATGTTGGTCAGCGCATTAAAAAGCATTAGTGCATTTTTAAGCCAGTATCATTAATAATGAAAATAAAATTACCCTGCTAGTTTGTACACATGATAGGTATAAACTAGCAGGGTAATAATTATTTAACTATATTATTATAAAGAAGATACAACTTTTTCAAGAGCAGCTAATGCGTCTTCTGGAAGTTTGTCATAACCATCTTTAAATGTTTCACGAGATTTAACGAATTGAACACGGTCATTCATACGAGCCTTTAAGGAAGCAGCATATTCTGGGTCGTTAAGATTTGGTACAAAACCTTCCCATTCGAAGATTTCGATATCTTCAAAGTTACCCCATTGTTTAAATGTAGCAGTTCCTTCAACAACAGCTTCAATAACGCCTAAAGTGTCCTTAGGTTGAACTTTTTTACCCATGAAGTCACCAGTGTTAATAATGTAGCAGTCTACATTACGTTCAGCAACTAATTTTTTGAATTTTTCATAGTCATTTACTAATGGATAAGTTCTAAATGGATTTGCATATGGTTCTACAACTAATGCGTTAGGATCTACACCAGCAGCAAGTCTTTCAGCTGAAGATCTCTTAGTTGCTAAAGTAGCACCCATAACGGAAGCTAAAGAAGCACCTTTTAATTTGATAATTGGTGGAATAGTAGGGTCCTTCATAATCCAGAAAATAGCATTAACTGGCTCTTCAATTTTATCTACACGGTTTGGAGACCATAATTTTGATTTAATAGCTCGTCCGTTACCATTTCTAATATCTTCAGTAACTAAAACAACTTTACCATCTTCATCAATTGTTGCAGAACAGTTCTGAGCAGTTAATAAATATTTGTTATCATCACAGTATGTTGGATAATCAGATGTCTTATCAAAGTAAGTTGGTTCCATAGCAATAGAAGAACCTGTCTCAGCATTAATAATAAATGCATCATCATGAAGAACAGTTACATCATATTTTCCGCCATGCTTTGCATGTGTAATAGTAGATTTACCTGATCCAGAAAGACCAAATACAGATGCAACATAAGATTTTCCTTCACCAAGGTTGTATCTCTTTTGTCCACCATGACAAGAAGCATAACCGTTACGGTTAGCAACAGCCCATCCAATAGTAAGAGTTCCTTTTTTATGTTCACCAAAATATCTCATACCTAAAATGGCAGCACAGTTTTGGGATGTGTTAAAATAAGAAATACATTTTGGATCATAAGCTGGATTAGTAGTGCCAACCCATTGTGGATCAGAGAAAATATAGATATCAGGTTCATTACCTACAGGTTTTGAATTTTTATACATTTTAACATATTCTTCAGACATGTACTGGAAGTTCAATAACCAAGAGTACATAACGTTTTCTTCGCCTTCTGGAATTAAAAGATGAACTTTTACCATAAATTCTGGATCTAATCCGATAAAAGCTTCTGCATGATACATAGTTTTCCATCTTGCATCATAGATAGCATCCATAACGATTTTATCTAATTCATCGCAGTTTACGTTAGGTTCTCCAGCAATTCTTCTTGCAGCAGCATAACGTCCAGTAATAGAACCATCGTTAAATAAAAGAACTTTAGCATCTTTTTCAAGGCCAAATTCTTCTCCTCTATAAACAGGCATATCTGTAACAACTGTTCCCGGTGAGTTTTTAGCTAACTCATAAGCTTCCTTTAAGGTGTTTACTTTAACTACGTTATTTCCATAAAAAGCAGCTTCAATTATGGAACGAGTTTTTGCAAAACCTGGTTTACCTGCACCAATTTCGTCTTTTTTAAAATAAGCTCTTGTTGACATGTATTGTTTCCTCCTGAATTTTATATATTTACCACAAAAAAATGTGGTATAAAGCAAGTTTTATTTGTTAAAAACATAACTAATCAGTTCAAATGCAATATACAAATATCAATCGTTTTCCACTCTAAGTATAATTCATGTGGTTGTAAATGTCAATATTTTTCACAAAAAAAATGAAAAAAATCAGGCATTACATCAAAACAAAAGTGTTTTTGTGTATTGCCTGATTTTACAAGATAAAAAAATTTAAATTTTAAACTATTGCTGCTCCGCAATCCATTTATCTAAGTATTTGTCAAGCACATAAAATTGGCAGGGACCCATATCCAGAATAAATTTATGAAAATTTAGCAGAATAAATTTTTGACCAAGTGCTTTTTCAGCTTTCTCTTTCAGTTGGGCAAGTTCTAGGTAGCCTACTGTATATTTTAAATAATTACAAGGTTCTCCAATGATAGCATTGTAAATGGAGAGTAAGCTGTCTGTATTGGTCAGTCCATATGTCTGCAAATATTTATAAGTCTCTTTTAAATCCCAGCCATAGTAGTGTATGCCAATATCAACTTTTGCATACAGGCAAAGAGTTGCAATCATGTTATTGATTAGAACTTCAGTTAAATTTTCATCAAGTCCAGAAAGCTTATAGGAATATAACTCCACATAGGTTGCCCAGCCTTCTGCATAGCCTCCAAAACCTAAAATGCAGCGTATTGGATTAGGATGCTGTTGGTTATAATATACATTTTGGTATAAGTGACCAGGATAACCTTCATGTGCCACAGTTGTAAAAATATCGTTTAAATCATATTGATCACTTCCATTAATATAGATAGAATTCTCATTGTAACAATCTAATGCAGGTGTTAAATAAAATGCAGGACTTAAATAATTTTCTAGTGATTCGGGCACGTACTTGATAGAACAGTTAACCTCTTCTAGTGGAGGAAAATCAGCAGAAACTGCCTCTTGCAGGTAATCAAGAATTTCCTCGGGATTAGTAAGCGGGTAATCATAGGTTTGAATCTTTTCGTAAATAGAAGCATCGTCGTTGGCGATTTGTTTTATATTTTGGATGCAGCTGGATATTGTTGCATCTAACAATTTATCAATTTCCTTTACTGATTTGTCTGAACCGGTGTAGATTCGTACTAAATGTTCATAATATTCCTTTCCATTTGGAAGGTGAGAAAGTCCATATTCATTTTTAGTAGTACCTTTTAAGGTGGAAAGCTCTGTAATAAGGTATTCATATGCAGGAAGTACGTACTCTAGCACTGCTGTTTTATTTTTATTTTTAAAAGCTTCCGCCTCTGCTTCTGAAAGACCTTCAAAAGAATCGATTTTTTCATTAAATATGTCAATTAAATAATTATTTTCTTTTGATTTAGAAAAAGTAGTACATTGTTCAATAATTTGGTTTAGGGTAGTGTCGCTCATAAATAACCCTTTTTTAGATTTTGTTTTTTCAAATTCAACAATTTCAGAAAAGTAATCTTTAATAGTGGAGAGTAATTGAATGTAATTTGCGATATCCTCCTTGTCATAAAAATTGTATTCTGCTAAGAGAACTGGTAATTGTGCCTGTAGTCCTGTAGTAGGGCTTAAAATTTCGTTATATAGTATTAATTTACCTGGTACACATTGATCCTGTAAATAGTTATAAAGAACGTCGTATGTAATTTGTTGTTCTTCTGTTAATGAATCATATGGGTAAGATTTGAGTACCTTTATATAATTTTCGGCAGCAGCATAATCTTCTTTTATTGACTTGGCAGAATATTCGCCAAAGGTTGGCTCAATTTCCTTAATGCCAAAGTTTTCAGGATGTGCAAGGGTGTAATTTAAAGTAATGCTGTCAGAGTTTACTTCTTTCTGAAATAGTTTGGTGATGTATTCATCATAGGTGAGATCTGTATATTCTTTCGGAATATCAGATTGTTTACAACTTGTAATTGATATTACAAGAAGAAAAATAAGAAAAACAGATATAATTTTTTTGAATTTCATAATGAGGTTGATATAGAAACTATATCGTAACTCCTTTCGGCAGCCAATATTGCTTTTTACATGTATATTCAATTTGGTGTAAAACAATGCCCAGGCAAAATGTATCTTGACAAATATTAGAATAGAAGCTAAACTTAATTACAATACATGAAAAGACAAAGAAAAGAAGAGTAAGCATTGGATATATCTACAGAGAACCCTGGTTGCTGAGAAAGGGGATATGGCGGCTGCCTGCGTGAAAATGCTGAATATGGTCTTGGAGTTGCGCACTGAGAGCAGATGCTTTAGGCTGCGACGGGTTCACCCGTTATAGTGATAGACTGTCAGCCAGATGAGAATTTTGGCAGCCGAAGAGGTCTTTGCTGTGAGGCAGAGATAAATTAAAGTGGTATCACGGGTTATACTCGTCTTTAAATAAATGATTATTTAAAGGCGTTTTTTTTATGTGATAGGAAATTATCATTAATTATTGGAGGGATTACAATGGAAAAAAAACCTTATTATTTAACAACAGCGATTGCATATACTTCTGGAAAACCCCATATTGGAAATACCTACGAGGTAGTTTTAGCAGACAGTATTGTTCGTTTTAAAAGATTGCAGGGATATGATGTTCATTTTCAGACGGGAACAGATGAGCATGGGCAAAAAATTGAGTTAAAGGCAGCAGAAGCAGGGATTACACCAAAGGAATATGTGGATACGATAGCTGGACAAATAAAGAGCATCTGGGACTTGATGAATACATCATATGATAAGTTTATTCGCACAACAGATGGAGAGCATGAAAAGCAGGTTCAGAAAATTTTTAAAAAGCTATACGAGCAAGGTGACATTTACAAGGGGCATTATGAAGGAATGTATTGTACACCATGTGAGTCGTTTTTTACTGCTTCTCAGCTGGTAGATGGAAAGTGTCCTGACTGTGGAAGAGAATGTCAGCCAGCAAAAGAAGAAGCTTATTTCTTAAAGCTTAGTAAGTATACACAACGATTAATTGATCATATAAACGCTCATCCAGAATTTATTCAGCCAGAATCCAGAAAGAACGAAATGATGAATAACTTTTTACTTCCTGGATTGCAGGATTTGTGTGTTTCCAGAACATCATTTAAGTGGGGAATTCCAGTAGACTTTGATGATAAACATGTTGTATATGTGTGGCTGGATGCGCTAAGTAACTATATAACAGGATTGGGATTTGATTTAGACGGAAAAAGTGATGAATTATATGAAAAATTCTGGCCAGCTGACCTTCATTTGATAGGAAAAGATATTTTAAGATTTCATACCATTTACTGGCCAATCATGTTAATGGCATTGGATTTACCACTTCCTAAGCAGATTTTTGGGCACCCATGGTTAATTCAAAATGATGGGAAAATGAGCAAATCCAAAGGAAATGTATTATATGCCGATGAATTAGTAGACTTTTTCGGAGTAGATGCTGTACGTTATTTTGTACTGCATGAAATGCCATTTGATAATGATGGAGTGATTTCCTGGGAACTGCTAGTGGAAAGATTAAACTCCGATTTGGCAAATACACTGGGAAATCTGGTGAACCGCACAATTTCTATGAGTAATAAATATTTTGGCGGAATTGTGACAAATGCTGGAGTGAAAGAAGCCGTTGATGAAGAATTAATTCAGTTAACATTGGAGACACCAAAAAAGGTAGTTGAAAAAATGAATAAGCTTCGCGTGGCAGATGCCATTTCCGAAATATTTACATTGTTTAAGCGCTGTAATAAATATATTGATGAAACAATGCCATGGGCATTGGCAAAGGATGAAGACAAAAAAACAAGATTGGAAACCGTATTATATCACCTTGTAGAAAGCATTGCAGTGGGAGCCAGTTTATTAGAACCATTTATGACAGAAACAGCTGAGAAAATTTTGCTTCAGCTAAATGCAAAGAAACGCAGCCTGGACGAAATGGATTCATATGGACTTTATGTTTCTGGAACAAAAGTGGTTGAAAAACCAGAAATTTTATTTGCACGTTTAGATTTAAATGAAGTTCTTGCTAAGGTGGAAGAGAAGAAAAATGCAGAGGAAGCACGTGCACATAAAGACGAAGAAGCTTCGGGTGAAAGTGAAGCAGTTATAGAAATTGAGCCAAAAGAAGAAATTTCTTATGATGATTTTATGAAAATGCAGTTTCAGGTGGGAGAAATTATTGCTTGTGAGGAAGTAAAGAAATCCAAAAAGCTATTATGTTCTCAAGTGAAGATTGGTAACCAAGTGAAACAGATTGTATCGGGAATTAAGCAGCACTATTCGGCCGAGGAAATGGTAGGAAAGAAAGTGATGGTATTGGTAAACCTGAAACCAGCAAAGCTTGCAGGTGTAGTATCAGAGGGAATGCTATTATGCGCTGAGGACGAAAACGGAAGCCTTGCATTAATGGTACCTGAAAAGCCAATGCCAGCAGGGGCGGAAATTTGTTAATGTAAATGGATAATTGACTTGCTGTCTTTGTAATACTACGAGTAGGCACTAGTATTGCAAAGACATGCATGAAGGAGACACGAAATTGAATTATGATTATTTAATTGTTGGTGCAGGATTATATGGAGCAGTATTTGCCCATGAAGCAAGAAAAAAAGGAAAATCCTGCTTAGTCATTGACAAGAGAGAACATCTGGGCGGTAATATTTATTGCGAAGAAATCAAAGGAATTCAAGTGCATAAGTATGGAGCACATATTTTGCACACTTCAAATAAAAAAGTATGGGATTATATGAATCAGTTTTGTGAGTTTAATCAATATATAAACTCACCTGTTGCCATGTATAAAGATGAATTATATAACTTGCCATTTAACATGAACACTTTTAGTAAATTATGGGGAATTCGGACTCCAGCAGAAGCAAAAAAAATAATTCAGTCACAAATTGCAAGCTTGAATATAATCGAACCAAAAAATCTGGAGGAGCAGGCACTTTCTTTGGTTGGCACAGATGTATATGAAAAACTGATTAAGGGATACACAGAAAAGCAATGGGGGCGGTCGTGCAGGGATCTTCCAGCATTTATTATAAAAAGACTCCCACTCCGTTTTACGTATGATAATAATTATTTTAATGATCGTTATCAAGGAATTCCAATTGGTGGATATACAAAAGTTATCGAAAAGATGTTAGAAGGTGTGGATGTACAATTAAACACAGATTATCTGGAGAACCGCCAGGAGTTAAATAAGCTTTCAAAAAATATTATTTACACAGGAATGATAGATGCGTATTTTGACTATAAGCTTGGGGTACTAGAATATCGTTCTGTGCGGTTTGAAACGGAAGAATTGGATACCGATAATTTTCAGGGAAATGCGGTTATTAATTATACAGAAAAAGAAGTACCGTTTACCAGAATTATAGAGCATAAGCATTTTGAGTTTGGAAACCAGCCTGTAACGGTTATTTCAAAAGAATATCCTAGTGAGTGGAGCAAAGGAGAGGAACCTTATTATCCAATTAATAACGACAAAAATAATGCACTTTATGAGGAGTACAGAAAATTGGCTCAGATGGAATCTAGAATTATTTTTGGAGGACGATTAGGCGAGTATAAGTATTACGATATGGATAAAGTAATTGAGGCTGCATTGTTAAAAGCAGAAGAAATTTTAGTCTAAAGAAATTTCAGTAATTGGAAGTGGGAGGTGCATATGATAGTAGACAGTCATGCACATTATGAAGATGAGCGGTTTAATGAGGACAGGGAAGAGCTATTAAAAAGTTTATATGAAAACGGGATCGAGTTAGTTGTAAATGTAGCATCTAGTATGGAAACTATCAAAAAAACAGTAGAACTGACAGAAAAATTTGATTTTGTATATGGAGCTGTGGGAGCACATCCAGAGGAATGTGCCAATTTATCAGAGCAAGACATAGAGATAATTAAGGAAAATTCAAAAAAAGAAAAAATTATGGCAATTGGAGAAATCGGGTTAGATTATTACTGGGATGAACCAGAACGGATAATTCAGAAAAAATGGTTTGAAAGGCAGCTGGACCTGGCAAGGGAGGTTAACCTGCCTGTAATTATTCACAGCAGAGATGCAGCGCAGGACACACTTTCTATTATGAAAGAAAAAAAAGCAGATCAAATCGGTGGTGTAGTTCACTGCTTTTCCTATGGCGTTGAGATGGCAAGGGAATATTTGAATATGGGATTTTATCTTGGGATTGGTGGAGTGATAACATTCTCGAATGGTAAGAAGCTAAAAGAAGTAGTTCAGTATGCTCCTTTAGAATCTCTGGTGCTGGAAACAGATTGTCCTTATTTATCACCAGTTCCTAACAGGGGGAAGAGAAATTCTTCATTAAATTTGATTTATGTGGCAGAAGAAATTGCAAAAATAAAAAATATAGACTGTGATACGGTTATTAATGTAACTACCAGAAATTCAAAACAAATGTATGGTTTGAAACTATAAGTATTTGATTTTGGAGAATAAACGAGGATAGAGAGGTATTTTATGGCAACATTAGGAAACCCCCAAAATACAATAGCAATTTTAAATAAATATAATTTTACGTTCCAAAAAAAGTTTGGTCAGAACTTTTTGATTGATACCCACGTATTAAATAAAATTATAGCATCTGCTCACATTTCAAAAGAGGATTTTGTTTTAGAAATAGGACCAGGAATTGGAACTATGACGCAATACTTATGCGAAGCAGCAAGAGAAGTGACAGCAGTGGAGATTGATAAAAATCTGATTCCGATTTTGGAGCAGGACACTTTGTCAGAGTATGATAATGTGACGGTTATTAATCAGGATATTTTAAAGCTTGACTTAAATCAGCTGGTAATGGAACGAAATGACGGGAAACCAATTAAAGTGGTAGCGAATCTTCCCTATTATATTACAACTCCTATTATAATGGCATTGTTTGAAAAGGGTATTCCTATTGAAAATATTACGGTTATGGTGCAAAAGGAAGTAGCCCAGAGAATGCAGGCGGGACCTGGCTCAAAGGAATATGGAGCATTATCGTTGGCAGTACAGTATTATGCTGAACCATACATTGTGGCGAATGTACCGGCCAATTGTTTTATGCCACGTCCAACAGTAGGTTCGGCAGTGATACAGCTAAAAAGACATACAACTCCTTGTGTTATAGTAAAGGATGAAAAACTAATGTTTCAGCTCATCAGGGCTTCCTTTAATCAAAGAAGAAAAACATTGCTGAATGGGTTGAATAACTCAGCAGAATTGTCATTTTCAAAAGAGGAAATCTTAGCAGCATTTGAGAAAGCTGGAATTTCTCCTACAACAAGAGGAGAGGCTCTTACCTTAGAGGAATTTGCAAAGCTGGCAAATTCATTTTAAAGGATAAAATTGAAAGTACTGTTGCACTGGGAAAAGTCTACGTTTCGACAGTATCTTCATACTGAATTTATTAAAAAATTTTTTATAAAAAGGAATATGAATAGAATTTATAATAACAGTCCAACAATCTGTAGATGTAGAGTTTGTTGGACTTGTTTTGTGTACAGAAAAAAGTGATATATTAAGAAAATATAAAAAGTATAATAAAAGCATAATATAAAATAAACAAATTATTAACAAAGTATAAATGTATTACATATTGACATTTAGTAGTGTTTCCATTAACATATAACTAACTGAATATAATTCATGTTTTTGGCGAAAATTGTCTGATAAAATATGAAACAGATAAAATTTACCGGAAAGTAAGGAAAAAGGAAGGAGAATGTATGATTAGTAGTGATCATACAACGTACATATGGAAATATTTGAAAAAATTAAAAAAATAATTAATGAAAACTTTACAATTGAGGGAAAATTAACAGAAGAAACCAATATTACAGAAGGTTTGGGGTTGGATTCTTTTGACTTTGTAACATTAGTAACAACTTTAGAAGAGGAGTTCAATATCGAAATTGCAGAAGAAGAAATGTATCAAATTAAGACATTAGAAGATGCGGTTCAAATAATACAAAAAAAATTATAATGGAGTTTTTAGGTGGAGTGCAAAGGAGAAGAAAATGAAAAGAGTAGTAGTTACAGGGTTAGGAACTATAACTTCACTGGGATATAATGTAGAAGAAGTATGGTCAAATACACGTAATTCTTATTGTTCTATTGAACCAATTACTTTATTTGATACTGAGGATTCAAGTGTTAAGGTTGCAGCAGAAGTCAAAAACTACAATTCCAAAGATTTTTTTACATCATTTAACAGCAAGAAATATAACCGGTTTACACAATTTGCATTAATTGCGTCAGCAGAAGCATACAAAGATGCTGGCATTACAGATAATAGCGTAAATTCTAATAGAGTAGCGGTTGTATATGGTTCTGGAATTGGTGGTGATACGATTGGAAAAGAATATGAAACCTGTATGACAAAGGGATCAAAATATGTATCACCCTTATTATTGCCTGGAAATTTAGTGAATATGGCTGCTGCTAATATTGCTATGGAGTACAAGGCAAATGGAACATGTATGAGTCTTGTTGCCGCATGTGCTACAGGAACGGATTGTATTGGAACAGCATTTCGACATATTCAATTTGGTATGGCTGATATTGTAATAGCAGGAGCTACAGAGGCTTGTATTAATCCTTTAGTTGTAGCAGGCTTTGCATCATTAAAAGCGGTTTCGCGGACAGAAGATAAAACAAGAGCATCCATTCCATTTGATAAAGAGAGAAGTGGATTTGTAATGGGAGAAGGAGCAGCTACTTTAATCTTAGAAGAGTATGAACATGCATTGAAACGAAATGCAAAAATTTACGCAGAAATTGCAGGGTTTGGTACAACCTGTGATGCATATAAAATAGTTTCTCCCAATCCGGATATGACTCAGGCTAAAAGAGCAATGGAAGATGCAGTAAAGGATGCAGGAATTACCGTTGGAGATATTTCATACATTAACGCACATGGTACCAGTACAGGGCTTAATGATAAATATGAATCTATTATGATTGAAGATATGTACTATAAAAATGGAAATACAGTACCAGTTAGTTCAACAAAGTCTATGATGGGGCATGCATTAGGGGCAGCGGGTGCAATTGAGGCAGTGTTAAGTATAAAGGCACTAGAGGATAGTTTTATTCCGGAAACGGTGGGGTATAAAACTTATGACGAAGACTGTAGGTTAGATTTTGTAACAGGTCATGGCAGAACAAAAGAGCTTCATTATGTGCAATCCAATTCCTTTGGATTTGGAGGACACAATTCTGTTTTAGTATTCAGAAATAGCAAATTACTGTAAATGGAGGAAAATGAAATGTGGTTTTTAGTATTATGGGCATTGGGGTTAATTTCTGGTGCCATTGATTTATTTATTCACGGAGGTTTCCAAAATACAAGTCAAGTATGCAGTACCTTACTATTACATCAATTTGTTGTAACATTTGGGTTAGTTGCTCTCATTGGAGTAGTTGAAAATATCATTTTGGCAGAAAAGTCATCTAAAAGTCTGGGCTGGCCAGGTGGACCATACCAGTATAAGTATGGATTTTCACAGTTAGGGCTTGGAATTATGGGTGTTTTATCAATTTGGCTTCGCGGTTCCTTTTGGGCTGGCACAATAGTAACTATGTACATATATGGAATTAGTGGATTGTTCTGCCACACCCAGTTAATGGTGCAGAATAAAAAAATAGACGCACCAAATGTTGCAAATTTAATTATGGACGTTGCATATCAGGCATTTATAACTATGTTATCTATATATGCAGGAGGAATATGGATTTGTTCATAATGGAAAATGAAAATACATAAGGAAAAGAATTGAGGTACTGTTATCATGATAATAAAAAGATTAGAACTTACGGAAGTTCAAAAGGGGATCTATTTTGACTGTCAGGTAGATGCTCCCATTTCTTATAACATATCTGCAGCAATCTATATGGAAGATTTAAACGAAACATACTTTGAAAATGCTGTCAGTCTTGTAATACATGAGCAGGAGGCATTGAGGAGCTGTCTGGAAATTTCAGGTGATATGCCTGTTATCGTCATTCAGGATCAAATTAATTTTTACATTGAAAAAGAGGATTTATCGGGTAATCCTGAAGTGACCAGAGAAGAACAGAATCAAATTGTTGAGAAAACAATAGAAAAACCTTTTGATTTACATAAGGCACCATTATTTCGGATTAAGTTAGTTAAAATAGAAGAAAAAAAGCATTTGTGTATCATTTGTATTCATCATATCATTTGCGATGGTTTATCACTGGAAATTTTTAAAAACAGGTTATTAGACTATTATAATACATGTATATCGGGTGATATTATTGAACTCAAGCAAAATGCTAATTTTGCATCTTTTATTGAAAAGGAAAACAAAAAACTTGCAACGGGAAAATATGAAAAACAAAAACAGTTTTGGCTGGAAAAGATGAAAGGTGCAGAAGCACTGTCCCTTACAGCAGATTTTGTGTCAGCTCAAAGTGGTAGTATACTGGGAAAAGAAAAGCGGTTTGAAATACCAAAAGATTTAATGAAAAATATTACAGACGTTTCTATGGAGCAGGAAGTTACGGTTTTTATGTTTTTCTTAGGAGCTTTTCAAATATTGATGAATCGATATACACGACAAGAGGATATTATTATTTCATCACCGTTTACCTATCGGCCTGGATTTGATTTGGAAGATACAATAGGGTGTTTTATTTACACATTGCCAATACGATTACATATTGATGAGAATACTGGTTTTTCTACAATTCTAGAAAAGGTTTCAAAAGAATTTATTGAGGCATATAAGCATATTGGATACCCCAACAATTTAATTATGAGAGACAGCTCTTTAGTACCAGTACCAGGAACACCTTCCGTTTTTGACTATTCTTTTGTGTATGATGTGTATGAAAACAGTTCAGAATATCAATTAAAGACAACAGTGGCAGAGCAGGATTGTGTTACATTTCCAGGCAATATGATGGTTATTTTAAATAAAACACCAGAAAAAGATTATATAAAAATTCAGTATAAACCAGATGTATTTTCAGAAGATACTATTGATTATATGGGAAAAAGATTTTTAAAACTGCTAAACTGTTTTGTTGAAGATGTTAACGTAAAAATAAGCGATATTAATTTGCTTACAGAGAATGAGGAAACATTAATTTTAGAGAATTTTAATCAATCGTCCTTTATTCCTTATCAGCCCCAGTCTATTGTGGAGATATTTCATCAAAAGGTGGCAGAGCATCCAGAAAGAACAGCATTAATTTACAAGGAACAGACAGAAACCTATGCTTCTGTAAATGCAAAAGCAAATCAGCTGGCTCAACAGATTATAAAGCGTCGTAAAACACCAAATGAGGCAGTTGGAATTCAGCTGGAACGTTCTCCTTATCTGGTAATAAGTTTATTGGCAGTATTAAAGGCGGGATGTGCATATGTGCCAATAGATCCTGGTTATCCTGCCGGAAGAAAAGAATTTATTTTTGAGGATGCTTTCATTTCTATTTTTATTACAACAAAGGATTTGCCATATGATGAAAATTGGAAGCTGGAATTTTTATTTGCCGATGAACCAGAAACTTATAATGGAAACAATGAAAATCCAGAAGAAAAACTGGATCCATATAGTCTGGCTTACATAGAATATACCTCAGGTTCAACAGGGACACCAAAGGGTGTCATGATAGAAAATCACAGTGTTGTAAATACATTAATGGATTTAGAAAGACGTTTTCCATTAATGGAACAGGATGTCTATCTGCTAAAAACAGCATATACATTTGACGTTTCAGTAACGGAACTATTTGGCTGGTTTATGGGAGAAGGAGCACTGTTCATTTTAGAGCAGGGCGGTGAAAAAAATCCAGAATTAATTATAGATGAGATTGAAAGGAATCAGGTGACGCATATTAATTTTGTGCCATCAATGTTCCGCTTATTTTTAGATTCACTGGATAATCAAGAAAGAATAAACAAATTAAATTCATTAAAGTGGATCTTTATAGGAGGAGAAGCAGTAACTCCTGATATTGTACATAAATTTTATGCGTTACATACAAATATAAAACTGGAAAATGTGTATGGTCCAACAGAATGTACCATTTGGGCATCACATTATTCTATTAAAAGCGAAAATAGTAAAAATAATATTCCAATTGGAAAACCATTAAATGAAATCCGCTGGTATGTGGTTGGAGAACAGAATCAATTACAGCCTATAGGTATTCCAGGTGAGCTTTGCTTAAGCGGTGCAGGTTTAGCAAGAGGATATTTAAATCGAGAAGAGTTAACAAAAGAAAAATTTATTCAAAATCCATTTTACAGAGAGGGAAAAGATCCTAAACATTTCAAATGGATGTACCGGACAGGGGATCTTGCCAGATGGCTTCCAGATGGAACTATTGATTTTTTAGGAAGAATTGATTTTCAGGTGAAAATTCGTGGAGTCCGTTTGGAATTAGGGGAAATAGAAAATGCATTAACAGAGTATGAAGGAATTTTGCAAAGTGTTGTTGTCGTAAAAGAGGCTGTTGATAATGCAGCAGTTTTATGTGCTTACTATATGGCAGATAAAGAAATTTCTCCTTCATTGCTTCGGGAACACTTGCGAAAAGAATTGCCTTCTTATATGATACCATCCTTTTTTGTGTATAGAAAGGAATTACCATGTATTACAAGTGGTAAAGTAGATAGAAAAGCACTTATGGCAGATAAAGAGTATCGAAATCAGGAAACTTCTGAAAAGGGCGTAGAACCAGTCACAGAACTTGAAATTAAAATTGCGGCTGTATGGAAGGAAGTGTTGTCTGTCCAGGAAGTAGGGATAGATGATAATTTTTTTGATATAGGTGGTCATTCGCTGGCACTAATTCAGCTGCACAACAAACTAAAGAAAGCAATAAACAAAGACTTTTCCATTACAATTTTATTTCAAATGCCTACGGTACGGCTGCTGGCTAAATATTTTACTAGTGATAATGATGAACAAAAAGAAAAGCAGATCAAGAAGGTAAAAGAGAAAAAAAGTATAGGACGTCAGGATATTGCTATTATTGGAATGTCTGTAAAAGTACCAGGAGCACAGAACATTCAAGAGTTTTGGGAGGTTTTGAGGCAGGAAAAAGAATGCATTCATTTTTATAAAGATGAAGAATTAGAAAAATTAGGCGTAAGTGAGGAATTACTAAATTCTTCAAATTATGTAAAAGCCAAAGGCCGTGTAGATGAAATTGAGTATTTTGATCCAGGCTTTTTTGAATATACACCAGGAGAAGTTCGGATGATGTCACCACAGCTTCGCCTGCTCTATAAAGGAGCCTGGGAAGCGTTAGAGGATGCTGGTTATTATCCAGGATCAACTGACGATAAAATAGGGATTTTTATTGGTGGTTCTGATGATTTTGAGTGGTATAGAAAAGTTTTATTTGGAAATAGTGGGTATAGTGACAAGTATCAGGCATTTACCTTTAGTACTAATCATTTTCTGGCATCAAGGTTAGCATATAAATTAAATATTAAGGGACCGGTTTTTTCAGCACTTACTGGATGTTCTACTACGTTAGTTACACCACATTTGTCCTGCCAGTCTTTAATGCTTGGGGAGTGTGATTTGGCAATTGCAGGAGGGGTTACCGTTGAATTACCCAATGAAGGAGGTTATTTTTATGAAGAGGGTATGATGTTCTCTCCAGACGGACATTGCCGCCCATTTGATGCTGATGCAAAAGGAACGGTATTTTCAAATGGTATGGGTCTTGTAGTAATGAAACGATATGAGGATGCTCTCCGAGATGGTGATCATATTTATGCAGTAATTAAAGGATCTGCAATTAACAATGATGGAAATCAAAAAATTGGATTTGCAGCACCAAGTGTAAATGGACAGGCAGAGGCTATTAAGGAGGCATATCGTGTTGCTGATGTGGATCCAGAAACAGTCAGTTATATAGAAGCGCATGGTACAGGTACCTTATTGGGAGATCCAATCGAAGTAGAATCTTTGACTACAGCATTTTCTACAGACAAAACACAATATTGTGTATTAGGCTCTGTAAAAGGAAATATTGGACATACTGATACAGCTGCTGGTGTAGTAGGACTGGCTAAGGTTGCACTGAGTTTACATCACAAGTTTTTGCCGGGAACTGTAAATTACAACAATCCAAATCCTAAAGTTGATTTTTTAAAAACACCATTTTTAGTCAAAGCTCATGGTGAGGAATGGAAGGAATCTGTAACAAAGAGTGGAGTATTACGGGCAGGTATTAATTCCTTTGGTGTCGGAGGAACCAATGCCCATATGATTTTAGAAGCACCTTCTCAGATTAGAGAAAGCAGCCCTTGTGATGATATAAATCTGCTGACCTTTTCAGCGAAAAGTCCCGCCGCATTGTTAGAAACATCAAGAAATATAATGCATTATATTATAAATCATCCTGAAATAAATGTATCAGACGCAGCATGGACACTGGAGGCGGGCAGAAAGGATTTTCCTTTTCGAAAAGTTTTTGTATTGTGTAAGGAAGAGATATCTGATATAGAAACGGTTCTTTCACGTTTTGAAGACGCCTCCTATTATGAGGTGAAGAAGACGCCAGAAAAAGTATACTTTATGTTTCCAGGACAAGGAAGCCAGTATCAAGGAATGGGAAAAGATTTGCTACGGCAGGCAGAAAAAAGAGGAATTTCAAAAATTTTTGCAAAGTACATAGAGCAAGTATTTGCAGCACTAGGAGAAGAACGAGAAGAGTTTGAAGAGGTAATATATGGAGAAACGGAACCATTAAAGATTAACCAGACAAAATATAGCCAGATGGCTCTTTTTGCTACAGAATATGCTTTAGCAAAAAGTTTAATGGATATTGGAATACAGCCAGATGGTTTTATTGGACATAGTATTGGTGAGGTTACAGCAGCAGCGGCAGCTGGTGTGTGGAAGCTAGAGGATGCAGTAAAAATAGTAAAAGCCCGTGGAGACTTTATGCAGATGCAAAAGCCAGGTGTAATGTTGGCAGTTATGGCAAATGCAGAAGAGATTAAAAAGGAGCTTGGTGAAGAGGTATGGCTTTCCTTACGAAATACCACAAATAATTGTGTTGTTGGAGGAAGTGAATGGGGGATTGAGAAATTTCAAAAAAGAGCAGAACAGCATGGATGGAAAACAATAAGGGTAAAAACATCTCATGCATTCCACACTCCAATGATGGAAGAGGCTGCTGAGGCATTTGAAAAATACCTGGAGCAATTTGAAATGCAGGAACCTTTCATCCCAATTGTATCAAATGCAAGTGGGACATGGGTTTCAAAAGGTGAAATGACAGTTCCACAGTATTGGGCCAATCATATTATGAAAACTGTAAATTTTGAAAAGAACTTGGAAGAAATGTTGCATTTACAGAATGCAGTTTTTATTGAAACAGGAGCAGGCCGTACTTTAAGTTCATTTGCTATGCAGCATAGCTCGCGAAAACAGGAACAGCATTTTATAAATCTGCTTCGCCATCCAAGAGAAACAGAACAAGATATTTCTTATATTAATAATAAATTGGGACAGCTTTGGTGCAGAGGTGTTGACATTGACTGGACAGCGTTGCAAGCAGGCGCAGTACGTAACAGGATTTCACTTCCAGCCTATGTATTTGAGAAAGAGTATTTTCCAGTAGATATCAGGCCTGAATCAAAATTAAAATCAAGTACAGAAACCTGCAAGGCTATGTCAGATGAAAATACTGAGAATGTGTTAAAACCAGAGGTGGTTTTCAATAGAGAGGAAATGGATAAGCTGGTTTTGGATGCCTATCAGACTGTTTTTGGTTTTGACACAATCCAGGTGGATCAGGATTTCTTTGAACTGGGAGGAGATTCTTTAAAAGCAGTTAGTCTTTCTAATGCAGTTAAAAATGTGGCTGGAATAAAGGTTGATATTTCACAGTTATTTCAATATGCTACACCAAAAAAACTGGCTGCTTATTTAAAACAAACTGTGACGGAGTTAAAAAAAGACATTGGAATTCAGCCTGTTCAGAAACAGGAATACTATCCTCTTTCTTCAGCGCAAAGCCGTATGTTTGCCTTGTATTTACTAGATAAAAAAACAGTTTCCTATAACCTTCCTTCTGCAACTCGGATTCAGGGACAGTTGGATTTGAAAAGAATGGAAAAAGCAGTAGAGAAACTGATTCTGCGCCATGAATCTTTGAGAACATCCTTTGTTCTGAGAGAAAATCAGCCAGTACAAGTGGTACATGAAACGGTTCCTCTTCCAGTAGAGTATTGTGAAGCAAAAGGAGCAGAAAAAGAAGAAATTGATCAGTTGATTCATAAGTTTGTAAAACCATTTGAGTTGGATAAAGCACCTCTATTCCGGGTAAGCGTTGTTAAAATAAAAGAAAATGAAAGTATGCTTTTGTTTGATCTTCATCATATTATTGCAGATGGTACATCAGTAGAAATTATTACAAAGGATTTTAATCAGTTATATTTTGGAGAAATAGAAAAGTCAGGTATTCAATATAAAGATTTTGCAGTATGGCAGAATAAAGTTTTAAAATCGGAAGAAATGAAAAAAGAAAAAGATTTCTGGCTGGAGTATTTGGGGGATGATCTGCCAGTTTTACAGCTGCCAACAGACTTTCCGCGCCCACATGTAAAAAGTTTTGAAGGAAACAGAATTCATTTTTCACTGGATAAAAAATTGACCAGTAGGTTATTTACATTGTCACATGAGGCAGGAGTTACTATGTTTATGACTATGCTTAGTTGTTGGAATATATTACTGGCAAGATATGCAGGCCAGGAAGATATTATAGTAGGAACCTCTGTAGCTGGCAGAACACAGGAAGAAATAAAAGAAACCGTAGGCATGTTTGTAAATATGCTGGCTATGAGAAACAAGCCTCAAAATACAATTACCTTTAAGGATTTCTTACAGTCAGTAAAACAAAATGCTTTGCAGGCTTTTGAACATCAAAATTATCAATTTGATGAATTGGTAGAACAATTAAATCTCAAGCGTGAATTAAATCGAAATCCATTATTTGATGTATGTTTTGATTATCAGAATATGCAGTTTTATGACTTAGAAGTAGAAGGAATCCGTTTTATTCCTTATGAATTAGAAACCCATACCGCTACCTATGATCTTCTGCTGACTTGTCAGGAAAACAAAGAAGAAGAAAAAATAGAAGGGTTTTTAGAATATTCTACCATGCTGTACAAGCAAGAAACAATAGAACGGATGCTGGAGCATTTTTTGGCTGTTTTGGAAAGTATTACATCCAATCAAGATATTATGCTGCAAGATATTCATATGGTTTCTCAAAAAGAAGCCCAGCGTCTGATAAATGATTTCAATCAGACAAAGCTAGATTTAAAAGAAAATTATCTGATACAGGAATTGTTGGAGCAAAATGCAGAGAATATACCTCATAAAATAGCATTAATAACAGCAAACGGAAAGAAATTCACATATGCAGATATAAACCAAAGAGCTAATGTACTGGCTTGGAAGTTAATTGAACTTGGAGTAAAAAAGGATGTGCCTGTTGGAATAATACCATGCAGAAATGAAAATTTAATAATTTCACTGTTTGGTGTACTAAAAGCAGGAGGTGCTTATGTTCCAATTGACCCAGGTTTTCCAGAAGAACGAATTTCCTACATGCTAGAAGAAAGTGGAGCCCAAATTGTAGTATGTCCAAAAGAATATGAAAGCAAAATAAAATCAAATTATACACTGCTGGACATTAGTGATTTACAAGAGAGCAGCAATAGTAATAAAAATCCTGTTAACTCCACAACAAAAGATGGTCTTGCTAATATTATTTTTACATCTGGGTCTACTGGAAAGCCAAAAGGAGTAATGTTACAGCAAAATTCTATTTTAAACTTTATTGCAGATATTAAAAATAGAAAACTATTTGAAACAGAGCATGACAGGATAATTAGTGTTACAACACTTTCCTTTGATATTTTTGGATTTGAATCTCTTGTTCCTTTATGTACTGGCAATTCAATTTATTTGGCAAATGAAAAAGAACAATTAGATCCAGCACTGGCTGCACAGAAAATTTTGGAGCACAAAGCAACGCATATATTAAGTACTGTTTCACGTATAAAGGCATTTGTAGAGAATCCAGATTTTGAACAGGCATTGAAACAGCTTACTTGTATTTTAAGTGGTGGAGAGAATTTTTCTCTGGCATTACTAAAGGATTTGCAAAAACGTTCTAATGCAAAGATTTTTAATATGTATGGACCTACAGAAACAACTATCTGGTCTACTACAAAGGAACTTACCAATGAGAATAAAGTTAATATTGGTACACCAATTGCAAATACACAGGTATTTGTATTAAATTCAGGTGGTAAGTTACAGCCAACAGGAGTTTTTGGAGAATTGTGCATCGGTGGACAAGGTCTTGCAAGGGGTTACTTAAATAATGAAGAAGAGACAAAAAAGAAATTTGTTTTTTCAGAAGTGACAAACACTGTAATTTATAAAACGGGAGATAGGGCAAGAATTCTTGCTAGTGGGGAAATTGAATTATTAGGAAGACTGGATTCGCAAATTAAAATACGTGGGTATCGAATCGAACTAAGCGAAATTGAAAAAACAGTTTTACTGCATGAAAAAATAAAAGAGGCAGTGGTTCTTCCTTTTGAGGATAAAAATAATAATAAGCAGCTTGTAGTATATTACTGTGTGAAAGATTTAGAACAGCAGGACAGCAGCTGGCTGAAGAAGTGGTTACAAGAGCGTCTGCCTCATTATATGATTCCTTCCTATTTTATAAAGCTGGAAACTATGCCAACTTTACTTAATGGAAAAATTAATAAAAGAGCACTTCCTATTCCACAGGCAGAGGAACGTACAAATCATATACCGGTGTTACAGCCTGCAAATCAATTAGAAAAGTCCTTGCTGGAAATCTGGAGCGATGTGTTAGGTAGTTCACAAATTAGTATACGAGATAACTTTTTTGATATTGGCGGAAATTCTTTAGGATTAATACTAGTAAATAACAGAATAAATTCATTAATTGGACAGTCCGTTCCATTAGTACAGTTATTTGAAAATCCAACAATTGAATCTTTGGTAAAAAGCTTAAAGAGTCAGAATATTCTGTTGGAAGAGCAGCTGGAAAATGTACAGGAACATAATGTAGAAAAGGTAAAAGATATTGCAGTAATTGGTTTGGCATGTCATTTTCCTGGCGCAGAAAATGTAAAAGATTTTTGGGGTAATCTGGTGTCTGGCGTAGAATCTATTGCTGAAATTACAGAGGAAGAATTAATACAGGCAGGAGTTGATAAAAAAATATTTTCAAGCTCAAATTATGTCAGGGCAAAAGGGGTATTAGAAAATGCAGAGTATTTTGATTCTGAATTTTTTGATTATCCATATCAGGAGTCTAATCGAATGGATCCACAAATCCGAATACTGCATCAGTGTGTCTGGAAGGTGTTAGAGGACGGAGGTTATGATTCTTTTCGTTATAATGGAAAAATTGGATTATTTGCAGGAAGTGGTTCTAATGTTTCGTGGATGGTTCAGTTTATTGGACAACAAAAAGATATACTAAATGCTTTTGAAGTAATGACATTAAATGAAAAAGATTTTATTACAACGAAAATATCTTATAAGCTTAATTTAAAAGGACCAAGTATGAATGTGCAGACAGCTTGCTCTACTTCCTTAGTAGCCGTTCATGAGGCGGTGAAATCGTTGCAAGATGGAGAATCTGATATGGCAGTAGCAGGAGGTGTGTCAATTTCCTATCCACGAAAAGAAGGATATTTATGGCACGAGGGAATGATCTTTTCAAAAGATGGTCATTGCAGACCTTTTGCAGAGGATGCAACAGGTACGGTTTCAGGTAATGGTTGTGGTGTCGTACTGCTTAAACCATTGGAAAAGGCTTTACAGGATGGAGATAATATTTATGCGGTAATTAAAGGTTCTGCAATTAATAATGATGGAATTGATAAAATTGGATATACAGCACCAAGTGTATCTGGTCAGAGAAAGGTTATAGAAGAGGCAATGGGAAAGGCTGGTGTACAGCCAGAAGAAATCCATTATTTAGAGGCACATGGAACAGGTACCAAATTAGGAGATCCTATTGAAATAGAAGCTTTACAGCAGGCTTGGAAAACAAAACAAAAGAGATATTGTGCTATTGGATCTGTAAAAGCCAACATAGGTCATTTAGATGCTGCATCTGGTATAGCAGGCTTTATAAAAGCGGTACTGGTATTACATAACAAGAAAATTCCACCATTAATTAATTATGGAAAAGCAAATTCTTCCATTAATTTCGAACATAGTCCATTTTATATTACCACTGAAGCGAAGGACTTAATTCATATAAAAGAACCGTTAAGAGCAGGGGTAAGTTCCTTTGGTATTGGTGGCACAAATGCACACATTATATTAGAAGAAGCACCAGCTGCAAAGCAAAAATCAGTATGTGAAAAAGTAAATTTGTTACTATTTTCTGGGAAAAGCAAAACAAGTGTTATAAATACCAGTGAGGAAGTGCTTGCTTATTTAGAGCAAAATCCAGATATAAATATTTCTGATGCAGCATGGACTTTGCAAGAAGGACGAAAACATTTTCCAGTTAGAAAAGCGTTACTGGTGAAGGAAACAACAAATATTAAGTCTGCTATTCATCAGTTTAGATTAAGCGATTGCCAACAAGTCAGTGATATGAAAAAACCAGTAATTTATAGTTTTGCTGCAAAGAATTTTTGTCAAGGAATGGGACAAAATTTATATATAAAAGCAGGAGAAAGTACTCTGGCAAATCGGTTTAAAATAAATATGGATTTGGTATGCTCTGTTATGGAAGAAGCAGGTTACCCTAATGGGGTGCAGCACCTGTTAGAAAAGCAGAGCCAAGAAGGAAACAATCGGATAGACAGCCAGTTAAGTGTCTTTGCAGTTTCTTATTCTATGGCAAACGTATTTGGAGAAATTGGAATTTGTCCAGATGGATTAGTGGGAGATGAAATTGGAAAAATAACGGCTTATGTTTTGTCTGGTACGCTTACCGTAACAGATGCAGTTGATATGATAATGAAAGGTAATGCAATAGAAGATTACCCATTGCATCAAGAAAAGATACCAATTTTATCTGGTATATATGAAAATGCCATTGTCATAGAGATGCCATGTCTACAGGCAGATATTGATGACGAATTAGCAAGTTTATATCAGATAACAGCTGATTTGTGGTGTCAAGGAGTTGACATTGACTGGAAAGCAGTAAAAGGTAATGGAGTGAGAAAGAGAATATCCTTACCAACTTATGTATTTGATAAAAAATACCATAACAGTGATGCATCACTGAAGCATTTTGAACAGCAGAATATTGAAAAAATACAGAATAAAAAGATTTCTGTAAAAAAAGACAAAGGGTATGTAGGCAGCCGCTTGGAGATAATATGGAAAGAACTATTAGGCTGTGAAGAGGTATCAATAAAGGATGACTTTTTCAATTTGGGAGGAGACTCTCTAACCGCAATTAAGCTTGCCTCTTATATTCAAAGTGAATTTCAGGTAGAAATGCCTATAGCAGAAATATTTAGCTGTGCTTTACTAGGTAAAATGACAGATTGGATTTATCAGCATATTTCCAATGAAATGCCACAGTCTGATGCAGAGAATATTATAAATCCAATAGAGAAAAGAGAATATTATGAAGTATCTTCCTCACAAAAACGAATGTATGCTGTAAATAAAATGATTGGAGATTCAATAGCTTATAATCTTGGTTCTGTTTATATGGTGGAAGGTGTAATAGATAAGGACAAATTGACCAACGTATTTGATGCATTGGTACAAAGACATGAATCCTTCCGAACTAGTTTTCATATGAAAGAGGGAGAGGTTATTCAAATAATTCAAGAACAGATTCCATCTGTTGTAGAGTTTGGAAATTCCAGTGAGGCAGACTTAAATAAGGAAATTAAAGAGTATATACGTCCCTTTGATTTGTCCAAGGCTCCGTTGCTTCGAGTGAAGCTGATTAGTCTTAATGAAAAGAAGCATGTTTTAATTATTGATATGCACCATATTATATCCGATCAAAGTTCCATAGCAGTTTTATTAAATGAATTTGCTACATTGTATCATAATAAAAAGCTGCCAAATCTAACGATTCATTATAAAGATTTTGCATATTGGCAAAACAGATTATATGAAAGTAAGGATTTTGAAAAACAAATAGCATATTGGGAAAATGAATTTCATGGTGAACTGCCTGTATTGGATTTGCATACGGATTTTAAGAGGCCTCAGTTCCAGTCTTATAATGGAGACTTTATACAGTATGAAATCGGAGAAGAACTTAGTAAAAACATTGTAGAACTATCCAGAAGGTTAGGCACTACGCCGTATATGATTATGATGGCAGCAGTAAAACTAGTTCTTTGGAAGTCTACAGGACAAAAGGATTTGGTGGTTGGCACTGGTATAGCGGGAAGACGTCATGCCGATACGGCACCGTTAGTAGGAATGTTTGTTAATACACTGGCAGTCCGTTCCCAAGTGCAGGAAACTTTAACGGTTTCAGAATATATACAGTATATAAAAGAAAAAATGGTACAGGCATACGAAAATCAAGATTGTCAGTTTGAAATGTTAATAGATAAGCTGCATATTCAGAAAGATTTAAGTAGAAATCCGTTATTTGATGTTATGTTTAATTATATCAATATGGGAACAGAAGAATTGGAAATGGAAGGACTCTCTGTAAAACCATGGACTGCAAGACAGGTGGAATGCAAATTTGATATTACATGGACAATACAAGAGAAAAAAGGATGTTTTTATGCTGACATGGAGTATGCAACTTCTTTATTCCGTAAGGAAACTATTGAGGCATTGGGCAGCAGGCTGTTAGTGGTATTAAATTTCATAATAGAAAATGCTGATCAGAAACTAAATGAAATTTGTATTTTAACTTCCAAGGAAAGAAAATGGCTGATAGAAGAGCTAAATCAAACAGATACCAATGCTCCTCTGGACAAAACGATTATTGAAATTTTTGAAGGTTATGTTTCTGCAAATGGAGAGCATACTGCAATTGTTTGGGAAGATACAGAACTGAGTTACAGTCAGTTAAATCAGAAGGCAAATCAGTTGTCTCAGCTGCTTTTTGAACAAGGAGTAAAACATGGTGACAGAATAGCAATTTTATTAGATAGAGGTCCATTACAGATTATAAGCATTTTAGGAATTTTAAAAAGCGGATGTGTGTATGTGCCAATTGATCCAGATTATCCAGATGCCCGTATTAACTTTATTCTGGAAGACAGTAGCAGCAGGATGATTCTTACAGATGAATTGCTGGAAAAACGAGTAGAACGAGAAATTCCTTGTATATTTATTTCAGAAGAGTTAGAAAATAGAAACAATGTAGAGTATGCTGTTTCATCACCTTATATGCCAAAAGAAGTATGTGGAGAGGATACCTTGTATATTATGTATACATCAGGTTCTACAGGCATACCAAAAGGAACTTTAATCAGCCATAGTAATGTAATTCGAGTGGTAAAAAATACCAATTATATTGAAATTGAATCGACTGATTGCTTTTTACAGTTATCAAACTACGCTTTTGATGGTTCGGTCTTTGATATTTTTGGAGCAATTTTAAACGGAGCATCATTAGTTTTGATTTCCAAGGAAACAGCAATTGAAATTCCCCAGTTAGCCGATTTTATAAAGGAGAAGGAAATTACAGCATTTTTTATGACAGCAGCATTGTTTAATGTTTTTGTGGAAAGCGGTTTACAGTCATTAACAGGTGTCAGAAAGCTTTTAGTTGGGGGGGATGCAGTCTCCGTACCTCATGCCAGAAAGGCTTTGGAAATATTAGGGCCAGGGCATCTTATAAATGGATATGGTCCAACTGAAACGACTGTATTTGCAGTATGCTATCCAATTGACCATATTGAAGAGGATGCGGAATCTATTCCAATTGGATATGCTATTTCAAATACCAGCCTCTACATCCTGGATGAACAAGGACAGCCAGTACCTGCCAATGTACCAGGTGAACTTTATATCGGAGGAAAAGGTGTCAGCAAGGGATATTTAAACCGAGAAGAACTGACAAAAGAAAAATTTGTTACTTTAAAGTTTGCCCCATATGAAAGAGTTTATCGTACAGGAGATCGAGTAATGCGTCGTCCAACAGGGGAAATTTTATTTTTAGGAAGAGTAGATTTTCAAATTAAATTAAGAGGTTTTAGAGTAGAACTTGGTGAAATCGAAACTCACATAAAAGAGCTTCCGAAAATCAGGGATGCGGTAGTAACGGCAGTAAAAGATAAACAAGGAAGTCTGTATATTGCAGCATATTATACTGCACTGGATATAGAAGGTAAAGTGGAGCCAGATGACATTAAAAAATTGTTAAGTGATAAACTTCCAGAATATATGATTCCGGCCAGGATGAAACAATTAGAAACTTTTCCTCTTACAGTAAATAGAAAGGTAGATCGAAAAGCACTTCCTTATATTGAGGAAGAAAGTGTGGCGGTTACTGGAAAAGATGCTCCAACCAATGAAACAGAAAAAGTAATTTTGGAGAAGATGCAGATGGTACTGGATCATTCAGGTATTGGAATTTTGGATGCTTTCTTTGATGTGGGAGGTAATTCCATTAAGGCAATTGCATTTGTACAAGCTTTATCGAAATGTGGAATCAACATAAAGGTAAATGATGTATTTAGATATCCTACGGTGAAAGAGCTAGCGGTTCTGTCAGGAGCAGAGGTGTTTTCTGTAAAAGAACCAAAACACATAGAACAGAATAAAATGCTGTTAAATCCAAAACAAATTAATGCAATAGCAGAGCGTGAGTATATGGCATTTTCCCTGCTGTCTAACCTGATTGGATCTGCTGACAAAGTTTTAGAGTTTCCAATGTCTCCTGTTCAGAAGGCTCATGCAGAGGCAGGATCAGATAAGAGTGGATGCATGTTTGTCCTTTCTGGAAAAAGAGAGGAGGAAGAGGTTCGAAGTCTGGCAGCGGTAATTATAAAAGAGAATCAAATGCTTCATTGTATAAAAGAACAGGATAAACCAATATGGAACCAGTATGATATAATGCCAATTTTCTCGTTAGTCAGCAAAAACATTGCTTATCTGGATATACGGGATTATGAGCAAAAGACTCAGGAAGAACTGGTAAAGACAATATATTCGTATTTGGTGTTCTCAGAATATAAGGAAGAGTGCCTTCCTTGGAGAGTCTGCTGCCTTCGGACAGCAGAAGCGTCCCATCAGATTATTTGGGGATTTGATCACACTGCTTTTGATGGTATGAGTGGGGAAATTATAAAGAGCCAGATGAAAAATCCAATAGCTGTTTCCAGCAAATATGATGAGTATGTATCGCTGTTAGCAGAAGGACCACAAGGGATTTCAGAAGGAGCATTAATGGATTTGTTTTCTTTACGGCAGTGGAAAAAAGAAAATGAATTATTTATGGGAAAATTAAGTTTATTTTCAACGTCAGAAAAAAATGAAATACAGTTTAAACTACCTTTGCCAGAACAGGAAGTAACAGATGTGTGGGGAACTGCATTTGTATTTGTAAAAAACCTGTTGTGTCAGTATACAGAAAGAGACAGTTTTCCATATGCACTGGTTCACTATGGAAGGAATTATGTAAATCAAGAGTTTTTTGATTGTATTGGAGAATTTTTAGATATTGTTCCAATGTGTGCAGGAGAAAATACAAATGAAGTTCAAATTGAAAAAATGTTATCTTATTGCAGAGCCTATTCCGTTAATTTTCTTTCTTTATTATATGATGAAGAGTTATCAAAGGAGTACAAGCAAATCAATGGACTGTTGTCAGACTCCTATATAACAAAAGATAAGCCTAAGAATTTTGCATTATTTAATTTTCAGGGGTATGTTGCAAAAGAGGAACGGACCCTTTTTGAAAGCCAGTCTGCTGACAGTCAGTGTAAGGATAGTGATTATAATAATAGAAAAGATAACATGCTGGCAAAATTATTAATTACAGTAAACTATGATGAAGAAAATATCTATATTTCTATGGAAAGTGCGGAAGGATTACAGGTAGAAAGAATACGAGCCATGAACAGCAGCATTTCTAGATATATGGATATAGAGAATCAGGGGTAATAAAAGGAGGTATTCATGTCAGAGAAAGCAATATTATATGGGAAACCTCTTGCGCTCCCAAAAGAATTTCATACGTTATCTGAAATGATATTACATATTTCAGAAAAACATCCGAAAAAGGGACTTACCTATGTGAATGGCTCAGGTCAAGAGGATTTTATTACCTACAGAGAATTAGTGAATGGAGCACGCAGGTATTTAAATGTTTTCCGAAAAAAGGGAATAGAAGCAGGACAGGTTATGATACTGGTTATTGATGAACCAAAAGAATTTTATTATACATTTTGGGCATGTGTATTTGGAGGTATAATTGCAGCACCAGTAACCCAGCCTTCTTCCTGGGAAGAAAATTCAACAGGATTAATTAAGCTGAAAAAAATCTGGAATATACTCAATAAACCCAAAGTTGTAATTGAAGAAAGACAGGTTAAGGGGTATGAGCAATTAAAAGGTTATTCTGATTTTAAAGGATTTGAGTATATTACAACAACGGAATTAAAATCTGATGAAATGGCAGAAATATATAAAACAGACAAAGACCAGGTTGCATTTTTACAGTTTTCTTCTGGAAGTACAGGTATTCCAAAAGGTGTACAGCTCACCAGCAAAAACATTTTAACAAATAATCTGGCTTGTATTGAAAGCATGGAATTAACGGAAGACGATGTTGCGGTTACATGGCTTCCTCATACCCATGATATGGGACTATTTGGACAACATTTTATTCCTATGGCAGCAGGAAGTAATATTGTAGTATTTTCACCGTTTACTTTTATTCGTTCACCTTATCTGTTTATGAAAAAAATAACAGAACATAAAGGGACGTGGTTCTGTTCTCCTAATTTTGGATATGACTGGATGGTAAAAAAAGTAACAGAAAAGCAGTTAGAAACTTTGGATTTATCTTCTTTGCGCATTACGTTAAATGGAGCGGAACCTATTTCCACTTTAGTGGCAAAACAGTTTATAGAAAAATTTTCAAAATGTGGATGTAAGGAAAATGTAATGTTTCCTTCTTATGGTATGGCAGAGGCAACAGTAGGTGCTGCCATGCCAAAGGTAGGAAGTGTAATGGGTATTGAAAAAATAAGCCGTTCAAAATTGATACAAAATAATATTGCAGTTTCTGTAACAGAAGATAGTGGTTATGATACAGTAGAATTTGTTCATGAAGGACAGCCAATAGCAGAAACCAGTATTCGTATCGTAGACAAAACGGGAAAGGTGCTGGAGGAAAATGAAGTTGGTGAAATTCAAATAAAAGGAGCATCTGTAACGTCAGGATATTATAACTGCAAAGAACTAACAGAAGATACGTTTGTAGATGGATGGCTGAAAACAGGTGACTTGGGTTTTATTACAAAAGGTTCACTGGTTGTAACAGGACGAATCAAAGATATTCTATTTATTCGTGGACAGAATTATTTTGCCCATGATCTAGAACAGACTATTTACGAAGCGGGAATGCTGCAATGTGGTGATTTGGCATTTGTAGGAAGTTTTAACAGTAAGCTTCAGGAAGAAGAGTTAATTTTATTTGTTAAGTATAGAATTAGTCAGATGAAGGATTTTTTACAGTTACGCAAAAGCATAAAAGACAGAATAAGCGGAGAACTACAGCTAGAGGTGAAGCACGTTATCCCAATTAAGTCCATTCCAAAAACTACAAGTGGTAAGCTGCAGCGGTTTGAATTAAGAAAAAATTATGAAAATGGACAATATAATGAACTAATTTCAAAAATTGATGATGTGGCACATAACATTGAGGGCAGTAGGAAATCCATCGTAATGCCAGAAAATGAACTAGAAGAATTTTTAGTGGCTGCATGGTCAGAAATATTACAGATTCCAGAGAATACCATATCTGTGGAAGATTCCTTTTTTGTGCTTGGGGGAAATTCTGTAAAGGCATATCAGCTGCTTGATAAAATAGAAACATATAAGAAGTGTGAATATGGCTTTGAATTGCTGGCATTGTGTAAAACTATCCGTCAAATTTCTGAATACATAGAAAAATTCAGCAAAAAACCAGATACCAATGAGAATGGGAAAAGCACCACAGCGTATAAAAAGGATAGTATAGCAGCTGCTATTACGGGCATTGGATTTCGTTTTCCTCAGGCAAAAACCCAGCAGGAGTTTTGGGAACATTTATGTGAACAAAAGGATTGTGTTGCAAAGGTTAGTGATAAAAGAAAAGGGTTAGCTGGAACTGTGCAGTGGAATGAATGGATAGGTGAACTGGAGGACATTGAATGCTTTGATGCAGATTTTTTTGAAATAAACCATCAGGAAGCTGTTTTTATGGATCCTCAGCAAAGATTAATATTAGAAACGGCGTATGAGGCACTGGAAGATGCCGGATTAATTACAGATGATAGCCAAGAACGTAATGTAGGAGTATTTTCTGGAATTAGTGCGAATACCTATTATCAGCTTGTAGTAAAGTATGTGGAACAATATGGGGTGGAAGAGGTTCCTGCAAAAACTATGGTCAATAATATGAGTAATATTATATCTGCATATATTTCACACCAGTACAATTTTACAGGGCCAGTTATGGCATTAGATACAGCATGTTCCTCTTTTATGGCAGCATTGCACTATGGAGTCAGGGGAATTAAGGAAGGCAGTTTGTCAGGTGCAGTGGTAGCCAGTTCTAATATATTAACTACACCTATAGTGAGCCAGCTGGCACGTAAAGCCGGTATTATTTCTTCTACCAGCCATTGCAAAGTGTTTGATCAGGAAGCAGATGGTTCAGTTTTGGGGGAAGGCGTTATTGTAGTGTATGTGGAACCTTATGAAAATGCAGTAAAAGAGAACAAAAACATTTATGGAATCATTCGAGGGACAGCGTTAAATAATGACGGGTATTCGTTAGGAATTATGGCACCAAATCCGAAAGGCCAATATGAAGTAATTGCTGCGGCATATGAGGATGCCGGTGTTCATCCTGATGAAATTGGTTATATTGAAGCTCATGGTACAGGAACTACCATTGGAGATCCGATTGAAGTAAATGCATTATCTAAGGTATTTGCTAAAGACAAAGGAATTAGGAGTAGTAAAGTCGGTATTGGATCAGTAAAAACTAATTTAGGACATTTGCTTCCTGCTTCTGGAGGGGCAGGATTAATAAAAGTTCTACTTTGTTTAAAAAATAAAAAGTTAGTTCCAAGTCTGCATATGGATCAGGTGAATCCAGCGTTACAGATAGAAAAATCTCCTTTTTACATTGTGAGGGATGTGCAGCAGTGGCAGGTGGAAGGTCAGAATACCCGTAAGGCAGGAATCAGTTCTTTTGGCTTAGGAGGAACCAACACTCATATTGTTGTAGAGGAAGGAGGTTCAGTACCTGCCAATCAAAATATTCAGAAAAAGCAGGAATTGCTTTTGTTGTCTGGCAAAACAGAGGATGCATTGAGCAGGCGGATTTCTCAAATGGAAAACATGCTAAAAGAAGAAACAGAAATAAATTTATATGATCTTTGTTATACCAGCAACAGGTATCGGAGACATTATGGTTTTCGCGCTGCTTGTCTAGTTACAGCAGAAGGGGTACAGATAATAGCAAAAGGACAGTTTTTAAAAGAAAGAGCAGCAAAAATAAATATTTTTATTGGAGATATCATAAATGTAGAGGAGCATGAGAAACAAGAAAAATTGCTGCTGCATTGGTATTCTGTGATAAAAGCGGTTATGAAAAGCTGTGAGTCTGTTATTTCGGTTCATGGAATTTATTCAGGGCAGATACTTGCAGAGGTATTACAAAATACAATAAGTTTATCTGCTGCTATAGAAATAATTAGACAGAAAAAATGGTCTGAACAAATTGAGTTAGAACAAAAATTATGGAAAAAGACAGATGTAATCCTGAGTTTTGGTATATCAGAGCAGGAGATTTACACCGATTATTATAGCCAAAGTAAGAAAAAAATACAAGTTATATATGTAGATCCTAGTGTAAAAGAAGAAAAACAAGAGCAATTGCCTTCTATATTAGGAAAAATGTATGCGAAGGGAGCTGGTTTTGTATGGAAATCTCTTTATCCAGATGGAACAGGACGCATTATTCATTTGCCAGCATACCCATTTGAAAAAAAATCTTATTGGATTCATAACAAGAAGGGAGATATAAAATGACAAAAGAAGAGATTATTGATTTTATACGAAGTGAAATAGGAGCTATATTAAAACAAGATCCAGAGGAAATAGATGAAGATGCAAATTTTTTAAAGGTTGGAGTTTCGTCTGTACAAGCATTAAAAATTATTAACCGGCTGCGTAAAAGACTGGAAGTAGATATTAGCCCAGTTGCCATGTTTGAATATAAAACCATATCAGATTTTGCTGGATATTTAAGTGAATGCAAGGCAGAAGAAGAATAAGAAGGAGGTGTTTTTTTGGAACGAGACAATGTACAGGAAACTATAATAAAAGAAGCAGAATTATTTGTAAAAGAGGAAGTTCGTCCTTATGTGAATGAATTTGAAGAAAATCAGGGAATATCAAAAGAGCTAATAAAGAAAATGGCAGAAAAAGGGTATCTTGCGGCGCCGTTTCCGAAGGAGTATGGGGGATTAGAACTAGACCCAGTTTATTACGGTTTATTTACAGAAGTTTTTGGAAAAGCAAGTGATGCCACAAGAGCATTGATTACTGTACATACTTCTCTTGTTGGTCAAACACTGCTTCGATTCGGAACCAGTGAACAGAAAGAGAAATGGCTGCCTAAGATGGCAAAGGGTGAAGTAATAGGAGCTTTTGGGCTGTCAGAACCAGAAACAGGTTCGGATGCGAAAAATGTGCAGACTACATGGGAAGAAAAAGAGGATTGTTATGTCATTAACGGTACAAAAAAATGGATTACCTTTGGACATCTGGCAGATTTGTTTATTATAATTGCATCTAATCAAGGAAAAAGTACAGCATTTTTAGTGGAAAGATCTTTTGAAGGAGTTGAAACAAAACGTGTGGAAGGATTAATGGTGGCACGCACAACTTATCTGGCAGAGATTAGTCTGAATCAGGTTTG
Source organism: Anaeromicropila populeti (assembly GCF_900112775.1). Lineage (GTDB taxonomy): Bacteria > Bacillota > Clostridia > Lachnospirales > Lachnospiraceae > Anaeromicropila_A > Anaeromicropila_A populeti. The sequence goes on from NZ_FOYZ01000016.1 coordinate 53,936, forward strand.
TATTCCAAAAGAAAATGTGCTGGGAAAAGTAAATTATGGATTTGAATATATTGTGTCAGCGGCACTTGACTATGGAAGATACAGTATTGCTTGGGCTGGAGTAGGACTTGCCCAGGAGGCACTAGAAGCAATGGTTACATATTCCCGAAAGAGAGAACAATTTGGACAGAAATTAAGAAATTTTCAATTAGTAAGAGGAATGATAGGCGATGCAGTGACAAAAGTACATGCTGCCAGGGCATTGTGTGTGCGGGCTGGTGAATTAAGAAAAGAAAAGAACAAAGACGCTATTATTGAAACAACGATGTCTAAGTATTATACATCAAAGGTTGCAGTGGAAGTGACAAGTGATGCATTACAGGTTCATGGTGCCATTGGATTTACCAGCCAGTATCCAGTAGAAAGACTGTATCGAGAAGCAAAAGTGCTGGAGATAATTGAAGGTTCCTCTCAAATGCAGCAGGAGATGATATCTGATTATGGTTTAATGCGGTATTTTAAAAGGAGGTAATAAATGAAATATGCTATGTTATTTCCAGGACAGGGATGTCAGTATATGGGGATGTGTAAAGAGCTGATTCAAGAATTTTCAGCAGCAAAAAAAATATTTGAAGAAGCAGATGAAGTATTAGGTTTTGGATTAACAAAACTTATGCTGCATGGAGATATGGAAACCACAACATTATCTGAAAATGCCCAGCCAGCAGTAGTGACAGCTAGTTATGCACTGTTCCGGGTTTTTGAAGAAGAAACAGGATTACAAGTAACAGATGGAATTGGTCATAGTCTTGGAGAAATTTCAGCTTTAACCGCCGCAGGTGCTATGTCATTTTCAGATGCTGTGTTATATGCCAGAAAAAGAGGAAGTCTGATGCAGAGTGCAGTTTGTGAAAAAAGGGGTAGAGCTGGTATTGTAGTTGATACAGAAGTAAAGGCACTTACTAAAATAGTAGATACAATTTGTGCTGAACATTTTGTTACAATTTCAGGATACAATTCCCCTAGACAGTTTATTGTAGCTGGAGAACAAAAGGCACTGCGTCTTTTAGATGATGCAGTAGAACAAGAAGGCGGGCAGTTTATACCGTTTCGTATGATGCCGATGAAAGCAGACGCACCATATCACACTATTTTAATGGATTACATAAAACCAGATTTGGAACAGGCATTACAAAGGATTACCTTTCAAAGACCAAAGTTTAATATTTGGTCCACAGTAACTGGGGAAGTCATCCAGCCTGAGGACAATATTGCTGAAATATTAGGAAAACAGCTGATAACTCCAGTTCGCTGGATGCAGGTGTTGGAAAAGGTACATAAGGAAGGTGCAGAATGTTTTGTTGATATTGGTCCAAATGAAATTAACCGGAATTTAGTAAAAGAAAACAAAACATTACCAGTTTGCTATGCTTTTGATAAGGAAGAAGACAAAAAAGTTATTTTAACTATGGCGAAAGAGGGAGGAAATTAAAATGGAGCAAGCTCTTAGTAAAATGCAGGAATATAATCAAAGAGTAAAAAAGCTCCTGCCAGGAGGAGTTCATTATAATTTTAATCTTCCATGGGAGGAAACACCGATTCATTTTGTAAAGGCTAAAAAAAGCCGCGTCTGGGATATGAATGGCAAGGAATATTTGGACTTATATGCAAGGTTTGGTGCATTTATTGTTGGCCATGGAAATGAAGAATATAATGAAAGTTTAAAAGAAACCATTGACCGGGTTCTTTCTGTGAGTCATTTTGATTTAGATGCAGAAGCACTAGAATTAATTGCTCAATTTATTCCTTCTGCTGAAATGATACGTTTTGGATTGTCTGGAACTGAAATTGTACAAAATGCGCTTCGTCTTGCCAGGGCATATACAGGAAAAAACAGATTTGTTCGTTTTATAGGGCATTATCATGGAAATGCAGATAATATTATGGGTGGTAAGCCGGTAAATAAAGAAGAACCAGTTCCTTCTGATTACAAAGGAGATTTAAAAGGTACGGAAGGAAGGGCAAAGGACATATTAGAAAATCAATCCTATCTGATTCCCTGGAATGATGACCAGGTATTAGAAGATTTGCTGATTCGTAAAGGTGATGAGATAGCAGCGGTAATTATGGAACCAGTTTGTGTCAATGGGGGAAGTGTTATGCCTGCGCCAGAATATTTAAAGAAGGTAAGAAGCTTATGCGACCAATATCAGGTTGTATTAATCTTTGATGAAATTATAACAGGCTTTCGTATGGGAATTGGTGGAGCACAAAAAGAATTTGGCGTAACGCCTGATCTGACCACATTGGGTAAAGCAATTGCAGGTGGCGGTGTACCAGTTTCTGCACTGGCAGGAAAAAAAGAGATTATGCAGCTCTTAGTTGATAAAAAAGTAGTTCATGCAGGTACCTTTAACGGATATCCTCTTGGAACTGCTGCGGTTAAATCAACCCTTGAGATGTTAAGCAGGAATCAAGGAGAAGCTATTGTAAAAATGAATAAAAGAGCAACTGATATATATCAGATTATGAAAGCAGAAGCAGATAAAGTGGGACTTCCGCTTACGATACAAGGACCTTGTGGATGTGCGGCTTATCACTGCACAAATAAGGAGTTAGAGAATCCTTCGCAGTATTCTTTCGATATTATGTCATTGGATATTATATTAAATACTAATCTTGCAAAAAATGGAATACTTGTTTCTAGTATTTCCAGATTGTATCCAAATATTTCACTGGATCAAGAGGATGTAGACTGGTTCCGCAGTCATGTGAAACAAGCATTAGAAGAAACAAAAGAATTATATGATGAAATGATGTAATGATAAGGAGGGATAAAATGCAGCAAAAAGTAATTGCAATTGTTGGAGCAGGAGTAATGGGAGCAGCCACTGCGCTGGATGTTGCTTGGTATGGAAATCAAGTTTTGTTAAAAGATATATCCACAGATATTTTAGAGCAGGCAAAAAAAATGATTAAAAAAGAATATCGTTCTGCCTGTATGCTGAAAAAGGAATATTGTGCTGTTAAGTTTGATGAAATAATAAGTAGAATTTCATTGCAGGATACTTATGATAATTTTGATAAAGCAGATTTGGTAATTGAAAATATTTGTGAAAACATTAATAAAAAGAAGGAAGTATACATGGAGCTTAAGGAAGCATGTAGAAAAGATGTAATATATATGTTAAATACAAGCTGTATTTCTATAACAAAATTAGCATCTTATTTACCAGATTCTACAAGAGTAATTGGTACACATTTAATGAATCCTGTTCCTTTAAAAACAATGGTAGAAGTAATTAGGGGATATCATACTTCACATGAAACAGAAGAAAAGGTAATGGATTTTTTAAAAAGTTTAGGAAAATCTCCTATTACAATTGATGATTTACCTGGTTTTGTTTCAAATCGTCTGTCACACCTTTTTATGAATGAAGCAGCTTATATTGTGCAAGATGGAATTGCAACTCCTGAACAGGTTGACGCTATTATGAAGCAAGGTTTCAGTCATAAAGCCGGTCCTTTAGAAACAGCAGATTTAATTGGACTGGATACGGTAGTAGATTCATTAGAAATTTTGTATCAAAGTTATCAGGATCCAAAATTCAGATGTTGTCCATTGTTAAGAAAAATGGTAGATGCTGGACTTTTGGGACGTAAGAGTGGAAGGGGATTTTACAAATATTAAAGGGAGGTACCTATGGAAAAAGATGTAGAAATTAAATGTGTTGTATGGGATTTAGATAATACCATTTGGCAAGGGGTATTAATGGAAGGCAGCAATGTTTCACTAATGCCAGAGATTAATGAAATCATTAAAACATTAGACAGCAGAGGGATTTTACAAGCTATTGCAAGTAAAAATGACTATGAACTTGCAATAGAAAAATTAAGAGAACTGGGTCTGGAGGAGTATTTCATTTATCCTGAAATCCATTGGGATGCAAAATCCTTTTCTATAGCCAATATACAAAAAAATATAAACATTGGAATGAATACGATTCTTTTTGTGGATGATCAGGAATTTGAGCTGGAAGAGGTGCAGACTGCACATCCAGAGGTTACTTGTATTCATGCAAAAGAATATAAAAAGCTGTTAGATAATCCAAGACTGAACCCTCGTTTTATTACCGTTGATTCTGCCCGTAGAAGAAAAATGTATCAGGATGACTACATAAGAAAACAGGCAGAGAAAGAATATAAAGGACCTTCAAATGCATTTTTAGCTACACTAAATATGAAATTTACAATTAGTGAAGCGGGAGAAGAGGATTTAAAAAGAGCGGAGGAGCTTACGGTAAGAACTAATCAGCTGAATGCAACAGGGGTAACCTATAGTTATGAAGAATTGAATGTGATTAGAAAATCCAGTCAACATAAACTGCTGGTCTGTGAACTGGAAGACAAGTATGGCACCTATGGAAAAATAGGATTGGCATTAATTCATATGCTGGAAGACCACTGGAAGCTGGAAATGATGCTGATGTCCTGTCGTGTAGTATCAAGAGGAGTGGGAACGGTCCTTTTAAGTTATATTATGAAGGAAGCAAAGAAGCAAAATAAATATTTACTGGCAGATTTTCGTGATACAGGAAGAAACCGTATGATGAATGTCAGTTTCCGCTTTGCAGGTTTTCAGGAAAAATTCTCAGATGGACAAGGAACCTATGTGTTAGAAAACAATCTGGAAAATATACAAGAATACCCAGATTATATAGAGCTTTATATAAAATAAAAATATACTTTTTTGGAGGTTAATCATGGAATTTAAAAATGAAATACGGGAATTTATAGGGGAAAATTTATTAATTGATGATGAAAATGTGACATTTACAGATGATGACAATTATTTTCAGATGGGATTTGTAAATTCATTATTTGCTATGAAATTAGTAGATTTTGTAGAACAAAAATTTGACTTTGAAATTGAAAATGATGAGTTAGACATTAAAAATTTTAGTACCATTAATAATTTAGTGGAATTAATTCAAAAAAAACTAAAAAATAAATAAATATTGGGAGGAACAAATGAAAAATAGTAATAAATATTTAGCATTATATTTAGGAATTTCCTTTGGCTGCTGCTGGGGGGTTGGTCTTGCCTTTATTTTATTTGGAGAGGCACTGACAGCTGTTGTGGGAGAACTAACATTAACTCATCCACTTGCAATTATTGCTCTGTACTCACCAAGTATTGCAGGTCTTATTACATATGCAGCTATGGGAGGCATGGATGCGTTAAAGAAAATATTGTTTAAATTAATTCCCCAAAAGCAGGATTTGTTTTGGTTTCCAGTTCTTTTTGTAGTATTTGTATTATTTGCTGCAAGTATGCATTACGGGTGTGTTCTATTTGGTATTTCATTGCCCAAAATGACATATAGCATACCTAGAATGATTATAGAAGCACTTAGAAATTTAATTGAAGAAACTGGTTTAATAGGTGGTGTGTTTGGATGGATTGGTTTTTTACTTCCATTTTTTCAAAGTAAATTCAAAAGTCAGACAAAGAGTGCTTTATTAACGGGCTTTATATTTGGATTGTGGGTACTTCCTGGATATGTAATATCTTCATTTGGAACTAGCACAGCATATCCATTTTATGTCATACAGCTTATGGCATTTATTTTATTCTTAAGTTATGTGTTCAATGTTACAAATGGTAATTTACTTTTATACATTTTTACATTTTGGCTTATGGCTACTGGAAGCCGTCTAAAATTTTATTACTTTATTCCAAGTGTTCAGATTATGCAGATTAGTTACTTTATCATTGGAACCATTGTAATACATACTGTTTTTAAAAAGAAAAATATTACGTATACCTTGCAGACGTTTCCAGATTTTTTAGATAATAAATAGAGAGGGTATTGATAAATGGATACAAAAGTTTTGCGAAAAGTGAGACAGGGAAATGGGAAGAAGCAGTTAATTTGTTTTCCTTATTTAGGGGGATATGCAAGTGCATTTACAGATGTAATCCAGGGTTTGGAGGATGATATAGAAGTATGGGTTGTGAATCCTCCTGGACATGGTGGGTGCAGTATTCCTTTAAAAGAAAATATAGATTCTCTTATTTCATTTTACTATAGTCAAATAAAAGAAATAATAAAGCCGGAATGTCTTTTTTTTGGACACAGTATGGGAGGAGTAGTTGCCTATTTTCTGGTACAAAAAATATTGGAATGTAAAGAAGTAGAAACCAGTCATATTCAATTGGCAATATCTGCTTCTGGCATTCCCTCTGAGTTTGAAAATAAGTCTTATTCAACTTTATCAGATGAGGATTTAATTGCTCATGTAGTTTCGTATGGCGGTATGCCAGATGAGATTCTTGCAGAAAAAAGCTTGTTAGATTTTTTAGTGCCTGTTTTTCGCGCTGATTTTAAAGTTTTAGAAACAGCAGCTGTACATCTATTTGAAAAAATGGATGTACCTGCTTATATTATATGGGGAAATCAGGATAACATTGTTTCGCTTCAGGCGGCTTTACAATGGTCTGAATATTTTAAGAGAGAAATAAAATTAATTATTATAGGAGAGGGGGATCATATGTTTTTACATAGTCAGGCACCTGTTGTAGCGGATCATTTAATGAAAATTTTAGTTATGATGTAACCTTATGTATTTTTAAGTAAATAAGAAAAGCGTGATTGACTATTATTGGAAAGAATGTTATACTTTTATTATAGACCAACGGTCGGTCTATAATAGGAGGTATTTATATATGAAGGAATCAAAAAAGACAGAAGAACGGAAAAAAGAGATACTGGATATTGCAGAACATCTTTTTCAGACAAAAGGATATGCAGAAACTACCATTATTGATATTTTAGAAGAAGTAGGAATAGCCAAAGGAACTTTTTATTATTATTTTAAGTCAAAAGAGGAGGTTATGAATTCTATTGTGCTTCGTTGTATGGAAAATGGTGTGTCAGAAGCAAAAGAAATTGCAGTAAATCAGGAAATATCAATATATGAAAAAGTGGTTAGGATTTTCATGTCATTAGGATCTATGGCACGTCCTAAAGATCAAATTATTGAAAAATTACAGCAGAAACATAGTGCAGAGATGCATCAGAAAAGCATTGTGGAAACTATTTTACAATTGACACCAGTACTGAATCAGGTAGTAGAACAAGGGATAGCAGAAGGTGAATTTACAACTCCTTTTCCCAAGGAAACCATCGAGTTTTTATTATCTTCCTGTCTGGTTTTGTTTGATGAGGGAATTATCCGGTGGACATCTGAGGAGAAGATAAAAAAAATAGAAGCCTTTTCTTGCATTGCAGAGAGAACATTAGGGGCAGAAAAAGGAAGTTTTCAGTGTATTTGCCAGTTGTATCAGATGATACAAAATAAAAAATGAACTAAGAGGTAAAGGTATGGAAAATGAAAAAAATAAATCATTTCATAAGTTTCTTATTATTTGGCTGGGTGAACTAATATCTTGTATTGGCACAGGATTAACGGCATTTGGTCTACAGAATTATGTATTTCATAATATGCAGACGGCTACTAGTGTTTCTCTTGTAGTCCTTTGTTCTTTTTTGCCAACCGTTCTCTTAAGCCCTGTCGGTGGAGTTCTTGCAGATCGATTTGACAGACGTCTTATGATGATTTTAGGTGACTTATTATCTGCTTCTGGATTAATATTTATATTAATATTGATCTTAGATGGAGAAATTCATTTGTGGCAAATCTGCATAGGTGTTACAATCAGTGCAGTCTTTGCAGCGTTAATGGAGCCTGCCTATCGGGCTACGGTAACGGATTTATTAACGGAAGACCAGTATTCAAAAGCAAGTGGATTAGTGCAGCTGGCATCCTCAGCTAAATATCTGGTTTCTCCAGTAATTGCAGGTTTCATTATGCATGCTTTTAATATAAAAGTAATTCTATGTATTGATATACTAACTTGTGCCACTACTGTGCTTGCAACCTTGTTCGTAAAAAATAATTTAGAAACAGTAAAGAAAAATGTACAGAAACAAAGCTTTATTAAAGAATTAAAGGAAGGCTGGTCAGCAGTAAGGGAATCTCAAGGGGTATTTATTCTAATTATCTTAATTTCAGTTGTAACATTTTATACAGGATTTATACAAACCTTATTTACGCCAATGATTCTTTCTTTTTCCAATTCAAAAACATTAGGAATTGTAGAATCGGTTGGTGCTATTGGCATGCTTATCAGCAGTCTGCTTATCGGTATGTTTACAATTACGAAAAAATATTCTAGAGAATTAGTGCTTGGAATAGGCGCTATGGGTGTATTTGTAATACTGCTGGGGTTAAAGCCAGATATTTATTTTATTATAGGGGCAGCATTTTTACTTTTTGCATCTCTTCCATTTATAAATAGCGCAACTGAAGTGCTGATACGAAAATCAATTGCAAATGAAAAGCAGGGAAGAGTTTGGGGAATGGTAGGAATTATTTCACAGTTAGGGTATATTTGCGCATATGCCATTGCAGGAATATTAGCAGATCATGTATTTAATCCACTGCTTATGGAGGGAGGAGCATTGGTGTCTTCTTTTGGTAAAGTTTTTGGGACTGGGGAAGGCAGAGGAATCGGGTTATTAATTTCGGTTTCAGGTGTACTCTTAATTGTTATGGGGGTAGTGATTTCAAAGGTTAAATCAATTAAACAATTAGAAGGAAATTAGTTTTTCAGTTTGTCAGAGAGGAGAAAAACAGGTGTTACTTAAAATAGTAAAAAAGGGTTTTCTACGAAAAAAAATCATTACAACAGCCTTGTTTATTTTTATTATGTTATCAACGCTGCTTGTAGCAAGTGGTACTTCTGTTATTATACAATTATGCCAGTCATTAAATTATTTGTTTGTAAAGGCAGATTTACCTCATTATATTCAAATGCATGGTGAAGCTTTAAGTCAGACAGAGCGAGAGGCAATCGAAAAATTTGCAGCAGATAATCAGTTAGTAATGGATCAGCAAACTAGTGAGCTGTTAAATATTTATAGTTCTAATTTGTATTTAAAAGATATGGATACAGCAGAAGTAAATAGTGTTATGGATGTTTCTTTTGTAAAGCAAAATGAAAGATTTGATTATTTATTAAATTTGGATAATAAAATAGTGGAAGTTGCGCAAGGAAATATCGCAGTACCTGTTTATTATATGCAGCTAAAAGATATGAAACTGGGAGATTCTATAAAGGTTTCAGATGGTTCTTTTGAAATGACTTTTACTATATCAGATTTTGTACGTGATGCGCAAATGAATTCGTCTATGATTAGTTCAAAACGGTTTGTGATGAATGAAGCAGATTATCAGTTACTGAGAAATAATATTGATAGGGTGGGAGCATTTGAGTATGAAATTGAATTTAAGCTGAATAACTTGGAATTAAACGGGATTCATTTTTCGGATATAAACAAATTATCTGAATTTTCTAATGAATATCAGGCAGCAGATCTTCCGAATAAAGGAACAGAAATTACTTATCACGTTTTATTATTAATGAATGCCATATCTGATGGTCTTGTTGCAGTAGTAATTATTATTATCAGTATTTTGCTGATTTTCATTTCTCTGTTTTGTTTGAGGTTTACCATACTGGCAACGTTAGAAGAAGAATACAGAGAAATTGGCGTAATGAAAGCAATCGGAATAGGAAGAAAGGATCTTCGGAAAATTTACTTATCTAAGTATAAAGTAATGGCAGCTGCGGGTGCTGTACTTGGTTATGTTGTTTCTTTTCTTGTGCAGAAAGTGTTTACCAAAAATATTTTACTTTATATGGGAACTGCTCCTGTTTCAGCAATACAGATTGTCATTCCCCTATTAGCAGTATTTATTATTTTTCTTGTAATTATACAGTTTTGTAAGCATGTACTTAAAAAATTTGATAAAATTTCAGCAGTTGAGGCAATTCGTTCTGGAACTATGGGAGAAAAGGAAAGCAATCGTCTGCAATTAAAAATCAGCAAAAGCAAGGTTATGAATATTAATATTCTGTTGGGAATAAAAGATGTACTTGGAAGGCTTAAATTATTTCGGCTTTTATTTTTCATTTTCTTTTTATCCGCTTTTATTATTATTGTTCCAGTAAATTTTTTGAATACCCTACAGTCACCTGAATTTATATCCTATATGGGTGTAGGAAGAAGTGATTTGCGATTTGATTTGCAGCAGTCAGAGGATATTGACCAGCGGTTTCAAGAAGTGGTTTCCTATATACAGGATGATGAGGATATTACCACATCTGCCCAATTTGTTACCTGCCGCTATCAGGTATTGGGGGAAGGAGATATATGGGAAAATATTAATGTAGAAATAGGAGATTTTTCCGTTTTTCCGTTAAAGTATCTAGAGGGTGCTGCTCCTGCTAATGAAAACGAAATTGCGCTTTCTACATTGAATGCCAGTGGCTTAAAGAAAGGGGTAGGAGATACCTTAATTATTCAGATAGGCGAACAGCAGAAGGAATTAACAGTATGTGGAATTTATCAAGATATAACAAATGGTGGGAAGACAGCAAAAGCAATGTTTTCATATAATGAGGATTCTGTGCTTTGGTATGTGATAAGTGCAGATGTAACTGCTTCCACAAGCATTCAGGAAAAAGTGAAAGAATACTCGCAAAGTTTTGATAAAGTTAAGGTTACAAATATTGATGACTATATTAAACAGACATTAAGTGCAACGATAAATCAGATTAAGCTTTTGGTTATGCTGGCATTTTTAATAGCTGTGTTTATAGCGGTATTAATTACTTCATTATTTTTAAAGATGCTGACAGCCAAGGATTCTTCTCAGATTGCAATTATGAAAAGTTTGGGATTTCCTATTAGTGGAATTCGGGTTCAATATGTTACCAAAACATTGCTTGTGTTGGCAGTGGGAATTATTTTAGGTACAATTGCTGCCAATACACTAGGAGAAGGACTGGTAAGTACATTTATGTCTGCTGTGGGAGCCTCCAAAATAGAATTTATTATTAATCCATGGATGTCTTATTTACTTTGTCCATGTGTATTAATTCTAACGGTTGTCATAACCACCTTTTTGAGTGTACTATCAATTGGAAAATTCAGTATTACAAAAACGATTGTAGAATAGGAGGAAGCATCTTATGGAAAACATTTTGGAGGCAAAAGGATTAAGTAAATCTTTCGAAAGTGGAAAAAACAAATCAGTTGAAATTTTAAAAAATATAAGTCTGGATATAAAAAAAGGAGAATTTGTGTCGGTTATGGGGCCGTCAGGTTCTGGAAAATCTACTTTGCTTTATAGTATAAGTGGAATGGATGGGATTACATCGGGAAGTATTCTATTTGGAGGAAAAGAAATAGAAAAACTTTCGGAAGGAGAATTGTCTTCTCTTAGACTTCATAAAATGGGATTTATTTTTCAGCAAAGTCATCTTCTTAAGGACTTAAATATTTTTGATAATATTGTTTTGTCTGCTTATTTGGCAAAAGAAAACAGTCGTGAGATGGTAAATAATAGGGCAAGGGATCTTATGAAAAAAACGGGTATTGAACAGCTTGCAGATCATGATATTACCCAGGCTTCTGGGGGGCAGCTGCAAAGAGTAGGAATATGCAGGGCTTTAATAAATAACCCAGATATTGTATTTGGAGATGAGCCTACAGGTGCACTGAACTCTAAGGCTACACGTGAGATTATGGAAATTTTAAAAAATATTAATGAAGCTGGTACAACCATTTTACTTGTAACGCATGATGCGAAAGTTGCAGCCAGAACAGAGCGAATTCTTTTTATGCTGGACGGCAGTATAGCAGGGGAGTTTAATCTTGGGAAATATGATGGAAAAGAATCTTTACAGGTGCGAGAAGAGCGGCTGGCATCCTGGCTTGTAAAGATGGGATTTTAAATAGGTAAAAAAGGATAAGTAATGTTTTTTTAGAAAACGAAAGATAAGAGTAAAGTATCCTGTTTGATTGATGGTATAAGTCAATTAGACAGGAGACTTTTGCAACTCACTTTTCTTGATTGTTGCTATTGCAGATTGGGTAAAGGGAAGCAAATCACAATAACCACGAAGTAGATTATTGACAGTGGATAGAACTTCCGTCGAATAGACTTCTTTTGACGGGGTCTGGTTTTCCTCGTTGTCATTAAAAAAATAATCGTAAACTTCTGTCCAATTCCCAGTGCCGTCGCAAAATCCTCCTGCGTATCGTATAATTCTTTTATTTTTCCCAACAGTCTGCTATAGTCATACAGAACTACCGATAATCCATTTTTTTCATTCAGATGTATCTGCTCCTGTTTCTCTTTCTACCATGCTCCCCACAGGATTTTGACCAAGTCCTGTAAGCAGGCTTGTGGTTGTAAAACTAGCAGCAACCACGTTCTGGGGGGGGGGGATATACTAATAAAGGGGTTGTTGTAATACAAAACAATCTGCGGCCGGATTATCGTGTGGTTGGATGCTTTCCAGTCACAGGTATTCAACTGTTTTGTATAAATCCAATTATAAGAGATAAATGGAAAGTTTCAATATGATAGGATTATTTAACTGCTATAACGGCTTATTTTACATTGAAAATAAGCAAAAACGGACGATTTTACCATTCAACAAATATAAAATGTAAGTTGCTGCTTTTATTTGATTAAATACCCCTAAAATAACAATATTTTATTGAATGTTTTGTCTTAATATGATATTATTTTATTGGATAATTTTCACAGTGATTTTGTTGCTTGCTAATTTCATTTATAGCATTATTGGATAAGGAGGCTGCATTTTTGAACGTTCTAGGTATTTTGGCTCTTTGTTTAATTTATTTAATTGAGCCTTTTGTATGGCTAAAATCCATGTATGCCATACACCCAACTCATAAAAAGAAGGTACAGTTTATCCTAGTCTTTTTTGGTGATTATTTACTTGGTATTATAAAACAATATTTTGCTTTTAACTATTCTTATGGTTTACTAGATTTGTTATTTACAGTTGCTATTACCATTTATATTTTATTCTTTACCACTACTATGTTTGAAAATAAGCTTTACAAGAAATTAATTAGTATAGGAATTTTTAGTCTATGTATATTGATAACGGAAGTAGTTTCAATTGGTATTATTACTACGGTATTTCAAGCAGAATTAAATCGAGTATCTGATTTTGGCTTATTGAATATTTTAACTACCTTATTAGCCAATATATTGTTAGCTCTTTTGTGCAATTTTGTTGTATTTTGTCAGCCTAATAAAATAATAGCAGGGTTACTTAAAAGGAAAGAAATTGTACCTATTATGCTGGTAATGATAGCAATAGAAATTCCGTTAATTCCAATTTTTAACCATTCAGATATAATGAAAAGCAACATAAATGTATTTATTTTGTCTTGTATAGTTCAATTTATTTTGTTTAGTGTTGCCCTATATATAGCATTTCTTATTCAGCAGCAACTAAAAAGGGTAAAGGAAATAGAGGAAGAACTGGAGCAGACAAAAAAAATTATGGATCTGACTGTCAAACTAAGAGATTTAAAGCATGATATGTCGTTCCATGTAAATATGATTCAAAACTTTGTTTACCAAAAGGAATATGACGCCTTGTTTCAGTACATACAAACTGCTTTTACCAATGTTGCAATGGCAGAGGATGTTTTCACCCTATCGGATCGTTCCGTTTCTCTCACGTTGAATCTGATGGCACAGAAGGCGAGGCAGGAGAAAATAAAGTTTACCCATATGATAACGGTCAGTGACTTTCTGCTCCCATCCAGTGAAATATGCAGTTTGCTTTCTAACATTATAACCAATGCCATGGAAGCCTGCGCGCAGCTTGAGGAAGAACAGCGTTATGTTTCTTTAGAGCTTATCCAGGAACCAACAGGTTACTTTATACGTTGTATTAATCCTTACCAGAACAAGCCTAATTTTCAATGCGGAAAACTGACTACCAGTAAAGGGGATTATGAAAACCATGGATATGGATTAGGCATTATTAAAAATATTACGGAAAGAAACAATGGCATCACAAAGATTAGTGTACATGAACTTTCCTTTGAACTATATTGTTTTATACCAAATATAAAAAGGAGGCAGCGACATGAATTCTAGTATACTAAATAATTTTGATAAAAAGGTATTTCACATTTTGCTTTGTGATGATGACATCATTAACTTAGAAATTAATCAAAAATATGTAGAGTTGTACAGTAAAAAGCAAAAAAGAGAGGTTAAAATACATTTATTTAGTAAAATTGATAATAAGCTCTATGAATATATTAAAAAAAATACACCAGACATTGCATTGCTAGATATTGATATGCCAGACGGAAATGGAATTGCTATAGCTAAGGAGCTGCAAAAATATAAGGCGGATATTCCAATTATTTTTATTACTGGTCACGCTGAGTACAAGACAATTGCCTGTGATATTTTAGCGATAGGATATTTAATAAAGCCAGTAATTCCTGAAAATTTTGAACTTCTATACCGCCGGGCAATTGCACAGGTGGAAAGCGAGATTTCGGAAGAGTACAATAAATTTTTAATTCTTACAGTACATAAAAAGGTAATTAGAATAAGAAGCTGCACTATTCTTTGTATTGAGAAATTACAGAAAAACTTAATATTTAAAACAGAAAAAGGAATCTTTGAAACAAGAGACTCTTTGGTTTCCATTGAAGGTCAGCTTACTACTGGCTTTCTCAGAATCAGCCAAAGTGTCATTGTCAATAGAAATGAAATTCTCTCTGTAGACAGGGATACCGTTTACTTATCTACGGGAGATGAGTTTCCAATAGGACGTACTTATCTTACAAAAGTTAAGGAAGCCTATCGTAAAATACCTAAGTAAACCAGTTACTGAACCCAAAAAATCAGGAAATCCAATGGGCAGGGGGTGTTATGATGGGAAAAAAAGTACAATGGTCTGAAAAAATAACAGCCTGGACAGCAGAAGCAATGGTAAAGCAGACAGTTAGTTCTGCTTGTTGGTTTTTTCTTTACCAGCCCAAATTACCAAAGGGAGCGGAACGGTTTAAACGGTAATCTTTAAAGTTCCTAATTTGAGGATATATACTGTTAATCAAAAAAATTGACAGTATATATCTTCTTTTTCTAAATGATATAACATTTACGTCTACGGTTGTTAAGTGTGTAAACAGATTTTGCAGAATCTCCATAGCATTCCTCTAAATAGGAATAATATAAAAAGTTTTAGAATATATATTTTTGAATAGATATATTTATGAGGAGTTGAAGAGATGGCGGATTATAAAAGATTAGTTTCCTACATATATAATTATGAAAATGGACAAAAAAGAGGAAATATTGGATTTAGCCGTGTGGAAGCGAAAAACGGAAAGTGTAAGGTTACAATACATTTTAAAACGCTGGCGTTGGATGGGCGTGATCTAAAAGTGTATTTCCTCTTAAGAAAAAATGAAATGTTGCGTGGAATTAAGCTGGGGACAGTAGCACCGAAAAATGGGACAGGAGAGTTTCGGATCGAGACAGAATCAGAGAATTTAATGAACAGTGGATATCCAATTGAACAAATATGTGGCGTCTTGGTTTATGCCTCCAGCGAAAAATTTCTAGGTTCTCAATGGGATGATTTGCCTATAGATTTAAGAAATTTTTCTGAATGCAATGAAGTTCAAAAGAAGGATGAAAGATTGCTGAATCAGATCGAGCAGAAAATAAGTGACTATATTGAAGAAGAGGTAAAGAGTGAGGTTGTCGAGCTAAAAGCAAGTGAACTGGAGCAAGAAGACATTATTTCAAAGGATACCATTGATTTACGGTTGCAGGAAGTAGTAAATATACTAAACGAGAGTAAGGAAGTAGAAAAGCCAGAAGAAAAAATATATGAATGTCCGATTGAAAAGGCTGAAACGGATCAAGACATCGAAAAGCAGGAAATGGAACTGCAAGAGATGGAAAATGATGCAAATGAACCAGAAAGTATAACTGAAAATGAAAATGTACCAGAGGTAGAGCAGCAATCATGTTGTCAAAAGGAAAGAAAGTGCTGTCCAGAGCCAGAAGTGGATTGGTATCCAGAATGCGTAAAAAGAATTATTGAGACATATCCTGAAATCAGTAAATTTCCAAAAAAGGATTTTAAAGTATGTGTAAAAATGGAGCCAAGGGATATTGGAGTATTCCCAATTGAAACATGGATTCTTGCAAATAATAGCTTTCTTCTTCATGGATATTATAATTATAGACATATTATGTTTGGAGTATTAGTGACAAGTGGAGAACTTCAGTACGTAATTGGTGTTCCAGGCATTTTTCATAATCGCGAGCAAATGATGGCAGGAATGTTTGGATTTGATCGCTTTAAATCCATAAAAGGGGGCAATCCAGCTGTTGGTGATTTTGGATATTGGGTTCAGCAGATTATTCTATAAAATCACTTTATTATTCAAAAGATAAAAGCAGATATAATCCTCCCAACTTTGATTTAATTTAGCAAAGGAGTGGTATATTCCTTCTTCAATAAATCCAATATGCTTTATGAAACTAATAGACGCATAATTGGAAGGATGGATAAAGGCATTAATCCGATGCAAACCATAGTTTTCAAAAAGAAAATTGACAGCAGTGCTTACAGCTTCCGTTCCAAACCCACATCGAGTATGCTGCCGGTCAATTTTATAGCCAATCATACAACTCTGAAAGACGCCGCGTAAAATATTATGAAAACAAATGGTTCCTATAATCTTAGATGGCTCCTCTTTTGCAAATATCCAGAAGCGTATATGCATTTTGTTTAAAAAGGCATTATTTTCATGGGTTAATAGGGCTTCTTGGTACGAAAGCGTATAAAAATTAGAGGTTCTTACTGGTTCCCATGGTTCAAAGGTCTCTTTATTTGATGCATAGAAATCTAAGACAGAGGGAGCCCATTCTGGAGTGAGGGTTTTTAATACTAAACGAGTTGAGGTATATTCCATTTATAGATTCCTCCTGTCAGTTGGGATGTTTCCTTTGATAAAATGCAAGAGGCAGAGGCTTCTTGCATTTTATATTCCTCGAATTTCAACATGTTCTATTTCTTTCCGTGCAACCTGGCAAAATTGTTCCAGGGTGTCCTTTGTATGAGCATGCAGGAAAGGATAAATGACCTGTTCGGAGGGCTGAAAGTTTTGAAGATAATAAGCTTCTGCTCCTGCAAGCCAGTGAGAAATTTCCTCTATGTCATGTTGTGTATGCAGTTCTTTTACAATCGTAGTTCTGAATTCATATGAAATTTCAGAGTTCATAATTATTGTAACAGAATCTTCAATATTCTGTAAACTAAAATTTAATTTACCAATGGTTTTAAAATAATTTTCTTTTGCGTTTTTAATGTCCATGGCAATATAATCTAAAAGATTCCTTTCTAACAAATGCTGCAAAATATCTGGATTTGATCCATTTGTGTCTAGTTTAACTAAAAAGCCAAGTGATTTTATTTCTTCTAGCAAAAAAGAAAGCTCAGGGTTAAGAGTTGGCTCGCCTCCTGTAATACAGACACCCTCTAGAATATGGATTCTAGTTTTTAAAAATGAAATTACTTCGTCAAGTGTTATGGCATTTTGGTGTTCAGGTGTAAGAACTAAATCTCTATTATGGCAAAATGGACACCGAAAATTACAATTTGCTAAAAAAAGAGTTGCGGCTATGTGTCCAGGATAGTCTAACAGCGTAACCTTTTGTATTCCATCAATAAGCAAAGACTCACCTCGTTTGAAATATTTTTGTTTCTATGATAAGCTATAATAAAAGTTCTGTCTAGATTGTAATGGAAAAAGGTGATTAATATGGATGAAAAATTTATGAGAGAGGCTTTAAAACAGGCAAAAAAAGCGTACAAGCTGGAAGAGGTCCCTATTGGCTGTGTAATAACCATGAATGAAAAGATAATTGCCCGGTCATATAATAAGAGAAATTCTAAGAAAAATCCGCTGGCACATGCAGAAATCATGGCAATTAATAAGGCGAGCAAGATAGTGGGAGACTGGAGATTAGAGGAATGTACTATGTATGTAACATTAGAACCATGTCAGATGTGTGCTGGCGCCATTGTGCAGGCACGGATTCCAAGGGTTGTAATTGCCAGTATGAATCCTAAGGCAGGATGTGCCGGTTCTGTTCTAAACCTGTTGCAGGTGGAGCGGTTTAATCATCAGGTAGAGATTACAAATGGAGTCTTAGAAGAAGAGTGTACGGCCTTACTGCAAGAATTTTTTCGAGAATTGAGGGTAAAGAAGAAATAATTGATGATTAGTAAAATTTTTACTCTTGACAGAAGGCGCTAGAATGCGTATACTATACTTACGCTTAAAAATGTGTAAGCAATGGAATTGTCATAGAATTTCCGTGCAGCCGGGGAGTTAGCGGTGCCCTGAACCTGCAATCCGCTATAGCAGGGGTGATATTTTGCCTAGGATTTGTTTTTGTAGGGCTGCCCTTTATAAGTGGCGTTGACGTTTTGGTCTTGCGCAACAGGAATTTGTGAACCGTGTCAGGTCGGGAACGGAGCAGCACTAAGCAAAATCTCCTGTGTGCCGTAAGGTAGCTGGGACTGAGTTAACTGTAGAGGTAACGCCTATGAGGCAAATACAAAGCAAAATGCACGGATTTATTATATAAATAAAATAATGTATTATGAGGAAGTATATATGTAGGCAAGAAGCTTATGTGTATACTTTTATTTGTGTAAAGGCAATTAATATGCAGAATATAGGACTTCTTACTCTTTCTATTTATCTAAAATACTGATATAATTAAGATAGTGTATAGCGAAATGGAGGGTATGACATAGTGCAGGAATTAAAAATAAATGCTGTAAATCAAATATCAAAAGGCGGCTGTATTTTTCAAGAAAATAATGCAGCGGATATGGTGGGGATCGTAATTCGCGGAAAAGTGCTAATACAGAATAGAGGAATCTGTACTTATGTCCAGTCCGGAGCGTTTATAGGAGTAATTGATATTTTTTCCAATAGATATCAGTCTTCTTATATTGCACAGGAAGATGTTGTAGTATATATTTTTCCTGTTAAAATGGAAGATGATTTAGAGGATGTGTTGGCAATTAATAAGGATTACTGTGGACTGATGACTGCCTCCTTGAGCCGTTTAATAGCCAGACTGGCTGAGGTGAAAACTGAGTTGACCAAAATAGCATCTGAATTCTATAATTTTATAAAGTTACATTATCAGAGGTATCTGATGGAGGGTATTAAAAGTGGTTATGTAAGCAAGTCAATTCCCGTTATAGATGAGTTGGAACAGTATATATCTGTGGATGAAATAGATGACATGCTGCTGGAATATTATTGCCAGTGCAGTAAAATCCCTGTTGAAGTACACAAGGCTTATTTTGAAAACAGGATTATTTGTATGCATCATGTAAGAGAGGAAGCGGTTTTACTTCAAAGTCTGTATCAGGAATGTTCTGCACTGACCTGCTACATATTTGAAGTTATGGAGTGTTTGCTGTCAGAAGATGACCTTTGTTTTTTTAAAAAGGCAGCACAATTGTATTCAGATATGTCAGGGACAACTGGTGAGAATCTAAAGCGCAGGGGCGAAGTAGGAAAAATAATTGAGCGTTTAATTGATAAAATTAATGCAGTGGAAGTAGCTGTGAAAAATGCTGCTGGTATTGAGATATCTGTGAATCACGATTATTTAGAAAAGAGCTACTATGAGGTTCTTTCTGGGACAAGTATTTCGTCTGGCGAGGAACTTGCCATTGAGGAAGCGGAGGATAATAAGGAAGAAATTTTGAAGGAATTAAAAAATTCTCTGGAAAAAATTCTGCGGTATTCTGAGATTAGTGAAGAAAAACAACTGCTTTTTAAAGAGGAGATTTTAAAATTTAAAAAGTTAGAGGATAAGGCTTCTACTGAGGATTTTACAAGACTGTTAAGACGGCAGCTTAGTGAACTCTATTATGAGATTTATGGTTTGGTTTTTATAAAGGCATATAAGGAAAATAACAGGTCACATTTGATTGATTTGTTTTTAAATTATGGATTTATAGATGAGACATTATTGTCCGAAGAGCAGGTTTTGCAATTATATCATCTGAATCTGGATTTGGAAAGTATGCAGCCTTGTAAGGTTTATTCTATGAGAGACTGGCTGAACGCGGTTTATGAGGAGGATAAGGAACCTTCAAAGAGCGAGTTTGATCTAGATTATTATGATGCACTGAGAGATGAAAAGAGGCTGATGAAATTATCCGATGCTCAGTTTCAAGAGAAAAGCAATGATAAAAGGCTTAAGCTGGAATATGAGATTAAAAATATGCTTATGTATAATAACAGAGTGTCTAGTGGAAGAATTACTACATTTGTACCATTTTTATATGAGCAGGTATTCTTTGGAAGGATCAATAAGGCTTTTCATTCTGCCAGGGATATTAATGCGGCGTTAAACAGATTTTTAAATGTGGATTATTCTATTTTTTATCGGGAGAGGTTGTATTCTGCGCCTGAGAAAGGAATTAAAAAAGAGTACATTATGGAACAGATTTTTCCTGACATTATTCTTCTACCGATCTGTGGAAGTCATGGTGTCATGTGGCAGGAGATTACGGGAAGAAGAAGAAATACCCCAGGCAGATTTTTAATTCCAGTACTGACAGAGGAAAGTCTAGATAATATTATAGTTCAACTAATGGGCAGGTTTCGTTGGGAATTATGTCGAACTATTCAGGGTGGCTCTTGGAATAATATTCAGTATCCGTCACTTACGTCTGAGTATTATGATTATATTCAGTTTTATCAGAAAAACAGGGATTTGACTCCTGAGAAGAAGGAAAAATTGAAGAGTCAGATTGTACGAGGAAGGGGAAATACGCGGGAAGTGTTTTTGCTGGATTATATGAGTTGGATTATGAGAGAAGCCAATGGTGAAATTCGGCTGAATAAGGTGGCGCGGGCGCTTATGGCAACTTATATTCCATTTCCAAAGGCAATACGGGAAAGAATTGCGGTACAGCCTATTTTTTCAGAGGCCATGTTTCGGTTTGAGAGGGAACGCAGCTTGAAGGTGAAGGAACTGGAACAAAGGAAAAGGGCGTTGGAAAAGGATAATGTAGATATTCCGCAGGACATTCTGGATACACTGGATTTTTATAAAGAGGGTTAAGGTGATAGTTTGTTTACCAAACGAACTTGAATGAAGGAAGGGAATATGGGCTGAAATGACGGCAGGGCAGGAACCGAAGGGGTCTTGGCCTGCTTTTTGGTAAGTAAAATTGTGCTATTGAATTTGGAGCGTATTCTATAATATAATGAAAATGAATTATATTTAGAAGGAGAGTAGAAGAGTGAAAAAAGTATTTCAGTCATTAATAGTTGGACTTGTTTGTGTTGTAATGGTTCAGTTATCTGTTAGAGTGCATGCGGCAAAGTATGAATATGATAAATTAAATCGATTAATAAAAGTAACATATGAAAATGGAAGTTATATTGAGTATGAGTATGACAAAAATGGAAATATAAAAAATGTAAATCAGTATGTGGCTTCGTTGCCAATACCAACGCCAACAGTGATTCCACAGCCAACAGCAACAATTCCTATTGCATCAGAAAAGCCAGAACCTGATAAACTGGTTATTACAGTAATTGAACATCCTGGAGGATATAGTGAACTTCGATTTAATGCAATTGAAGGTGCAGAACAATATGCGGTATATCGTTCAAGTGAAGAATACGGTACATATACGCTGGTAAAATACATAAGCGAAACAGTTTTTATTGATCAGTCAATTTTTGTGTCAGGGAAAAATTATTATAAAATAAAACCATGTTTTAGCAATCCAGCAATAAAAAGTGAATTCTCAAATATAGTAGGGACTATCAGATTAAATGATATTACTGAAAATGATATTACTTTATTAAGTAGTTTAAAAACAGGTGCAGCCTATAATGAAGTATTATCCTATCATATGCTCAAGTGGAGTTCTGTAACAAATGCAGATAGCTACGAAATTTATCGTTCCACAAGTCTAAAAGGTGGCTTTAAAAAAATTGATACAATTAAAAATGTAGATAATATAAAGTATATAGATAAAACAATAAAAAGTAATAAAAAGTATTTTTATAAGGTAAGAGCGGTTGCATCTGTAACAGGGATAGAATATCACAGTAAGTATTCCAGTGTAATGAAATGTAGTTGGACTAAATCAACACCACCATCAGGAGTGAAAATTAATAATATTAGTAAAGATATAGTAAAAATTTCTTGGAAAAAAGCATTAGATGCAGATGATTATGTAATTTATCAGTCAGCAAGTAAGTATGGGACATATCGGGTGAAATCAATAATATGGAATTCAAAAGATAATTGCTTTTTTAGCAATGTAAATCAGACAGGCAATCAGTACTATATTATTTGTGCATTTAAAAAGGTAAATGGGAAAATATTATTTAGCAATTTCAGCGAAATCATTGAGATAAAATAAACATAAGGAGAATGTATGAAATACATAAAAAATAAAAGAAAAATAGCAACCAGAGTCCTTTCATTTGGAATGGCTTTCCTAATGGCATTTGCACAGCCATTAGATTATGTAGGAATAAAAGGATCTGATAAGAAATATGAAGAGCCAATGCCAGCACAAGCTAGATTATTTGAGAGCACCATATCTCAGATTACTCTTTCCTGTGTAAAAACAACAAGTAAAGCAGTGACCCTTCAATGGGAAAGTGTAATAGATGGAGCAGAATCCGACTATACGTATTCTGTATATCGAAACAATGAATTAATTATTGAGAATATAACAGATCTGACCTATGAAGATACTGTTTCGACAGCTGGAAATTATCTTTATAAGGTAGAGGCAAAGGATACGGAAGGAGCGGTAGTTTGTACAAGCAATGAAGTATCTGCGGTTGTGTATGAGGAGTTAAAAATCACCTCTAATTTAACCTTAACGGAGAATATGGAGGTAGGAGATGTAATTATTACGTCGGGGAGTAAATTAGACCTTCAAGGATACCGTTTAATGGTACATGGAGATGTCACTGTAAATAGTGGAACTATTGTAGTGAACAGAGGATATTTACTTTGTGAGGGAAACTTTAAAACGGATACCAACGGGTATTTAAATTTAACGAATCCTTCAGATAAGATAACAATAGCAGGTAATTTATCATTTGGAAGCTCCTCTTCTGTGCTAAGTGCAGGGGTAATGGAAATAGGGGGAAATGCAGAGTTTACCTATTATTATGGTGGATTCTATCCCTATAATACATTTGAAACTATTTTAAATGGAACCACAGCTCAGACAGTTAAGTTTGTAAATGAAAGAAGTTATTTTAATGTGCTTACCTTAAATAATCCGGAGGGTATTCTAGTAGATGGAATGCTTTATTATAAAAGCATAAATAGAAATGGGACGAATATTACCTATTTAACCTATGATGAGGGAACATTTGGATGGACATTAACAGAAGATGAAACCATAACTGGCGATTTGGTTTTAAAGGGTGGAGATCTAGATTTAAATGGACATTCTCTTACTATAACGGGCGACCTTGTGCAATACCAGGGAAAAGTGTCTCCTAATAACGGAACATTAACCGTTCAAGGAGATTGTTATTTAGCAACAAGGCTGACAGCTGGAGAAACAAAGACGTATGGCGATAGTCTTGGTATATTAGAAATGATAAATGAAAATGACCATGTAGTGGTGGAAGGTAATTTTTGCTGTCGTACATTAAGTGTAAATAATCTGACCAATGGACTACTAGAAGTAAAAGGGGACATAGACATTTTATCAAATCCAAAAGCCTTTAGCCCCGGGGAAAACCATAAGATTTTGTTAAGTGGAACTACCATTCAGACAGTAAATATTTTGAGAGCGTTAGCAGATCAAAATTATATTTCTAATCTGGAAATTACAAATCAGGCTGGAGTTGTGTTTAAGACTCCAATTCCCATTACACATAGTCTGAAAACCAATGGAAATACCTTGGAAGGGAAAGTTCGTTTACTGTATACAACAAAACCAGAAAACAATGTTATAAATGCAGATGTGATTGTAGATGTTGAAACCTCTTTGCGTTCAGATATAGAAATAAACGGAGAGCTGACAATAAATTCCAAATTATATTTATACGGACACTCTCTTATTGTAAATGGTAATGTTACAATAAGTGGAACATTAACACCAGAAAATGGTTCTTTTAGTTGTGACAATATGACAGAAACTGTCTATGGAAGATTAAATATGACCAGTGCCAATGACTATATTTGTGTAAATCACAATTTAGAGCTAAATGGGTATCTTTCTGGCTATGAAGGAATTTTGGAGGTAAAGGGTGATGTAACGCAAATTGGGGCATCCTCCAGTGGGGTAGGTTGTTACAGCAATAGCAAAATGATATTAAGTGGAACGGCACTACAAACCATTAGTTTTGATTCTATGAATTGTAAGCTTAATATTGTTGAAATTCAAAATGAAAACGAGGGAGTATTTTTTAAGACAGCTGTAAATATAGCAACATTAATTACAAATGGGAATATATGCAAGTATAACAATGGAGAAAGTGTAGGCTGGACACTAAATCAGGATGAAGTCTACGAAGGAGATTTATACCTGATATCAGGAGAATTAAATTTAAATGGACACGTTTTAGAAGTACAAGGTAATTTGATTCAGGGTGGTGGAACAGTCAATATTAATGGTGGTACGTTACATGTTACAGGTGACTATCGGATACAATCGAAAAGCGGTGATACTTATAGCAGCAGCAGCGGTATTCTTGATATGGAGCAGGAGGAAGACAGAGTTCATATTCAAGGTAGCTTTATCATGCAATCGACTAAAAGTCATGTCACCTATTTAACGAATGGTAAATTAGAAGTAGAAAAAGATATTCAAGGCTACTTTGAGTCTGCTGGAAGTCATATCACTATAGTATGTGGGGCAGACAGCCAGTCTGTTACAGGTCCAATTCTGCAAAATCTACAGGTGACAAATACCTCAGAAGGGGGCGTTACACTAAGCAGTACCGTTGTAAAAGGAATGGTGGAGGATGGAGGAAAACCGATTGGTGGTTCTTTGGAAATAAGATATACAACATCCTTTGCAAATAATGAATATCATGGAAGTATAAAATTAACCCAATCCTATGAATTAACTGGGGATTTGAAAATTTATGGAGATTTATTATTAATATCCAGCTATTTTGCAATTTCTTTGGTATTAAATAACTATAACCTGATAGTCAATGGATCTATTACAGCAACAAATGCAAATTTTGATATTGGAAAAGGAAAACTGTATTGTTATGGAAATATGTCATTGGGAATAACTTATAGCTCTTCGGGTAACAGAGGTTTAAAAATGACAGAAAGCGAAGCGTATGTTTTTGTGCAGGGAAATTTAACATATGGTACATACAGCTGGGGGTATTTGACAAATGGAATTCTTGAAATAAAGGGTAACTTTAGTCCGTCAACTTATAAGTTCGTTGCCACAGAATCACATAAGACAATTTTAAGTGGTTCTGAAAAACAAACAGTAAGCTTTGGGTATTTGTATTCTACATTTAACAAACTGGAAATACAAAATGCGAAGGGAGTTTATTTTGAAAATGAAATTCGTGCCAATGAGCTGATTGACAATGGACATCCTATAACTAGTAAAAGTGGCGGGGAAGAATCCAGATTGGGGTGGACGTTAACGCAAGATGAAACGATAGAAGGTGATTTGTATTTAATTGGGGGAACTCTTGATTTAAATGGGCACAAATTAAGTATAAAGGGTACATTAATTCAAAGCAGCGGTATAGTAAAGATAAATGGAGGACAATTAATTGTAGAAGAAGATTACCGCATACAGAGAAAAATATCAGATACAGCCTATAGTGGAAGCTATGGTGTGCTTGTCATGCAAAATGCAAATGATTACGTTGAGGTTCGTGGAGACTTCTATGCCGATGGAATGAAGCAGAGTGGATTATTAACAGCAGGTACTTTTTGTGCAAAAGGAGATTTTATAAGTGGCTCAATATGGGGTAATAGTTCATTTACTCCAACAGAAAGCTTTTTAGTTCGATTTAATGGAACAGAAAGACAAAATATTAACTGTAGTACCAATACTACATTACTTTTTCAAAATGTAGAGTTGGAAAACGAAAATGTGTATTTTGAAAAGATGTATGTTGCAGGAAAAATAAATGATTATGGAAGAGAAGTCAAGGGATTGATTTATCCTTTAACTGGGTTTGAGGCAGAAAATAATCTGCTTCATGGTTCACTGTATGTAATGAGTACAGTTACATTAACACAGGATTTGGAAGTAACAGGTGATTTGAAGGTTCATAGTTATCTTGGTTTAAGCGGATGTAGTTTAACGGTAAATGGTTCTGTAGAGATAACATCTAATATGGATTTTATAAAAGGCAGGCTTTATTGTAAAGGAAATTTCTCAACTACGGGATATGGTGGGCTCTACATGGGAAATGCAGAGGACTATCTTCTGGTGGAAGGAAATACAGTGTTTGGAGGATATCAGAGATATGGAGGCAGCAGAGTTGTAGTATTGACAAATGGGGTAATGGAACTAAAGGGTGACTTCACCCAAGTATATCATAATTCATCCTCAGATTTTCAAGCAGCAAATAACCATTCGGTCATTTTTAGTGGGGATGGACTCCAAACCATTACAATAGCATCTATAAATTCTTATTTTAATAAGGTAGTGATCAATAAAAAGTATCCAAATGGTATTATGGCAATGCAGCCTATTTACTGTAATCAGCTTATCGATAATGGATATGAAATTACGTATGCTCATAATGGAATGTTTGGTACAAAACTAGAAGAAGATATGGTGATAGGAGGAGATTATCATTTAGTGGGAGGAGAACTAGATCTGAATGGTCATACTCTAGAAATACAGGGTAACTTCTATCAAAGTGCAGGAACGGTTCTCGTCAATGGAGGTAAGCTTCTGGTTCAAGGGGACTATCGAATTCAGGAGTATACGGTAGATAGTGAAAATAATAAGGTTTTTTCAGATAGTAAGGGAATTCTGAATATGACAAAGCCAGAAGACTATGTATTGGTGCAAGGCGATTTTGTCACAGAATCGGTTAAGGATCATACAGCGTACTTGACCAATGGTATTTTGGAGGTAAAAGGTAATTTTTCAGAGGAGGCTTCTAGTGGGTACAATTTTAATACCTCTGACCAGCATAAAACTATTTTTAGTGGAGATAAATTACAAACAGTATATTTTTATTCCAGTGGCAGAACAGCTTCTCATTTCCAAAACTTGGAAATTAATAACGTAAGTGAAGAAGGTGTAAATTTTCGTTCTTTAGTATATGTAAATGGACAGGCTTCGCAGATAAATGGCAGGGTATCTGGAAGTGAATTATATATTGCCTCATTGAACAATCTGAACGGAACTGTGTGGAGAGGCTCGGTAGTATTGTATTCCAACGTAAAATTGACAGCAGATTATACAATAGAAGGAAGTCTGTCTGCCATGTATCAGGCTGACTTAAATGGGTTTAGTCTTTCGGTTCAAAATTATATACAATCGGGTGGTACCCTTTACATCAATGGGGGTAAATTATATTGTACTAATAATTTTACCTATTATGGGTACTTTAAAATGGATCACACAGCTGATTATGTATTTGTAGGAAATATCTTTACATCTTCAACCAATTATAATCAGACTGGATATTTGACAGATGGTGTGTTGGAAGTGCAGGGCGATTTTATGCAGACAACGAGTAATGGCACAGCATTTGTTGCTTCGGGTAACCATGAAACTATTTTAAGTGGTAAGCCAACTTCATGGGGAACTTATTACGTTCAGATGGTTTCCTTTAAGAATACAGCAAATCACTTTAATAAATTAACCTTAACACGTAATGTAAATGACACGTATTCGTTTAGTGCAGATGTACATAGCCTTTGTAATATTTTAAACGAAGAAATGCAGGATGCAGAAGCACCCAGCAAGGTTACAGGAGTCCTTGTAAACAGTATTTCTGTAAATTCTGTTCAGTTGTCGTGGGCGGCTGCAACGGATAATGAAATGGTTACGGGATATATCATATATCGGAATGGAACAGAAGTTGCCCGGACCAGTGTGACATATTTTAAAGACATGTCACTTAAGCCAAATACAACATACCGATATACGATATATGCATTTGATGCAAAGAAAAATTTATCTGAGCCATCGGAGGAAGTATATGCAGCTACTTTAAAAGATGAAGAATCACCAACCGTACCGTCAGGTTTGGAAATTCAGTCAGCAACAGGCAGCTCTATTACCTTAGTCTGGAGCTATGCACAGGATAATACGGGAGTAGCAGGCTATGAGGTGTTTCGCGACGGTGCATATTATAAAACAGTGACTAGTAATAATGTTTTTAAGGATACCGATGTACAAAAGGAAACCTCCTATGAGTATCAGGTGAGAGCTTTTGATACTTCAGGAAATTATTCTGAATTAAGTACTTCTGTCACGGGAAATATTCTGGATCCTTCTATTAATTCAACGCTTCCCGAAGATGGGCAGAGAATTGGGGGAGATGCTGTAACATTACAGGTTTTATTTCAGAAAGCAGGAACAGGTAATAAAGTGACTTTTGAGTACTGCGGCTTGGATCAGGTCTGGTATGATATTGTGCAGGTGCCAATTGGACAGCAAGAATATAATGATTCTTTTTATTATGCCAAAGCAACATGGAATATTAAATATTTAGCGTCAGGAAATTATACGGTAAGGTATACTTTATATGATATAGAAGGAAATACTTCTGTAAAAGAAGTTATTTATGAAATTGACAAATCGGGTCCAGACACACCTTCTGGGGTGAGTGCCAGTTCAGATAACGGAACCGTTACAGTATCCTGGGAAGATTCTGCAAGTGAGGACTGTGTAAGTTATGAAATCTACAGAGCAGAAGAAAATGCAGAAGAGTATCATTTGATTGGAACAGTCACAAAGCAAGAAGGTACTTCTTTTCTAGACAGAACTTGCATAGTAGGGCAGACGTATTCTTATAAAATAAGAGGAATGGATGACTTTACTCAGACAGGAGAGTTTAGTGAGGCTGTTTTTGCAACAGTGGCAGCAGATTTAGAAGCACCATCCATAACAGCTATTACGCCAAATGGAGGAAAAGTAAGTGGCTGGGTAGATGTTTGTGTAGTGGCACAGGATAATATATTAGTAAAAAGCATTGACTTATATTATGTTGCTTCTGACCAGCCTGATTTTATAAAGATTGGGACAATTGAAACAAGTGGGAAGGCTTATTTTAAATGGGACACCACAGGGATAGCAGATGGAACTTATTATATAAAAGCAGTGGCCACTGATATAAGTGGAAATACAGCAGAACGAAGTATGGGTATTTTTGTCCTGGACAATACAGGAATTGCTAAAATTCAAATACAAGAGGTAACAGCAACTTCAAATAATGTTCTTTTGAAATGGGCAGATGTGGAAGAAGATGATTTTGCTTATTTTATGGTGGAACAGAAATTTGGAGATGTATTTACAAGTGTTGGAACGGTTTCCGATACATTAGGCATGTATGTCCAGAACCTTAAGGCTAATACGGAGTACACATTTCGTGTAGTAGGTTACGATAAAACGGGCAATCGGGGAACTCCGTCAGAGGAGGTTGCCATTACAACATCTGCGGATGAATCCGTACCAGTAATAAAAGGAATTTATCCCGTATCTTCTTACTATAAAAATAAAATACAATTAGGAGCCCGTGTCATAGATAATTGTGGATGCGATAGGGTTGTATTTAGTTTCTCAAAAGATAAGGTGGAATGGACAGAGCTTGCAGCAGTGGAAGCACAAAACGGTGAAACAGATACGACTCTTTATTACGATTGGGACATTTCCCAATTGGATGAGGGTGATATCTATGTAAAATTTGAAGCGTATGATTTGGCAGGTAATAAAAATGCACTGATAAATGGGGAAGAAATTATTTCGCTGTATAAAATTGATAGGACAGCACCTGAACCAGTCAGTGAATTTCATGTGACAGGACAAGATGGTTATGTAGCCCTTACCTGGAATAGCAGTACAGAGACAGATATCAGTTCCTATCATATTTATAGAAAGCAATCAGAAAATGGAGAATATTCTTTATTAAAAGAAAATTGTACATCAAAAAATTATTATGATACAGATGTAGAGTATGAGGGTGTGTATTATTATTGTATTTCAGCAGTTGATATTGCAGGAAATGAAGGGGCACGTTCAGAGGAAGTAGTTGCTACCGTACAAGCAGATGGGCAGGCACCTGCAATTAGAAGCTTTTCCCCATCCAATGGAACAAGTGTAGGGGAAAATCCGTCTATCTCTATTTTGGCATTAGATAATTCTTGCCTGGGAAGTATTTTGCTGGAGTATAAAGGCGAAACGGAAGGCAGTGAAGGCTGGAACGTAATTGCCTCTTCAACAGTAGATGGTAAAAGTTATTTATTAAAAACTACATGGATGACGGAGCAGTTATCAGATGGTTTGTATGATTTCCGAGTAAAGGTAACAGATAAAAATGGAAATCAAAGTGATTATGTTACGTATCAATATTCCCTTGATACAGATGCGTCATCTGCGCCAGAAGTAATTCTAACGCCAAAGGATTATTGTATGGAGTTATCCTGGGCAAAGCTAGAAGAAAATGATTTTGCATATTTTGAGATTTATCGAAAGGTAGAGAGTGAGGAAAATTATAGCTGTATTAAAAAGGGAACAGGAACTTCTTATGATGACTGGGAGGTTACTCCTAATATATCCTATAGCTACAAGGTTTGTTTCTATGATTCCTGTCGAAATTGCAGTGAGAGCAATGTGGTGGAGGGAATCCCTCTTGATAATGACGTAATTAAACCAGTTGCAAGTATTGCAGAAAATCTGTCTGGTATTGTAGGAATGGAATTAGGTTTTGATGGTACAGCTTCTACTGATAATGTAGGAATCGTAAAGTATAAATGGGATATGGGAGATGGAACTATTCTTTATGGTTCACAGCCTGTTTATACCTATGACAAGGATGGAGTCTATAGTGTAACTTTAACGGTGGAGGATGAGAAGGGAAATCAGGCATCTGCCAGCACCAGTGTTACGATTTACCCGGCAGAAGATGCGGGAAGTGCGAAAGTAAGGGTAGTAGATGAAAGTAATAATCCAATTCCGTATGCGTATTTTTGTATTCAGCTTTTAGGGGGAGAAACGGAAACGTATCGGGCAGATTATAGTGGATATGTAAAGCTTAGTGTAGAGTCAGGAACATATAAGGTTGCGGCATATAAGCAAGGCTATCTTCCCAAGGAGGATTTGTTGACCATTACTCCAGAGAGTCATGTGAAAATGTCCATTACTCTGCAAAGTGGAGATTTGGTGGTAGGAGATCTAACTTGGCACAGGATGGAAATTCAAGAAATGCTTGAGGCAGGAGTGGATTTGTCAGACCCAGAAAATTATGACAGCTTTAGTTTTTCGGTTACTTTGACATTTGCACAGCAGCCACTACCAGTAGAGTATGAATTTCAAGTAATTGGACAAACAGTTAACGTAATAGAAGATACTTCAGAAACAGATAAGCCGAAGGAAGATAAACAAACGGTAATAGAGACACTTCATGTAGAAAGAGTGAAAAAGCCGTCCTCAAATGCTGGCGATGGAGAAGAGGATGTTCCGATATTAGTATATCTTCATACATCTGCGGGAATTTCATGGTTAAAGGATATTTACGCAGTGGAGCTGGGTGTTTTAAATAATGCAAGTGCTAACTTTTCCATACTAAATGCAAATGCAACATTAGAATTGCCAGATGGAGTTTCTTTTGCAGGTACCAAGCAGGAGCAGACATTAAAGCAAGATATGGGAACTATTTATGGACAACAGAGAGAAAGTGTATCTTGGTATGTAAAAGGAGATAAGTCAGGATCTTATCAATTAAGTGCTGCATTTAATGGAACACTAATGCCTTTTAATATACCTGTTAGTGCTAACTTTAAATCAGATTATAATTTAGAAATCGAAGAATCTGGTAAGGGTTTGGTGCTTAGTATTATGCCACAAGCTAGTGCCTATATTAATGAACAATATTATGTACAATATCAATTAAAAAATGATTCTGGTAAGACATATTATAACTTAAAGACAACTTTTGGAAATTATGCTAGTCCAGGAAGTAAAAGTCAGGTTATTGTATTTCCTAAGGAGGGTCAAACCCCAGAAGTTTATGAGGATGAGGTACCAGCAACGTATCATATTAATAGTGTAAATCAATCAAGAAGTATTCCCATTGTTTATGAGGGGGAAACAATAGAGATTGGTGTTTTTGAGCCAGGTGATGTGATTTATGGAACATATAAGACGGCATTTACTGCTGATGGAGATCCAGATGAGGTATACTATGATTTAGTTGATACAGCAGTTGAATCATGGGGAGCAAATAAAGGAATAAAAGTGGAGGTTCATGAAATACCAAGCCACATTTCCAAGTCAATTAAGAAGGTGATAGCAGAAAGTAATACGTGGGCAGATCCTGTGGACTATTCGACAGGAGCGTATCTAGACAGTTATGAGGCATTGGCATTACAGGGGTTAACAACCATTTCACTGGATTTGGAATATAATTCAATGATTACAGACAATAAAGGACAGCTCGGATATGGCTGGAGCCACAACTATGAAACCTTTTTGAAAGAAAAAGATGGAATGGTAGAATTGTACTGGTCACCTTCCAGCAATATTACGTTTATTCCTGAAAATGCCATTAACAGGACGGTTCATGGGGTAATTATTGATAGTACGATTATGTTGGAAGAAGCAGATGCAGAAGGAGCAGTAACCTTTGGCTGTATTAGTGCAGGGATGTCAAAGTATAAGCTGGAGCGAAGTGAAAGTGGAACATATACTCTTTATGGACCAAATAGAGATGTTTTCCAATTTAATCAAGACGGCAAGTTAACTAAGATTACGGATGCACAAAACAGAAGTGTACTTTTTGAGCAGTTAGAACAACAGACCATTGTAACTGAGCCTGTATCTGGGAAAAGACTTATTATGAATTATAATAGTCAGGGATTGATTACAGAGGTAAGTGACGATTACGGAAGAAAAACTTCATTTGCGTATACGGATCAGTATTTAACCTCCATCACCAATCCACTAGGAGAAACCACCACATATGCCTATGAGAATGGTAAAATAGTAACCGTCACCAATTCAGAAAATTGCACCTATATGACCAATACCTATGACGAGTCAGGCAGGGTGCTTACGCAAGATGATGCAGATGCCAATACCCCATTAACATACTTTTCTTATGAAGATAATGGACAATGGGGTAGTACGGTGGTGACCATTACGGATCGAAACGGAAAGGTAATCAAAGTTAAAACCAACTATGCGGATTTAGTGGAAATGAAAATGGATCAGAATGGAAGCACATCGTATTTTCAATACGACTGGAACGGAAATCTGGTCAGTGAAAAGGATGGGGAAGGGAATACTACTTATTATGAATATGATTCCGAAAACCGCAGAACGGTGGTAAGAGATGCTTTCTTGAAAGAAACCCATATGTCCTATGATTCCAATGGAAATGTCATTCAAATTACAGGAAGTGACGGAAGTGTTTCCACCTATGAGTATAATGAGCAAAATCTTCAGACAAAGGTGACGGATCAGTTAGGGCTTCAGACACAATTTAAGTATAATGAAAACGGACAGCTTCTGGAGCAAAAGGTGGAAGGAAAGGGAGTAAAGTATTTTTCCTATGAAAAAGGGATGTTGGTTGCTGAAAAAGATTATCTTGGCAATGAAACAACCTATACTTATGATGACTTTGGAAATGTAAAAACAGTAAAGGATAAAGAAGGGAATCGTACGGAATACACCTATGATACGTTAAATCGTGTCATAGAGGAAAAGGATGCTGCTGGAGGCATAGTAAGCACTACCTATGACTGCTTTGGAAATCAAACAACCAGAACCGATGCCAGAGGAAATACTACTACCTTTGCATATGCCAATAATCTATTGACCAAGGAACGGTATGCGGATGGCTGTGAACTTACCTATGAATATGATGGGGAGGGAAGAACGACAAAAGCCATTAATCCAGATGGAACTGCTCTTAGTACGGAATATGATGCTGCTGGAAATGTAGTAAAAACCACGGCGGCGGACAATACCTCATTAACCTATACGTATGATCACACCAACCAGGTAACCACCATCATGAATAGTGAAGGTGCTATTACTCGATTTGAATATTACCCCAATGGTAAACTGCATCGAAAGATTTTTCCAGACGAAACCTATGAATTATATACGTATAATGACGTATGGAAATTAGCCAGTGTAAAGGATGGGTTAGGACATACCACCAGCTATGAGTATGACAAGGCGGGTCATTTAATTAGTGAAAAAGATCCGCTAGGAAATACCTGGTCGTATGAGTACAACCTGTTTGGGGAACTGATGAAAACAGTGGATGCCAATGGAAATGAGACAACCTACGAATACGATGCCAATGGAAACTGCATCTTGAATAGGTTATAATAAATTATACAAATCATATTCGGTCATGATATAATGAGAAAAATGGAGGATAACTATCATGGCAGGAAAAGTAAAAAATTACACCGATGATTTTAAAAAGCAAATAGTCGCATTAAGGCAAAATGGTAAACCAGCAGCAGAAATAGCTAGAGAATATCAACTGGCTAAATCAACAGTAGTGAAATGGACAAATGACTATGGTAATACAGGTTCTTTTAAGGCTAAAGATAACAGAACTGACGAAGAAAATGAGTTGATTCGCCTTCGTAAAGAAAATAAACAGTTATTAATGGAGAATGATATTT
>NZ_FOYZ01000038.1 GCF_900112775.1 Anaeromicropila populeti
CTACGTTGGTTACTGACTAAGAGGCTTCCCTACCTTTACCTCTACAGGACTTTCACCTGTTAGCATTTGCCAGCTTGGCTGGACGCACACATCAACACAACACTCTCAACGTGCGGTGAAATACAATTTTTATACTACATAGCAAAAGGGGTCAATTACCCCTTTATTATTGTTTAATATTTTATAGATGTGTGAATTATTCTGTTTCTTATACTCACTTCACTTTTTTCCACTCTTGAACTCTCTTATTTATACTCTAATATCAATAATATCTATTAATTTTTCATCCCTATTCAAAGTTGGTCACCATTATATATTTATTATCTATTATCTGAAACACATTTTACTGTTTATCATCCAATATATCAAACCAATTTTGATATATGTCACTAGTTCTCACACCTGTACTTTTACTTAAATTACATTTATCACATAACAATTGCAAATTTGACACATCATTTATGCCCCCTTGTTCTAAAGAAACGATATGATCATAATGCAGCCCCCGTTCCTCCATCACACTATATACTGAAGTCAAATCTCTCCTACAAAAAGTACACTTGCCTCTATCTCGATGAAACACTGCCCTCTCTACCCATTTAGGAGTATATACATGGGAATATTCATTGTCATGAGTACGAGCTATATACTCATTAAACTTTAATAAAAACTCTCTGTTCAGAAATAATATATAAAACATCTCATGAGCGATCTTCTCCATTACAGCTTCATACCAACCCGTTAATTTTAATTCTCCCAAATATTCATATAAAATATCTTCTATCAGCTCTTCATCGCTATCCAATAACCACTCAGTAAATTGGGGTTCATGGTCAAAGTAAAACTTGAGTGCTTTATCTATTTGAAGAGTATATTCAGCCCCTTCTGACCATATAGCTCTAATAATATTCTGCTTTTTAAACTGTTCGTGTTTTTTTAACAAACCATGATATTTTTTATTTTCACCTTCCAAATCAAAAAAATTATGCAGATCATCTATATCCGAATTATCACATATATTTTCATTTCTTTGACTATTTAATTTTTCAATTTGTTGATTCAAGCTCTTTATGTCATCAAACATATCCTCTTCCATAATATTGCCAGCTGCCCATTGACAAAAAAGAATCAGTATTGATTCTTTTTTGTAATTTTCCGGTATAGATTCTATATACAAATGAGAAAACTCCGATAAATTCACTAGAAACTCTTCCGTCTGATATTGAATTATATTACTGACAACATTACAATAATAATATACATTAAAATATTTCATCTCAATATTCATAAATTATCCACCACCATAAAATAATTTAATTTCTCTTCCCCAGCACAGTAACCATAAACACATTTCACTCCAACCAACCGCCAAAGCACACCAACATACTCCCTTTAGCTTAACCGCTGGAGCCCTTTGATTAAATCAATTATCTTAATTATCATCTTAATCCTCTCCATCTTTTGTGATAATATCCTCACCTATTTTATTACAGAAAATATGCTCTTCTATCGTTTTGATGCATCCATTAAGATCCTTTTTTATATCTTTTCCCCAGAACCGCAAGACAGACCAGCCTAAATTACGGAGCTGCTTATTCACTTCTTCGTCACGCTCCATGTTTCTGGGAATTTTCCTAAGCCAATAATCACTATTATTACTTTTTTGGAGACGGACTTTCATTTCCTCCCAGTCTTTTCCGTGAAAAAACTCTCCATCACAGAATATGGCTATTTTATATTTTGTAAAAACAATATCGGGATGACCTGGAAGCTTTTTATAATTTTTTCTGTAACGATATCCTCTTGCCCATAAAGCCTTCCTTAGAATCATCTCGATTGCCGTATCTTTAGCTTTTATACGTTTCATATTCTTTTGTCGTTGCTGAGGAGTGAGATTATCCACATTATCACCTCTGGAATATCATATCATTATGGTATTCAATAAAATCTTTTGCTGGTAAGAATTTATCTGGAAGACATATCTGCCTGTGGTTATAACTCATAAACCATCCTCTGGTTTTCTCATCCATCTCAGCATGTATTACAGCATTGGAGACCAAAATCCGAAAATCCTGTGTAATTGTAATCAGCCCTCGATCAAAAGCTTTATCATGTAAAGAATTCAAGCAAATCCCGTTTTGATGTTGTATAATAAAAATTGCCACCCTATTCTCAAGGATTTTGATATATAATAAATACAAGAAGAGGAGAATTGAGATGGCAGAAAAAC